>NZ_JAZSAF010000064.1:0-143180 GCF_045601785.1 Fibrobacter sp.
GAATTCAAGGACGCGCTCCTCTCCGACTCTCCCGTCGACGAAGGCCTTTACGAAAAACTCATGCTCACCTCGACTATCGCGGGCATGTCCATCGCGCACACGAGCACCACGATTCCGCACGGCATGAGCTACGACCTCACGCTGCACCAGGGCGTGCCCCACGGCCCCGCCGTCGGTTACTTCCTCGCCGCCTACGTGGAAATCTGCGAAAAGAAGGTTCCCGAAGATGTCAAGCGCATCTTGGAACTTTTAGGCCTCAAAGGTACCGCCGATTTCGCCGCGATGCTCGACAAGCTCATCGGTAAATGCAAGGTTTCGCGCGAAATGCGCGACCAGTTCGCCGCCGCCATGAAGGTGAACCGCTCCAAGCTGGACCTCGTTCCCGGAGGAATCACGCCCGAAGAAGTCGACTACATTTACGACAAATCGCTGGTCGTGGAATAGAGTCAAACAAAACCCTGTGACATAAAACATCAAAAAAAGCTTTTTCTAGCGACACTATTGCGTCTCGTTTTTGTTCTATCTATATTAGGCATAGATAAGGAGGGTTCTATGAAATCCAAAATCTTTTTTTCGATAGGGTTTGCACTAAGCTTGTTGTGCGCCGCTTGTAGCGACAGCAGCACCAGCGCCGATATAGCGGATATTGCAGACAATAGCGACGAGGAAACAACCGAAGACACACTCATCCACAAGAATCAAAACATCGAAACAGAAAACGGAGCCACCTTCGAAACCAAGGGTAGCGGCTTTTCCAACGAGTTTGGCTTTTCCGAAGATGGAGTAATCGTCGTTCGCGATTCTTACAAGGGCGACTTCATGGTGTCTGCATCTTATGACGCCACAGAAGCTCCATCCGTCATGGAACCCGAAATGCTCGTAGATGAATACGTTCCAATTGACTATGCACCCGGCGGAGATTTTGGGGAATATAATGGGAAAACCTATGGCCTGCTCACGGCCTCCGAATGGAACGATTTGGATAATTGGAGTGCCTGGGCAGACATCCTGACGGGCGAATTTTCTGACAAGACGACCTACTGGAAATTTCACCCCACAACGCTTGCAGTAGTAAAGGTTGTTGATGAAAACGGTACCGGCTTGGCCAACGTTTCTGTAGAACTTCTTAACGGCAAAGACGTAGAATTTGCCACCAAGACCGACAACAAGGGCCTCGCCTACTGCTGGGTAAGATTATTCGACGACGCAACCAAAGAAACCGTAAACGCCAAAGATTTCTCGTTGAAAGTTAACGGCAAAGTCTCTGAAGACCCCGTCAAGCTTTCTATCTTAAGCGATGAACTCAAAATCAACACGATTACCAGCGACGCCAAGCAAGCCGATGCCAAGGCAGACATAGCCTTTATCGTTGACGCCACCGGTTCCATGGGCGACGAAATCCGATTCCTCCAATCGGACCTCAAATACATCATAGACCACGCCCACTCGGAAACTAATGTCGCATTACGCACAGCAGTCGAATTCTACCGCGATGAGGATGACGAATACGTCATCCAAGGCAAGGACTTTTCCACAGACGTCGCCAACACCCAGACATTCATCGACGAACAGGTGGCAAGCGGCGGCGGCGACTACCCCGAAGCGGTACACACAGCGCTCGAATCTTCGTTACAGAACTTTTCCTGGAACGAATCGGCTCGTGCACGCATCGCATTCCTGATTCTCGATGCCCCCGCACACCATCAGGACGACGTCATCGAAAGCCTCCAGAAATCGATAACCCTCTACGCCAAGCATGGCATCAAGCTTATTCCCGTAGCGGCAAGCGGTGTTGACAAGGATACAGAATCCATGTTGCGATTCTTCGAGATTATCACGGGCGGCACCTATGTATTCCTCACCGACGACAGCGGCATCGGCTATTCCCATATCGAAGCGTCCGTAGGAGACCACGAAGTGGAAAAACTCGCCGATTTGATGATCCGGCTGATCAAGAAATACGTGGAATAAAAAATTTCTCCATTACAAGAGAGCTTCAATCTAGTCGATTGGGGCTCTTTTTTGATTACAAGAGATATCAAAATAGGTATATTATCAAAAATTTATGACATTCAAAAGAGAAGGAAAATTGAAATTCGGGCCATTTTGGGACTACGACCTGGCGTTCGGAAACAGCCTTTGGACACCCTACGCCAACGAACTGGACCGCATTTGGATGCTCAAGCTTCCGTGGTTCAAGCGCTTTATGAAAGATCCCGAATTCAAGAAAAAAGTGGCGGAGCGAGCGCATGGAAAATCTCAAACAGAAATTCGACCCTTGGGCACTGAACTAGGGTTTAAAAATTAAAAAAGAAAGAAATTTATTTATATTTTAAACGAATTTTCTAAGAAAGGATAAAATATGCACACCTCCTTCATCGTATTCAACATCATCGGTCTTATAATCGTCATCATCGCTGCGGTCCGCATCGGTATGAAAATTTCCAAGGCATCGAAACAGGAATCCCCCGATGCCCAGAACAAGATATCCTATGACGATTGCCTCGCCAAAAACAACAGCTCATTCAAGTACGGCACATTTACGGATACCCGCGACGGCGAAACCTACCACACCGTCAAAATTGGCAACCAGATCTGGATGGCCGAAAACTTGCGCTACAAGGCAGAAGGTAGTTTCGCCCCCAAAAACGACGAAGAAAACGTGAAGAAGTTCGGAAGACTCTACACCTGGACTTCCGCCCTGGGCATTCCGGACGAATATACGGAACAATCCCCGGCAAAGGACATCGAGATGTACCACCAGATAAAGGAAGATAACTTCCAGGGAATCGCCCCCGAAGGCTGGCACATTCCTAGCCTCAAGGAATGGGAAGAATTGATGAACAATTTCCCCGACAACTCCAATGGTATTGAACTGCGTAGCGAATGCATTTGGCAGCACCCCGGCGAAGACAGTGTCGGATTCTTTGCACTCCCTGCCGGTTACCGCTTCAACAACGGCACCTTCTGCCAGTTCGGCAAGCGCGCCCGCTTCTGGAGCAAGGACGAATACGGTAAGACAAATGCCTATCGCATGAGCATCACCGAAAACTCCATGGACCTCGAAGGGGTTTACCGCTCCGACGCCATCTCCGTCCGCTGCGTCAAGAACGTCTAATCCGCATCTAGATTGTAAGCGAAACTCCACGAATTTTCGTGGAGTTTTTTATCGAAATTTTATTCCTTCACAAGCTTTGCGCAGTAGATGGGGCCACGTCCTTCGGAATGGTCCGGTAGAATATGCACGCCAAATTCTGTGCGATCCGCCCCCGGCAAAAGGTCGGGGATTTCAACCATGTGCATCGAAGGTCGTTTCTTCAGAATTTTGCGGACGACATCGTCATTCTCCAGCGGAGACAAGGCACAAGTCCCATAGACAACGGTCCCGCCCGGTTTCAACGCATCTACGGCGGATGCAAGCAGTGCCCCCTGTTCCACCGACAAGCGTTTGACGCGCTTTGCCGACCACACCTCGAGATGTGCAGGCGAATTCAGCACATGGCGGTCCGAGGAACACGGGGCATCCAGCAAAATCTTGTCGAAGCACTCCTTTTTGTGTAGACCAAACTTCACGCCATCATAGCCGGTCACGCGAATTACAGAACGAAAGGCTTCCGGCAGACTGTTTTCAATAACATGCTGCAAGCGCAGGCGTCTGTCAGGAGAGCGGTCGTTACTCTGCAAGGAACCTTCGCCCTTAAGCATGGATGCAAGAACCAGGGTCTTGCCGCCCGGAGCGGCGCACATGTCTAGCACATCGTCACCAGGTTTAACATCCAAAGCCTTTGCTGCAAAAACAGAAGCTTCATCCAAAAAGTAAGGCTCCAGCGAATCACCGAACCGAAGCTCGACCGCGCAGCCTTCCCCTTTCAGGGCTTCAAGGAGCCCTGGCCAGCGTTCGCCGAAAAGCTTCTCGTAGTAGTCAAAGAATTCCATGGTACAAATATAGTAGGAAGTAGTTCGTAATTAGAGATTCGTGATTTGCGTTTGTGACTTTATAAAAAAAACTCCTTGTTCAGGGGTATGAACAAAGAGTTTTTCGTTGAGCTACCAGGATTCGAACCTAGACAAACAGAGTCAGAATCTGTTGTGCTACCATTACACCATAGCTCAATGCGCCCCCAAATTTAGTAAATAAGATTCCCTTCGGCAAGGGGTTATTTGAAAATATTTTGATTTGGTGGAGTGTAGGTCATCCACTGTTGCCTCTGGATGTTCCCTTCGGGGAGCGATACTGTCGTTAGCGTCACATAGAAGGACATCGGCATGTCCGACTTGCGCAAGGCGTCAACCGCCTTCGGAATTCCAGAATAAAGGACCACTTTCTGGTTCCCAATAGGAAGATCCGACAGCATAATAGGGTTGCAGGTCGCATCACGCACAAAGTGCGACGTTCCCTTGATACCCACCACAACGCTGTTTACCATGCAATTATTCGACTGGGTCGTATCATCACGGTCGATAACCAGGTTCACGCCACTTTCCAAGGCGGAAGGCTTCGAAAGGGATACTTCCTTGACTTTCAAGGTGTCCTTCAAGCCTTCTATTTCCTTCTTGGTCAGGTAGCGAGACACACCCACCTGGGTCACCAGATCGTCCTGCATTTTTCGGAACTCGAAACGGAAGGAGTCGCCGGGCAGGGAATCGGGAACAGGCAACCACCAGCGACCAAGACTGTCGGTCGTGGTCTGGACATCAAACACCATCGAGTCGCCTTCGACAAAATTGAATCCGTAGATGTCCTTGATCAGCATGACTTCGACATCCGCACAGGGATTGCCGTTCTTGCACAGCACCTTTCCCGAAATCCGAGCGACATTTTCAGCTTCCTTGATTAAGGTATCAACTTCGGTCGTCGTACTCCAAACAAACGGACCTGGAGTCACGGTATCCCCTGCCTTGATCTTGTTCAAGTTCCAATTGCGGAAAATAAGGCTGTCCGCAAAACCAAGGGACTGCATGCGGGCCACCGTCATGGAATCTCCCGGGAAGAATTCCAAATCCCAGTCTCCGGCGGGAATCAGCATGAAGGTCGTGTCGGAAGCAAACATGTCTTCGCAGAATGGCGTACCCGAGAGACAGGTTCTGAAGTGACCACCCACGGAAACGGCCGAATCTTCGACATCTTCGAAGTAGAGCACAAAATTCACCACGGCCGCCTTCGCAAGCTTGATGCTGTCGAGAGCCTTTGATTCCAAGGTGGTGCGCGGCAGGAAGAAGATTTCCGCAGCGGAAGTATCAATCACTGCCAGCTGGAACGTATCCGAAATGACCGAGTCAAAAGCATAGACACCGTCACTATCGGTGTAGACTTCGACCTGTTCAGGAATGTGCAAAACGGTATCGTAGACAGCCATACGAGCCATGCGCACCATGGCATCTGCTGCAGGGGTCCCATCGACACGGTGCACGACACCACTTATCAGCGGCCGTTCTTCGGCAATGGTGTTCCCGGTATCTGTAACTGTACCAGCAACCTTGTCGTTGCTGCATGCCACAATAGACAAAGCAAAAGCCGATACAAGACCCATCAAAAGGGAAAACTTCTTTCTCATTTTTCCTCCTCGGTTTCCGGCGGCAGATCCACCTTTTCCTTGCTCAGCGGGAAAAACTGAATATTCATCTGACACACCATCGTCTCGCCTTCGTCGGAGCGGATAATATCCACGACCTCTTTACGGAACAGATCGATTTTGCTGATGATGCGTTCGAGACCTTCGGCAGAAACACTCATGGTCATACAAGATACATTTCTGCGTTCGGTACTGTAATGGTCCAAGGCGTCCTTGCCCAGATCAATCATCTGCTTCTGGAACTGATGGACGAACAGCGGCGCAATCTCGGAGCCGCTGAAAATGGCCTTGTTCACCGAACGGTAGAAGCCCTTGTCGTCGAGTTCGATCAGCTGCAGGGACAACAGCAGCTGAATAGCCTGCTTCGCCTGCGGCAGCGTAATACGGGGATTCAGGAACAGGGCTAGTTCCTGGATGTTCTTGGGGCCAATGTTCAGGACGGACAATGTCTCACGGACGGCCACGTAATACCACTTACTATAATATTCCTGTTGGCTCTTGGTCAGCGACTTGATCGTGCTCGGAAGAAGGGCGGACATCTGTTCGAAGATGGCCTGCTTCGACGCCGGAGTCGTCGCATGCGTAAAATCAACCATCAAGGTGAAATAGCGGCCCTCCTTTTCATTCAGGCCGAGAGCCGCAATAAACTTGGGCAACATCTGAGGCGTAAGCGACTTGCGCCCTCGGACCAGGTCCAAATAGAAACCCGACGAGGAATACCCCGCCTTCTTGGCGAAGGACCTGTAAGAAAAGTAGCGTTGCACAGACTTGCGGTAATCGTAGTAGTCCTGCAGGTACTTTCGATAGTTGTAGTAAGCGTATACGTTCATCACTTTTAAATATACTTTTTTCTTCATTTTTTGGGAACACCCTTTTTCAGGTTTTTATCGTAAAAATGCGTTATTCTTTGTAAAAAGAACACATCGGGAACACTTTTGCATTTTGAAGTGATACGCTTCCGCTTTTTTTTAGATATATTCAAGGAACACCCAATCCCATCCTTTGGACTTTCGTCTGGAATCAGGCGAAAGTCCTTTTTCGTTTCCGAGCGCCACACCGCCTTTTTCTACATTTGGCACCATGAATCAGCCCCTTCCCAAAATCGCCGTGTTTCTGAAAGCAGTCGCATTCCGGCTTCTTCGCATCGCAGGCATTCTGTGCGTCATTTATGTCAGTATGGTGTTCTACCTGGCCCTTACGGAACGCAGGAACGCATTTCCGCGCGCCATCTACCACAAAGAAGCAAACGAAGCGATCCGCAGTAAGGCGAAGGCTCTCACCTGCACGCTCGAGGACGGAACAGTCCTGCACGGTTTTAGCATCGGAAGCGAGAACGCGAAGACTCTCCTCTACTACCCCGAAGCCGACGAGGACGCCGCCCAGTTTTTGGCACAAATCGATTCCATCCCCAATGTGAGCGTCGTCACATTCAACTATCGCGGTTCAGGAGAAAACAAGGGTACTCCAAGCGCTGAAACCTTCGAAAAAGACGCCGAGCAGATCAAGGAATGTGCATCCCAAGTCAATGGGAATATTCCCAGTTACATTGCGGGGCGCGGGACGGGAGCAATCCTTGCCGCACAGCAATCCACCAAGGATTCTTACACGATTCTTATCGACCCCATCCTGGACATCGCCTCTTCCATTCACCGGAAATATGGGTTTCTTTACCCCAAATTCCTGGTGCGAACATCACTGCGCGCAGATACAGATAAAATCAACGCTCAAGGCGAACGGATCATCGTTTTAATGGACCGCAAGCAACACGAAGAACGCACCAAAGAAGAAATCCAAAATCTCAAAAAAATACAAATTGTTGTTCGTGGCGGGGATCCCCTGCAAAAAACACTAACAAATTCTATCCGCGACAATTTATCTCCATAAACTAGGACAAATTCTTGCAGAAAAACATATAAAAAAAACTTTTTGTGAACAGTTTTTGTGCTTTTTTTCTTATAAGTATTGATTTTGTTAATTTTTTTTATTAGTTTACCTAGAAAACCACAAATAAACAAAAAGAGGTGTTTATGGATAATATCATTGTAAAAATGGATATTCGCGGTTTTCTGCGGTTTCCAGAACAAGCCATCAAGGCTATGAAACTCGACAAGATGGCCAAGCAAGAATCGTCCAAGAAGGGTGAAATCGTAGAAATCGGCCCCTATGCCGACATCGAAGTGGACCCTGCCGGCAAGCGTATCGCCATCACCCCCACCAAAGAAGCAAAGACGACCTCCTTCCGCTTCATTGTCGGAGTCAATTCGACCAAGTCCAAGTTTCTCTACATCAAGGGCGCCCTGAACGCCATCGGCGAAAAGATCGTCACGGGCCCCTACGAACTGGAAAAAGAAGGCAACAAGTATATTTTCTCAAGCAAGAATGCCACCAAGAAGAAAGGTCCTTGGCAGCTGATTGCCTGCCGCAACTCGATCGCGAACAAAACCATGCTCTCAATCGATTCCCGTGGCACCATCATTTTCGACCGTCACACCAGAGACGCCGTCAACACGACCGTCAACAAGACCATGATCGCCGACTACGATCGCGTGAAGAAGGTCTTCAAGCTCACCTTCAGCAAGGACAAGGGGTTCATTAACGTGCGCACCATCGCAAGCCATGCCAACGCATCGTTCATGGGAACCTTCTCGGCAAACGGCCTCCAGCTCCCCAAGCAGAGTTTCCGTACCGAATGCAAGGTTGACGGTAAAACAATCACCTTTAGCGTAGCCGCACTGGTATCAAGCCAGAAAGCCGCCGAAAAGTCGTCCAAAAAGTAACCTAGACAGAGAGGTCTATCATGATAGACATTCTAAAACTATTCTATACGACCCACTATAACCTTGGAGCACTCGCCGTGTTGATGGTGCTTCTTCTGATTTTCTTCTTGAGCAAGAAGAACTTCAAGGGAGCAATCATCCTGGTAGTCATCCTCATTGCCTACAACATCGCCATCTACAAAAGGACCGAGGGCAAGTCCTGGACCATTGAGATTGACCCGCCTGCTGCCGAATCGTCCGGATACGACAGTTTCAGCAAGCCCCAGCCGATCAAGATGACCTTCTCTGCCACGCCTGAAAAGTGGACCATCACCGATGAAAAGGGCGAAACCCATCACTGGTGTTGGCTCGATGACATGTGGGACAAGTTTGCAAATACCGACGTTGTCGCCTGGATCTGGGGTGAAAACGCCAGCAAGAAAATGATGAAGTCTACAGAAACTAGGGCGAACGACGCCCAGAACAGCAACTAGGCTTCAAATTCCTTAAGTGTCAACTCGCCTGCTTCCATCTGGAGGTAGGTGAGTTTTTTTATCCACTCGCCAGAAGATGCGACAACGCCGTTTTCGACATTCCAGATGCCCGAGACATGATGGTGTCCCAGGATACAGTAGTCGCAACGGTTTTTGCGGAGCATACGGGCGCCCCAATGCAGGTACTCATCCATTTTGATGACGCGCGATTCGCCTACCCTGCGGCTATTGCGGCCAACAAAGCGAGCAAGTGCCATTCCCCAATCCGGATGGATTTGGCGGAACAGCCAGCGGTTCAAGGGAAAATCTAAAACCCGACGCATGATGCGGTAACCGAAATCGGACTTTGCCACCCCATCGCCGTGCCTAAAGAAAACGCGTTTTCCTTGTATTTCGACGACAATTTCTTTGTGAACCTGCACTCCAATCGATTTTGGAAAAAAATCCCCATACGCAAAGTCATGGTTTCCTTGCAGAAGATGGACTTCGCAACCGGACTTCACCAATTCGTGCAGGGCAAAGAACAAGTCAAAATGGTTCCGGCAGACATAATCGCTGTATTCGTACCAGAACTCAAACAAATCCCCCACAATGACCAGATGAGAGGCACGCCCCTTGATAGATTCGATAAAGCGCACCAGTGCTTTTTCACGATCGGGAACGGCTCCCGGAGGATTCACCCCCAAATGGGCATCTGAAATAAAGTAAGCGGGATTGGACATCGTCCATAAGATAGTAATTTACTAATTTTTCAATAATGAGATTTTTCGTTTCTAAATCAATTTGTGCAGCTACGCTGACAGGCTGCCTCTTGGCGGGTTGTTCGGTAAATCTTGCCAAGTATGACCTGCAGGAATATCCCCGGACAATTCCCTTCTTTGAACCGATTTCCCTATCCTTCGGCGACAAGACAGTCTACCTGGACACAAACCTGCAACGGGCCTACTCATTTGCCGTTGACACAACGAGCTACCCCATGGAAAGCTGCCGAGGTGTTGCGCACATCGATGCTTCGGTCACCCCCGATGCAGAACAGAGTTCCTGGAACATCGGCGCGGCATTCATCCCCTTCTGGCCTGCCATGCCCATTGGCGAAACATGGAATTATCACATGGAAGCCCGCATTTACTGCCATGGCACGCTCACGTTCAAGGCTGAATTCAACGAGAACGAACATATAGAAGCCTTCTGGTTCGCTCGCCTGCGCGCAGACCTTGTCAATGGAGCTTCGCAGGAAATGCACAGAAAGCTCCTGGAGCGCCTAAAGTTTGAAACGCAGCAGAAACGAAGCACCGACTTAAACCTCGCGCAAGACTTCTAGCCCAGTCCCAGCAATTACTATCTTTCATATTATGCATACACTCTATATCGTCGCGACCCCCATCGGGAACATGGAAGACATCACCTACCGTGCCGTGCGAACTTTGAAAGAAGTCCCGTTGGTGCTTGCCGAAGACACGCGACACACGCGCATCCTTTTCGACAACTATGGCATCAATACGCCCATGGAAGCCTACCACGACTTCAATAAGGAAAAGGTGACCCCGAAATATGTGGAGTTTCTGAAAAACGAAGGCGACATAGCACTTGTGAGCGACGCTGGCACGCCGGGCGTTGCCGACCCCGCATTCAACCTAGTGCGGCAGTGTGTACGCGAAGGAATTGATGTCCGCGCCATTCCAGGGCCCTGCGCCATGATTACGGCTCTTGTTTCGAGCGGTATGCCGACGGACCATTTCTGCTTCCAATATTTCTCGCCCAAGAAGAGTGCCCAGCGTATCCACCTGCTCGAAAAACTGAAAGACGAAGAAGCAACACAGATCTTTTATGCAAGTCCGCACAACATCGACAAGTTCGTCGAAGAAATCGGGACGGTCTTTGGTGAAATCAAGGTCGCCCTGATGCGCGAACTCACCAAGAAGTTCGAGGAGCACCTGATCGGAACCCCGTCGGAGCTCTCGGCACACTTCAAGGGGCACCCACCCAAAGGTGAATTCGTGCTAATCTTCAATCCAAAGGATAAGAGCGGTCTGTAACAGATGTGAAATGTGGGATAAAAAAATCGAAAATATGTTGAATAAGATTAAGACTCGACTTAAAGCCCTTCCTAGAATTTACTGGATTTACCTGGCAACGCTTCTTATTGCTGAAATCGTTGCATTTGCAACGCGTCCAAACACACCAGGACTTTACACGCAGTGGCAACAGATTCTTCCGCTCATCGCCACCCTGCCGTTTTTCTTTTTCAAAAACATCCGAAGCTTCTTCAAGCGAGTCCTTTTTTCGTTTTCCATCGTATCCTTCCTCTTCCTCGCTCTCGACTACAACATCGGAGACATCAAGGGAGCAGGCCATGCCGGACTCATTCAGATCATTTTGACTTCGTGTCCCATCGGACTCTTCTGGATATCGCTCTTTGCCAGATGGAATTTTCACCACATCAAGGATAAGGACTCGCGCATCGCCCTTCTGCTATCAGCGTTTTCTTGGGGACTTTTCGCTTTCGCATACCCGCCCATGCCGCTTGGGCCTGCCGCACTCCTCCTTCTCACGCCTTGGTTCATCGTCTTGAATAAGTATTCCCGTGGGCAAGCCCTGTTCGCCACATTTTGGTCGGGAATGCTCTACAACAGCATCAACTACTATTGGATCTATAATGTGATGCACGTGGAGACAGCTCCTTCGGGACTGATCCTCTTTGGGCTGTTTTTGCTGATTGCTTTCTTTAGCGCCTACAACACCTTGGCGGGTTTTGTGTACACGCTCGCCAAAGATTCACCCGCAAAGTTACGCCCCGTTTTGCTCGCACTGTATCCCGTATTCTACGCGGGCCTTGAAATGACGCGCACCTACGGAGACTTCGCATTTCCGTGGAGCCACCTGGGCTATGTGTTTGGGAACCATCTCGAACTTTTGCAGATGCTGTCGTACATCGGAATATTTGGATACACCATTCTGGTGGTCGGATCAAACCAAGCCGTAGCGCACCTGTTCTGCAACGCCAAGAACATGAAAAGAGCCCTTCCTATTTTGGCGCTACCCGCAGTAATCTTTATTGCACTACTCATCCAAGGGAGCATCACCCTTTCAAGGGCCGAAGCGCAGCCGTTCCATGGTGCCGATAGTGAAGGAAACCCCACCATTGCACTCATACAGCCAAGCATTCAGCAAGGCGCCAAGTGGAGCAAGGAACGATTCGACGCCATCGTCAAAAAGACCGTCGGCATGGTAAACGACAGCGTCAAGGACGGCGCAGACCTAATCGTACTTGCGGAGACCGCAATTCCCGACCACATTCGCAGGCAGCCGCGTGTTATCGACTTGCTGCAAGAGACCGCAAATGAAAAGAACGCAAGCATCTTGACTGGAGCACTCGACTACCGAAGAAACCCGCCCAAAAGCATTCGCAAGTTTGACATCTACAATGCATCGTTCCTGTTCACACCCAACACGAAGGCTTTCCCGAAGCGCTATATCAAGAAACACCTGGTTCCCTTCAGCGAACGTATTCCGTTCGACGAAGTGTTCCCCATATTGAATTACGTGGACCTTGGCGAAGGCGATTTCGTTGCAGGCAAGGAAACCCCAGTCTACCAGCCCTTCTCGTGGACCCCCTACATCTGCTACGACGCCATCTTCGGAGACCTTGTCCGCGAAGCGATGCGAGAAGGTTCCAGGCTAATGGTGAATATCACTAACGACGGTTGGTTCGGCAGAAGCACCGCCCCCTACCAGCACCTGAACCTAATCCGTTACCGAGTCATCGAAAACGGCATGCCCATGGCCCGCCTTGCAAACAGCGGCGTATCGGCGTTTGTCGACCAGTACGGCCACTTTGACGGAAACACAGAAATTTTTACCGACCGGGTCATACAAAGAAAGATGCCGCTCAAGACACGCGACACCCTTTACAGCCATATCGGCGATGTTGTCGAAAAAGGTCTCCTTCTGTTTTTCGCCTTTTATCTGCTGACAACGCTTTTTGCGGGATTTTTCCGCAAAAAAACGACCTAGAACAAAAGCATTGGAGGCCAGTGTCCCGCCTTGGGACGCTCCTTAAATTCAACCCCGGGCAGCATGTCCTTCAATTCCAACGTCATAGCAGGAGAAATAGCCTGGTCTAGCTTACCGTAGAGAACCTGGACATTGTCGAGGCCTGCAATCGGGGTTTCTATCCGATTGCGTGCCATGTATTCCAACCCCTGAAACATCAGCTCGGGACTCATTGACCTGGCCTTTTTCAACCAATCATCCTGCCAGTCGCCAAATTCGTTTTCAATCGGTTCATAAAGCGCGTTAAGAGTCGCTTCGACGGCAGTCACCGTCTGGTGTGCAATGAAAGACAAGTTTTCGGGGGTCCAGTTGCCCTGTTCGGAACAATAGTCGGCATAGGGCGAAAGGAGCTTCCACATTTGTCCCTTCGGACGCTTTTCGGCATTCTTCAACATCAGAAACGCCCCGAGCCCCCACCCCACCACAACAGAGGCTTCGGCAATGCCAGGCATGTCGAACAAATGATCCATGTACGGGACCATACTCTCGTAGGAAACAAAGGAATGATCTGCACCGGGATCGATTCCCTCAAGATCATCTTCCCAGATTCCCATATCCGAGGCAAAATCAGGAAGCCAAAACCACTTTTCTAACATAATTCACACCTAAACCTCTAATTGCTATCCTCACCTAAATATATAGAGTTTTTTTTAAATAGTACATCTTTCAGACAAAAAAAAGAATTTTTTCATTTTTTTCTTGACGCACCCTTATCGTTTACATATTTTTATCATATATGAAAACTATTCCTTTCTTGCTTTTGCTCCTGTTCTTTTTTGTGCAAACGGCCTGTGCTGGCGACAATGACGCCATTCGGAAGCGGGCCAACAAAGCCTATAGCGAATTAGATTCCAAGGACAAGAAAAAGGCTTCCAAATATTCCAAGGCGGAATATTCCAATGCGAATAAAGAAGTGGACAATTATGCAAAACCAGTCATCATGGTCATCCCCGAAAAAAACGGGAGCGGAATTTCGGCGCTGCAACAACTGACGAGCAATCCCTTCGTGAAAGCAACGATGGACGGCATCAACGACTATCTCGCGGACAAGCACTACGAAATCAAGTCCCTAGAAGGATCATCTGAAATTGACCACATCGTCCAGCTGCAAAACGACATTGCCGGAAACGATGAAGACCTGGCATACATCGCCAGTTTGACCTTGAACGCAGACATTTTCATCAAGTATTCGGGGAGAATCGACTCCAAGGGGTTTGTCACCGTCGAACTTAAAGCCTACGAGTCCACGACGGCAAGACTGATCGGTTCTCAGAGCAGCTCCGTCGACAGCCACGGAAGAACAAGTCCTGTCGACCAACAGGCAAATCTCAAGTCCGCCGCTAAGAAAGCGATGCCTTCGATTGAAAAACAGATTCTTGCCTACTGGGTCGACGATCTCAATTTCGGTACACAGTACAAGGTCGTCATGAACATCACCGGAAGCTACGGCGACAGCGAACTGGAAGACCTCCAGGATCAAATTACCTTGACGCTCAAGAAGCAGTTCAGCAAGGTGAAGGTCAATACGATGACGGCAAAGACCATCGATATGGTCGTCTATGCGGACCCACTCAAGTACGAAGACGCAAATGAGGTCTACCGAACAATCCGCCAAACCGTAAAACCCTTGGCAGAAACCAAGAAACTGAATATTACAAAGAAGCTCATTGTGATGGAAGTAAAATAGGGATTGAATTAGGTTAGGGTTAAGAGAATCACATGAATCTGTTCAATTTTTCATTTTTAATTTTCGCAGGGATAGCCTTTGCAGGAAAAGTCGTGACCTACACGGCTACCTCTGATGTATCCCAAGAAGAGGCAAACAACACTGCCATGGCGGGAATTGCAAAGCAGATCTCGTCACGGGTCCAGGCCAAGCAGACACTCGAGAAAAAGGAAACGACGGACGCTGGCAAGTCGGCCCTTAGCGAAAACTACCGTTCGCAAAGCAACATTGAAAGCAATGTCAAGATCAAGGGCGCCATCGTAACGCCGGTCAAGGTGAGCAAGGGATACAAGGCAACCGCAACACTCGACCTAGATGAATACACTGCAGACATTCAGTTCCAGATGAAGTCCATCAAGCAGGAACTTGCCGAGTTGGAGACAACCATACACAAAGGACTTGGCAAAAGGCAATACGCCATCGCCGTGAACGCGCTGGATCAAGCCAAGAGAAAAATCAAGACCTACGAGCAACTGGTCGAGCAACTTTCGGCAGTCTACCCCGTAAACGACACGCACCAGCTAAAGCACAACATTCCTTCTTTGGAATCTGAGCTGCAGGAACGCCTATCCAAGATCCGCATCGAAGGGCCGACAGAAAAATTCACTATCGGTATGCCCGAAATGCCCGCATGGAAAGTCACCGTCTACGATGCCATAGGCCCCGTCGAAAACTTTCCCGTCAGAGCTAAACAGGGGTTCCAGACATTGCTGGAACGCCGCACCCAAGCAAACGGATCTGCTACGTTCAATCTGAGAAATGTCAATTTCGACAAAGGCCCATACACAATCGTTGTCGAACCCGACTTTTCGGATGAACTGCTCAGCAGCACAGGACTTGGCAAGGCGTTCGAGCTCTCCTACCAGGTGAACCAGGCCCGGTGCTCCATCCGCATCGTCTGCAACGAACTTGCCAACATCTGCTCTGCACTTGAAAAGAAACTTTCTCAGAAGGCTATTTTTCTCGATGCCGATTCAAAAGGTCCCCTACTGGACCTGAAGATTAGCTCCACCGAAGAAAAATCACTCAAGATCAACGATAGCATGACCCGATATTCCTACAATGTCGATCTCACCCTAAAAGGCAAGGGCATCCAGTTCATCACTTCGGCAAAGGAAGCAGGTAAAAATGTGACAGACGCGACCATCAAGGCTATCGGCAAGATGGATTTTGCCCCCCTACAAAAACAACTTAAGCCTTTTTGCAAATAAAAGCTAAATTCAATTGAAAAATAAAGTTCATAGTTTACCTTTTGGGTAATAAACTTTATATTTTCTAGGTGATGTTTCAAGAAATAAGGTTCTCCATTCGGCTTTTCATCCTTTGCTGCATAGGCTTTGCCATGTGGGCAACGGCAGAGACATCGCCCGATGCCAAGCGGTATCCGGAGCGTCCCGCCGACAGCAGAATCTACGACGAGAACCACCTGCTGAACGCCAACGAGACAAAGCTTTTCGACAACTTGGCACAGGAGCTTTTTCAAAAGACCGGGATCGAAATGGCCTGTGTCTTGATCGATGACATACCCTATTCGAACGAACGCGTCGACCGCTATGCAAACGAAACCGCCGACGCCTGGAAGCTCGGGCAGGGTTCCGGTGAAGGCATCATGATTTTCATCGCCCAGAAGCGGCACGCCAAAAACATCGTCGTGACACAAGCCTCGCAGGAACATCTCAACGATAAGGACCTTGTAGAAATCCAGCAAAAGACGCTTCTCCCCGCCTTTCGCGAATACCACTACAGCGAGGGGATTCTTTCCCTTTCGTACGCCATCGCAAAAAAACTGGCCGATGCCAAAAAAGTTTCCCTAAACATTGACGCGACTCCCTACAGGCTTAGCCAGAACAGCGTTTCATCGCTGATGATACTCTTCATTTTGTTCGTTTTCTTCCTTACTCTTATGGCAAAATTCAGCGGCGGTCGCGGAAACGGGATTTTCTGGTTCCTGTTCGGCGGCGCCATCAAGAACAAGAAGAAAGACGAAGTTGAGAAAACGGGATTCGGCGGCGGTTTTGGAAGCTCCCCGAACGGTTTTGGAGGTGGCTTTGGTGGTGGACTAGGCGGCGGTTTCGGGAGCGGAATGAGCCGATACGGCAACAGGGACTCCTGGTGAGGTAGATTATGAAAAAGAACTTGAGCATCATCGAACTTCAAAGGTCCAGGTGGCCGGGCATGCTGCAGCAAGCACTCGGCGACAACTTGATTTCGGCTTTCATCCACGGCGACGGTCTAGTGGAAGGCTTCAACGCTCTGGAACGCCCCTGGACGGTGAGCTTTATCTTGCGGGACAATTCCACCGAAAAGATTAGGCCGCTTCAGGAACTGCTACGAGACGCAAGGAAAGAAAACATCGAGTTTCGCTATTTCTTTACGCTCAAGGAAATCCAGACATCGGAGGACGTTTTTCCGCTGGAGTTTTTTCACATTGCCAATAGGAACGTAGCCATTGCCGGAGCAAAGCCGCTACCAAACTACGAACCCAACATGGAATGCCTGCGACTGGAATGCGAACGGGAGCTCAGGGGAATCTTGATTCACCTGCGCGAAGCATACCTCTACCTGCAGCAGGACCGCAATCCGCTCGGCTTCTTCGCCCGTGCGAACGCAACGCTCCTCCCCATCATGTACGGCGTCTATTACCTGAAGCACCGAGTCTATCCCGAAAGCCACCAGCAAATCTTTGACGAGCACCCTTCGCTCAGGGCGCCCATCAGCAGCAGAAACGAAAAGCTTTTCCTCGACAGCATAAATAACTATATTGCGACAGTCACCGACATCGTGAACCTAGTGGACTCGATGGACGTAGTGTAAACGAGGAAAGCATGATCTGCAACAATATTCTAGGTACCATTCACCACGGCACCTACAAGAAAGTCATCGACGTTCTGTTCGAGATGCATGAGCTTAAGGAACATTCCATCCGCCGCATCGCCAAGGACGGTGTCGAAATCGAGGTGGATGTAAACGAAGACCTACAGGAAGGCGACATTCTCGTGGAAACGGACCACTACGTGTATGCGGTGAAAATCTACGTTCCCAAGCCCCCAAAAGAAAATCTTGACCCCGTCAACAAGGTCAAGCATTACCTTTAGCATCACATTTTTAATCTGCAATAGAGTCGAGCGGTCTTTTCGTGAGCAACAAAGCCCCAAGCGTTAAGCTGGGGCGGTTGCGAGAGCGAGGCGATATCACATTTTTAATCTGCGATAGAGCCGAGCGGTCTTTTAACGTCCAAGCATCTTGCCGTTGAGCGTCGCAATCCAGTGCCGGTTCATCGCCTTGGCAGGAACCTTCAAGGTCGTGAATCCCTTACCAATTCGCGTCTTGTACAGCACTGTTCCGTTCAGATCTACCAAGGCAAACGTTCCGCCTAGACTCGTCTGAATTTCAATGTATCCGCCATTTACAGCAAAGTAATTTGTGGGAGAAAGCCTGCTCAGGTTTTCCATCTGAACGCTCCGATAAGTCGACTGCGTCATGGTATCCTTTTGCCAATCCGGGTCGTGAATCACAGGCTCTGTTACAATGGGATTTGCCGGTTCCGTAAAACCTAGCTGCTGGTCCATCCAGGCCATTCTTTCTTTCATCTTCTTGCGGAGGTGCTCGAATTCGCCGTCCCAAGTGTTTGCATTATTGCCACCCATGGTGATGCCGCCACCACCGCCACCCCACATTCCCCACGGGTTCTGGTTTTGGCCGCCTTGGTTCTGGTTGCTGCAATATTTCATCGGCTCCGGATCGGGATCCCCCTGACCACTACCCTGCCCCAGGTTAGGCCAACGCTTGAAGTTGCGGTCAGCTGCCTTGGTGATGTAGACCTTCATGGAATCCAGGTACGCATCCATCGTCTTGGTGTGCCATACGCCACTGCGGAGTTCCGCCCAGCGTTTCTTCAATTCACTCTGATAATGGCTGTCTTTCCACATGCCAAGCAGCCAGTTCGGAGCTTTCAGGCCACCACCCATCATCATCATTCCACCCTGGCCCTGTTTCTGCGGGTTCTCGATTTGCCAGCCGTCAGTCGATGTTGTGCCCATGCCGCCACCGTTACTCATGGCGAGGTTGAAATCCCAGGCCGGGCCAAGCGTCACCTTGCCGCCCTTGCTGTCCTTGGGCTTGTGCAAGAAGAAACTGCACCAGTAGGAATCGGAATTGTTGGTCACCTCTTCGTGCAGCACATAGTCCAGCGCAGAAGTCATATCCACATAGTTTTCGTAGCCGCTACCATTCTTTCCGTTCTTGAACAGGTTCTCGAGATCTTCCAGGTACTTTTTCAGGTAGGCCTGCTGCTCTGTTTGCAGGTTTTCCTTCTTGGGGTAGTGCATAATGACATTCAGGCCGTCAGCCGTGCTGAAACCTTCCTTGTTGATATCTTCCATGCCCATGCCACCGGTATTGGTGCCCGTCTTGTCGAAAGCCCAGATGTAGCCACCGGTCACGTCGTCGCCGCTAATGTCAGTTTCCTTGAGCTTGCTCACGTTCACGCGGTACTTGCCGCGCTTGATTTTTTCGATGAGCACGTAGACGCCGCGGTACACGCCGTTGATATACAAGTCGAAATGCCTGGTGCGGGGGCTGTAATGCCCAGCCTGCCTAAACAGCCAATGGGCAAGGGCGTTGCGCATCATGCTCTTGTCCACATACGGACCATGCAAGACCCAGTCGTCAGCTGGAGGGAGTCCGAACAGGCTTACATCCATGCCTTCGCCCTTCTCGTCGCGGACTTCGATGCTGTAACCCGGTTTCGGGAACTTGGCCGAGGACTGCCCACGAACCTTGATACCGATATCGTAGCGGGTCCCCTTGGCACTGTCGGCCACATTGTTCGTGGCGCCATCAAGAACCTTCATGGTGGCAGGGATTTTCTCGGTCACATTCTGGTCGAGGCACTCGCCCTTGGTATCAATGAACACAATCGGCAGATCGTAGGTCTGCGCTAGCGAAAAAGACGCCAATAGCGCCGTGGCAGATATGACTTTAGCCCAATAGCCCATAAAGCCTCCATTTTATCCATACTAAAGATATATCCTAGCGTGTAAAAACAATTGTTAATTTTAGTTTATGTGTTGTGAAAGACAACAACACCTCAAAATTTTTAAAAAACGCCAAAAATGCAGTTTTGACAAAAATTTAAACGCTTTTATCCAAAAAAACAAAGAAACGACCCCTACCGTAAAGTGTGTAAAAAATAACGCATAAAAAAGACTAGGCTAACATAAAAAGCCTAGTCTGTATAACAACAATAAAGGAGAGTTTTAATGCGAGCTAGACAACTTTGAAAGCCTGCGTACGGGGAACACCCTTTCCGCTCTTGCTCTTCACCTTGCCGGGCTGAATCATGAGCACCTTTTCCATGCGGGTACCGTCCATCTTGAGCACACGGAAGGTGTAACCCTTGATAGTGACTTCGGCACCAGGCGACGGAATAATACCGAGCGTCGCCTGAATCAGGCCCGAAAGCGTTTCCACGTGGGAATTTTCGGGAGCCTCGAGCTCTACGCCGAGCTTATATTCCAAATCGGAAAGCGTAATGACCGGATCGAGGATGAAGCGGCCGTCCTTGAGGCGCTGCACGTCTTCATCTTCGTCCACGTCGTCTTCATCCTTGATTTCGCCCACGATTTCTTCAAGGATGTCTTCCAAGGTCACAAGGCCCGCGGTTCCGCCGTATTCGTCCACCACGATGGCGAGCTGGTTACCCGTCTTGCGCAGTTCGGTGAGCATGTCGTCAATCTTCTTGTGGTACGGCACAAAGACCGGCGGCATCACAAGCTTCATGATGTCAAAAGGCTCGTCACGGTGTTCTGTGTACCATTCCAAGAAGTCGCGGTTCGAAAGGATTCCCACGATGTTGTCAACCGTCTCCTTGTACACCGGCAAGCGGGAATGGCGTTCGGTATTCAGGACCTTCACCAGCTCTTCGAGCGGGGTTCCCACCTCGACCGCGCACATGTCCACGCGCGGAGTCATGATTTCGCGCACCGGAGTTTCCACGAAGTCGAAGATGTTCAGAATCATCTGGCGTTCTTCTTGTTCGAGACCTTCACCGTCGCTGTCTTCTTCGTCGTTCATGTCGGCCTGCGCCTGAACCGCATCGCGGCGTTCTTCAGGCAAGAAGCTGAGCTTTGAATCGTAGCCAAGAACTTTAAGCATCTTGACAAACAGCAGGTGGCAAATCTTTGCCGGGAGCGCAAAAGGCAATCGAATGACGTTGAACAGCGGAATGAGCACGACCGCAAACGTATCCGGCTTCAGGTTTCCGAGCAGATTCGCAAAGAATACGGTAATCGTATAGATGCAGATACAGGCGACCACCAGGTAAGCCGCAAAGGCGAGTATCCAGAAATCCTGTACCCAGTTCCACGGAATCATCTGGAACAGGTAAAAGCCGAGAACACCCGCACCTACGTTGCAGAAGATGCGACCAATGGAAATCGTCTCGTTGAATCCGGGAAGTTCCACAAGGGCGGCGACCCGTTCTTCACGGCCTTCACGATCCTTGGCGTCGCGCTTCGCATAGATGGCGCTGAACACAGCCTTGATTAGCGAAAACAGGAACGAAGTCAGGACGAATACAACAAGGAACGCGACAGCGTAACTTTCAGAAGATTCCATTAGGCACCTTCCTTGTACGGGTCAAGTCCCAGGAATTCGCATTCGCGCCTACGCATCACCTTACGGTCAGAAGCCTTGATGTGGTCATAACCGGACAGGTGCAGAAGTCCATGCACAATCACGCGCTTTAGCTCGGCGTAGAACGTATTGCCGTATTCGGGTGCCTGTCTCCTGACCTGTTCCCTGGCAATATAAATTTCACCAAGCATCTGTTCGTCTTCGGGAATATCGACACCGAGCTCGTTCTTCCATTCGAACGAGAGCACATCCGTCACCTTGTCGAGCCCGCGGTAGTCGCGATTCATGGTGCGCACGAACTCGTCGGTGCAAAGCACGATATTCACATTCTTTTCCTTGCTTTCTTCGGCAAGGAGCTTGCGAGCCATACGCTCAAACTTATCCTTGTACGGAAAAGTCTCGATGTCCCCCTCGCAAAGGAACTCGATGACATACTTATTATTTCGACTAGCAGGGTCAGGCATTAAATATTATACCACTTCTTGAGGACATCTATGATAGCTTCGGCCTGGGCCTTACCGGTAATCTTGAACTTACCCTGGGGCTTGAACATGCCGTTCATCTTGCGGTAGCGGCGCAGCGACACCTTGGGTTCGGTGAATTCACCCGACTTGGGATCCTTTTCCTGATAAAGGAACATGACCGTGGGCCAGGCCCCCTTCGAAAGGATTTCCTTGCCGAGTTCCTTGATGACTTCCTCACCGGTATCTTCGTCGCTAAAGGCAACGCTCAGTTCTTCAACTTCCATATTCGGTCCTACAGTTTATATATGACAAACCTTCTTTCAAAAAGCTTTGAAAAAAGTCTTTATTTTGTTACCTCGAAGCTACAATCCGCTATCGAGATGTAAAAAAAATACATATATTTATCGACGAATGTAACTATAAAGCGAGGCTTTATGTCTTTTTCACGTTGTTTCAAGCTCCTAACCACCCTGTTGGCGGTTCTTATCGGGCTGTCTTTTGCGGCCTCCGGAAAGAAAATCGCATCGGGCAAGTTCCGCTATTCCGTCGGAGAAGTGTTTCTGCACCGCAATGGGGAAACCCTCGCGGTGAAAACCACCGAGCAGCCGAACCTTAAAAAGGCGAAAAACGTCCGAGAAGGGGACGACATCGAGACGCTGATTGAATCAGAAGTCATCGTGGCCCTCCCTGACGGAAGTTCCTTCAATGTCCAGGAAAACACCATCGTGTCTATTACGAAGCTTTCGTTCGAAGACGGCGAGAACCACTTTGCCACCGAAGTCAAGAAGGGAAACCTCTCGTTCGATGTGCAGAAGCAGGCGGGCAAGAGCACCTTCAAGTTCAAGACCGGCACCGCAACGGCAGCCATTCGTGGAACGTCGGGCACTATTGGTCAATCCCCCAACAAGAAGAAGGTCTTCGCCCTGAAAGAAGGTATCCTAGACATCAACTTCAACGGCCAGAACTACACCATTACTGAAGGTCAAACCGCCATCGGCAACGACAAGGAGATGAGAATCATCAACATCAACGGTTCCGGCGACCCGTCCTTCATGAACGACTTGCTTAAAGTAATTGACGAAGTCGAAGACCTGGACTCGCTCATCAAGATTATCGAAGATAAAGACCAACTTTATACATCTGTCATCGATTCCCTGAAAAATTCCATCAAGTGCACCTACCATATTCCCGACACGACCCTTGAAAACAAGATTCCCATCGAAGCGACATGCCCTGCGGGGGTCAAGGTCGGCATTCTCGATGATCGCGTGATGTCGGACGGAACCCCCATCCACCTGACTTTCGAGGTGTCTTCCGGCTCCTTCGGTATGAAGAAGATCCCGATCACCTGCCAGAGCGACAGCGTAAGCTTCCAGTGCGCACAACTTTCCGCCTACTACACGGCTCGCGAAATCAAAGCGACGGACACCGATGAACATACAACACTAAAGATTACGACTCCATCACCCTTCTATGTTTGCAACTCGAGCTCCGTCACCGTCGAAGGCTCTTTTGACCCTAGCGTTCCCGATGCAAAACTGTTCGTAAAAATCGGAAACTACCAGTCCGAAGACCTTGTTCCGAGGAGCGCAAACGGCCAATTCTCCCACACGGTCACGATTACCGACAACAACGGACTTTGGAACGAAGACAAAATCACCGTCGAATACACATCGGACAAGCATAAGGAAACCGCAACTCTCGCTCTCAATGTCGACAAGACCTGCAAGGCCGTGAACCTGCTCGTTCCCCAGGTGAGATTCAACGGCTACGACTCCCTGACTTGCAAGGCCCAAGTAAGCATCCTCAACCAGCAAAACGATTTCGTCTTCTACACCACAAGCGTTGACAATGCCCCCAAGAACAGCATCTACATCAACGATGGCGAAAGCTCTCTGGGCATTGACCTCACCCCGGGCATCCACACCTACGAATTCACCGTGGAAGACCAAGCCGCCAACAAGCACAAGATTACAAAGGAACTGGGATGCTATCCCAATATCAACGGAGCAAGCATCATTCTCGACAAGGGGCCCGAAGAAAGACTTCGCGTGCCACCTCCGCCCAGAGGATTCCAGAATACATTCCATAGGACCATGTCCTTTAGGATAGACAAGCTTCCCCAGAGCAGCCCCATTTATATTCAGCAAGTCAAGATCCAGCAAGAAGGGAAACCACAAATCATCTTGCGCGGAACCGACCTGCAAACCAACCGCATTGACCAGGATATCGAGCTCATGCGCAGTAAAACGAAGACTCACATCGATATCACCGTCATCCTGAAAAACGGCACCACCTTGCAGGCCACTAAGACATACGAGGTCCGCTAATGAAAAAGCTCTTTCTTGCAACGATTGCCTTAACAACAGCCATTGCGTCGGCTCAAGCCCAGGCTTCTGCTCAGGCACAGACTCCGGCACAACCCACTCCTGCGCAGGCCAAACCAGCAGTGGCAGACACCCTTGCAAAGGCTCCAGAAGCTACGCCCGCGACATCCCCCGCAAAAGACAGTACTGCGGCGCTTTCCGCAGATTCGGCTGCAAGCAATATTCAAAGCGCAGCTGTCCAGGACTCTACAACAACAGCCCAAAGTGACTCCGCAACGGTCGCCGCCACAGACTCCCTTGCAACACCCGCAAGCGATTCCACAAAGGTTGACTCAACCGTTGCCGCCGTACCAGATACGACAACACCCCCTGTTGCCTATTTGGAAGGAACTGAAATTTCGGGAGAAATCCAGGGCTTTTTCAAGGCAGACAACTCCCCCTACCTGGTCACCGACGACCTGACGATCGAGCCCAACACGGCAGTCATCATCGAACCTGGCGTCGTATTCCTGTTCATGCCGAACACGGGCATCCATTCCGAAGGCCAGTTTATCGTTGCCGGTTCACGTGCAAACACGGTCATCTTCCGTTCCGCGGCATCAAACCCCAAGCCAGGCGACTGGAAGGGCATCACGATTACGGGCAATGCTAGCTCCGAAATCAGAAACGCAAACATCCGCGACGCTGTCGCAGGAATTGCCGTTGAAAACAGCACGCTCTCCCTGCAGTCGACCAATGTCACGAATTCCCTCAGCCGTGGTCTTTTCGCAAGGAACTCCAAGGTTACCGTTACAGACGGAGCTTTCGAGAACAACAAGGGAGCGGCCATTCATGCAGACAGCTACACCGAACTTTCCGTGAAGCAAGTCAAGTTCTCCGGCAACCAGGTCGCACTCTACAGTTCCCCGATGTCCATCACCGATGTGGAATCGTCCCTGATGGAAGGAAACGATTACGGCATTCTCGACATGGGCAACAGCTTCCTAGCATTTAGCAACTCGCAGATTTCCAAGAACAAAACAGGCGCGAGCGCAGACGACGTCTTGGACAAAAGCATCATCGGAAGCGTTTCTGGAAACGAGACCGATTTCAACAGGGACTTCAAGACCGCAGCAAGCCTTCTCCCGCCAAGCCCGGAAATTCCGGGAGTAGAAAGCAGGCCGCTCAACACGAACGACAAGATCGGTGATTGGCTTTCCCAGAAGAACTCCGATGAACAAAAGAACGACACCACGGCAAAGACATGGTCCATTATCGGATCGGTGATGCTGGGCGGTTACTATCATAATGTTACCACACTCAAGAACAAGAGCGACTCTTCGATCGTCGTTTCAAGCGACACCATCAATCCGGGCAAGCATTACGAAAACACTTTCCAGGTTCCGGGATTTGGAGCCGAAGCGTCTGCCTACATGCTCATGCGTTCTAGCGATGGAAAGTCCATCGAATTCAGAACAGACCTGACGGCTGATTCCTGGAACCATTTCTCGCCGAACCCCGTCACCTTGAGCTACGCAGACAACTACAACTACGCAGTCCTGGGCGACTTCACCAAGATGGACGGTGACATCTACATGTCTTCACTTCAGCTGTTCGGCGCAGGCTACAGGCTTTCGCTCCTGAAGAACAATGCGAACCAGCCGCTCTTTGAACTTGACGGATTCTTTGGCGAAGCGCGCAAGCCCTACCTGCTGGGAGAGCGTCACCCCTACATCTACAACAACTACATCGAAGATGGCGAAGCCCAGGCCCAGCGCCTTGCCTACGGAGCCTCTTTCAAGTGGGCTCCTTTACGCCGCTTCGACGCGAAGTTCGGCTTCATCTACTCCGACGACGAGCTGAAGGATCCGCTGCTCCGCGACGGTTCCAGCAAGACATTCTCGACAAGCGAACCGCTCCAGCAGTCCATGACGCTCTATGCCGATGGAAACTGGCTGTTCTACCCGGGCGACATCGAACTTAGGGGACAAATTGCCGTGGGTCGCTCCGACACGACCGACGTTGTACGCGAAAGGGCCATCAACAAGGTCTTTACCGATGCCGGTCTGAATGTTTCTTCGCTAAGCAAGATGCGTGAGCTCATGAATAACGAAGCCAAGATCAGCTCGCTCAACCTGAATGAACTGGAAGAAATCTTTGGAGAAAACACGACTCTCACCCGTGGCGAGATGCGCGATTCCCTGCGCACATTGATTCGCGAAGCCAAGGTGATGAAGGGCGATTACGAAAGCGACCGTGACGAAGGCCGAGTCCTCGGACTCAACTGGGGCAGCCAGAATTTCGCCATTGGCGCATCACTGTACTGGAACATCTACAAGACCACCATTTCTGGAAGCATCAAGTATGTGGGCGAAGACTTCTACAGCGCAGGTTCCGCAAACCAGCTCGCCGATACGCGTGAATTCCATGGAAAAATTGAACAGATTATCACCGACTTCTGGACACTCAACGGTGGCTACGAACTCAACATCGAAAATGCTGCCAACGGCGGAAAGACAAACCTGATTGGTCTTGGCGAAGGTACCCGTTGGGGACTTTTCTCCGACGACGACTCCAAGTGGGCAGAAGAACACGAACTTGACAACGGACGCACCAAGTACATTCAAAACTGGAGACTCGGTAGCTCCTTCAAGATTGGCTCCAATGTCAATTTGGATCTCGGCTACAACCTGGAATACCGCACTCAATACCGCCCCTACCAACTTCACGGAGACTATATCTTGGAAGACGGTATCTATAGAGATGGCTGGTTTGCGGCCCGCAAGAACAGGTCCACGACCAAGATTGAGGACAGAGGCGACACCACAGAAGTTGACTCCGCTCGCTGGGCCGAATACATGAGACTTTCGAGCGAAGAATACCTAGCTTCGAAATTCCAAGAAAGAATCTACAGAAACACCTGGAAACTGGATGTTTCCCTGCAGGCGTTCAAGACATTCTTCAAGGTGGGTGGACGCTGGACGATCCGCACCGACGATTCCAAGTTCTACAAGGACGAGCCGATTGACGGCATTAACCTGTCTAACGAGACTTGGGCAAAAATGGGCTACTACTTTGGCGGAGCCAACTACTTTGAACATTCCTATCCGGTGTCCGCAACAACAAAACTCAAGAGAATCCAGAACTATGTGTCGGTGCAGCCGAGATTCAAGTCCTACAAGCGTGACGACATGAAGGAAAGCGAAATCACCATCGACGACGAATTTGAAATTTCGTTCCTGAACCGCTTCCTGATTCTTGGAATTTCGGGAGAATTCCGTTACCTCACCGTCGATTGGGAAGAAGAAGATGTTTCAATGGACGAAAGCGAAACCGACATTTTGGGAAGCACCAATCTCCGCGTGAACCACACCAAGCGTCTTTACAGCGAATGGTATGTCGGCTCGGCGCTGTATTTCCGTCCGGATAACGAAAGCAGCGAATACACTGATATTTTTGGCGGCGTAAGAGTCAATTACCAATTCTAGGTATAGTTGGCAGAACTTAGTTCGTAGAGCTTAGAGAATCAATCTCTAAGCTCTATTTTCTTTTTCTAAATTTGCTATGATGTTCACCTACCGCTACAGAGAACTTTCCGTTGCGCTTGCCAAGAAAGGCAAGTATCGCGAGGCTTTAGCCAAGGAACTCCGCCTGCACCCCGAAGAGATTTTCAACTTGCAGGTGGAGCGTTTTTCGCTGGATAGCCGCCGGAAAGGCGACCCCAAGTGGTCTTACAATGTGATTTTCGACTTGAAGCGCGAAGTCCGCGCCACGGGGAATCACGCCAAGGGACTTGTAGCGGCAACGCGTGACAAAGAATCTCTCGAAAGCGACCCGCAGAAAAATAGCGTCGCAATGCCCGGGCATGTGGATGTAATTGGCGCAGGCCCGAGCGGACTCTGGGCAGCCTTGCACTTGCTGCGCAAAGGTTTTGCAGTCGATTTGTACGAGCAAGGAAAATGTGTCGAAGAACGATTCCGCGATATTCGCCGGTTCTTTGTTGACCGTAAGTTTAACGCCTACAGCAACGTGCTTTTTGGCGAAGGAGGTGCGGGGGCCTTTAGCGATGGAAAGTTGAATACCCGCACCCGGAACCCGTTCACAGAACTGGTTCTACACGACATGGTGGACTTTGGAGTCGACGAATCTGTCGTGACCTTCGCCAAGCCGCATATCGGCACGGACCGCCTCGTTTTATTGCTGCGGAAAATGCGCGCAGAAATAGAAAGGCTCGGCGGCAAGATTCATTTTAGCACAGCTCTCGAAGACATCGAAATTAAGGATGGCCGCATTGCGGCGATCCAGTTAAAAAACGTCATTGCGAGCGAAGCGAAGCAATCCAATGCAGGCGCCGCAATCCCTCACTGGCAACCCTGCGAAGCGCTGGTGCTCGCCGTCGGGCATTCTGCCCGGAGCATTTACGAAATGCTCCACGCCCGTGGCGTTGCCCTCGAAAGCAAGGCTTTTGCCATGGGCGTGCGCGTCGAGCACCCGCAAGCGCTCATCAACATGCGCCAGCTGGGCCTGAATGTCGATACCAAGCTCACGGGTTCCGCCGAATATTTTCTCGCCACCCCGACACTGAACAAAACAAGCAGCGCCTACAGTTTCTGCATGTGCCCGGGTGGCGTCCTGGTGCCCTGCGCCTCGGAGCCCGGGACCCTTGCCACCAACGGCATGAGCTACAGCCGCAGGAGCGGTCCCTTTGCCAACGGCGCCATCGCCGTGCCCATAGCCGCAAGCGACAAGCTCTTTGGCGGGCTCGATTTCCAGCGAAAAATCGAAAGCGACGCCTACGCGGTCGGCGGCAAGAGCTACGCCGCCCCGGCACAAACTATTAAGGCGTTCCTCGCCCACAAAGAAGACAAATCGCTCCCGAAATCCACCTACCCCTGCGGACTCGTTCAGAGCAATCTGTGGGACTGGATGGACAAAACCATTTGCAAGAGCCTCGCCGAAGGATTCCAGAATTTTGACAAGAAGATCCCCGGATTCATCGAAGAAGGCCTGATTGTCGCCCCCGAAACACGCACCAGCAGCCCGCTTCGCATGAGCCGCAACAACGAGACGCTTGAAAGCGTGAATACCAAGGGCCTATTCGTGCTCGGCGAAGGCGCCGGGTATTCCGGCGGAATCGTCACCAGCGCTGCCGACGGCGTTCGCCTCGCCCACTACGCGAAAAAGGATCAACTGGTATGAGCAATGAGCTCGCTCATAAATTCGCTTTGAGGTCACTCCGCTTAAAGCCAATGCACCTTAAACCTCAAAGGCACGTAGTGCCGACCTCTTACACCACACCTCAGGTTAGCCTATGATTACCCGAGTCATTGACCGCAACTTTGCCAACATGCGCCTCGACCGTTTTTTGCGCAAGGCATTCCCCGACGAATCACTGTCGGTCTTTTTCGCCGTCATCCGCAAAAAGAAAGTCCGCGTGAATGGAGTCGTGGGCAAGGCGAATCAGATGCTTGCCGAAGGCGACACCGTCTGCATCTACGAAAACTTCAAGTCTGTCAGCGAAGAAGAAAAGAACAACGTCATTGCGCAAGCGCATGGCCGCTTCGGCTCAGCAATGCCAGCCTGCAAGCAGTCTGTCGCAGCATTCGCCTCGCACGTCATTGCGAACCCCGAAGGGGTGAAGCAATCCACCGCAGAAGGGTTTGCAAAAGCCAAGTCTACCTGGGGCAAGTCAGCCTCCCCCGCCGAGAAGCAGTCTGGCTGGGGTGCCAAGGAACTTGACCTCATTATACAAACCGAAGATTACGTGGTCGTGAACAAACCCTCGGGCCTTGCAAGTCAGCCAGGTTCCGGCACTCGCCCCGGCGAGAGCCTCGTAGAATATCTGTGGGAATGGGGCCGCCGCGAAGGGCTCGACTTTAAGCCCACCATCGCCCACCGCCTCGACCAAGAAACCTCGGGCATGATTATCGCCGCCCTCCACGGCGACACGCTCCGTGAACTCACGCGCATGATCCGCGAACACGAAGTCGACAAATTCTATTACGCACTCGTCAAAGGGAACCTCAAAAAAGACAAGGGAACCATCAACGAGACGCTCACACGCACCGATGCTGCCAAGGGTAGCAAAATGAAGGTTGGTGAAACCGGCAAAAACGCCCAGAAGGCAGTAACGCATTACCGCGTCAAGCAACATTACGAAGGCTACGACCTCGTAAAAATCAAGCTTGAAACAGGCCGCATGCACCAGATTCGCGCTCATTTTGCAAGCATCGGTCACCCGCTCCTCGGCGACACCCGCTACGGTGATTTCGCTCTCAACCGCGAAGCCAAAAAACAGCTCGGGCTCCACCGACTCTTCTTGCACAGTTGCAGACTAGAATTCACCTGGCACGGCGACAAAATCGTACTTGATTGCCCGCTCCCTAAGGAATTGCAAAGCGTCGTGGACCAGCTAAAGCCTATCCGTCACGAACATCGGTAGAAGCGTTTATTTATTCCCCTACTCGACCTGCTTGATGCATACAACAAACAGCATCATTTTTTCTTATATTGCAATTTAAGGGGTTGGAGGCTAAAGGAAAAAATATGAAATTTCTTTCAGCACTTTTTGTATTCCTGTTTTTGATAGGTTGCAGCAACAGTGAGTCGTTCACGCCCCCCGCAGACGATATTTCTGAGCCATCTTTTGCCGACACGACCGAAATATCTCCCACCACAGAAGACTCCGTTCCAGAGATAACAATCGAAGGTATGCTCCAACTTGCCGGCGGCAAGGTCACCCTTGGCACCAACGACAAGAACTTCAAAGAAAGCGAACGCCCCGCCATGGAAGTTGTACTCGATTACGAATTCTACATGGGCATTCACGAAATCACCTGTGGCGAGTACGCAAGCGTGGCAAAAAAAGCCAAACTCAAGACCTTCGGCAAATGCGAAAACGACAGTCTTCCCCTCACAGACATCACCTACTACGACGTTATCCTTTTTGCTAACGCCAAGAGCAAACTCGAAAAACGCGATACCGTCTACACCTATCGCAGAGCAGTCTTCGATGAAGAAAAGCACTGCACCAACCTAGAAGGATTCGCTTTTCATGCAGATATCGAAGGCTACAGACTCCCGACCGAAGCGGAATGGATCTACGCGGCAACACGCGCATGGGACATCAAGAAAAGCTGGAATAATAGTAACTCCGAATACAAGCTACACCCCGTCTGCAGCAAGGACCCCGACTCTGCAGGGCTCTGCGACATGGCCGGAAATGCTTTGGAATGGGTAAACGACTGGATGGGAAAATTCCGCGACACAACCATCACCAACTATGTCGGTGCACCCGATGGTGGCGATATGGGAGAACATGTCGTGAAAGGCGGAAGCTACAATTCAAGTTCTGAAGAAGTCAACCCCTATAGCCGTGGCGACGTCTACACGGTCACCTCCTCAACGCGGGCTGAATACGTAGGATTCCGTCTTGCTCTCGGAAAAATTCCAAACGCATTATGGATGAGTAACGACGGACACTCTACGGCAAGCATCGTCACGCCCACCGCGAACTCCGAAACAGTCAAGAATTTCACAAGAACATACAATGCGAAGCTCGCTTTCCGTAACGATGTCAGCGGCAAAATCAACTACATCGACTACCTCGACGGAACACTTTCCGTCAAAGAACTTTCTAACGATATCAACGCTTACCATCCAGAAATTTCTCCTGACGGGAACTGGATTGCATTCAGCACCGTCTACGAAGGAATCAGCGGAACATCGTCTGTCTACGTGCAACGCCTCGATGCCGAAGACGCTTCGGAGATCATCAAACTGAATGTAAAAAGCGCAGCCATTCCCCGCTGGCACATTCTCGAAAGCGGGGACACCGCCATTGTGTACGTGACCGACGCCGGCAACAACAAGGAGAAATCGGCATTCAAGGCCGTTTCCACTTGGCAGGTAAAATTTACAGAAGGCAAATTCGGTACACCGCAGAAACTGTTCGACGGAACTTACCACGGCGGCATCAGTGAAGACGAAAAAATCGCAGTATCGGGAGCAAGATTACTCCGTGCACGAATCTCGGGAAAAGATAAAATCTGGTACAATAAGGAACAAGCCTGTAACGTTTCTCTCGCACAGGACGGCAGCAAGCGAGTCGCTTTCCTGGACTTCGGCGGAGAAACCGGCAAAAAATTTGTCGGAAGCAAATATGCGACACACCAAAGAATTTTAATCGCCGATAGCACCGGAAAACTGATTCAGACCATCAAGGCTCCCGAAGGTTACACCTTCGACCATTCCGAATGGAGTACCGATGGAGAAAACACAAACATCGTTGCAACCCTTACCAACATAAATGGCGCCCATACCAAAATCGTCCTGATCACCCCCATTGACAGCAGCATTATCGATTTGGCCGAAGGCGATGAACTTTGGCACCCCAACCTGTGGGTCAAGAAAGTACAAAAGATTATTCCATCAACAGAAGATTCTGCCGAAGTCGACACGACATTCCATCTCGACCCAGACAGTGCGGGAATGTACTACAACACCAGCGGTGTTTATACAAGGGCAAGTATTCTCCGTTATAAAATGGAGATTTTGTGGCAATATAAGGATACAGCCAACACAGTTGTCATAGGATCATCCCGAACTTACCGAGGTGTCAATCCACTACTTTTCAGCGAACCGATTTTTGCTGTTAACTTGGCCGTTGGGGGGACTATCATTCACGCAAACAATGACTTTTTCCACAATTATATTTTGCCACATTATAAGAATTTAAAATTACTCATCATTTCAATCGACCTAGATAGAGCAGGCAACGATGGAAAAAATTCCGAAAATATGTTCTACGAAGCCTACAAATCCTATCCAGGGTACGTCTACGATAAAAATCACAACTACTGGAAAGATGAGTATCCAGAAGGATTATTTGAAGCAACATACAATTCTCCAGGACCTTCTAAAACCGCAAATAAACACAGACCGACAAGAGGATTCCTAGCAGACGTTGATCACGGATGGGGCGAACCCGCCGTTACAACAGATTCTAATTGGCTCGACGAAAATTATGAAATCTATCAAAGCAATTTCAATGAATTCGCGCAACTGCTTGAAACTTGCAATGAAAATGGAATTACTGTTATTGGCGTTATCACACCACAAAATCCTCGCTACAAAGAAACAGGTGCCTTTGGACGAGCCGGACAGCGGAGAAGCGACATGCCTAGGCTCATTCAGGAACTTGCCGATTTAAATATTACCTACCCGAATTTTATTCTAATGGATGAGAATAATATGGGAAATCATGATTATACAGACGATATGGCAAATGACACCGATCACCTGTCCGAAGCTGGGGCAGTCAAACTCACCCATCGTCTTGATTCTTTGATAAAAACGCTAGATATCAATTTTACAGAATAACCATATTTTCTAAATTTACCACCGAATTTTAAGCAGGCACGTGTTTTGCAGCGTCCCCATAAAACCGCGGCATCATTCGTGTCATAAAGGATAATACGATGAAAGTTTCTTTGAATTGGCTCAGACGTCACGTTGATCTTCCGGAATCTGCGGAAGAAGTTGCAAAGGCGCTCACCTCTATTGGCCTCGAAGTCGAAGGCATGGAAGAACCGGGCAAGGTCTATGAAAAGCTCGTGGTAGCGAAGGTGCTCACCTGCGAAGCTCACCCGGACAGCGACCACCTGCACATCACCACCGTGAACGACGGCAAGGAAACGCTCCAGGTCGTGTGTGGCGCCCCGAACGTAGCCGCCGGCCAGACCGTGGTGCTCGCCCCGATCGGCGCAGAACTTCCGCTCCCTGATGGTGGCACGCTCAAGATGAAGAAATCCAAGATTCGCGGCGTCGAAAGTTTCGGCATGATTTGCGCCGAAGACGAAATCGGCCTCAGCGACGACCACGCCGGCATCATGGTTCTCGACGACTCTATTCCCGCTGGCACCCCGTTCGTAAGTCTCGGCCTTTACGACGTTTGCTTTGAACTGAACGTGACCCCGAACCGCCCGGATGCATTAAGCCACCGCGGTGTCGCCCGTGAACTCGCCGCCAAGTTCGGCCGTCCGCTGAAGCCGCTCGCCTACGAACTCAAGGAAGATTCCGAAGCCGCAAGCTCTGCCATCAGCCTCGAAGTGGTTCCCGGTTGCGGTTGCTCACGTTACGTGGGCCGTGTCATCAAGGACGTGAAGGTCGAAAAGTCCCCCGCCTGGCTCGCGAAGCTTTTACACGCCGTGGGCATGAACAGCATCAACAACGTGGTCGACATCACGAACTTCATTCTGATGGACGTGGGCCAGCCGCTCCACAGCTTCGACATGGACCAGCTCCATGGCAACAAAATTAAGGTGCGCCGCGCCGTGAAGGGCGAAAAGATTGAAACCATCGACCACACCGCTCACGAACTGCTGGAAAGCGACCTCGTGATTTGTGACGGCGACCGTCCGGCTTGCGTAGCCGGCGTCATGGGCGGCGTCGAATCCGAAATTGTCGATACCACCAAGAACGTGTTCCTCGAGAGCGCCTGGTTCAACCCGACCATCGTCCGCAAGCAGGCCAAGCGCCTCTGCATCTCGACCGATTCCAGTTACCGCTTCGAACGCGAAATCGACTTTACCACCCAGGACGAATACAGCCGCTACGCCTGCGCCATGATTCAGGAAGTTGCCGGTGGCCGCATTCTCAAGGGAACCGTCGAATACACGGGCGACGACCACAAGAAGAACTTGAACGAAGTCACGCTCCGCACAGCCCGCGCCGAAAAGGTCATCGGCATGAAGATTGATGCCGCCGACATCGAAAAGTACCTCACGGGTATCGCCCTCGAAGTCGTGAAGAAAGACGCCGAATCTATCACCTTCAGGATTCCGGGATTCCGCCCCGACCTCGAACGCGAAGTGGACCTTATCGAAGAAGTCGCCCGCCTCATCGGTTTCGACAACATCCCGTACACGCTGCCCTCCTTCAAGATGCAGCCGAACGAACTTCCGCCCATCGAAGTCCTGAACAGAAAGATTCGCAAAACACTTTCTGCAATGGGTCTGCACGAATGCCTGAGCCTCCGCTTTACCAGCAAGGCCCGCACCGAAGCATTGTTCGGAGCTGAAAATGACGACCGCCGCAGCAAGCCCGCAGCGCTTCTCAACCCGCTTTCCGATGAACTCGGCGTGGTTCCGACCAGCCTGCTCCCGAACCTGCTCAAGTCTGTTGCCGAAAACGAAAAGAACCGCCCCGGTTCCGTTCGCCTGTTCGAAGTGGCCAAGGGCCAGTTCAAGCGCGACCGCAAGGACGTGCGCGACCCGGGCTTTGACGAATCGAACCTCGTCGCCCTCGCCGTTGCAGGCGCCTTCGACGTGAACCCGCTCAACGACAAACCCGCCCAAATCGACTTTGCAGCCTTCAAGGGCCTGGTGCAGAGTTTCCTCAAGCGCGTGGGCCTCGTGGTTGAATTCCGCGTACCTGCCAAGGCTGAAATTTACCTGCACCCGGGCAAGCAGGTCGAAGTCCTCGCCGACGGCGTGGTGCTTGGCACCATGGGCGAACTCCACCCGACCGCCATGGCCGCTTTCGAAATCGGCTACACCACCTACGTGATGGAACTCGACATGGACAAGATGGAACACGCCACCCACAAGAAGATCGTGTTCGAACCGTTCAGCCGCCAGGTACCGTCTAGCCGCGACATTTCTATCGAAGTGGACAAGACCATGACTCACGAAGACATCCTCGCTCGAATCAAGGGCCTGAACCCGAAGAACCTCGCGAAGATTACGCTCAAGAGCATCTACGAAGGCGACAAAATCGAAGCCGGCAAGAAGAACCTAGTCTACAGCCTCACCTACCAGGCCATGGACCGCACCCTTACCGACGACGAAGTCAACAAGGCCCACAACAAGCTGCGTGACAAGCTCGTCGCAAACGGCGATATAGTATTAAGATAGTCGGCAAACCAAGTTTGCCTCCCGCATACGCTTTGCGTATGCGTATGCGAGTAAAAGTTGTGCTCAGTCGGCAATCAAAGATTGCCTTCCGCATACGCTTTGCGTATGCGAAAAAATCTAGGTTATGAGGAAACATGAAATTATACGATTTAATAATTCTGCCGTTTGCATTGGCCTGTGGTGGGCTTGCGGCCTGTTCCACTGATCCTGAACCGGAGGACTTTTCCGCTGAAGAACTCAGGGACATGACCCCCATCATGCAGTTCAAGGGAAACCCCATTCCCGAGGATTGCTATTCCGAAGAACATGTCACCACAGACGTCACTAAAATCCGGGAGCCCGGTGACACATACTCGGGTCCCTTTTGGCGGTTGGAATGCTATTTCTACTATGAAAAATATGATGAATTTTACCAGGCCATTGAAGACATGGGCTGGAAATACGATTCAGACGAAGGCAACCAAGGTGATTGTGGGCCTAAACACGAATACACGAAAACCGTCAGCCACCGCAAATTGCACCTATACGTGAAAACCTGCGATGGCAGCGACTGGTTTGTATCTAAAGACCGCTTCCTATTCCACGTGGAATACAACTAAACCAAGCCAAAACCGTCATGGACATTCCATAACGGTTTTTCTTTCTACATAAAGACAAGCCTTATTCTAGAGCTTCTCTAATCTGCTGGATAAAGTCCATTTCTTCGGGGCTGACGTTGCTCTGGTTGTCGTCTTCGCGAGAGGCATTCGCGATTCGGAGCATGGATTCAAGCACTTTGCTCTTGAATTCCGGTGTTGCATCCTTCAACGCTTCAAGGCAGGCGCCGGCGCGATCTTTGGCAGAGGAATATTCGGCATAGGCTTTATTGAAGTCGTCCCAAGATACGTCCGGAGTCAGTTCGTCGTGAATCTTATCCAGCATATTACTTTCTGATAGCGTCGCCGAAGTAGAGCCCGGCAAGAGCTTATCCATTTCGACTTTATGATACAGGCATGCCGCCTGCCAAGAAAGAATTAATAATGCCATATTTTGATTCATCATGTTCCTCATCATTTACTTAGTAAAGATACTAAAATTTGTCGGATTTTACTATATTACTCTACATGGCATACGTAGCAATGGCCCGAAAGTGGCGACCGCAATCCTTCGACGACATGGTCGGACAGGAACATATCGCAAAGACCCTCCAGAACGCAATCGAAGGGGGAAGACTCCACCATGCATTCCTTTTCACGGGAACGCGCGGAGTCGGTAAGACCACCAGTGCCCGTATCCTCGCCCGTACACTCAACTGCACCGGCGGAGACCCGCTTCACCCCTGTGGACAGTGCGAAAGCTGCAAAGACATCCTGGGCGGAAACCCGATGGACGTCTTTGAAATCGACGCGGCATCCAATACCGGCGTTGACAACATCCGCGACGTGATTGAACGCGTGCAGTACCCGCCCGTCATCGGCAAGTACAAGATTTTCATTCTCGACGAAGTCCACATGCTGACCTCGGGAGCCTTCAATGCCCTTTTGAAGACGCTCGAAGAACCTCCCGAACATGTGATTTTCATCTTCGCCACCACCGAAGTGAACAAGGTCCCGCAGACGATTCTCAGCCGCGTACAAAGGTTCGACTTCAAGCGACTCACCGTCGAGCAGATTCGCAGCCGCCTGCGTTACATCTGCGAACAGGAAGGCATCAACGCATCTGACGAAGCGCTCGACATCTTTGCCGAAAAGGCAGACGGATCGATGCGCGACGGTCTCACCTACTTTGACCAGGCCTACGCTTTCACCGGCAACGAAATGAACGCCGATGCTGTGCGCAGCGTTCTCGGGATTCCTTCGGTAGAGCTGTTCTTCACCCTGGTTTCGGCAATTGAAGGTCACGATCTCAAGGGGTGCTTCAAGATGGTGGACGAAGCCTGCAAGCGCGGCATCGAATTTACACCGCTGCTAGACGGCTTCGGAAAGTTCCTCAGAAACCTGCTGTATGCCCGTCTCGATGCATTCTCGCCTGACGCCCTGAACATTTCGGAAGACCTTTATACCAAATACAAGAGTTGCGCCCTTGAGCTCAAGAACGGCGATATTCTACGCATCAGCAAGATGCTCATCGACCTGCAGGCTACGCTGCGCTACAGCACGAACCCACGACTGCTGGTAGAAACGACCTTTGCCCGCATGGCATGGCTTGACAGGCTGACGGATTTGCGGCGTGCCCTTGCGGCAATCAACGATCCGAGCAAAGCCAGCGCCTCCGACGAGGCGTTAAAAAAAAAAGTAACTGAAGTTCAAACCATGCTGGACGCCGAGGAAGAAGCCAAGGCGTTACGGCAACGTGAAGAAGATCCCTTCGCCGCATTGCGACAGAACTATGCCGGCGGATACAACGGAGACGCCTACAGCCGCTTTGAGATTGCCTCCGCGTGGGGCACAGTCAGGTCGCACATCGCCGAGTCCGACGATTACGCCTTCTCCGCTGCCCTAAACGACACCGTTCTCGAAACGATTGATTTGAATGCAACCCCCTTCCCCATTGCACTCACCTACCTGGGTGACACGGCAAGCGATGTCTGGGGCATCAAGCAAATGGAAGAGCATCCCGAATATATGGAGCGGCTCAAGCAGATTCTCGAAGAAAAACTGCAAACTCCAGTGATGCTGACATTGAAGACTAGGGCCTTCAACGAAACCGAGCTACAGATTCGCAAACAAGCGCAAATGTCCCCCTTTGACCTTGATCTGCAAAAGGAGCCCAATCTCGCCAAATTAAAGGACCTCTTTAAGGCGGAGCTCATCTATAGCCACAAAATCAACCGTCCCGTGGTCCCGCAACAGGCAGAGTCCTGCGACGCAGACGGTGATGAAAATAGCTAGTTTCGCCAACTAACTTCATTTATTTTTCTTTGCGGCAATCAGTACCACAGAGCAAAGAATCAGAGCGATGCCTGCCATGATGCGCGTCGTCAGCGTTTCGGCAAACACAGTCACGCCTATCGTCACGGCAGTCACAGGCTCCAGAGCGCCCAGAATCGCCGTCGGCGTAGAACCCACGATACGCACCGCCTTCACCATAAAGATGAGCGAAAGCACCGTCGGCACAAGGCCGAGCATAAAGCCCCAGCCCCACGAGCTTACCTGCGTAAACACTGGCGGGAGGCCCGAACCGAGCGTCACCGAGTAAAGCAACAAAAAGAACATGCAAAAGCAGATGGCGTAAAAAGTCATCTTGACCGAGCCCATCTGCAAGTTGACGCGATTTGCCATCACCATGTAAATGGCATAACTGATGGACGACAGGAACACGAGCAGGCACCCCACCGTGCTGAGCGTTGCGCCATCTCCCCCGCGGTACAAAAGAGCTATGCCCGCCATAGAAACCGCAATAGAAACAACCGTCCAAATTCTGATTTTTTCCTTGAAGAAAACCGCCATGAGCACAGAGACTTCGAGCGGATAAAGGAACAGGAGCGTTGAAGCAAGCCCCGCGTCCATGTACTTGAACGAGGCATAATACGTGAGCGAACTCGCTGCAAACATGAAGCCGAACGCGACTAAGATGCGGAACTCGCGAAACGAAATTTTAAAGTGCGAACCCTTGGAAAGCATGACGACCATCAGCAACAGCGCCGCCGTAAAGAACCGGTAAAAAAGCACCGTCTCGGGTGAATAGTTCTGCGCATACAAGTGGAGCGCACCCAGCGGATTCGTGCCATAGCAAATAGCCGAAAGGGCAGCAAAAATAAGACCTAAGCCTGTTTTTTTCACACACGCAAATATAAGAAATAAAACAACATATGGAAGCACGGTCTTCCGTGAGCAACAAAGCCCCATGCGTTAAGCTGGGGCGGTGGCGAGAGAACCGACTCCAGAGCAAGGATTCTGGAAAATTTAGTCGGTTCGGTCTTCCGTGAGCATAAAGCGCCTCGTATTAACGAGGCGTGTATGCGAGAGAACCGACTCCAGAGCAAGGATTCTGGAAAATTTAGTCGGTTCGGTCTTCCGTGAGCAACAAAGCCCCATGCGATAAGCTGGGGCGGTGGCGAGAGAACCGACTCCAGAGTAAGGATTCTGGAAAATTTAGTCGGTTCGGTCTTCCGTGAGCATAAAGCGCCTCGTATTAACGAGGCGTGTATGCGAGAGAGTTGGCTCCAGAGTAAGGATTCTGCTGGATTTAGCCAACTCGGTCATTAAATCGCGAACTTGGTGGCATCAGCCAGCTGCACGCTGGCGATGCGGGAAATACCCTTGATTTCCTGCGTCACGCCGTAGAGCATGTCGGCTTCGGCCATGGTACGCTTGTTATGCGTCACCACAATGAACAAGGTCTGCTTGCTGAATTCGCGGAGCAGCGCCATAAAGCGGCCCACGTTAGCGTCATCGAGCGGACCGTCGACTTCGTCCAGCACGCAGTACGGCGAAGGCTTTTCCATGTAAATGGCGAACAGGAGTGCCGTTGCAGTCAGGGCATGTTCACCACCGGAAAGCGCCTTGATACCGCGCATTTTCTTACCCGTCGGACGCACGTTGATTTCAATGTCAGCGTCGAGGATATCCATGGGCTTGCCCATTTCATCCACCTTCTCGACAAGGCTCATCTTGGTTTCGCCGTTCAGGAACAGCTTGCTGAACACGAACTGGAAGTTCTTCTGGATACGGGCAAACGTATCGAGGTAGCGGCTGCGGGCAATGTCATCGAGTTTGGTGATGGTGCGGTCGAGCGAAGCGCGGGCACGGTCCAAGTCGTCGAACTGCGCTTCCACTTCCAAAAGGCGCTTCTTTTCATCTTCGTAGTCTTCCATCACATTCACGTTGATGGGGCCCAGTTCCTTAATCTTTCCGCGGAGTTCGCGAATTTCACGGTCGGCTTCGGGCTGGCTATATTCCACGCGCTCGATGTCGTCGGGGTTCGCAAGGTCCACGCTGTATTCGTTGGTGATGCGTTCGGTGAGGCGGTCGAGGTTTGCCTGCAAGGCTTCCTGCCTGCGGCCCACATCGTTCAATTCCTTCATCTTCTCGATCATGTCGTCGCGAAGGCGGTTGACTTCGCTGCGCCATTCTTCGAGGTCGCCCGACACAAGTTCGTACTTTTCGCGGGCCAGGTCGCGCTGATTTTCAAGTTCACGCAGAGCAGAATCCTTGCTCTGCACCTGGTCAGCGACTCCCCTGCCGTCTTCCTCGTTCTTCTGGATGGCAGCCTGGTTCTTTTCAATTTCAGCCTTACGGCCCTGAATTGCATTTTCCAGGAATTCCACCTGTTCGGCGATGTAGTTCAAACGGTTCGTATTCTGCGTGAGCTTTGCAGTCTTGTCTTGAGCACTGCGTTCCAATTCGCGAACATCTTCTTCCTTTTCGCGGAACATCGTATCCTGTTCCGAAAGTTCGTCGTTCACGCGGGAATATTCTTCTTCGATCTTTTCGAGAGAAGCCTGGGCGTCCATGAGTTCCTGGTCGCTGTTCTTGGAGGCTTCTGCCGCCTGAATCTTGGATTCAGCGTTCTGCATTTCGCCCTGCAACTGCGCAAGTCTGCGGTCGCAACCGGCGATAATGTTATTCTGGATCGAAATGCCGGCGTTTCCGCCGCGCTTCATATCTTCTTTTTCGCGGATTTCGTCGACCAGCGAGGCAAGCATCTGCGTATCTTCGTCGACCAAATCCTGCAAGCGGCCAATTTCTTCTTCGGCCTGAGCCACTTCGAGGTTCACGCCTTCCAACAGGCTGTTCGCCTCGGCAATTTCGTTCTTGCGGCTGAGCGTTCCAGAAGTCGCCGTACCGCTGCTCATGAGGCCGCTCGTACGCACAATGCCTTCGGGAGCCACAAAGCAGAGGTCTTCGCCGCGCATGGCTCGCGCAAGGCGCACCGCCGTCGAGAGCGAATCTACGACAAAGTAACGAGAAAGCAGCGCCTTGAGCCAGCCTGCAATCTGTTCGTCGGCAGTCACGTAGTCCTTGAGGCAACCTACAACGCCATCGCCCTGGAGCGTTCCGGAATAGGGTTCTGCACCGGCACCCACCAGCGCGAGCACCGCCTTGCCTACGTTTTCGCCCTTCATGGCATCCACCGCGGCAATTGCCGCGTCATCCGAGGCAACGACCACGGCATCCATCAAGTCACCGAGGGCGGCCTCCACCTGGGCGGCATATTCGGGAGCAGCTTCGATACGTTCCGACAGGAGCCCGCCCACCAGGTCCGCCTTATGCTCCATGAGCCAGCGGCTAGCGTCGGTGCCCTCGTTGGCAACGCTCTGTAAAACGTCGATTCTTGAGGTGAGCCTTGCCACCTCGTTCTTCAGTTCCTGCAGCTTCTTCTGGGCTTCGAGCAAGTCGGCGCGTTCGGCATCAAGCCGTTCTTCGCGCGTCGAGCGCTGTTCCGTGAGGCGTTCCAGGTCGGCATCGGCGGCATCGAGGCCAGCATTAATGTCAGCCAGGGCCGATTCGGCGCTCGCCTTCTGCGACTGCACCTGTTCCATTTCGGCTCGCCACTTGGCGAGGTTCGCCTGCAACAGGCCCGATTCAGCGTCCATACGCTCGAAACGGCTCTTGAGGGAGTTCACCTGGTTCGTCTTCTGCAGGCGTTCGTTCGCAAGTTCCCTTGACTGGGTACGCAGGTCATCCACTTTGTCGCGCATGACCTGTAAAATTTCGCGTTCGCGTTCCAGCAGCGCGTTCATTTCGTCCACGTCGCTGTCGGAACTGAGCACCGCATTTTCTTCTTCCAAACGGGCGCGTTCAGAAAGGAGTTCCTGCACCTTGCCCGTGTTGCGGTCAATTTCTTCCTGGGACTTTTCGTTCGCGGCTTCCAGGTTGGAAATCACGTCGCGAATGCGGCCCATGCTGTTATTCAAGTCGTTGAGCTCGATGGTCGCCTTTTGCACCTCGCGTTCCAGGTCGCGGTAGGCATTTTCATCTTCGGCAATCAGGAGTTTTTTCTCGTCAATCTTTGTCTGAAGTACCGTGGCGTTGGTCTTCGAATTTTCCACATCGTGGTTCAGACGGCGGGTCGCGGTATCGAGGGTAGCAAGGCCCTCTTTCATGTCCTCGAACTTGTCGATACTGACCGAGAGGTCCAGTTCACGCAGGCGCTTACTGAGGCGCTTAAATTCGTTGACCTTTTCGGCCTGGGTTTCGTACAGCTTCACGGAACGGCGCACGCTACGCAGGTTGTCTTCGACTCGTTCCATGTCCATCTGCACGCGTTCAAGCTGGCGGCGGGTTTCCTTGCGCTGCTGCTTGTACTTGCTCACGCCGGCGGCTTCTTCGAACAGCACGCGGCGGTCGTCGGCCTTGTCAGAAAGAACCGCCTTGATCATGTCGGCGTTCATCTGCGAATAGGTACTGGAACCGAGGCCCGAGTCAAAAAGCAAGGCATGCACATCGCGTAGGCGGCATTCCTGGTTGTTAATCAGGTATTCGCCCGAACCGTCACGGTGCACGCGGCGGGTCACAATCACTTCGGAATACTCAGAATTCAGGGTGCCGTCGCTGTTATCGATTACGATAGAGACTTCAGCAAGGCTCATGGCGGCACGTTCTTCGGTTCCGCTAAAAATCACGTCCTGCATCTTGCTCATACGCAAGGATGCTGCCTTCTGTTCACCCAGAACCCAGCGGATAGCGTCGGTAATGTTCGACTTACCGCACCCGTTCGGCCCCACCACGGCGGTGAGACCCTTCGTCGGGAAGTTGATTTCGGTCCTCTGGGCAAAGGACTTGAATCCAAAAATCTTTAGCTTTGTAATCTGCACTGGCTAATAATGTAGTAATTTGGTAGCTTTACTTGAACTTCCACTGCAGGGAGTCACCATCAGATTTGATCACCAGGAAAAGGCTTCCCCCGTCCAGACTGAACGATTCCGTTGCCGTCAGTTCTTCACCGGAGCCATCCACCGACTTGGTATAGCGGAGACGGAGCGTAAAATCGCCCACCCAGTCTTCTTCAACAACGCGGCTGCGTTCTCCGGGGAGAACCTTTTCATCAATCCACTTTTTATAGGTATGGTCGCTTTTGACCACATCGACTCCAAGCAGGGTGCAGTCTTCGGTATCGTTCAAAACCTGCAAGCGCGACGTTGAATCGACAAACCAATGGCTGAGGCAGCCCGCCAAGACAAAACAGCAAAGCATCAGCAGCGCAAAGAATGGAATCTGTTTCAGCGAAAATTTCATCAGTTGCCCCCTTCAGAACCGGCCCTTTCATAGCGAATTCCCTTCGCCTCAATCGTTTTCGGAGTTCCGGAATCAGAATTCAGCGGAGTGATTTCGCTCTTTTGGGCACCCTTGGACTGTTGCTTGATGATATCCGTTTCGAGCGGCGCACTGCGGGCGGCACCGCGGTTGAACAGCCAGCCATCAACCGTCGCCAGGTTGAACTTGATTTCGGCGATAAAAGTACCCTTTGCGCCAAAGAAGTTGTCGTAATCGTAAGCAGCATTGTAAGCAAAGCGAACAAACAGCAGGTCAATTGCACCACCCCACAGCCAGTCGTCTTCAACATTTACCACGTCTCCTTCAGCCTTTATCTTGTCACGACGCAGGCATGTGGCTTCGAACCCGATCATGCGGGAAGGATCCGGATAAAACTTGAGAGCTGCGCTGTGGAACCAGGTATCGTCCAAGTCCATCTCGACTTCGGCATAAAGCTGCTGGTTGTAAAGATTCTGTTCCCAGGTAATCCGCATCGAATCTATGTCGGATTCGTCGTCGGCGTTGTACATCGCAAGCGACACATTGGGCAAATACGTCAGCAGTCCCGACTTCTTGCCGCCATAGATAGCGCGGCTTTCCAAGTCGAGCGAAAAACGGAAGAAACGCCAGTCGGCGCGATAGAAGTTCGCCTGGGCGCTCGCCTTGCTGAAACGCAGGTGAGCCCAGCTATAGGCCAGGGAATCGTCTTCGTGTGGATACACCTTGCCCACATGTTCCAAATTCTGGTGCTGCATACCAGCCGCAATCGTCCAATCCATCCTGGCATCGGTAAATGTCAAGCCCCATGTCACCACGGAGCGCTGAAGCGAGAAATCGTTATACTGCGGGAAAAGGAAGAAGTCTTCGCCATCCCAGCCAGAACGGTCAAACCAGAGGAGCGCACCCATGTGGCGGTTTTTAGCCACTTCGCCTGCGCCAAAGGCCGCAAAATGATGATTGAAGGCAAAGCCGTCGTGTTCGCCATACTGACTTTCCAAGGGCAACTGCTCACGGCTCGGCGTATAGTAAAATCCAAAGTCGATATAGCCGCCTCGTCCACCGCGCATAATATCGCTGATTTCGGAAAGGTGACGGTCGCGAGTCACCGCTCCGTCGTTGGCGAGGGCGTATGGCTTGATGCCATCGGCAATTGCAATCCCGACCAGCACAAGTGAAATCAAAGCGGACTTCAATACAAACTGCATACTGGAAAAGTAGTAAAAAGTAGGAAGTAGAAAGTCGACTGTAGACAGTAGGATGTTCTATTTTTTTGCTCTAACGGCATATAGATGCAAGCTATAACTTAGATTACTATATTTAGGGCATGACAGAACAGGAAAAAGCACTGATTGCAGCGTGGAGCAGCCACCCCCGCGAATGGAAAAACAACACCTGGGTGTACCCGGTGATTAGCCGTCGTGCAGGCGGTCTTTCTTTGGGCGTCAACCTGAATCCCGACCATCATTGTTCTTTTTCGTGCGCCTACTGCCAGAGCGGCCCGCAAGAAGGCCACAAACGCATTCCCGTCGACATCGATGCCGTCGAAAACGAACTGCGCAACTTTCTTGAGTTTTACGAATCAGGCGAATTCTCCCGCTGCAATTCTTTCGCCAATGTGCCGGCAGAAAAGAAAGCGCTCAAGGACATCTGCCTTTCGGGTGACGGGGAATCCACCCTCGTCAAGGAATTTCCCGAAGTTTGCCTACGCATGCGACAAATCCAGAAGGACTATGCCCCAAAATTGGGAGCATTTAAGCTAAGACTGATTACAAACGCAAGCCACCTGAACAATCCCACCGTAAAGCAAGGGCTTTCCCAGCTGCTCGAAAGTGATGGTGAAATTTGGGCAAAGCTCGATGCGGGATCCGAAGAATGGTTCAAGAAAATCAACCGTTCCCCGCTCCCTCTAAGCAAAATTTTAGACAACCTAACAGAAGTCATCAAGAACTACCCCATCTGCATCCAGACCATGCTTTGCGACGTGCAGGGAGAAGTTCCTGGCGACGACGAAATCGGGCGATATATCGAGAACCTTCGCCAAATTTACCAGAGCAACCCGCAAAATTTTGTGGAAGTGCAGCTCTACACAGTGATTCGCCAAACTCTGCTCGATGGCGTCATGTCGCTCCCAGTCGAATTCCTCGAAAATACCAAAACAAAAATCACCGACGCCATGCCGGTGAAAGTAAGATGCTTTTAATTGAAAACCGTCGCTAAAAAAGCGGCGTTTTTTAAATCAATTCGTCGGGCGGAAGATGGTCGACGCTTTCGGGTTCTTGGTAGCAAGTTTCAGGCACCTGAACCTGCATCTGGAAATAGGCACGGTGAGCGGCAATCACGCGTTCACGAGCAAATTCAGCATTCTTCCATTCGCCAATCTGAACATCCTTGCCTTCAAGTTCCTTGTAGTTCTGGAAGAAGTTCTTGGTAATGCGGAGGAACATCTGGTCCACATCGCCAATATCCTTGATCGGACGCGGGTTGAACACGGGGACTCCGAGAACCTTATAGTCCTTCTTGCCACCGTCCGTCATGTCAAGCGCACCAATCACGCGACAGGTGCAAACTGTTCCCGTCATCATGGAGGCGGGGCTGTAAATCAGCATGTCGAGAGCATCGCCATCGTCGGCCTTGGTGCTCGGGATAAATCCGTAGGTGCAGGGATAGCTCATGGAGCTGAGCAGGCAGCGGTCCAAGCGGAACACGTGCAGCCGTTCGTCATATTCGTACTTGAGATTGGTGTCCTTACCAATTTCCACGACGCAATCCACTTCGAACGGGTACTTGCGACCAATCGGGAGATCCAGATAGTTAATTGACATTTATACTCCAAAGGCCCACTTTGAGCCCATATTATCTTTTTAATACAAATATAAGTCCTAATTTAGCATTTATCAAAAATTTGTAAAGGGTTGTTTACTCAAAACTACCTGCTGCGCCAACGAGAAGAGGTTACCTTGTCAAAGAGGCCAAAGTAGAACGCGGGTTCTCCCCTATCGGGCCTATAACCCACTTCAAAGCGGATGCGGTCTAGTGCCGGGATAACTAGGTGCAGACCTCCATAGACAGCTCCCTCGTAATCGTCCCAGCCGGGTCGGCCGCTATCCCACAAAAGACTTCCGTCGAGACCAGCCACCAGCTGCACGCCATAGAAAAAGTTGACTCCCATGACACTGGCCGCATGGCGTTCCATCAATACAAAACGTTCCTCGAGCGTCAGCAAAACCTCGTGGACACCCAAACGCACCGAATCAGCTTTATCCTCTTTCCCACCAAGTGCACTGCCGCCACGACCGCGGAAAGTATTCGGGCCTCCGTGATAGTAATAATCGTAGAATTTCACATCACCCGGACGATAACGGGCCAGCACCGTCGCACCAGTCACAAAGCGATTCAAGGACCAGTAGGCACGGGCATCCGTCAGGAGTTCCCAGTAGTTTTCGCCACCCATTCCCTCGCAGCTTTCGCCATCAAATACATCACAACCGGAATCCTGATTGTCTCCAGCGCCCACATGAGTCAGCATGTATTCGTAATAAACACCCCTGCGGGTATCTAGCTTACTGTCGCGGAAATCGAAGGCGAAGCCGAAGCCGAACTCCGGCAAGAATGCGGCTTTCTTTAATTCGCGACCAGCAACCGTTCCCAGAAGAGAAAGGTGCGGCAACATTTCGTAATCCACATCAAGGTCCACAAGCCAGCTGTCGTCCTGATATCCATGGATATCATCGTAACTGTCGGTGCGCAGGAACTCGAAATTCCAGCCGAGCGGAAGGCCGAACAGGTATGGCGAACTCGCATAGAACGCATACTCGTTATTTTCGAGGAACGGATCCGTCGAGGTACGATACTGCACTTCAGCACGGATATCTTCACCAAATACGTTGAGATTCGCGAGAGCAAGGCCGATCATCAACCCGTCACGGTCAGTTTCCTTCCCTGCCGGAGACGGAATCCAGCGGAAGATTTCCTTGAAGTGGTACGTGAGATTTCCGCCTTCACACCCTACCGAGATTTCGGTAAAAAGGTCCAAATCCTGCAAGCGGCGTTTTTCCGCCTCGAACTTTTCGACGGAGAACGGCACCCCCACCTTGTTCAAAAGTTCGCGTTCCACCACACGAGGTTTCGTATGCTCAAGCCCCTCAAACTGGATAGACGAAATAACTGTGCCTTCGGGACAACCCGCAACATCAGCAAAGGCCGCGCCCGAAAAAAGCGCCGTTACAGCACATGTAAAAAGACATCGTTTCAAAAAACTTAACACAAATACGAATATAGAAAAGCTTGCCTCCTTAAAAAAGCGTCGGCCAAGGAAGGGGAGGGTGCAGGGAGGGGACCGTGCGGCCTTCGCAACTCCGAGCCGGGTCCCCTCCCGCATAAATCATTTATTTTTCTATATTTTCTTTCGTAAAGAAAAGAGGTTTTTATGTTAGATTTTCTCGCCAGCTATTGGCCCTTCATTGTTGCCCTTGTCCTGATCGTGCTCGGCGTGTTCGCTTTCCGCGGTGTCCGCAAAGCCCTCAAGGAAGGCGGTGGCGCATTCAGCCTTGAAACCATCAAGAAGAATACCGAGCCGAACTTTGCCGCCCTCAAGCAAAAGTCCCACGCTCTGTTGGCCGATGCCGACATGATTTGCGAAGTCAAGGAAGGTTCGCACCTCGTGGTTCCCAAGAAAGAAGACCTCAAGTTTTTCCGCCGCGCCGTGTCCCAAAAATACAAGCTCGCCATGTTCCTGGTGCCCGGCACCAACAAGGTCGCCTATTTCTTCTGCAAGACCGAACAGGGCCTGCGTCGCCGTATCGACAACTTGGTAATTAACCAGAAGTTCCACGAAGGCAAGAAGCCTTACAACGACGTTGCCACCGGCGAAAAGCTCAAGTTCCCAAGGTAGTAGCGAGCACGGCGCAAAGCGCGACCCATTAGGGGAGCGACCTCACGCCTCAATATGAATTACAAAGACTTAGCACTCGCCGAAGAAGAAGGCAAACTGGAAGCCGCGATAGCGGCTTCTCGCAATTTATTGATTGAAGCGCCGACCGGTTCGGGCAAGTCGCTGTTCATCCCCTACTTTTTAAGCAAGCATTGCAAAGGCCGCGTGGTTGTATTGCAGCCCCGCCGCATTGCGGCGCTCGCACTCGCGCAGTTCTCGGCAAAACTCCACGGAGAGTCTTGCGGCAAGACCGTTGGCTACCAGTTCAGGCAAGACAGTTGCAAGAGCGCAGACACGCGCATTCTCTTTCAGACCTACGGTAACTTTCTGCAAGAGCTCTTGCACGGCAAGTTGGACGCAGACTGGATCGTGTTCGACGAATACCACGAACGCAAAGCCGATATGGACTTGTTGTTCGCGTATTTTAGACGAGAGAATTGCGTTCCTCGTATCGCAATCATGTCAGCTGCACTCAACCGCGACGAGCTGGAAAAAGCCCTCGGCGTCAAGTGCTTAAGCCTCGGCCATCCACTCTACCCCGTCCAGATTATCAACCAAACTCCCGCCTCGGGGACATCACTTGTTTCGGGCATTGGACTTGACGCCGAAGTGGTGCGGGCGCTCCGCACGCTCTACCGCAACAACATCTGGCAAACCACGCTGGTATTTTTACCGGGTAAAGCAGAAATCGCCCGCTGCCACACCGCAGCCTCCGAAGCCTTAGGCAACAACTGCGCCGAATTCCTAGAACTCTACGGCGGACAGGACCGCGAAACGCAAGACCGCATCTTTGAAGTCACCGATCGACCTCGCGTCATCTTCACGACAAACATCGCCGAAACATCCATCACTGTTCCGAACGTAACAGGAGTCGTGGACAGTGGCATTGAACGCGTGAGCCTGTACGACGACAGCGAAAAAGTGAACGTGTTGCGCACACTCCCCATTTCGATGCAGAACGCAATCCAGCGCAGCGGCCGCAGCGGCCGTACGCAAAACGGCTGCGCGATTCGCCTCTGGAGCGAAGAATCCGAAAAGCGCATGCCTCAAGGAATCGTCCCCGAAGTCCTGCAAATCGAGCCCTCGGAATTGATTCTGCAGAAAGCGGCACTAGAAACAGTAGGAAGTAGGAAGTTAGAAGTAGACGAGAGAACGGGCTCTGCCCTACAGACGAGAGACGAGAGTATCGCAAAGATCGAGTTGCCGACGGCGATTCCGGATGCACGCGCAAAAACGGCGACGGCACTCCTCGAAAAATTCGGAATGCTCCAAGACGGAGTCATCACCGCACTCGGCCTCAAGGCAATCCGTACGCCCGTTTCCAGCATTCCGCTCGCGCTGCTCCTCGCATCGGCACAAAGCAAGGCAGATCTCCCCGACTTGCTTCTCGCAGCACTCGCCTGGATTCATTCCGGCACCGAATTCTTGCAGAAAGCAAAAGTCGCCTACGACATTCTGACTCTTGCAAGCGACACATTATCTAAAAGCCGCGACATTCCCCGCGAAGTCAGCTTTACGCTCCGGCAACTGCGGGATTACCGCGACAAAATTGCAAACCCCACACCCCAAAGGTGCGAAGCACCGACCTCAAACCTCATAGCGCATAGCCTTCTTAAGGCTTTCCCCGACAGGCTTGCGACCCCGAGCGGTAACGCCTACAAACTCGCCAATCAGAACGTGATTCGCCTTCAAGTTGCAGAACCACCTTACGCGATTCTCGCCCTCAGCATGCTCCGCACAGGCACCACCAAGTCGGAACTCAAGGTAAACCTATACGCGCCCATCTCGCAAGACATGCTCAGTGGCAACAAAGCCAAAACCCGCTACGAGCTCCTGTGGCGCAGCGGCCAGGAAAGATTCATCGGAGTCGAAATCAGCGAATCCGAAAACGCAGACGGAAGTACAACCGAGCTTTCCCGCAAAGAAATTCTCACGCAAGAGGCATCGCCTAAGGTTCTCGAAGAACTCAAGAAACTCACCGTCGACGCCTGGCGCGAAAAAATTGAGAAGGAAAACTGGAGTGGCAAATTCCTGACCGAAACTGTGCAAACGCTGCTCATCAAGATGCGCCTTGCCGCCAAGCTATATCCCGAATATGGTCTCCCCGAATTCAACGAAGAAGACATGGAACTCATCTTCGACGAATTCGCAAGCGGTAAGTTTCTGCTCCGCGACATTAACGAAGACCGTTACAAGAGCATTGTCGAAGATTACTTTGGCAAGTCCATGCTGCAATGGCTAGGCAAGACATTCCCCGACCATTACACGCTTCCGAACGGCAAGCGCGCCCGTTACAGCTACCAGGAAGTCGCCACAAGCGACGACGGGAAATCCGTGCAAAGCATCGAAGGCGTCTTAGTTGAAATTTCAGCCCGCATCGAAGACTTCATGCAGCTCCGCGGCGAGCACAAAATCGCCGACGGCAAATTAAAAGTCCGGTACGACATTCTGGCACCGAACTTCCGCACGATTCAAAAGACATGGGACCTGACAGGATTCTGGCAAAACACCTATGCTGAAGTGCGCAAAGAGTTGCGCGGGCGCTACCCCAAGCACCCCTGGCCAGAGAGGATTGAGCAATGAGCACGGCACTATAGTGCCTTCGAGGTCGCTCCGCTTAGAGTTCAAGGCTTTCTACAAAAAAACATTTTCTATCGCGAAATCGTCACCAAACTTTTTCTCAAAGCCTTGTATAACAAGGCGACCTCATCACTCAAAGAGAGCCGAAGGCGACCGACCTCGCACCTATTTCACCGTATAAATCGTCAGCGTTTTGCTGTATTCGTTGCCGACAATCAGCAAGGCCTGTTCCGCTAGCGGGCTTTTGTCTGCAGGAATGAAGAGAATTCCTTCGGGGCCACGGTCAAGCGGATCCAGATAATAATCAACAAGCTTCGGCGCAACCGGTTCCGTAATATCAATAACCGCCACGCCGCTAGTGCGTTCCAGCCCGACAAACGCATAACGGCGCCTGCCGACTTCACCCACCGTCACATTTTCAGGTTCACAGCCTTTGTCGGAACTTCGCTTATCCATCTTCAACTTGTTTTTCTTGGAATTCCAGTTGAAGTGTTCCGGCGCAATTTTCGCCAAGGCTCGTTCAAAAAGTTCTCCAGAATCCCAAATCAGCTTACCGGATTCACCATCTAAAATGCTCATGGAGCGCGAGCCAAAGGTGTACATGTAAGGGCACGTTCCGTTTGCCGTGCGGTTTTTACCCGTGTCGCAGCGTTCCAATGCACTTACAGACAATTCCTTCAGTTCCAAAAGCAGCGAATCGGTAAACACCTTGCGATCAAGGCGGTTCTGTTCCATAAGCATCATCGGTGTCGTAACATCGGTCCACGCCTTGTAATCGTTCACAGGAGCACCTTCATTCGCCGTGAGTACAAATGAGCGGCCACCTGCGGTAAACGACGCTATGCCATCGGGCTGGCGCAAGCCCCGAAGCGGATAATTCTTGATGTCAATATGGTTATTGCTCACCGCATCAAGGGCAAAGCCTGCCTTGGAATGGTCCACATAACCCAGCGGGAATACATCTACTACTTTTTTGGCAGAGACATCCACCTTTGCAATGGCGTTGTTTTCTTGCAGGCTCACCCACGCCCATTTAGAATCTTCGGAGACCGTAATGTATTCCGGCTCCAGCGAACGAACAAAACCCTGTACGCCTGGTGCACGAACCCCAGCCGCCTTCAAAGCCGCCGTATCCAAAGCATCAAACCCTGCAACAGACTGTTCTGCACTTTTCCAAAGTTCCACATTTGATGGATCTGCCACAGACAAAATGGAGATTCCCCCCTCGGGATCTTCCGCAAAATCAAGACTCGGCGAACCTTCACAGGCCACCAGCAAATTCTTGCCGTCGGGAGTCCACTTGATCATGTCCGGCTGGCTACAGACCCTATAGAGTCCAAGGACTTCAAGGCTGTCCGTATAGCGCAACACCTGCACCTGGCCATCTTTCCATTCTTCATCTTCGAGCAGACTCACCGCAACTAGGTCACCAAAGACAGTCACGCTCGAAGCATTTCCAGGAATCGACTTTTCGGCAATCTTCTTGGGAAGTCCCGGATTGTTCAAATCTACGACTTCGATTATCTTCGCATCGCCCACCACGAAAAGCTTGTTCTTGCTGGGCATAAATGCCGAAATTTCAGCCGTACTCATCGGCAATGAAGAAAGCGGCTTAAGAACCGATCCCAGCTGAAAGGGGCCCGCCAAAGACGCCTTCATCTTGGCAGAACAAAAACCTGCGCACAGAAGCAGGCTTACAGAAAGCACGGCAATTCTATTCATTCACACCTCATAACAACGGGGCTACTTCATAATGAGCCACATGATCAACAGGCCAATGCCCACACCTCCCAAGAACGAAGAGGATGTCGCCATGGCAGCAGCCCTACGGTCTTCCTGCTCTTTTTCTTGTTTTTTTTCATTCATACCTATTGAGGTGACAAGCATCTGGGCACAAGTTTCGTTGTCCTTCTTGACCGTATTGTAGCTCTTTTCCCAGTTATCGCTTTTTGCCTTTTCAGTTTCGATCACCGCACGCAGGGAATCCTTTTCGACAGAGCAGGCATTACCCTGCACCTGCATCACGCTGTCGCGCAACGCAATTTCCTGCTTGAGTTCCGTTGCCACCGTCGTAGCAGAATCCGCTACCGGCGCAGCCGCTTCATCAGCAAAGACCGCCGACAAAGAAAGGGAGAGCAATACCATTACGATTTTGAAAATTCTATTCATATCCGTTCCACCTTCGCTTCTTCATTTTTACTATCCACGGACAGCCAAAATGCGCTTCCAGCCGTCTTCAGGAATCTGGGCACCCATCACCTGCACCACCTCGTTACTCACGACGCTACCCAAGTTACCGCTGCGTTCCATATCCCAGCCGTTCATGTAGCCATACAGGAATCCCGAGGCCCACAAGTCGCCGGCGCCAGTCGTGTCGATGGCTTTTGCAGGGCCCGCCTGCACATGTACCACCTTGCCGTCTTTGGCAATCAGGGCACCGCGCTTGCCTATTTTCACCACGGCGACTTTCGCCTTCTTCGCAAGCACATCGAGAGCAGCTTCTTCCTTGACACCAGCGTATGCATAAGCTTCGTCTTCGTTCGCGATAATGATATCAATCATTCCCTCGGCGAAGAGTTCGTCAAAGAGCTTGCGGCAAGCTTCGACTACGCCAAAGCTGCTAAAGTCGAGGGCAGTTTCTACACCCAGGGTGCGAGCCAAGGTAAAAGATTTCTTGAAGCAATCGGCGTTAAAGGCGCGGTAGCCTTCGGCATACAGCAGACCTACGCCATCGTAAAGCGCCGGTACAAAGTCGTCGCTAGCGAGGAAATCGGAAGCTCCCAGGTAAGTCCACATGGAACGCTGAGCATCAGGCGTCACTGCACTAAAAACGCAACCGGTAGCGGCATCGGAAAGACCTAGCTTCGATTCCACGCCGTTGTTTTCCAAGTGCTTGGTAAAGATACGTCCCAGTTCGTCGTCGCCAATCTTCGAGATAAAGGCCGCCTTGCCACCCAGGCGAGAAAGACCGACCATGGTATTGCAGGTAGAGCCACCCGGCACGCGCAGCGGATTCTCGAGAGCTCCCAGGAACTTTTCCATCTGCGGCCAGTCCACCATGTTCATGCCGCCCTTCTGCACTCCCTGCGACTCAATCCAGGCGTCATCTACATTAGCCAAAATATCGACAAGGGCTGCCCCCATACCTAAGACTTTCTTCATTAGAAACCTCCTCTGCGGCGGCGCAACTTTTCGCTCGCCTGTAATAAGAATTGTCGTTCAGACTCGTTCAGCGAATTGATTCCCTCGCGGTTGACCTTCTTCAGGATTTCATCCATCCGCTTGTTTTCATCGACATAGAAGACTTCTCCTTCAATGGCATTATCCGGTTCGGCATTCGATTCGAAGCGAGATTTTTCCTCTTTACGGCCACCCTGGTGCACCGTAAACTTTGGGCCACGCATTTTTTCGAATGCCTTGCCGAGGTTACCGAAGCCACGTTCATAAAGGTGCATGTAAAGGAATCCACCCACGACACCGCCCAGGTGCGCAAAATGTGCAACACCATCTCCGGAATGCGCCATAAACACATCGACTGCAACCATGAACCACATGGCATACTTGATTCGCATCGGGAAAAAGAAGAACATCAGAAGCATGCGGTCCGGGAAGAACTTGTAATAAGCAACAAATATTCCCATGAGCGCTCCCGAAGCTCCGATAATCGGGGCATTCGTCATACCAATCCAATACATGACCAGGCTAAATACCGCGGCAAAAATGCCGCAGAAGAAATACATTCCCGTAAAATGCTTCGAGCCCATCATATCGGCCACATCGCTACCGAACATCCAGAGCATGAGCATGTTGAACAGGAAATGCCAAAAGTCCACATGCACGAACATGTATGACACAAAGCGCCACGCCTGCTCCGGGGCAAATGGCCAGAATGCGCCAAAGTAACCGATGTATTCGGCAAGGCTGCCATACCCGAGCCCCGGTAAATTCAAATGTAGTCCAAGAATCTTGCCACCTACAAAAGCAAGTCCAAAGACAACCGCATTTATAATCAGCAGAACTCGCAGAACTTTGGGAAGAAATCTAAAAGGTCTCATGGTTAGTAGGAGGTAGGAAGTTGGAAGTAGACAGTGGTTAGTGGTTGGTGGTTAGTAAAGGTACAGTTTCAGCGGGAACGTATTTCGCAAGTTTTGCACTGCCCGGCTTTGTTTTGCCAATCCCCACCTTCAATAGTTCACGGACTACGGTGCTCGAAACCATCAGGTGTTCGGGAGCGCTAGATAAGAAAACCGTTTCACAATCAGGATAAAGAACCTTGTTGTTCCAGGCGACCGTCTGCTCGTATTCCACATCGGCACCGCCTCGGAACCCACGCACCAAATACTTTGCGCCGATGCGCTTCATCAAATCGACCGTGAGCCCGTCAAAGGATTCCACCTTCACATTCGAAATCTCCGCGACAGATGCGCGGACCATCGCAAGCCGCTTTTCCTCGTCGAACATGTATTTCTTGGATGTATTCACCGCCAAAAGCACATACAGTTCGTCAAACAGCACAGACGCTCGCTTCACGACATCGAGATGGCCCAAGGTAAAAGGATCGAACGACCCTGCAAATACGGCGATTTTCTTCATGCTTACAATTTAGAAAAGTAGGAAGTGAGAAGTAGGAAGTACGAAGTTATATTCAAGAAAATCTGTCTACTTCCTACCGTCTACTGTCTACTTTCTATAGATCACTAGTGACGATTCGCCGTAGCGCCGAACCTGTACCGTTCCCGCCTCGTCGGCTTCTTTCACCCATACGGGCAAGTTTCGGCTGGGAGCCTCGAACACGGCAACGCCCCCCGGATTCAGCCAATCCCAGAACGGGCGCAAATCCGGGTATTCCATGTCCTTGAACGGAGGGTCCGCGTAAATCAGGTCGAAGCCCTCGGTTGCGCAAAGCAAGCCCTTATCAAGCGAAAGGGCGTTCTTTTCAAACAAAGTAAGTCTAGACTCCAGCGACAAAGCCTTGTACGCTTGTAAAACAAGACGCGCCTGGGCATGCGCCATTTCGACCGCCACCACATGCGAAGCGCCTCGGCTCAAGGCTTCGATTCCCATGATGCCAGTTCCTGCAAAAAGGTCCAGCACACGGAAACCTTCGACACCCTGCAAAATGTTAAAGAGAGCTTCCCTAGTACGAGAAGCCGTAGGCCTGGTCTTGGACGTATCCGGGGACGGAACATTCCTTCCCCGCATAAGGCCACCGGTAATGCGAATGGGCATCGTGATTACTTTGTCACAAACATTTCGAAGAGAATGGTCGATGCCATATCCTTCTTGGCCTGACGCATCTCAAGACTGCGAATGCCGACACGGAGCGGAGATTCCGCAACTGACGCGATAAAGGCGTTCAGTTCCGTAAAGTCAGCCGTAGTCGTGATCTTGAAGGTGTAACGCTTGTAGACACCGAACTCTTCGATGATCGGCTTTTCAAAACCAGACAGCTGTACCTTCTGTGCGGCAGCCAGAGCCTTGAGCGACTTGACTTCGCTCACCGCTTCGGCAAGCGGAACGAACGAGGACACCTGGTTCAGGTTCACATTGACCACGCCGAACACGCCGAACGCCGTAATGTCGGTCGCCGGCGCGTTCTCGGGCAGCGGCGGAGTCCTGAAGTCGGAGCTTACCGTACGGAGCCTATCCAAGAAGGACTTCTGCGATGTGGGCTTGGCAGCGACACCGCGCAGGTAGAAGTAGTTCGGTGCCTGGTAGATGCAGTCCGAGAAGCCGACATCGTCAGGAGTTGCCGTATTCAGGAACGCAAGGAACTGGCCGAACGAAGCCTTCTGGAAGGAAAGCTTTTCGAGCGGCAAGTAGGAATTGAAATCCGTACGCTTGTTGTTGAACAAAGCCTGAGGATTGATTTCACCCACGACCTGCTTCACCGTCAATGCGTCACGCTGACGAATAATCGCATTCGCCGCGGCAGCTTCCGCTTCGAGCGAACCACCGGCGGAGGTCTTTTGTCCCATGCCCATGGCAAGGGCTGAACGACTCGGGTCTTCGGCACCAATCAAAGAGAGGTACGGTGCAGGCAACAGGCCCTGCAGCGGGGCAGGAACTCCAGCTACACTCAGGAAGCAGCTGAAGGCGACCACCACGAACAGCGCAGCAAGCACAACAGTCAGAGCCTTCTTACGGGACTTCTTCTGCAATTCCTTAACGCTGGTCACATGGACCGGAGCCACGCTTTCAACGACATCCAAGCGTTCTGCAGCGTCAATCAAGTTTAAATGAATCATACACCCTCCACATTCAAGGCAGCCCCGATGGCACCCACGCAAGAGAGCACCACAGCGGCATCGTCCGCTTCGGTCGGAAGCCTAAGATTAGAGAAAGAATCCATGGGAGTCAGCGAGCATTCCGGCATCTTTTCACGAAGTGCACTCACGAAAGCGAGGTCGTTTGCCATTTCACCGCAAAGCTGAATCGACTTCGTCACGATTGCCGCATTTTCGGACTGCGCCAGCTGGACCTGTTCGGCAATGCTATCTGCAAGGATCTGGTAAGCCTCTTCCTTGGTCTTGTTCACCAAGGAAAGCGTCGATACGCAGCGAAGTGCCGAAAGGTTATCCTTCGTCTGCCAAAGGAGCGTCACGCCGGCATAGTCAGCCTTGACGACACATGTCAGTTCGGTTATGTTTTCGGCGTAATCCAGCAAATTCATAATCGAAAGCACATCGACATCCATAGCCTTCGGGGCAAGCATCTTGTTGCGGAAACCCTTGCGCAGGTTATCGACCCACTGCTCACGAACCGCAATCAGCATGACCGTATAGCCCAGGGACTCTTCGCCGCTCAGGATCTTGTAGTCGATAATGTATTCTTCGGGCTTCGCATTCGTAATCAACGAAACGTACCACCGCACATAGTCGCCGATATTCTTGGTCGCCTCGGCAGGGACATAAATCTGCCGGATAACGGACCTAAAAGCAGGGATCGCCACCGACACGGAATCGACCGATTCGATCTGGTTGAAATCCATCCATCCCTGGAGGACCGTTTCAAAAGCATAGACATCGTCAAGGGGAGCCGTTTCGGTATCGAGAACAGCCGTTTTGAGAACGCGACGTTCAGTCGCATCCAGGAGGGCGACCTTGAGAGAAGCGTCCCCCACTTCTATACCCATGTAAATCTTCGTATCACTCATATTATCAACGACTTATGAAAAAAAATACCTCTTAAAAACTAATCAAAAATTACCCCAGGAAGGAGCTTTTCCAACTTTTTCTTACCAATTCCAGGCACTTTTTTCAGGTCATCGGGGGTTTTGAAGGGGCCATTTGACTCCCGGACGCCCAAAATCTTCTCGGCAAGCTTGGGTCCGACCCCATTCAGAGCACAAAGTTCATCAAGCGTAGCCGTATTAATATGGACCGGCAAAGCCACTTTTTTTCGAATTTTGGGTTCCTTTTTTGGCCGATCTTTTAGGGTAGCGTCATTTTCTGACACAACGCTGTCTCTGGCAGCAACCGAGTCCTCCAAAGCGGGTATAGGGGCTTCGCTTGCAACAATCAAAGCGTCGCCCACTTCGAAGCTTTCGATGGACGGAAGCCCCCAGGGTAAAAAGCGCATTACAATTCCAATGACCAGCAGGCAAAATGCCAGCCGGACCACATTCCTTTCTGGAGCATTCATAGGATAACCTCCGACGGTTACCCTCGACCAAAGGACTTTGTTAGCGCCCCCTCCACAGCTTTTATGTCGGACGGGACATCGACCGAAATAGACGGATACGGACTTTGGACAATGCGAATGGGACGGATTCCCATAATGCGCATTTGCTCCAAGGACCGTTCCTTTTCGACTTCGCTTTGTGGCAAAGAAGAAAACTCATCACGACATCGCCTGGAATAGGCGTAGATGCCCTGATGCTGGAACCAGCGGTGAGCGTCCTCATTCGCCACCGACCGGCTAAAATCCTGTGCGTACCCCTCTTTGACCAAGACCTTGACCACCGTATTGAGTCTAGTCTCGGCAGGGTCCAGGGGACACGCGACCGTAACCCATTCGTCGGGGTGTGCTTCAAGCGCCCTTGCCACATCGCAAAGCACAGACGGCTCCACCAGGGGTTCGTCGCCCTGCAGGTTCACCACCAGGTCCAAGTCGAGGGCCCGCGCGGCAAAAGCGACGCGGTCAGAACCGGTTGCAGCATCCCCGGTCAAGATAAACTCAAAGCCCGCCTGCGAAACCACTTCCGCAATTTCTTCGGAATCGGTCGCGCATACTATGCGGTCAAAGCACTCAGCCAAGAGCGCACGTTCCATGGTGCGCACAATCATCTGTTTACCGAGAATTTTGACCAGGGGCTTGCCCGGAAAACGGCTGGACCCCATACGGGCAGGAACTATGCAGTGCACAGCCATCTTATTCCACACCCCAAAACTATTTTGGAACTAGCCGCCAATAACCTTCGGAATGGCGAAGTGGTCGTTTTCGACCGCCGGGGCGTTCATGAAGGCCTTTTCAAGAGAGAAGCCCTGCACAGGAATATCTTCGCGGAGGATAGTCGCACCGTTTTCGACGGCGGTCATCGGCTCCACATCGGAAAGGTCGAGCGCCTTGAGGGCTTCCAGATGGTTGAGCATCTTGTCCAGGTGCCCCTTCACGGATTCGATATCGCTTTCCGCCACTTCGAGCCTAGAAAGCTTCGCGAGTTTCAAAACTTCTTCACGTTCGAGCATAAAACCTCTTTTCTTACGGCAACAAAATAGCAAAAATTCTGGGCAAAAAAGCAACTCTGAGTTGCTAAATGCGCCCTACCCCACTATTTGCAATGCCGCATACTTCAAAACAATCGTGCGAACCGTCGGATCGTTCCCGAAGCGGACATCCACTCGGGCATTGTCACCCGTGCCATAGCACTTGACAATCGTGCCCACACCGTACTTGGTATGGCGCACGCGAACTCCCGGATGGTACGGATTCTCGCTGAATTCGTCGTATACCACGCGCGGGCCCGTCGGTTCGGCAGGTTTGACCGGGGCGGCAACCTTGATCGGATTGCGGTAAACGATACGCTTATCGTTCTTCTTGACCGAATCGGGAATCGAGGGGCGGCCAAAGCCATGCGAACCGAAGTTGTTCGGACGAGAAGAACTTCCACCAAAGCTCCCCGATGGCCTACGCGGGAAACTGGGAGGAATGTTCGGGCGGGGCGGCCTCGAAAAAGACTGGCCCGAGAAATCCTGGTTGAAGTCGTCGCCACCAAAGCCACCACCAAAATCCGTACATGGCCTAAAGTCGACTACGGACGGGTCAAGTTCCTTTAAAAAGCGCGAAGGAGCAAACGGGCGAATGTTCCCCTGGAAAAAGCGTCGTTCCGCATGGTACAAATACAGACGCTTCTCGGCGCGGGTACAGCCCACATAGAACAGGCGGCGCTCCTCTTCCATCTGCTCGTTCATCTCGGAACCCGAAAGCATCGAGGACATTCGAATGAGCGGAAAAATCTCTTCGTCGCAACCCGCAATGTGCACGGTGTTAAACTCAAGACCCTTCGCCATGTGGATCGTCATGAGTGTCACCTGCCCCTTGGAATTGTCAACCTTCTTGTCGGCATCGGTGAGTAGCGAAATATCCTGCAAGAATGCATCAAGTGTTGCACCCGGATGCTCTTCGTCGAATTCGCGGATGGCGTTCACCATTTCGTCCAAGTTACCGATGCGTTCGTCGGCAGTGAGTTCGTCCTCTTTACGCAGGAATTCCTTATAGCCCACATCGTTGATGATTTTTTCGGCCAAAATCGGAAGCGGCGTTTCGCCTGCGGCAAGCAGAGATTTCCAGCCGAGCACCAGATCGGTAAAACCCTTGAGCTTTGGGGCGGCACGCCCCGTTCCATTGGCTTCTGCCAAAAGATTTTCCCAGAAAGATCCTTCTCCGTTGCGTTCACGCTCCAAAATATTTTCGACGGTCGTCTTGCCGATGGCACGCGGAGGCGTGTTAATCACGCGCAGGTAGGCGGCATCGTCACGCTCGTTAGCCAAGAGGCGCAGGTACGCGAGCACGTCCTTGATTTCTTTGCGGTCCCAGAACCGCATGCCGCCAAAAATGACCGACGGTATGCGGCGGTCATTCAGCGCCTTTTCCAAGGCGCGGGACTGCGCGTTGGTGCGGTAAAATACGGCTGTCTTCGCATAGAAATCCTCGCCTGCCTTCGCAATCGTATCGGCAATCGCCGAAGCTTCGCCGCGGTCGTCCATAAAGTGGCGCACGTGAATGAGTTCGCCCGCATCCTCTTTAGAGAAAACGTTCTTCTGCATTTCTTGCGGACGAATGTTGTGCGCAATCACGGAACCAGCGCCTTTCACGATGTTCGCGGTTGAGCGGTAGTTGCGTTCCAGTTTGACAATTGTCACCGGTGCAAAATCGCGGTGGAAGTTGCGGATAATCTTGATGTTCGCACCGCGCCAGCCGTAAATGCTCTGGTCGTCGTCGCCCACCACCGTCACATTCTTATTTTCGTTTATCAGCAATTTCAACAGTTCATACTGAACGTCGTTCGTATCCTGATATTCGTCCACCACCACATAGCGGAAACGCTGCGCCAGCTGGTCTGCCAACTTTGGCAACTTCTGCAACATGTAGACCGTGTTGAACAAAAGGTCGTCAAAGTCCATGGCGTTAGATTCCTTAAGACGACGCTGGTATTCCGCATAAAGCTTAGCGCGTGCTTCCTCATCGGCAAAGGCCGCCATTTCAAGCGCCACTTCTGGCGTCTGCAGCTGTGCAAAGCCACCCTTGTTCAAGATCGTGTTCTTGTACTTCGAAATAGCCGCATGCAGTTTCTTGACCTCGGAAGCTTCAAAATTATCGCCAAGCTGTTCCCTTAAAATTTCCTTCAAGAGCCGCTTCTGGTCATCGTCATCATAAATCGAAAAATTTCCGTCGTACCACTTGCCGCCCATCGCCGCAACAACTGATTCCTTCGAAAGGCAAAGTTTCAACAGCCGCAGGCACACCGAATGGAACGTGCCCATCCAGGCAAAGTTCATGTTGCTGTCGAGTAACTTCTGAATACGCGACTTCATTTCGCGCGCAGCCTTGTTCGTAAAAGTCACCGCCAAAATGCGGTCCGACTCTACGCCATGCTGAGACACCAAATGTGCTATCTTATAGGTAATGCAACGGGTCTTTCCCGAACCGGCACCCGCCAAAATAAGCATAGGTCCATCAATCTTCTTTGCCGCTGCAGCCTGTTCCGGGTTCAGTTCCTTATCTAAAACAGCATTATCTACAATATTTGCCATGGGGGTCCCTTTTAATACACGGATGTGCAATATAGCAAAAGGCTCAGTCAGGCCAGACCGTACTTTGGGGCCGAAACTGCGAAATCGCTGCGGTATTCTTCATCAGCTTCGTTGTGTTCACCACGATTCCTGACTTTAGCAAGCTCTCGCTGTTCTTGAAATAAGGTGGCCTTGTCAAGTTCGGGCTTGCGTCTTATAGGCCGTTCTTGATGCATCGCACGGAACGGCCTGCACTCTTTGGACGGTCAAACACGGCGACACTGGTGCTGTTGCTGAACATGATGGTGTAGGCGTCGTATGCGTCTTGTTCGGTGGCAGTCCAAAAGTATGCCAAAACCCCTTCGTATTCTAGATTCGATGGACTAGAAGAAATGCCGATGGGCAAAACGGAAAATCCGAAATCGTCCGTTCCGTTGGCATAGCTGTCCGGTTCAGTCCAGCCGGTAGTCGATCTTAAGGACTCGCACTTGTTTTGGCCCGCGCAGCCCGCGTATTCAATAAGCTGTTCGCTTTCTTTCTTGGTGGGCAGGTGCCAACCTTCGGGACAAATATCCTGCATGGCTGTAGCCCAAGTGTACAACCTGCCTCCAACTTCGCAGCGGGAAAGATCTTCTCCAGGACACCAGGAATCCCTTTCTGCCATATTGACATCATGGTAATTCAAGTTCTCCGCCATCCATGTCTGTGCGCTGTCGCCTTCGCCGATGACGACCGTCCTGTAGGTCTTGCCGTCGCGCTTGTCCGTCATGGTCCCATAGCTGATTTTGGGATTCAGGCGGGATTCCTTGGGAACATCCCAGCTCCAGATATCCCATGCGGCCTCTCCTTCGGGAACTTTTAAACAGCGGACATAGATGCCTCCAGTCGCCTTACTGACAGAACTTCCCACCAAGCCATTATAGTCGTGCTCGAAGAGTTTTGTTTCGGCAGTTGTTCTCCCTACATCTTCCAGGTAATATAGCGAAGCGCTCCAGAAATGGGTTAAGAGCCCGGCAGAAGAATAAAACTTGCCAGAATAGCGGTAACCCGCCGGCATAACAGAGAATCCGTATATGTCGTCTCCGTTGCCCCCATTCTTCCAACCGACTTTTGATTTCAAGTTCTTGCCAGATTGACTTCCTCCGGCATTGCGAATGAGCTTTTCCCAATCGGAATCAAAAGGCAGATACCAGCCGTCGGGGCAAACGCCCTGTGTTTGGTACGGAACCTTGCAATATACGCCGTCGCCACATGTAACGGGCTGGCTGCTGTTTGCAAGGGCTACGGAATCGATGGCGGCGCTCCAGGAATAGAGCCTGCCTGCCAGTTTGCAGTTTTCCTCGATGTCTTCGTAGCACCAGGAATGATTTGCCAGATAAGGCATCTTTTCGGTATCGCCATAATTCAGGTTCTCCGCCATCCATACCTGTTTCATGGAGCCTTCACCGATGATGACCGTCTTGTAGGTCTTTCCGTCGCGTTTGTCCGTCATGGTCCCATAGCTGATGGAGTTGTTGAAATAGATTTCCTTAGAATCGCTCCAATCCCATTCCTTGGTTATTGTGGGAACAGGGGTTTTGGCAAGTGTCGCGGAATCGGTAACGCAGCGGACAGAGAATAATTCCATCTTGGCGAGATAATCGAGCCCGCCGATATCCCGTTCAGATCTAAACCCTGCGGCGTAAGCTTGGGTGTAAGGGCTGATGTTGTAGGGGGAGCTCGTCCAGAAATCCGTTCTCGAACCCACTTCGCCAAAGCTCAAAATGTTTGTGAATGGCATCGCGCTTCCTGCAGGCAAAGCCGAAAAGCCATAGTCATCCGTTCCATTTCCATTTTGATTCCATCCTGATTTGGCCTTCAACACTTTACCTGCAGATTCCTTGCCGCCCACGGAGGCGTAAAGGGTTTCCCATTCCTCTTTGCTGGGGAGGTGCCAACCCTCTGGGCAGACTCCGCGAATATTCTTAGGCATGTCGCAAGGAATATCCAGGCCGCATTTGACAGGAGTTTCACTCTTGGCCAGGGCAGCAGAATCGATGGCCATTTTCCATGAATATAGGGCACCTGCAACATTGCAACTGGAACTTTCGTATGCCCAGCATGCGCCTGCGCCACCATCGGTGTAGTTTAGGTTTTCCGCCATCCAGAGCTGAGCCCCTTTGCCGCTTCCGATAGAGACGTATTTATAAGTCTTCATGTCGCGGGCGTCGATAAAGGTCCCGTATTTGATGTCCTTGTTAAAGTACTCATCCTTGGAAACGTCCCAGCTCCAACCCACAGAGGCGATGCTGGAGCTGCTTACGCTTGAATCTGCCTTGCTTGAATCTGCAAGACAAGGGGAGGCGCTCTCGCTGGAACTAGAAAAAATTTCTGAATCAATTGCAGAAGAAATTCCTTCGCCAGAAGACGATTCAGTTTCAGGGATGCCTTCATCTGAATCGTACATGTCATCTTGAGAAGATGAAGATAAAATCTCGTCTGCATCGCTAGATGACGATTTGTCGTTGCCACAAGCAGTAAAAAGTAAAGAAGATAAAGCTGCGATTGCAAAAGTGAGTTTCTTCATGGCAGTAAAATAGCATTTTTCTATTTTTTCCGTCATGCGTGAACAGGAAGGCCGTCGCGCAAACGCCTCAAGCCTTGAACGAATCTTCCATATGTGTCACGGGGTCAATTTTCAAAGACCCTCCAAGAGGGTCTTTCTTTAAATTTGAATCGGGGGCTTCTACTAGTCGTCAGAGGTAGAGGCGCCGATGGCCTGTTCGAGCGTCGTGTGTCCGTCCAAAGCCTTCTGGATACCGTCCATACGCAAGGTAATCATGCCGCATTCCTGCATGGCGGCACGTTTGATGACATCGCCCGAAGAACGCTTGATAATCAGGTTACGCACGGTTTCGTTCGGAACCAGGAATTCGTAGATACCGCAACGGCCCTTGTAGCCCGAACCATCGCACTTGTCGCAACCCTTACCATGGTAGAACTGCATGTCGGGGGTCAAGTGGAATTCGTCGCGCATGGCCTGCGAAATTTCGACAGGTTCCTTACAGTACTTACAAATGCGGCGCACAAGACGCTGTGCCAGCACGCCCTTGATAGCGGTAGACACAAGGAACGGTTCCAGGCCCATTTCCAATAGACGCGGGAATGCACCGGCAGCGTCGTTGGTATGGAGCGTACTAAAGACCAAGTGACCCGTCAAAGCAGCTTCGATAGCCATGGACGAAGTTTCTTGGTCACGCATTTCACCGATCATAATCACATCCGGGTCCTGACGCAAGAGGGCGCGGATGCCCGCCGCAAAGGTAAAGCCCGCGGCGTTGTTAATTTGTCCTTGGTTCACACCGTCAATATTCAATTCCACCGGGTCTTCCATCGTAGAGATGTTGATCGTGGAATCCAAAATTTCTCGAATAGAAGCATAAAGCGTAGTAGACTTACCGGAACCGGTAGGACCGGTCACCAGCACAATACCGTTAGGAGCATTAATCGCATCCATAAACTGCTTAAGCACGCGCGGGTCGAAACCCATGTCCTTCAGCGGGAACTGACCGGAGTTCGGGTTCAAGATACGCATAACGATCTTTTCGCAAACGCCGCGCTTACGCAGAGAAATCGGGAACGAGCTCACACGAAGGTCCACTTCGGAGCCTTTGTAACGCACGGTAAAGCGGCCGTCCAAGGGTTTACGCTTTTCAGCAATGTCCATCTTCGAAAGGAGCTTAATACGCGAAAGAATCTGCGGCATCAAACGAGCCGGAATCGGGGACATCACCTGCAGGTCACCATCAATACGGTAACGCAACTTGAGGAAGGTTTCCTGCGGTTCCAGGTGAATATCGGAAGCCTTACGGGCAATGGCTTCGTGAATCAGGGTCGTCACGATCTTCACTACCGCGCGGCCTTCTTCGTCGGAAAGTTCCGGTTCGTCGCTGTTTCCCTGACCGCGTTCCACGGTCTCCAGTTCATCACCATCCTTCGATTCGCTAATAAGGTCGGCAAGGGATTCTTCGGCAGGACCGTGACCGGCAAACACGCGTTCGATGGCCTTCATCACGTCGGCTTCGGAGGCCATGACCACATCCACATCCATACGCACCTTGAACTTCACGATGCTGATGGTACGCATGTTGGTGGGGTCGGTCATCGCAATCGTCATCACCGAGCGGGTCTGGTGACGGTCGTCTTCACCCGTCTGAACAAAGAGCGGCACCACCTTGTACTGCTTGCACATGTCTTCGGGCAAGTAGTTGAAGGCGTTGGGATCGATATTGAAGTTTTCAAGCTTTACATACGGAACTTCGAACTGTCTCGAAAGGATTTCAATCAGGCGTTCTTCGGGCATGTAGCCCAGGTCCACCAAGGTGCGACCGAGTCGCTTGCCCGAGGTCTTCTGCGTTTCGAGAGCCTTGTCCAGCTGTTCCTGGGTAATGTAACCCTGCGCAAGGAGCATTTCGCCGATACGCATCTTGGTCGAAGACTGCATCTGCGAACCAAGGATGTTCGTCAGAGTCTCTTCACTCACCATGCCAAGGCGCACCAGAATCTTACTGAGCATCAGGCCCGTACGCTTATGTTCGGCCATGGCGTGAGCCAGCTGGTCTTCGTCGAGGACTCCCTGGCGAAGCAACAACTGACCGAGGTTCATCTTGCTGTTATTCATCATATATGCGACCATGCCCGCGGTTCTACGGGCAAAAATTCTCCATTTTTGCGGTGCATACGAACAGGAAAAACTTCGGTACTCTCCAAAGCCTTCCCTATCCTACACACCCCGCCCAAAAGGGCATTTTTTTCAAATATACTATTTGGAGCCGAATTTGCAAACAGCAGCTCGTATTCTTCACCGCCATTTAACGCAAATTTTAGCGGATTTTCACCATATTTTTCACACATTCGCAAAACTTCGGAATCTATCGGCAAAAATTCTTCTTCAATTTCCAGGGAAACCGCCGACGCACACGCCAAATGGTTAAGTTCCGACGAGAGGCCATCGCTGATGTCCATGCAGGCGGAGCGCCCGCAGAGCCTAGAAAGTTCTGCCCCCGCCGACTCGCGAATCCTTGGGTTCAGGTGGTATTCCACCAGCGTCGGAAAATCGGCCGCCGCTTCCGGATGGTTCATCAGGAGCCAAAGTCCCGCGCCCGACTTGCCGAGAGTCCCGTTTACATACAAGTTATCTCCCGAACGCACAGAAGAACGCAAAAGCGGAGATTCGCCCGCGAGTGTTCCCAAAAGCGTCGTCGAAAACATCCCGACATCCCCCGCCACGGTGTCGCCACCAATCAAGGCGATTCCACGTTTGGCAAAGCCCCGTGAAAGAGCATCACGCACACGGACGCGGGTTTCTTCGGACCAACTCTTGTTAATGCAAAGCCCAAGAACAGCAAGCTTTGGCACGCCGCCCATGGCAGAAATGTCGGACACATTAGAAACGATATGCTTTTCGACCGCCTGCTCCGGCGTTGACCAGTCCAGCCTGAAATGCGTATTCTCTACCGAGAGGTCCTTGGTCACGAGCCAGCCGTCGAATTGGGCGCAGTCATCGCCCACGCCGAGCCAGCCTCTTGTTGCGGGAGGTTCTTTTTTAAAGGCGGCAGTATCTTTTAAAAGGGCCTGAATAAAATTGAATTCACCTAGGTTAGGAAACATCTTTTTAAATCATCAAAAAGCTTTTTCTTTAAAATATAATTTTTAATGAGGGAGGGGCTTTTTTACGCTCCCCATCCTAGGCCGACGCTTCCATTTCCTCTCCGCATAAACCACTTTTTTATCCACAAGTGTTCCCGCTTCAACTATTCAAAAAAAACGCCAACACAACAACTTGGCGGTAAATTGTTGATAAATTGAATACAACTATTGGACAAAAAAATTTTTGTGAAAAAGACAAAAAAATCTATTCACAATCCGGGAGAATTACCTATCTTTTAGGGCATGGGACACATCTTCTTCATAGCCCCGTCTTCTCCAGGCAGCTTAGACCGCCTCAGTCAATGGACGTTCCGTTGGCTTTTGGAGCACGGTGATTTGGCGGAAGATTCTACGATGTATACCTGCAATTCCATCGAAGACGCCACAAACCTTCTGGAATCTGCATTGATTATCGGACAGTCCCCCGCACTCATCATTCTTGACCATGCGGACCGCCCCCACGAACAGAACCTGAAATTCAGCAAGCTCTTGCACGACGGTATTCCTGAATCGTGGATTGTGGAACTCGTTCCAGACAATATGCCGCTACCGGAAAGCGACGACAACTACTACTGGGTGCGCAAGCCCGTGAGCGAAGAAGAATGGTACAGCACGCTGGAACAGGTGTTGCTCAAGAGTGGCTCACCCCAGTGGGCTAATAATTAATAGAGCCTAACAGGCCCTTCGACAGGCTCAGGGACCTTCTCCAAATTCTACATTACTTACCATGATTAAAGGCGTAAGTTATTTTGGCGTACGCTCGCCCAAGCATGTTTTGGCCGACATGGCCGACATCAAGGCGGCGGGTTTCAATGCGGTTCTCCACACGTGGAGCGAAGAAGACCAACAGTATTACTACGGTACCATGAAGGAAATCGTGGACCAGTCTGCAGACTTAGGTCTGACTGTCTACGTGAACCCGTGGGGTGTGGGCCGAGTATTTGGCGGCGAGGCGTATTCGGAACTCACCGCAAGGAACCACGACTTATGCCAGGTGGCACTCGATGGCAAGCCCAAGGTGGCCGCCTGCCCGAACCATCCGGAATTCCGCGCCTACATGCACAAGTGGATCGAATCCGTCTGTGCGACCAAAGTAAGCACCATTTTCTGGGACGAGCCGCATTTTTATTTTGAGAAAGGCGGGCTTAGCAACTGGAGTTGCCGCTGCCCGCATTGCCGCGAGTTGTTCCGCGCCCGTTTCGGCTACGATATGCCCGCAGAACTTACCGACGACGTGTTGAAGTTCCGCGAGGACAGCCTGATTGATTTTCTGAAAGAAATGACTGAAGACGTGCACGCCCGCGGCAAGCGCAACTGCGTGTGCATGCTCCCGCCCTGGTTTCCCGCAGGTCTCGATGACTGGGGCCGCGTGGCAAGCCTCGAAAGCGTCGACGAAGTGGCCAGCGACCCGTACTGGGAACGAGGCGCCGCCGAGGAATGGGTCCGCGAAAAGTACGCCGAGACAGCCAAGAAGCTCGTGGATGTCGCCACCAAGTACGGCAAGGCCGTACAGATGTGGATTAAGGCATACCAGATTGAAGCGGGCCGCGAAAATGATCTCGCAATCGCCGTCAAAGAAAGCCGCAAGGCAGGCATCGACAACATCTTCGCCTGGAGCTACCGCGGCACAGAAACGCTCAGCTGGCTAAAAAGCGACAACCCAGACGAAGTCGCCCGGGTATTCAGGAAATCGCTCAGTCTCTAACGGAACGCGCGAACGCTAATTACTTCATCACGCGTATCGTTGCGGAACCCGCGCGGGATTTTGCGATGAACGTGCCGCCGTTTTTCACGAGGATTTTCGCACTGGCGCGGAGTTCCTGCATTCCTGAGGCTCGCACCTTTCCCAGATAATTGCCGTTCATGTCGAAGATGCGGTAGCTTTCGGCTCCGGCTGCGTGCGATAGCGCGGGCCTTACAAAGTCAAAGCAATTTTCAAGACATTCAATTTCGTCTTCCTCCGTGAGTATCGCGAAATAATCTACATCCATCCACGAGCCTGTCACCGTAAAGCGCAATATGTGTTCGCCCGCAGGGAGGTTCACCGTCGTCCGCACCTTGTTGTAGTCGTCGTAGTTGTCCTCGCCTTCGTTTTTCGGGACAGAGATCACGTCGGTGATGTTCTTGCCGTCAAGCGACATCTGGAAGCCTGAAGTCTCGTTTGCGGATGCGACCGATGCGTAGAAGGAATATTCGCCCGCTTCCTTCACGTTCACGGTGTATTCCAGCCATTCGCCTTCCTGGTTGTAACCCACGATGTAGCCCGTCGCCTTCTTGTAAATGTCGACGCCCGTCCCTTCGCGGTAATTGGTGCCGCCGTGGTCTTCGGAATCGGTTTCGCTGTAGGAGTCGTTGCCTGAGCCGACACCTGGGATGTCGAAGTCTTCCGCCTCAATCTTGCCCGGAATTTCAAACGGCTTACCCTTGAAAGGCTTTTGCGGTTCGGGAACCACCGGAGCGCGGTTTATTGCCTTGAGCATCTGCTCCGCATAGCGCTTGCCAAATGTCACGTATGCGTCGTGACCGAAGTGGTATCGGTCCACGCCGTTGCCGTCAAGGCCCTCGGACGACGCGTAGTAGGTATTATCCATCGTGTTCGGGAGTTTCGACACGCGGTCGGAATAGCAGCAGCCCGAACGCAGGAGTTCGCCCGCCACAAAAGGAACTGTATCGGAACTCATGTCTAGCGCCTTGAGAATGTCGTCGCGGGTTTTCTTCACGATTTTCGGCCAGTCCGGGTAGCCGCCGTCGGTTTCGCCCTGGTGGAAGATGAACCCCTTGATGACGCCTACCTGCTGCGCCTTCTTCGCGATATCAATAATCGTCTTCGCTACGTTGCCATCGCTCGCATATTCCTTCGCATAGTTCTGGAGCCAGCTTTCGGCGCCCGCGAGGTAACTTGCATACTGATCTTGATCAAAGAGCTTGATGCTAGCGCCACCCACCGCAACCGGGATAATCCCGACCGTTACGTCGGGCATGCTATCGGCCATCGTGCGCCCGAACCAGTCGGCAATGGAGATCGTGTTGCCGCAGTTAAAGAGCGAAGGCACCGCTGGGTAAACCTCACCGATGGTGTTGCGGCCCTTGCCGCTGCACTTTTGCGAGGCGAAAATCTTGAAGCGCGGGTTTTCAGCCTTGTCGGCACTCTGTGCATCTGCCGTGCCGCCCATATTGGACTGTCCGTACGCAATGTAAATGTGGAAATTCGGATCCGGAGCGGCCTCTGCAGGCGCAGTCCCGAACGCAATGAAGCCCGCAGCAAAACATGCTGCCGGCACGAAACCTGAGAATTTATTTAAAAATCCCATGACAACCCTTCTTTTTCAAACATCCTTCTTAAAGATATCTTGAAAAAAACACAAAAGGCGCCCCCAGCGCCCTTATTCCATAGACAGATTGTCAATGAAGGAAATTTGGATCGAAGTTCAAAAATATTTAAAACAATTTAAGCTGGTTCAAAGGTCTTGATTTTATCCAGTTCTTCAGCGATTTCGAGTTTCAAGTTACGAATGTCGATATCATCTTGCAAAGAGATGAAGTAATCGTCAGAAACACCAAAGAACTTGGCGAGCCTCAGAGAGGTGTCAACTGTAATCCGTCGGCGATCGTGAAGAATGTCCTGAATTCTTGAAACAGGAACACTGATTGCCTGGGCAACCTTGTAGGCAGACAATCCCATAGGCGTGAAAAACTCTTCGTTCAGGATTTCTCCGATAGTAGGTGTTTCAATATGCTTGCTCATGGTCTGCTCCTAGTGGTAGTCAACAATCTCAACGTTATAAAAATGCCCTTCGTTCATTGAAAAATTTTGTATCATTCAATATACCTATTTCGTGTGTATATGTCAAGTGGGTAGATTATTTTTACGAGTTTCTATATTACTGTACACGCGTTTTTCAGGCGTTTTTTGCCAATCTTGCTGGTAAAATGATTTTAACGGGACAAAAAAAGAGCCTGTCCGAGAATAAGACAGGCACAAAGTTGATTACAAAATTAAAGTGTCAGAGAACTTCTATGGAGTTCCTTAATCCTTAAGACAACGAATCGAAAAACCACTGTCCTTATAGAGCGCACTCAGTGTTGCAGATTCGTTGTATCCATTCATGAACACATGCTGCGCAAAACCAGCATCTTCACTTGCCACCGCAGAAGTCCAGAAGTATGCATAAACACCTTTGTCGTCATATCCCCCACCGTAACTTCGATCACCTGCAGGAAGCGCGGCAAACGAGAATGCGTCCGTCCCGTTAACACCATCAGATGTGACTTCATCCCAACCGGTAGAAGATTTAAGCGTTGTACCTGCAGACAGCGATCCACCGACAGCGTCAAACAAAGTTTCCCATTCATCTGGACTCGGCAAATGCCAACCTGCAGGGCATGCACCTTCGGTATTCCCCGCTGGATACATACCCATTGCAGCCCCCCATGTATAGAGTCGACCGTACTTGGTACAGTTACTCACATCGTTACGATAACAATAACTGTCATCTGCTTTATAATTGAGATTCTGCGCCATCCATGTTTGCGCTCCAATAACAACAGTCTTATAGCTCTGACCATCTCGTTCATCGGTAAGTAAACCATACACACAGTTATCTTCCGTCTCTGTTTTACAACCAGACACAGAACTCAACGGTTCTACCAAACTACTGCTAGATATGTCTGCAGAACTTGAAGAAGGTTCTATTGTCTGGTAATTACTTTCAACTGTTTGGCAGCTACTTGATTGAGTAACTGATGAACTGGAATTAATCAACGAAGACGATTCTTCGTTCGAATCTGAAAGCGGGGCTGAGCTACTAGAATCACCATCGCAAGCAGCGAACAAGGCTACAAAAAGCATCAGCACTACAAAATGCTTCATAGGGACCTCATGGAAACACAAATCATTAATTCTTACAAAAGGTAGTTTTTTATTCTCGGCAAAGATTGCTTATGCAGGCAGGAATCTGCCTTAGAGTTTCCACGGATCAGCATGTCAACAGACACAACATTCCCCGAAGCGGAAGAAGATAAGTCGGTGAGCGGACAATAAAGGCCGAAGGCCGTAATTTGTCCGCTAAGCGAGCTTAGCTCTGGGGGGCCTTCCCCTACATACAAAGAAAGCCCCGTCGCAGGGACGCATGACAAAGTGAAAAATACCGTGAGCGAAAAACGCCTGGTATTAACCAGGCGTGTTCGCGAGAGAACCGGCTCCAGAGTAAGGATTCTGGAGTGTTTAGCCGGTTCGGTCTTATTTCGCGCGTTCGAGGTAAGAACCGTCGCGGGTATCCACGCGGATCTTGGTGTTGTTCTCGATGAAGAGCGGGATCATCACCTTGGCGCCGGTTTCAACGGTGCATTCACGCATCACGTTACCGCTGGTGTTGCCCTGGACTGCCGGAGGAGCGTCGATGATCATGAGGTCAACGAAAGTAGGCGGAATCACTTCGATCGGAAGCGTAGCCTGAGTCTTCGGGTCCTTCCACCAAGTGACTTCGACAGTAGCGCCGTCGAGAAGCCAAACTTCGCAGCCATTGAGAGCTTCCTTGGAGATTTCTTCAGTTTCCTGAGTTTCGTTGTTCAAGAAATACCAAGTAGAACCGTCATTGTAGAGGTAGGTCATTTCGGTGAAGGTCACGTCGGCTTCTTCAACCGTATCGCCACTCTTCCAAGTGCGTTCGAGGGTGCGGCCGGTGACCAAGTTCTTGATGCGAACGCGGTTAAAGGCCTGACCCTTACCCGGCTTCACGAACTGGTTTTCGATGATTTCGTACGGCTGACCATCAACCATAATTTTAAGTTTCTTGCGGAATTCGTTGGTGCTTACAGTACCCATATTATCCTCTTGTTGATTTTGATTCTAAATTTAGCAATATAATGGAAAGCCCCGTTACCGTTTTTACGCAAATCCCTGACTTTTTGGACTATTTGGGATCCGATTTGGCGACAGTCATTGCCAAAACGACCGCACTTGCCGACCTTGACCTGAACCCGAAGTTTCCGTTCCTTTGTTCTAGGCATTACGCCGACCTGATCAAGAAGGCTGGCGACCCTGCCGCCCTGTTGCGCGAAATTTTGCCCACCAAGGACGAACTCAAGAAGGTCGAAGGCTTTGTAGACGATCCCGTGGGCGATTTACCGGCCGGAAAATCCGACTGTGTGATCCAGAAATACGACCAACGAGCCCTGATTGTCTCGACCGCCACCTGCGGTGCCCGTTGCCGTTTCTGTTTCCGCAAGAACTACCCGTTCCAGAACACACCCGACGTGGCGCGCCAGGTGAGCCACTGGCTCGACACCCATACCGACGTCTGGGAAGTGATTCTTTCGGGCGGCGACCCGTTGACACTTGGTCCCGGCGCCTTCCGCGAACTGATTGAAGCGATCGCGATGCACCCCTCGGTTACCACGCTCCGCATCCACACGAGACTCCCCGTGATGCGCCCGGACATCGTGATGCAGCATTTTGAACTGTTGCGCGAACTGCCTGCCAGGTTTAGCTGCGTGCTGGTGTCGCATGTAGACCACGCCGACGAACTAGACGAGGAATCGGCTACCGTATTTACACAATTACGCTTTAGCGGTTGGACGCTCTTGAACCAGAGCGTGCTCTTGCGGGGAATCAGCGATGACGCCGCCAAGCTCACCGCCCTGTGCCGCAAGCTTTTTGAGCAGGGTGTGCTCCCCTACTACTTGCACCAGCTGGACCATGCGAACGGGGTCGCCCACTTCGAAGTAGCTGATGACGAAGCCCGCAAGCTGATTGCAGAAATCCGCACCAAGCTGCCCGGCTATCTTGTTCCGAAACTTGTACGAGAAATCGCCGGCGAAAAAAGCAAGACTCCGGTTTAGCGACCAACGCAACAGCACGTATTGAGAATTTCTAAGGTCAAGCAGAAGAATATCTTTTTTTACTTATCTTCGAAAAAAAAGATATATTAAAAATATGACCTTGAAAAAACTAATCATTCTTGTCGTTCTCGCATTGGCAGCCTATTACGCCTTTTATATAAAAGGGTTTAATCCGTTCTCCAATAAAATTGATGGAAATGTCACGCTCTACAATCTGGAAGACAAGACATTCAGCCTGAACGAAGTCACTGGCGAAAACGGAACATTCGTCTTCTTTATGGGCACATGGTGTCCCGTCTGCGTCAGAGAAATCAGTGCCCTAAAAGAACTAACAGAATTCTTCAGAAAAAATAAAATCAACATATTATTCTGCGTCCATGGCGAATCCAAAGACGAAATCCGCCAATGGTTATACCAACGAGACATTCCCTGGGATTGGAAAACATTCTATTGGTACAACACTTATGAACCTGCGTTCCATATTGATGTGAAGGGCGTCCCCTACATGGTCGCAATGAATAAAAAAGGGGAAGTGACATTCAGTAAAGCAGGCGGCTTCCCCACCAATTACTTGTCCAAGCTCGCCCTGGACATGCTCGAAAGTAACAAATAACGCTGCAGCAGCACACCCTTTCAGGTCTCTCAGAATAGAGTCTTGAGGCCAAATCCAATTATTCCGTCCAAGTAATTTTCGCCATTGCGGAGAGCGTAGTACAGGTTCACGCTCCAGTTGCCGCGGTACTGCGTAAAGGCTATACCGTAGTCCTGTTCGCGTTTCCAGCCGCGGTCAGGGCGGCTGAAGGAACGGTAAAGTCCCGGCTGGTAGAATGCCTCGATGCTTAGATCATAGCCGTCTTGCCAGAGGATTGCAAATTCGGAGAAACCGTAGGCGCGACTGCGCATAAAGCGAACGTCCATGCCCTTGAAGCTATCCATGCCTCCTAGCGCAAAATAGTCGAAGCGGTCAAGTGCCGCATCGGTCGGGAAAATTCCGCCGGCAGCCCCGCTGAAGCGCGTTATCCAATTGCCATAAAGCGGCAAATAACGCGTAAGCCTTGCCAATGCCTTGAGGTAATTGTCAAGCGAATCGGGGCGATCCATGTTCCACGCTACGACCCCCTGGAACTGCGTGCCCGAACGCGGCAAAACAAAACGGTCCAACGACACATACGAAAGTTCCAATGACGAGGTTTTACGGTGCTTGCCGACGCCCACGAATACGCCCACAGTAAAGTCAAAACCGATATCGCGCGAAACACCAAGTTCACCATAAGCATCGCGCGTGGAGGAATCTTCGTCGAAGTAGCCCCTAGCAACCAGATTCCATTCGGTACCGAAAATCCACGGTTCCTTGTAGGCGCCATCGAGCCTGCGAGCATCTTCTGCGGTATAGCCTTCCAGAAGCAAATCGCGGGCGGTTCCGCGGATATTGTAGAGCGAAAGGTTCACGTTGCCTTCCCATACGTCAGTCTCGCTGGAATAAGTCAGAAGCGCATAAGCCTCGGAGACGGTTGCCGCCTGCATGTGGTACACCGGCACAATGCGGTTGCGGTTCTTGTCGCGGAACATCTGCACGGGGGCGGTACGGTTGTAGTAGCCAAGGCGCGCAAGCTTCATGTCAGAGCGTTCTAAGTCCAGGGGCGAGACAAGGTCTCCTGCAACAATTCCTGTCTGGTGGCGGAATACCTCGGGCCTGCTTCCCGAAGAATCCATATTTTCAGGACTTGCCCAGACCCATGCCGAGCCGCAATTGAGAGAGACGGTCAAGCGCCCTGCCGAATCGATTTCATCCTCGATCTTTGCCGCCAAGAAACCGCGGTTCTCATAATAGCTCAAAATACGGTCGCGTGTAAGCGGCCAGCTTTCGCAGGACTTGCCGATGAGCGCCTGAACCTGCGATTGTTCGTAAGGTTCGGATTCACCCACCCACTGCACCGCCGTAATGCGGCAATTAGTCGCAAATCCATGCACACAAGCGAACAACACGGAAACAAGAATCAGCAAAAGATCCTTCGACTTCGCGCATCGCACTCCGCTCAGGATTACATTCACTAATTTCTCATTTCTCATTTCACATTCCATATCACACATCAAAAATACGCCCTCGCTTCGGTAGAGAGCTTCTGGAAGATATTCTCCTCGGCGTCGCCAAACCGCAAAATATAGTGACAGCCCATCGACAAGTAATCGTTCAAGTCCACCGAGAGCGAAAATTCAAAGCGGTAAGTGCGACCATCGCTGTAGCCCGCCATCACCTGGTAGGGAATCACGTCGCCATCACTCTCGACTTGTACCACCGAGAAATTTGCGAAAGCGTTCACCTTCTTCTGCTTGTCGTAACCGACGCGGAGAGCCGTTTCCCAGAGATCTGATTCAAATTCTCCAAGTTCACTGCCGGTATCGTCGCTGCCTTCGCCTTTGCGGTAGCGGCCCAGCGGCTGCACGTAGAACCCCTGCAAGAAATCGAAACGGTAGCGAAGCGTCCCGTCGTAAATGTCCCAGTTCCATTCCTGCATCGCCGAAAGCTCGTTTTCCTGAATCAGGAGTGTCGCCCCTACAAAATGGTCCAGGTTGATCCGGTAGCCCGCATCGAATTCATGCGAATAGGATGTTTCGTAGTAAGATATCGAAGAAAGCTTCTTGTCAAAAGAGGCTCCCGGCTTATAGGCAAGCGAAACGCCCGAAGGGTGCTGCCAATCTACGAGGCCTCCGACTTCCATGCGACCCGATGTGGTGCGGTGCAGCTGCGAGCGGTTCACCGGCGGGAAATAGATTCTTCTACCCGTCGTATCGCTTCCTTCACCTTCGTAAGACACACCGAAAGTCACATCGCGCAAAAAACCGTCGCGGATCCCAAGAGCAAGTCCCGGATTAAAACGCAGTTCTGTACTGAACGCCGCATCAGAAGAAAGTACTGCCCCGACGGAATCGTTGCGACCCATTCCCTCGTACACAAAATCGCCGTTGTCGACGCCTTCGATATAGCTAGACGTAAGGCTGTCGTAGCGCACGTCGCCCGTTCCGGGCGCCACCGCCTTGTAGACCGCCGTGTAAATTTGCTCTTCGGTAAGCCCAAGCCTGTAAGATACATTCCCCTGCCAGCCTAGTTCTTCGCCACCGAAGCGGGAATCCAGATTGGAAAGCCAGCTGTTCTCGCTGTCGGAAGAATCCCTGCGGACGCGTTCGTACTGCAACAAGTGCGAAAGCGTGAAATAACGGCTATTGTAGTTTGCCTCCTGCAGCCAGGTGGATGCCCACAGGGAATCGGCCCAGTCGTCGCCATAGGTGTCGCCGCGGCGTTTTGCCATGCGACCGCCGATGCTTTCGCGAACTTCGCCACGGTCAAAGAAGATGCCTACGCCACTAGAAGACTTCCCATACACCACTTCATCTTCGATTTCGTCCAAGGTAATTTTTGTAAATCGCAAGTCACCACGCCCAAACGGCCGAACCATTCCCAGCAGGTATTCCGCGCTGGCTGTTCCCTGGTAGCGTTCCATCTCGCTCTCCTGTTCACTTGCCACGCGAATGAGCGAGAGCTCTCCCAAGGCGTTCCGGTTGCGATGTTCTATACCCAGTTCCACTCGTGAAGAATTCCAGTCTTCGCCTGCATTGCGGCGGTAACCCCACTGTGCATGCCCAAACCATTCCCGCGAGAACCTGGACCGCATCGCAAACTCGTCGTGCAGCAGGTCGTCGTTTAAAAACGAAGAATCTCCGTACGCCAGGTCCCAGGAATCGCGCAGGTTGTAAAGGTTCCAGTCCAAATCGGAACCGGGGTACTGCAGAATGTCGTAGCCCTGTTCCACTCGGTTACCGTAAACAGACATCGCAAGCGGGAAATGCAACAGGTCGCGCGTCGAATCCGAAGTCACATACCAGCGGAACGCGCGCCCTTCGGGACCATCAACCCGACTTGCCACCATGTTGGAATCGCGGCGGTTCAACGCCATTTCAAAATCGCCGTAGAACTGCCGGTTGTGCTGCAGGCGAACGCGCGCATTCATGCGTTCGGTGCGGTCGGGCCGATTCAGCGGTGGCAGGGTATCGTCGCGATTAAAGTCTTCGCCACGGTCCTTCTTGAGAAGCGCGTAGTCATCGTCCGTCCACACGCCACGCTTCAGGCGTTCCACGTCGTTTTCCAGCCGAAAACCCGACACATCCAGGTATAGGTTCGGGTGATGATAGCTCGCATGCGCTCCCTTCAGCGTATAGATGTTATCACCTTCGTAGGCATCATACTCTACGCGGATTTCATCGTCAAAGCTCGGGAGCACGGCTCCCTTGAAGTCGAGCATGCCTCCCGCATAGTTTACCAGGTAATCTCGGCCACGGACGAGACGCACCCCGTTCAGCCATACCGTCTCGGACTCTGGCACCACCGCGATAAAGCTCCCGTAGGCGTCGAGCGAATAGCCCTGCTGCTGTCCGCTCACGCCGTTGAATGTCCGCGTAAAGTGCCCCACTTCGTCGGTTCCCACCACGCCTCGCACCTGCGTATATCCGCCACCGAAGTCGCCGCGCACACCACCCATCACGCCCAGCGATGCGCGGCTCATGCCGGTGAACCCCATCGAGGTATCCACCCAAGTCAAATCGCCAAGATGCAAAAAATAGTGCGGAGATTCCACGCGAAAATAGATCTGGTCCACTTCTCGCAGCGTCGCCGTCGTCTGGTCGCCGGCACGGCGGCCCACATCAGAAAGAAGCGCATCGATATAGACGCTGTCGGTAAGGCGCCCTTGTATCGAGAGACGAAGCTCCTGATCCACCTGGGTGCCTCCATCGCCCACAGTCACCTGAACCGTCTTGTAGCCATGCGTTTCCAGGGAATCTGTTCGTAAAGCCGTATCTGGATTTACAACAAACGAATCGCCCCGGACCAACAGGGCAGGATCCCAGACCGGAAGCGAATCCACGTTCACGGCGAAAGCACATGCCGCAAGCAACAGGAGTCCCAACCAGAACTGCCGGGACATGGGGATTACCTTTCGTTAGGTTCTACAATAAACTGTCGGGTCGAAAGCAGTCTACGCCCCGCCACCAGGTCCACGCTCCACTCGCCCGCCTTTAAAAGCGTGGGCGCAATCGTCGTGAGACAGACATCCTGCGTCACATCGCAGGCTAGCTTTTGCACCGTATCGGCACCGTTGAACCAGACATGCATCAAGGTGTCATCCTTAAGCTGCAGGGCCGAAGATACGGTCGAGTAATAATAAAGGCGCATGCCTTCTTCAAAGGAGCTATCAACACCGAACGGGGAGCCATTGACAATGTGGCTGCACACCACGCTCTGTGCAAGCGAAAGTTCCGCTTCGGCATAATCACGGATTTTTTCGTCGCCCATATAGGCAACAATAATTCGATGAAGTAAAAAGCCCAGGAATACAACGGCTACGACAATTGTCGTCTTCCGCAAGTTACGAAGCGGCGGAAACCTTGTCACAGCGAGACCTTTAGCCTAAGCTTAACGAACCAGACGACTTGTATTCTGCGTAAAGGCAGGCACGGCATCGACGAGTTTTTCGACCAACAGGCGGTTGAAGTCTTCGATGCGGTTGGGAAGCTTGGAGCCGGGGAAAATCTGCACCAACAGGAGCGCCTGGTCTACAGGAGAAATGTAGATGGAGCGGTTTTCGCCAGTAAACGAAACCGCCTGGAAATTTTCGCCACCAAGCATCATGCCGACCTGGCGTGCAGAGTCGAACGAAGCCGTACTCAAGACTGCAAGCGGAGTTGCATCGACTCCCAACGAGCCCACTTCGGCAATGATGGAACCATCGCGGTGGCAAAGCACAATGTATTCGGCCTTGACGCTTGCCTGGTAGGCGGTCATCAAGCGCTGCACCTTTGCGGCATCATCTGAAAAAATCGTAAAATCACTCATATTGCAACTCTACCTATTTCTTCTTGGGAATGTACGGACGCAATTCAATCTCGTCATCGGCATCAGCCTGCGGCTTAGCCACATCGCGGCCAAAAGTCGGCATTCTGGGAATGGTCGTCGCGGCACGCGGACGGCCAAACGGCGAGGAAGTCGCTCCCTTCTGGAACAGACCTGCCCCCGAAGTCGAAGGTTGTGCGGGTGCCCCTGCAGGCGGTTTTGCCGCAAAAGATGGCATACGGAAAGGCGATGCAGTCCCAGGAGCTGCTGCAGGCTGCTGAGGTGCGGCCGGAGCCTGGGCCTTGACCGAGACACCTTCCTTGGTGAGCGAGACGTCGTGGACGCCGGTGTTGCCCACATTGGCGGCCGCCTGGCGGAGGAATCCCTGCTTCACGTTAAATTTTTCAATCACGAGCATCGCAATGGTCTTGAGCGTCGTCACGACACCCTTACCGTTATGGGCGGTCGCCGGGAAGAACGGCACATTGCGCGGATTAAGTTCCTTGTTCAGTTCGTCGAGCGTGAACACATTGTCCATGTCGCGCTTGTTGTACTGAAGCACAAAGGGCATGTCGTCGAGATCCATGCCGTAGTCCTGCAAGTTCTGACGCAGGTTCTGCAAGCTTTCCAGATTTTCTGCCTGACGGGACCTCTGGGAGTCCGCCACGAAAACAATGCCATCTACACCACGAAGCACCAGCTTACGGGTACTGTTGTAGTAAACCTGACCGGGGACCGTATAGAGCTGGAACCTAGTCTTGAAACCCTTGATGTCACCCAAGTTCAATGGCAAAAAGTCAAAAAACAGCGTACGGTCGCCCTCGGTGGCGAGGGACACCATGTCGGTACGTTTGTCCTGGGGCATCTTCTGGTGGATCACCTGCAAATTGGTGGTCTTTCCGCTCAGGCCCGGACCGTAATAAACGACTTTACAACTAATCTCTCGTGTAGCAAAATTTATCGAAGACATCACACATCCTTGATATATCTGTTACAAATCTAATAAAAAAAAGATTTTTTTACCGCCAAAAGCCCCTTTTTTGTACTCCAAATAGGAACATCGGCCACTTTCGGCGGGCTTTACGGACGCTCAACCAGGTGAACAGTGCGCTGCGGGAACGGAATCGTGATATTTTCTTCGGCAAAGCGTTTCTTAATCTCGGCGGTGTATTTCCACTTCAGGTTGAAGAAATCCTGCGTACGGGCCCAGGCCCTAAACGTCACATTCACACAGCTGTCTTCAAGCCCCGCCACAAAGAACTGCGGTTCCGGCTTGCGCATAAACAGGGGTTCGCCCGCCACTACATCGCGCATGATGTCGAGCGCCTTCTCGGGGGAATCGCCATAGTCGATACCGACCGTAATTTCTAGACGACGGAGCGGATTCTTGCTGAAATTTACAATGGGCTGCCCCCACAAGGACGAGTTCGGAGCGGAAATGTAGAGACCATCTATCGCCTTGAGCGTCGTGTTGAACAAACTAATACCGACGATATTCCCCTTGATATTGCCACATTCGATGTAGTCGCCCGCCTTGAAGGGGCGCAAGAAGAGGAGCAAAAGCCCCGATGCGATATTGGCAAGGGCGTCTTTCAGGGCAAGGCCCACGGCAAGGCTTGCAGCCCCCACCATGGCAACGATGCCCGCCGTATTGACACCCAGCACATGCAATACCAGCAACAGCGTGACAATGTAGATGCAGTAGGAGAACAGCGAAAAGACCAGCGGCTTTGCCGAAGTGTCCATGCCGCGGTTCTCGGCGTGGTTGACGGCGTATTTCAGTAAAATCAGGAGTCCCTTCGCGATAACCAGGAGCAAAAGTGCCGCAAACAGGCGCTGAAGCACCGTATGGTCGATGGCGTTACCCATCCAATCTTGAAAGAAGTGTTTTACCGAATCCATAACCTAAATATAGAAAAATGACAATACCCAATAAAAACAAGAATAAACCGACACACAGAGGTGCATCGGCTCACTCAGAATTTGATTAGCGATAAGCTAAGTTCGCTAATTAGGCAAGGCTATTGACGACCTTGGCGGCCTTTGCCTTGTAGTTAGCGGCGCGGTTAGCGCAGAAACCGGCACGACCCTTGGCAGCAGCCTTGTCGAGCATGCTGAACAGAGCCGGCATGGCCTTGAGGGCTTCTTCCTTAGTAGTTGCGCTACGGACAGCCTTGAGGGCGGTACGGATAGCGGAACGGGTAGAACGGTTCATGGCATTGGCCTTTTCGGCCTGACGCAGACGCTTTTTGCAAGATTTGTGTTGCGGCACCTTATTATCTCCGGGTGAAAACCTACTTAAAAATGTTGGCACAAAGTTAGTAATTATTTTGATTTTTTCAAGGGGTCGTCAATTTTTTCTACCTTTTAGGGTATGATTCCCTTTGTAAATCTCACTGGACAGCGCGAAAAATACCGTTTTGAACTAGAAAAAGCCGAACGGGAGGTGCTGGACAGCGGTTGCTATATCGGTGGACACGAAGTGGAGTCCCTGGAAAAGGAACTCTCGGACTACCTGGGCGGTGCCACCCGCACTATCACTTGCGCAAGCGGTACCGACGCCCTCACGATTGCCCTGATGGCAATGGATTTACGCCCCGGTGACGAGGTAATCGTCCCCGACTTTACGTTCATCGCCCCAGCAGAATGCGTTGCAATTCTCGGAGCGACCCCCGTTTTCGCCGATATCAATCCCGAAACGCTCCAGATTTCCCCGAAAAGCGTCAAAAAAGAGATTGGACCGCACACCAAGGGAATCATCGCCGTGAACCTGTTCGGTCAGTGCGCTCCCTTCGAGGAACTCCGCGAAATCGCGAGAGAACACCACCTTTGGATTATCGAGGACTCGGCGCAGGCATTCGGCGCAAGGACCAACCAGATGGCCTGCACCTTCGGAGACATCAGCATCACGAGCTTTTACCCCAGCAAGCCCCTCGGCTGCTACGGGGATGGCGGAGCACTCTTTACCTCTAACGAAGACTTCGCCAAAAAAATCCGCATGATTGCTAACCACGGATGCATCGGACGATACAAACACGAAACCCTTGGTATGAACAGCCGACTCGACGCACTGCAGGCGGCAGTCCTGCGCGTCAAGCTCAAGTACCTCGACGAAGAACTCGCCGTAAGACGCCAAAACGCAGCCAAGTATGACGCCTTTTTCGCCGAATACAACCGCACCGCAGCTGCCGGCGAGAAGATTGTTCCGCAAAAAATCGAAACCGGATGTAAGTGCACCTATGCCCAATATACAATTCTGGCCGAAAACCGCGAAGGTTTTATCCAGAAACTGAAAGCGGCCGAAATTCCCTACTGCATCCACTACCCCAGCGCCCTGCAATATCAGCCTTGCTTTGCACGCTTTCACAAGGAGGTTCTGGGAGGCATCATTTGGACAGAAGCGGACCACCCCGATCCGAATTCGGTCAAGGCATCAAGGAAAGCCATTAGCCTACCCGTTTGCGCCTTCACGAACGTGGACAAAATCATTGAAAAACTGAAATAGCGGTAAAAAGATGTCACGACTTTCGGAATCTGAAGCTTTAGACCTTTTCTTGAACGCCCCGCTCGACGAGCTCTGCGCCCGCGCAAACGCCGAAAAGGAACGCCGACACGGAAAGTCCGTGTACTGGGTGAACAACCGCCAAATCAACTACACCAACGTATGCGTGCTGCACTGCAAGTTCTGCGCCTTCTCGAAAATCAAGAAGGACAGTCCCACCGCCTACGACTGGGACTACGACACAATTCGAGGAAAGGCAGCCGAAGCCATCGCCGGCGGTGCACGTGAGCTGCATATTGTAGGCGGGCTCCATCCGGATCACCCGTTCGATTACTACATCGAAATGCTTCGCAAGCTGCGCGTAGAATTTCCGAAGGTGAACCTGAAGGCTTTTACTGCCGTCGAGATTTGCCATTTCGCAAAGATTTCGGGACAGACTCCGCTACAGATTATGTCGACGCTTAAAGAGGCGGGACTCGACGCACTCCCCGGAGGAGGAGCCGAGATTTTGGTGCAGGACGTGCGCGACCAGATTTGCCCCGGAAAGGAAACCGGCGAAGAGTGGCTCGATGTCCACCGCGCAGCCCACAAGATTGGAATCCCGACAAACGCGACGATGCTCTTTGGCCACATCGAAAAGATTGAAGACCGCATCACCCACATGAAAATGCTGCGCGACCTGCAGGACGAAGCTCCCGGCTTTTTCGCCTTCATTCCGCTGGTGTACCACCCGGAACACAACGCGTTGCATAAGATTGTTCCGAACATCACCAGCGAAGAAGACATTTTGCGGACGGTCGCCGTCGCAAGGCTTTTCCTCGACAACTTCCCGCATATTAAAGCGTACTGGATTCAGATGGGTATCGAGACTGCGATGAAGGCGCTCCACGCCGGCGCGTCGGATTTGGACGGGACTATTATCGAAGAAAAAATCACGCACGCCGCCGGCGCCACGGTTCCCGTGGGCATGAGCCCCGAGCGCATGAAGTCCTTGATTCTGAACGAGGGCTTGGAACCAGTCGAGAGAGACGCACTATACGAACGATTTTCTTAACGAGAATCGTTCTGAGACAAGGAGAGGCTCCGCCCCTCCTAACACCTTCCTTTTCCAAATACAAATTCGATTTTCTTAACGAAAATCTTTCATTCTCGCAACAGCTTCTTGGAATGCGGCGGGATCCTGCAACAGGCTCACCACCACCCAGCCGTCTTCGTCGAAATCGAAGAAAAAGCCTGGCTGCACCAGCACATGCTTTTCGCGGAGCAAACGGAGCGTGAGTTCCTCGTCGTCTTCACCGAGGCGAACCACCGCATACCAACCGCCGAGAACCTCGGGGCAGTACTTAGACGGGAAGGCTTCGCGGAGCGTCTGCCAATTTTGCAGGAGACGTTCCTTGACGCGGGCTTCGTAAGCAGCGGCCGCGGGCAATAGCGCTGTGCCAAGCGCCTGCGCCGGGGCGGACACACTCAGGTAGGCATCTTCTACAAATTCAAGCGCCGCGCGGATTTCTTCAAAGCGTTCACGGGGCGCGTAGAACGCCATCCAGCCGAGTTTGAGCTGCGGGGATCCTACGGCCTTGCTTAAGCCATTCAGCCAGAATATCGGACACTTGGGACCGTCTTCGGGGAGGTTGATGAAGTCGTTTCCGCCCGCATCCCATAGATTATTTGATTTTTCCTCAATGGATTGCTTCCCCCCTTCGGGGGTCGCAATGACGTATTGCCAAGTACGCGAGACTTTATCCGAAAAACCGTAATCGCCGAAGACTTCGTCCACCACGAGAATCATGTCGTTCTCTTCGCAGAAACGGACCGCCGCATTCCATTCTTCACGAGAGACGCAATGCCCTGTCGGGTTATGCGGAGAGACCAGCAGCAGGATTTTCGCTTTCTCAGGAGCTGCCAGCAGGCTGTCGGTATCGAGCACGAAACGGAAGATGGATTGCTTCGCACTTTGTGCTCGCAATGACGTTTTAATCTTAGTAAACTGCAGAAAATACGGTGCACATTCCAAATGTTCGAGCTGTGCAAGCGTATCGAGCAGCGGATAGCCGGGCATCGGCGTCAAAATCACATCGCCCGGGTCGCAGAAAGTCTTGAACAAAACAGAGTATGCTTCGCTGGTGCTCGCCGTAAGGATTATCTGGCCCGCAGTAAAGTTACCGCCGCGTTCGCGATAGTACTCCACCACCGCCTCGCGCGCCGACTTCCAACCCGCCGCATCCGGATTCCAGCAACCGAAATCCTTGCGAGCCTCCTCCACCGCAGCATTCAAGTCAATCGGGAGCCCCGCCTTCACAGGCGAAGAAACCGTCATGTCGATAAACGAAAGATCGCCCTCGGCAGCATCCTTTTTCACGCACGCCTTCGCGCGTTCCAGTTCAGCAAAGAACGGCGATGGAGACAGATCTTTGGGGAGTCGGGATGAAAGCTTCATAGACTAATTCCTGATACAGCGGACATTCATCCCAAAATGCTTATACTCGGGCGGAACCCAAATGGTGTTGTCTTCTTCAATTCTCGCAGAAATTGCCAAATCAGCGGAGTACTCCGTAGACACCCAGAAATAAGCATTGTTTTCATAGAAGAGAAGGTCTTCACCATACCATGTCCCTTCCGGATAAGCCGAGAATCCGTAATCGTCGGTACCTTCGGCCCCATCAGACCAACCATCTTTCGCCTTCAGCATTTTCGTCGTCGTTGGTTTTTGACCGTCAATAGCATCCATAAGGGCGTACCATTCCTTTTGCGACGGAAGATGCCAACCGGTAGGACAAATTCCCTCAGCATAGTCGTAGTTAATGAGTCCGCACTCGTGGCCTTCACCGCATTCTTCTTCAGTTTTGCCAACGGCATCTGCCCATTTATAATAGCGACCGTACTTGGCGCAGCTATCGGGAGAGGTATAGGCACAATAGCTGCTTTCCGTTTCGTAGTTCAGGTTCTGTGCCATCCATTCCATCTCACCAATCTTCACCGCCCTGTAAACCTGACCGTCGCGGGAATCCGTATAAGTCCTCTCATTATTGCGAGAAGAAGACGATTCTTCATGGGACGAGGACGATTCCGGCGCATCATTTGAGCTACTCGAAACCGACGAGGAAGAGACAATATCAGTCGCATCAAAATCCTTGATGCAGCGGACCGAATGGGCATAATCCTGTGTTCCCTGACCAAAACCTAGTCCTTCCTTGCTAAAACTCAAACTTTGTGACATATAATCGTCTTTATACGAGGACACCCAAAATTCAACATAACAGTCCAAACATGAATACATGCCAATATCCACCATGCTCCGAACACCGGCCGGAAACAGAGCCATGCCATAGGTGTCAAGACCATTAGCATCGTTCTTCCAGCCAGTCTTCGATTTTAGAGCTTTAGAAGCAGCGCCCTGTCCACCCACAAAATCGAACAATTCACTCCAATCGTCCCAATCGGGCAAATGCCAGCCCTCGGGGCAGGCTCCCCGCACTGGTAAAATCGGTTCACAATGTTCCCCGTAGCCACATCCCTTAGCGTTGTCGGAAAACAGCCCCGCACCATCAACCGCAGCGCTCCACAGGTACAGGCGACCGGACTTTTCGCAATACTGGATGGAATCGTTGTAGCAGAAACTGCTCGAATCGACTTTATAGTTGGGCTCCAGATAGCGGTAATTCAAGTTTTCTGCCATCCACCACTGATTGCCGATTTTCACAATCTTGTAGACCTGACTGTCGCGCTTATCGACAATCTCTTCGTAAGAAATTTCGGGATTCAAATAATCCCAAGTTTTCACAAAGCTGCTGCTAGACGGTTCAGTCTGCATTTCACTCGACGACTCCCCTTCTGCATCTGCAGAAGATAGGAGCAGTTGGTACGAACTGCTCGAAACGGTCTCGCTCGAAAAGGGAATTTCATCTTCTGCTCCCGAACTCGAGCCATTGTCGCCACAGGCAACAAAAAGGAACGACAACAAAACAAGCATCATTCCTTTAAAGCAACATGCAAAAGAATTCATGTTTCCTCCTAGCACTTTACACCCCAACAAAAAAAGAAAGCGCTACTTTTTCCGGCGAAGAAAACCCGCCAACGCCACCGCAATCAGGATGCCCGCTGGGAGCACCACGGCAATCGTCAAAAGAATCAGTTTCTGGAAATCCGTCAAATCCTTGAGCGAATTTTTGAAATCCTTGAACTTCGCGACAAAGCCTTTAATGCCCGTCGGCTTTGCTGCGGCATCAACAACGGCACCTTCAGCATTCTCGCCCGCCAAATCCTCGGAACCCGCAAAGGCTTCCATCTTCGGGAGCATCGCAAACAACTTCGACGCCGATTCCTTGACCGGGCCTACAAAGCCGTCAAGCTTACCGCGGTACTTTTCGTAGTGTCTCTTGAAAGGGCGCTTAAGTTGTTCGAGCATAGTCATTCTCCCATGGATTGCTTCGCTTCGCTCGCAATGACGTCCAAGGTTATGAAGCAACGGGCGTTTACGCATCGTTATTTCATAACCGTAGAGTCATGCGCTTTGCTCAATGACGTTCTACACCTTCTTGTACAAGAGGTTCACGCCACCGAAGAGGGCACGCATGTTGGCCTTGAGCGTATCGCTAGACACACCGCGGCCTTCAACCTCGGTATCGCCAGCCTTCAACAGCATGCGGCTGAGGCCACGGCCCGCCCACAGTTTGTCCTTCTCGGGAACGACGAGCTGGCGGTATTTGACGAGTTCGACCGGCATGCCGATTTCGCGCATGAGCATGAGGGCAGCCTCGATCGGGCCTTCTGCCGTAATGGACCTCACCAGCGGTTCGCCATCCTTCTTGAAGTGGAAAATGAAGCGGTTCTCGTCAGGAATAACCTCGATGTTGTTGAACACCAGGCGTCCGTTCACGTTCACGCGCTGCTCGCGGAACACGTCCAGCACGCGCTCGGCGCTGAGTTCGCCCTCCTTTTCGCTGCAAGCCTTCAACACCGGCTGCAGTTCGGCGGCTTCGGCGAGCGTCATCTTGTAACCGAACTTCGTGATAATCTCGTACACGGCGGTGCGGCCGCTCTGGCTCGTAAAGCTCAGGGCGTCGTTCTGGTGGCGGCCGATGATGGAGTAGTCGATCGGGCGGTAGGCGCCCTTCTTCATGTCCTTCGTCTTGGAGGCGCCATCCTGGTGGATGCCGCTACGGTGCACGATGGCTTCGGCGCCGATCAGCGGGGCGCGGCTGTAGATGTTGATGCCAGACCACTGCGAGATGAGAATCGCCGTCTCGTAGATGCGTTCCATGTGCAGGCCGGTCTGTACGCCGGAGTTGTGCAGAGCAACCGCGACTTCGTAGAAGTTCGTGTTGCCGCAACGTTCACCGAGACCATTCAGGGCAACTTCCAGCTGGGTCGCACCCACGAAGAAACTTTCGACGGTCGCAGCCGTTGCCATACCCAAGTCGTTGTGGCAGTGGACTGAAATCGTGATATTCTTCGGCAGGGCTTCGTACACCTGCTTGATTTGATTCACGTACAGGAACGGACGATAACGTTCCACCGTATTCGGCAGGTTGATGGTCGTCGCGCCGGCTTCGACCACGGCCTTCAGCACGTCAATCACGAAATCCATGTTCTCGAGGCAGTCACCGAAATGCTCGGCGCTGAACTCCACATCGCCCTTATCGCCAACGAGCGACTTTGCAAACTTCACGCAATGAACCGCCTTTTCCTTCACCTGTTCGGGGGTCATGTGCAGCACATGCTCCATCGAGAGCGGGCTCGTGGCGAGGAAGGTATGAATACGCGGATGCGGAGCGTACTGCACGGCCTCCCAGCAGCGTTGGATATCGCTCTCCACGCAGCGGGCCAGACCCGATACCACGATGCGCTTTGCGACTTCGTCGCCTTCTTCGGCCATCTTGGCTGTCAGCTGGGCAAGTTCCTTACACGATTCAAAGTCCATCTCGCTCGAAGCCGGGAAACCGACTTCGGCACCCTGCACGCCGAGCTTCAAGAGCTGCAGGTATACGTCCTTTTTCTGGGCATTGTTCCAGGGCTTCGGGAGCGCCTGGTTGCCGTCACGCAGGGTGACATCGTAAAAGAAAGGTTGTCTTGCATTCATGTTGTCGTTCATCTTTTATCTCCTTGCCTCTCCAATCAGGCGGCAAGCTCATTTTTCGTCTAAAAAATAGAAATTTGACTTAAAAACGAAAGCCCGCGTCCTTATTGGAGCGGGCAAAACGGTTTAAGTTGGTTTAAATCCTTAGGTTAAAACTCTGAAATCGTCTTGAACCTACGCTTAAAAACCGGCTTGCGCTCCAGCGCAATGTCCTAGTAGGTTAATAAGTCGTAGATCCAAAGTCTTTTTCATACGTGAAGCAATAATAACAAAAGTTCAGATTCTTGGCAAGATAGGCTTCAAAAAAGAAAATCCACTGTCGGGGTGGACAGTGGAATTTTCGCAGCGCTCGGCCCAAGGCCCCTACGCTGTTGAACATAATATAGCACTATTTATTCTTATGCGCAATAGGATTTTTGCAAAAAAAATTTAGCCATTCCACACAAAGCACTTGTTCGAAATCAAACACCAAATTTTCCGCAACAAGAACTATGTATCCTCTTTCTAGCGCTTTACAATTTTTTGCTGGTAGGCCTTGCCGCCCGCCACCAAGCGTACCAGGTAGACACCCGGCTTAAGGCTACACAGGTCCACACTAGACTGCGACACCACTTCGGTCGAGAGTTTCACGACATTTCCATTGACCGCGAAAATATCCAAACGGCGGACATTTTCAGCGAAAATCTCGAGGCGGGCATCGCTTGCAACATAGCGCATCGGAGCAACACCGTATTCCACCGACACCAAAGCAGTCGTTCCGCCTTCTTCGCTAGGGCTACTCGTTTCATCGGTCGTGCTGCTGGAGCTTGTGACAGAGCTGCTGGACGGAGCCGAAGCTTCGTCGACATCGACTACGATCAAGAAGAGGTTTGCGACATCGCCTTTGGCGATCTTGTGCGTACCCGCAGCAAGTTCCACCGTCACGACACCAGCAGATGCAGCCACCTTGTTGCCGTCTACCTTGACATTCTTTGCAAAGTCGCTGTCGAACACGAGCGTCACCGTCGCCTTTTTAGACAAAGTAAATTCAATTAAAGTAGACGATTCCATCTTGAGGCAACGGGTCAGCGTCAAGCCCTCGAACGCCACCGTGCCCTTGCTTGTCGAAAGGCTTCCGACAAAATCAAAGTAGTCGCTCGAAGTCGCATCTTCGGTGAAGTTATGGACAACGTCCCTGTCGATTGGAGTCGTAGAAACATCTTCATCAACCGGATCTTCATTTACCCCCACAGAGCTGCTGGACTTAGGGGTCTGCGAGCTGCTCGAGGACTTCGGAGACGACGAACTGGAACTTGTAACCGAACTACTCGAAGTCGGCGCCACCACGGGCAAGTTGCCTTCGCCCTGAATGGATTTCACCGTTCCCTTGTATGCAACGAGAGCATTCTTGAGCGACTGATTGACAGCATAAGCGGCATCATCCACAGAATTGTCGAAGGTCCACTTGAAATCGCCACCGTTCACGCGACCCGCGTACTTCATCACATTCGCCTTGGCCGCGGCGGGCTCGTCGGCGGTGTACTTGTACATCACCGAGCTGTTCAGGTCGAAATTGTTATAGGTATTGCCACCCGAAAGCGACTTCACCGATGCAGGCATTTCCTGGTTGCGGCTCGTAATCACATAGGCGTCAAAATCCGTCTTACTGTCGATAGAGCCGATGGACGCTTCGGCCCCCTTGAGCATATACTTGCTCGCGCCATACGCAATAAAGGTTCCGCCTTCCATGTAGTTGTTGAACGCCTTGATGGAACCGCCCGCCTCTTTACTGAATGTGGCGTTGTCGTTGGACTTGCTAGTCGTACCGGCGTAAAGGTCACTCCCCTGCATCGAGGTGAGCATCGGGAACTTGCAGTTGCGGAAATAGTTTCCTTCGGCAAAGACCGACGAACCGAGCGTCGAGCCGATACCGTACTTGGCGTTACCATCGTAGTAGTTATTGTACACATGAGCGCTGTAGTAGCGCACGCGCGGATGGCGGCTATCGGAATGGTCGTACCAGTTGTGGTGATAGGTAATGTAGTAGCCATCGGTGGAACCTTCGGAAAGACCCAACAGGTTCGACTTGCCGTTGTCCCAGAAGTGGTTGTAGCTGAAGGTGATGTAGGTGGATTTCTTGCAGTCCAGCGCACCGTCGCCCTTCGCCTGGTCGGCATCGGAACCCGCATCGCCGTAGAAGAAATCGTTGTTGTGCACCCAGACATACTGGTCGTTCTGCTGCAGGCCGATATTGTCGCCTTCGTTGCTGTTCACGTTCATGATGCCCAAATTGCGGATTTCCACATTCTGCGCATTCTTGATACGGATACCCCAACCGTTCACCACGGCATCTTCACCGACACCTTCCACAGTCACGTAAGTGTTTTCGGAGCTGCCGAGGTCAATCATCATGTCACCCTGTAACAGCGAATCGGAATCCGTCACGTTACCGATAAAGCGCAAGTCCAGGGGCGTCGTCTCGAAGCCTTTCTTGTAGCAATTCAGAATTCCCTGAAGGCTCTTGCAGGTCGTCTTCGAGCCCTTGGCGTTTGTCGTCACATCCATCGTCACCGTGTTCTTGGTGTTCTCGGAGATGTAGAGGATAGCAGCACCGCTCTTGAGCGTACCGTCGGCATTGTAGGCACCGGGAACGCGCCCGTTACTGAACGCAAAACCCGTGCGGTCGTGGGCCAGCACCGTCACCGTCTTGGTCGTCGCAGCCCCTTCGGCTCCGTTCACCACCGGAGCAATCTTCAAGGTATGCGAGCCCGCCTTGAGGCCGAGTACATCGGCACGCATATAGCTACCGTAGCTACGAATCAGCTGATTGTCGATCTTGTTGCCGTCGCAATAGACATTGTAGCTGGCCGCTCCCGAAACAGGGGCCCACTCCGCGTATGCGGATTCCAGCCAGCCTTCGGCCTTGTTCACCGTTACCTGGGCATACGCCCCGGCAAAACCGAGCAACGCTACACCAATCGCCACCCTAGAGGTCATTTTTGAGCATTTCGAAGCCATATTCGTCCATCCCTTTTTAATGTTCTCAAATTTCTTCTTAAATATACACAAAAGTTTGAGAAAAATCAATACAAAATTAACTTATTTTGTAAAATTTTAACATAATTTTTAAAACAAATGTTCTCAAAATTTTAGCTTTTGTTCTCAAAATTCATCAAAAGTAACACAAACAAAAAAATCCCCGCTACAACGGGGAAATTCGAGTTTTCAGAAAAACTTCGTTTGTTACTGCACGGGTTCGCAGGAGCCGTAGCGACCTACGGACATGATATTAAATCTGCCTGTGATTCCAGATTGAGCCTGAAATTTAAACTTCAATGCCGCAAGCGCCTTCGAAGCATCCTCTCCTGAAATACGATCTATTCCCCAGCCGCCTTGTGTGAATTTGCTCCAAGTATATTCCCTCACAGAGACCGAACTACTCTTTGGCAGAGTAACAGACGGCACATCATAACCTACAGAGGCGTCACCATCACTACCCAGCCCCATTTCAAGGGTAATAGGAACATCCGAAGAATACACAATGCAAATGCCACCCCATGCAGACACATCAACCGGTTCCGCATAACCACTGCCGTCGGCAATATTGAAGCCAACTCCCACAAAGGGGTTATAATCCAAAGTTCCTTTGTCTAGAACAAACAATCCGCAGAGTCCCTTACACTCGTCTATGATTGGCTCTAAAGTCTCTGCTGAATATTCGTTACCCTTATCCACAGGCCACTCAAACCAAGAAGCACCGCCATCCTTTCCGTCGCTAAAATCATACCAATTACCGGAAGCGGCATACCCCGTACTGACAGCGTAATCAAAAGTAGCACCACACCACATATCGCCACAAACACTAGCCACATCCGAAATCGACGACGAATAGCCATTGTCATCACTCGAGCTCGACGACCATCCATAGCCATCATACGAACCGCTAGAATTTTCAGCACCAGATTCTTCAGAACTACTCGACTCAGTGAACGCCTCTCCCGTCTCGTCTTCGATGCAGCGAATCGAAAGTCCCGAACCCCTATGCATCCAGTCATTTATTTCTGCCATGTCATGATCACTACTGAACGAAATAGCGGAAGAATTTCCATAAGTCGCAGTCGTAGAGGTCCAATAATAAGCGTACTCCCCCATGTAATCATAAGACGACAGGGACATCATCATTCCGCCCGGCAATGCGCCAAAACCATAAGTATCTACACCATAGCCTCCGCCGTCCCATACACGAGTCGACTTGAGCGCACGCCCTGCAACATCCATTCCGCCAACCGCATCAAAAAGAGTCATAAAGTCAGTCGTTGTAGGCATGCGCCACCCTTCCGGGCAAACGCCTCGCACCAACGAAGGCAAATCACATATAATTCCCGAACCGCACTCATCCTCCAACTTTGCAACCGCCGCGGTCCAGGTATAAAGCCTGCCATACTTAAGACAAAGCGCTTCTTCTTCATCATAGCAATAGCTGCCGTCCACCTTATATCTTAGGTTGTCAGCCATCCAGGTCTGCGAACCAATCGTCACGGTATTGTATTTTTCGCCATCGCGGGCGTCATACAAGGAACCCATCTGCACGGTAGCCGGGTCTACAGGCTCACCAGAACTCGAGCTGCGGTACGGATCCCAATCCGCATACTTACTATTTTCCTTTTCCCACTCGTCGTGGTCGTCCTTCATCTGCTGCACATAATCTGTGCAGGCAGAAAGCGCAAGGAGCGAAAGCATCGAGAAAATTTTAAGCAGATTCTTCATTTCGCTCCCCCTAGAAATCAATGCTCAGCACAATGCCAAGGGCACCCAGAATAGTAGCACCGATACCCACATTGCGGAAAGTTTGCCAATAGCGAGCGTCATCGAGATTCGTCTCGTACTCGCTTTCGGTATCGTAATCCTTTTCGGCGGCATCCTTTGCAAGGATATTGCCCAGAATCCAGTACGTGATTCCCGACGCCATAATCAAGGCACCCGCCGTAAAGAGCCCCCAGCTCGTCCCGCCACTCGACTGAGCGGCCTTGTCGTCGGATGCCGCCACAAAGCCATTCCACTGGGACTCCTCATCGGCTTCGTATGTTGTCGGAATAGCAAGTTTCACCGTATCTTCAGCCGCAGCAACCGCCTTGGGGTCGTGCGTTAGGCTATGGGTGATGCGCTCCACCTTGTGCCATTCGGGGTTTGCATCCACACGCTCTTCCCAGCCGTTTCCCTTGAGCACAACATCGGAACAGAGTGGAACCTTCCTTGTGAACGGAGTGTTCCCTGCTTCTACCCCATCAAGATAAACCGGCACGACCTGCGGAACGCCCTTGTACTCTGCATTCAGGTCGAGACCACCCAAACCGCGGGTCATTTCCTTATCGAACACCTGCGTCTTGTTCCTGACAATAGACACCTTGAAGTCTACCGGATCGTAACAGGGGTGCGCCACATGGACATCGTGCACGCCCGACTCAAGTTCCACCTTGGTCCCTTCGACAATAGCACCGTCGACCGATACCGAGAGCGCCCCCTTGTTGGCAGGTCCCGCCAAAACAGGGCTGACTTCCAGCCAGCCGAAGTTCGGCGGAAGTGTCAGCATCACCTTCTGTTCGTTCTGCTTGACATCCACCACCAATTCTGCCGTCACATAGCGCTCCTTGGTCACGACAAAGCGGTGAGACCCCTCTTCGACCGCCACCTTGCAAGGCGTACTCAGGCACTTGGGATTCGCCTGGCCATCGATTGTCGGCACGGCTCCCGAAGGTTCCGAGGCAATTTCGACGATAAACTTCTTCTTGTCTTGATAATCGAAGGCGGCCGAATTATCGACGAAGCCAAAGCCTCCTACGCCAAAGCCGCCCTTGACCATCCTGAAGAACTCCGGGGATTTCTGCTTGATGATTTCCAAGAGCTCCCCCACGTTTTCGCCAAGTCCGTTGAAGCTTGCAATCAGCTTGTTACCCGCCGTCTCGTAGAGTTCCGCCGAAAGCGTTAGGGATGTTCCAAAGACGCCCACGCGCGCCTGGCAAATGTAGTCGGCGGCGATGTTTCGTCCCGTTTCGGCAAGACAGCCGCCTTCGCAATCTTCTATTGCCTTACCCGGCGGAAGCATGGCACTGATGTTTTCGCGCGTCATGATCGTATAGTTCTGCACTGCGGGCAGTTCCTTGACCGCCTGTTCACGAAGCACGTTCGTCAGGTACTGCCTGTCCGACAGGGATACCTTGTCCTTGGCACTTTCGTCTGCACCCGTTTCAAGAACAGCCACGTGCGTCGCAAAGGCACTTGCAACAAAGAAAAACACCACTAAAAGGGACCGCAACATCATTAGACTTCTTTCTTGAAATCGTCGTACTCGTAGATGTAGTCCGACTCATCGTAGTGTTCGGACGCGAGCACCATGCACACAGCACCCGACGAAAAATTCTCGATTTCGCGCCAGTGCATCGTCGGAATGTAGAGCCCGTGGTAGGAACGGTTCAGCGAATACTTGGTGCGTTTCTTGCCGTCGTCCAAAACGACATCGAAGCTGCCACTAGCGGCAATGATCAGCTGACGGAGCTTACGGTGGGCATGCCCCCCGCGGGTGGTTCCGCCCGGGACATCGTACAGGTAATAAACGCGCTTGATATCAAAGGGAATGAGCTCTCCCCCCTCGACCACGCTCAGGTTACCCCGCTGGTCGTGGGCAATGGGGATATCTATCAAACGGGGCTCTTTTAGCTGATTTTCGTTCCAATCCATGCCCCTAATATAATAAAGTAGGAAGTAGACAGTAGACAGTGGTTAGTGATGTGGAATGTGGGATGTGTGATTATTTTTCATTACACATTACCCATTACACATTTCACATTATTTGTGGGTGTTTTTGAGTGCATTTTCAATCCTCTGGGGGTGGTTCGGGGTGTTTTTCCGGAAAAACTAGCGAAAATGGATTGCTTAGCTTCGCTCGTAATGACGTAAAAATGAAATTTTTCTATATATGTAGCTCCAAACGAGTGCATGTCGTGCCAAGCTCTGCCAACATGCATGTAAACCAAAGAGCTTCCTTTTACGAGGTAAACATGTCCTCTTTCCGTGGACCAAAAGGTAAGGTAGCCCGTTCTCTCGGACTCGCCGTCTCTCAGAAGACCCAGAAGGCGCTCGATCGCCGCAACTTTGCACCCGGCCAGCACGGCCAGACCCGCAAGAAGTCTTCTTCTGTGTACAAGCAGCAGCTCGTGGAAAAGCAGCGTCTGCGTTTCACCTACAACATTTCCGAAGCACAGCTCGCCAAGGCCTACGCCGAAGCCAACCGTCGCGCCGGTTCTGCTGGTGACAACCTGATGATCTTGCTCGAAACCCGCCTGGACGCTCTCGTCTACCGCATGGGTTTTGCCCGCACCATTTTCGCTGCCCGCCAGTACGTCGCTCACGGTCACTTCTCCGTGAACGGTGTTCGCAGCTACTCTCCGTCTCGCCAGGTCAAGGCCGGCGACGTGATTGCCGTTTGCGAACGCTCCAAGGAACACGTGCAGATCAAGGAAGCCATTGCTAACGCAAATCCGGCTCCTGAATACCTGACCGTCGACGCTTCCAAGATGGAAGGAACTCTCGTGAAGCTCCCGCTCCGCGAACAGATTCCGGTTCAGCTAGAAGAACAGCTCGTCGTGGAATACTACTCCAGGTAGTCCCCGCGCAAACGCAAGTTTGGGAAGCTCGGCTCTGCCGGGCTTCTTTTTTTTGTAACGAAACTGCCCGCTCGGGAATTTTCGTTCCAAAATTCATTTAAGGTTTTTCGAAAAACATCTTTTTTTCACTTTTCGCGTAAACACCCCTAAGGTATCTTTATAACCAAAAGGGAGTGTTAAAAATGAAATCAACCAAAATACCACTTATCGCCTGCAGTGCTGCATTCCTATTCTCCGCCTGCGGAGATTCCAGCAGCACCAGCGCCGAAAACGAAGCATCCACTAGCACCGAAAGCACCGAGCAGGTTTCGGGAACCATTACCGAGACGCCCGATGTCGTCGGCGAAACGACCGCCATCCAGTGTTCCGATGGAACAATCGTACAGGATGCAGCGGAGTGTCCGCAAGGTACCACCGCCGCAGAAATCACCACCTACACCTGCGGCGACGGCTCGACCGTCACCGATGCAAGCAGCTGCCCCACCATCTATACATGTGCGGACGGCTCGCAGACATACGACAAAAGCGAATGCGTCGTTGCACCGAATAATGACAAGCCGACACCGCCAAACAACGAGACATCGTCTTCGTCCAACAGTGGTTCGCCTACAAGCAGCGCCGAAAGCGAACAGCAAATCGTCGAACCCGAAATACCCGAACCGGTCAACGTTACAGAAATCGAAGGCGATCCCATCATCAAGTTTGCATCGGGCTCCGTCAGCATCGAAAACGACAACGGCTGCATCAAGCAAGAAGGCAAGATCTTAAGCATTACCTGTGGCGGCAATTACCAGCTCACGGGAACATCGAACGACAACCAGGTGCAGGTGCAGACTCCTGCTGGCGACACCGCAAATGTCTACCTTTACCTGAACAACCTGCAGCTCACCAGCGCAAGCGACGCGCCGATATATGTTCGCAACGCCGAAAAGACCTTCCTGATGCTTGTCGACGGCACAAGCAACACGCTTGAAGATGCATCGACACGCACCACGACCTATCAAAAGACAGACGGAACTCTTGATACCACGGGCGCAACGGTCTACGCCAAAGACGACCTGACCATCAAGGGAAACGGCACACTCAAGGTGACCGGCAACTACAACAACGGAATCCACTCCAGCAACGATCTGCGTTTCCGCGACCTGCCCAATGTGACGGTCAAGGCGAAAAACAACGCCATCAAGGGCAAGGGTTCTGTCACCATTAACGGCGGCAAATACACGCTCAACGCGACTCAGGGCGACGGCATCAAGAGTGACGAAGCCGAAATCAACGGAAAGGACACCCTGATCATTGAGAACAAGGGCATCATCGTCATCAACGGCGGCGAATTCGACATCACTGCGGGCGACGACGGCATGCAGGCATTCAACTACCTGCTGCTCGCCGATTCCTCTTCGACTCCGAAAATCACGGTCAATAGCAGCGGCAAAGGTCTCGTTTCCGACCACCGCCTCTATGTCAACGCAGGCATCGTGAACGTGACATCCAAGGACGACGGCATCCACTCAAACCTGAACATCTACTTCAACGGCGGCGAGACTACAGTTTCTGCCGGCGACGACGGAATCCACGCCGATTCCACGCTCCTGATTGCAGGTGGTTCCATCTACATCACCAAGGCCGCCGAAGGCATGGAAGCCTTCTACATCAAGGCGCAGGGCGGAAAGACGGCAACCGTTGCTAGCGACGACGCCTGGAACGCTGCAGGCGGTTCTGCCGACGCAGGTACATCTAGCGGTTCCCAGTGGGGCGGCCCCGGCGGCGGCGGAATGGCAAGTAGCTCCAAGGGCTACATCATCATCACCGGCGGTTACCATTACCTTTATGCAGCTGGCAATGACGTGGACGTTCTCGATGCGAACGGAACGGCAACCATGAGCGGCGGCGTCGTGATTCTTGAAATCGGTTCCAGCGGTGGCATGGGCAGCAGCCGCGGCGGAATGGGCGGCAACAGCGGTAGCGGATGCTCCACCAACATGTCCGGTGGCATGATCGATACCGACAACGGCTTCACGATTTCTGGCGGTGTGTTGCTCGGTTTCGGCAACCAGACCGAAGAATATCCCAGCTGCTCTGCCACAAGCTTCACGGCAGGAACCGCCTATGGCACCTCCAATGCGGCATTCAAGCCCAGCGGATCGGGCAGCATGATCATCTACGGCGGCGATGTCAAGTCGGTCGCCCAGGTCGATGTGGGATCCATGAAGGAAGTCAAACTTCCTAACGGCATGAGCTACTACGAAAAATAGCTCCGTTCCACACCTTTAGAGCTTCCAAACCAACCCTAAGTCTTCCGGTGCGAGCCGGGAGGCTTTTTTACAATATTTTTTCATCAAAAAAACAATGCCGACGAATAAACCACTCGCTTCCTTTTTTGTATCTTGTAATCATGAAGCAGATTCTCACTAAAATTGCAGATGCACTCAAGGGTTACTTGAAGTCGCTGAACTGGATTGTTCTCCTAGGTCTTGCTGCATTCAGCATTGCGCTTGCCATCATCAACAACATCCGCGTCGATGACGCCAAGTCCGTCGAATGGATCGGAAGCCAAGAAATCCTTGAAAAGCCGGACGAGGTGCTGTAATGAAGAACACCGTTATCTCCGCAACGCTTTTGACTATCGCCTCGATCCTTGTCGCCTTCGGTGTCGCCGAAATTTCGTTCCCGGAATCGTATCTGACCTTCACCGACCAGGACTGGCTCATTGACATTTGGCCCAAGGCATACCGCTACAATATCCAGGTGGGGCTTGCCGCCATCGTCATTGCAACAGGAATCTGCGTACCGGCTTATCGCCTGCAAAAGGACTTTGCCATCCGCGCATTGGAAACACTTTTCCGCCTTGGCATCGGTGGCATGTTCATTTTCGCAAGCATCTACAAGATTCAGGACCCGCACCAGTTTGCAGTCCTTGTGGCACAGTACCAGTTTTTCCCGGCTCTGCATCTAGAGAACCTGAACAACTTTTTTGCTCTCGTCTATCCGCAGTTTGAATTCTGGTTCGGCTTAGCAATGATCGTGACGCCGTTCGTACGCGAATCTGCGTTTGCCATTTTCTGGATGTTCGTAAGCTTCATCATCGCGCTCGCCTGGGCACTCGGAAACGACCTGGGCATCACCTGCGGCTGCTTCGAACTTGAAGACGGTGCCGCCCATGACAAGGCAGAAGCCTGGACAAGCCTGATCCGCGACCTGATTCTGATCTGGCCGACGCTCTGGCTTGCAACCCGTAAGAACCACAGCCTAATTAAAGTGTGGAAAAGAAAGTAGTCACTCGCTGACTGAACGATTTCATGGAGCAGCGGTCCAGAAGGGCTGCTGCTTTTTCGTTGTCGACGATATTTTCGCCGGCTAGCACACGGTCAAGGACCTTGGCGTAGGATTCCGCATCGGTCGGCGGATCTATCAGCGGACACACACCATCCAGGTTTTCCTTGATTGCCGATGTAGCGGCCCCCACGGCAGGCGTTCCACAAGCGATTGCCTCGATGGGCGGAAGCCCGAATCCTTCGAGCAGCGACGGATACACCATCAGGTCGGAATGGCGGTAAAAATCGCGGAGTTCATGAGCCTGGAATTCGCTGAAATGGTACACGTTGTAAAGTTTCTTCTCGTTGACTATGGCACGGAGGCGATCCGAGAACTTGCCCACGCGCACAAAGGCAATATGGGGGCGCAGGCTTGCCATTTCAAAGAAGGTCTCGATGTTCTTGCGCGGTTCGTCAAGACTCACATTCAGGCACATTCCGTCAAAATTCTTGATGCCGAACTTGCGTAGAAAAGCCTTCTTTTCGGCAAATGTCGGAACCGATTCAGGTTCGTTGAACATTTCACGGTCAATAGGGCAGCCAATAACAGTTCCGGGCTTCTGCGACATCTGCGGTCCAAAATGGTGCGACGCTTCACCACGGGTCCACGCTGAATTGTAAACAAACGAATCGGCCTTGACGGTCGGACGGATGTAGAACAGGTTGAGCAGCCTGAACTTGAGCGAATTCGGGTACAATGTCTCTGCAAAGGTGTCGTGGACAAACATCACAGTCTTCGTGCGACCCTTAACCACCGGCACCAGGAACCCCAGTTCCGGACGGATAAAGAAGACAATATCCGGAGCGATTTTCTTCACCAGTTTTTTCAAGGGGGCGCGGAAAGTAACATACCCCGTATAGAGCGACTTCGCCCAGACTTCGTGCGATGTGTAAGGCATGCCTTCGGTACCATCGCCATTTTTTTCAGCGCCCGACAAACCAAAGAACTTGGGCGTCTTGAGCCATAGCACATGGGGTTCAAACTCCCCTGACACCGCCTTGACCAAATTGATGGTCAGGCGACCAAAACTGGTGCATTCGTTCTTGTCGCAAACAAAGAGTATTTTTCGCAAAGACGCCATAAATTAAAAGATACAAATTTCTGAATTGCTATATTAAATACATGGCTAAAATCGGCATAGTCCTTGCAACCTACAACGGCGAAAAGTATCTTCCGCAGATGCTCGATTCGCTTTTGGCGCAGACGCGCCCGGCGGATTTCATCGTGGCCGTAGACGATGGTTCCAAGGACAGCACGGTTAGCATTTTGGAAAGCTACAAGAACAAGCTCCCCCTGCAAATTGTATGCATGCCCGAAAACCGGGGCCACCGCGCTGCCTTTTCGAAGTCGTTGGAACTTTCCCAGCCGCAGCTCGCCGATGACGACCTGATTGCCCTGGCGGACCACGACGACATCTGGTGTCCGCAAAAGTTACAGCAGCTGGAAGAGGCCATCGAGACCCCATGCAACGGAATTTTACCGACGCTGGTTTTAGGTGATGCGACCGTCATCGATGCCGAAGGAAAGCCACTTTACGATTCCTGGAGAAGAGTAGCCCACATTCGGGCGGAACTCCCCGTAGAAGCGCGCATCGCAGGCACCAACAACATCACAGGCTGCATGACCCTTTTCAGGGCGTCCCTTTTGAAATACGTTCTGCCGATTCCTGCCGCCGTAGGCGTACATGACGCCTGGATAGGCCTTCTCGCCGCAAAGCACGGAACAATCAAGGTCATCGATACCCCCGTCATTCAGTACCGGCTGCACGGCAACAACTCCGTCGGGCTTGGAAACCGCTACAGTTTTGACGAAACATGCAGACGGCAGATCGACTGGACCGACATGCTTATTGCACAGTCGAGCCTTTTGAACTTGAGCCCCGCCGAAGCAAAGTTTCTCCGGAAGCTGAACCGCTACTGGCACAAGAGGGCGAATCGGGCGCTCCTCGCCGAAGAATTCCCCTTCCTGCTTCGATTTGGCCACTTTTTATTTCCCGAGCAGCGCGGACGACTCAAAAAGGTTCTATTTTCGCTTTTAGGCTCCCCCGCCGTCCACCTCCTATTCGGGCACGATAAATGAAGACAATCGCTTTCTACTTACCGCAATTTCATCCGATTCCGGAAAATAACCGCTGGTGGGGCGACGGTTTTACCGAATGGCACAACGTTAGCCGCGCAAAGCCGCTATTCAGGGGACACCGCCAGCCGCAAATGCCGGCCGAGCTCGGCTTCTACGACCTGCGCTGCGACGAAACGCGGCACGAACAGGCCTCTCTTGCAAAAAAATACGGCATCGACGCCTTCTGCTATTACCACTACTGGTTCAACGGAAAGCAGTTGCTCGAAACTCCGCTTAAAAAGCTTTTGGCCGACAAAGGCTGCGACATGCCGTTCTGCCTCTGCTGGGCAAACGAATCTTGGTCCAGGGCCTGGGACGGCAAGGATCGCGAAGTCTTGATGGAGCAGGTCTACAGCGACGAAGATTTCAAGAACCACGCTGACTACCTTTGCGAAATTTTCAAGGACTCTCGTTACCTGAAGTCCGAGGGCAAGCCGATATTCATCATCTACCGCGTCGGAAAGATGGAGCACCCCGCAAAATTTGTCGAAATTCTGAACGAAACGGCAAAGATGGCGGGCTTCGAAGGCGTGCGCGTCTTTGCGGTGCGAAACTTCACCTGCGACGTTCCCGACGAAACGCTCGCCTCCTACGGCATCGGCGACATTGTCGACTTTCAGCCTAACAACACCGAGTATCCGCCACGTTCCGTCCTCGGCAAGGGCATCCGCCTGCTGCAGCGCCAGTGGAACGCCATTGCAAAGAAGGTGGGGCTTCCCGAAGTCTACTCCGTTCTCAGGCTCCGCTACACCGATGTCGCGAAGAATGTCCTGAAGCTCTACGAGACCTTCAGCGAACACCACCACCCGACCGTTTTCCCCAACTGGGACAATTCGCCAAGAAGAAAGGCGGCGACGATCATCCAAAACGACAACCCCAAGGATTTCGAGAACTGGGTGCATAAAGCAGCAAGCATCGTCCGTAAGAAAAGCGACGACAACCAGTTCCTCTTTGTAAACGCCTGGAACGAATGGGCCGAAAGTGCCCACCTGGAACCTGAACAGAAGATGGGCAGGGCTTTCCTGGAAGCGTTCAGGCAAGGTATTTCCAAATGAGTTCATCCGTCTGCATCATACTCGTCAACTTCAAGAACGAACAGAAGACCGTAGATTGCCTACGCGCCCTTGAAAAGAGTACCGTGCAGCCAGAATGCGTCTGCATTGTCGACAACGCATCTACCGAAAAATCCAAGCAGCTTTTCTGGAGTCACACCTTCAAATTCAAGGTGCGCTGGATTTGGAACGAAAAGAATCACGGCTTTGCCGCGGCCTGCAACCAAGGAATCCGCGCCATCCAAGACGACTATGCGGACAGCTACATTTGGCTATTGAACAACGACACGCTCCCCGAACCGGAAGCACTTCAGAAGTTGCTTGAAAAAGCCGAAACGACCAAGGCAGGGATTACGGGCTCGCTGATCAAAAAAGCAAACGGGGATTTTTCGGGCGGGGTCTGCTTTATTCACCCAAAACTAGCAACGGTCAGGCGTCCAAGTTCCCCCGAAGAGACGGGCTTCGACTATGTCGAAGGCTCTTCGTTCCTGATTTCGCCGGAATGCCTAAAAAAGACGGGGCTCCTGAGCGAAGACTACTTCCTATACTTCGAAGAAAGCGACTATTGCCAAAAGGCAAAGCGAAACGGATTCAGCCTTGCATGGGCAACCGACAGCATCATCTGGCACGACATCGGCTCTTCCACCGGGAGTGAAATTGCGAAGGGGGCAGTCCCCTTCTTTATCGACTGTCTGATGATCCGCAACCGCATCCACTACGGTCTAAAAAACGGCTACCCCGCCGCAAGCATCCTCGCTGGGCTATTCATCAGTCTCGGACTGCGCCTTAAAAGGCTCCAGTTTGCAAGAGTCGTCACCATTTTCGCCATCACCTTGTCCACGCACCTTTTCAAAAAGTTCGTCGAACGCCATGGGGGCTACTATGAAATTCCACGCTAAATTTTCCATAGCAGTTCTGCTAGGCCTTGGCTCGCTTTCATTTGCACAGGATTTTCCGACGCACATCGCATTCGCCGATTCCGCGAGGCGCCACGAAGTGGTCGTCGGCGCTCAACTAGTCGATTCGCTCGCCGTCGTGAACCTGACGACTGCACCCACGCACTACGACAATTCTGCCTCAGTGCGCCTATTCTTGAGCGGACACTTTACCGAACGGTTCCTGTTCAACGCTCGTGTCAAGGTAAGCACGGACCACACCAACAAGGACATCGTCGATCACTTCTACAATCCGAGCGAAGGAATCCCGTACAACAAACAGAGCGACAACAAACGCACCTGGGACATCTTTTCGGCAAACGCCAGCTACAATCTGGATGCGGTCAAACTCCTTGCCGGATTTGACTACCTGAGCATGGGCCCCGCCCGCAGAAACCATGTAATTTTGCGCGGCGAGCAGAGCAATTACCGCCCGTGGCAAGATTCTACGAGCCGCATTTTTGAACCCGCCCCCACGCCTTATTTCGGCTACCAGTTTGAATTGGGCCCGATTGTTTACTCGCAGTACGCCATGAAGCTTTTCGAGAAAAAGAACTTCGGCAAGTACATGCACGTACACCGCTTGGATTTGAACTTGCCCACGAACATTACATTCGGCCTTTCTGAAACGGCGCTCTACGGAAGCACCACCGAGGAATTCCCGAACCCGAACGAAGACGCCGACAGCACCGGCCGCGAATTCGAATGGGCTTACGTGATTCCGTTCATTCCTTACGTTTTCCAAGAACACCTGCAGGGCGACCAGGACAACATTTCACTCGCGTTCGATTTGAGCGTAAAGACGATTCCGCATTGGGAATTCTACGGAGAACTCTTGTGGGACGACATGAAATCGCCTACGAGCATGTTCGATGACGGCTGGTGGGGCAACAAGTGGGCCACCTCGGTCGGCATCGCCCGCGATAGCCTTAAACTCGGCAGCACGCTTTGGAACTGGTATCTGGAATACACCCGCGTAGAACCTTGGGTATACACGCACCACAAGGGCGGCGGTTACACTTACCGCAGCTATTCCCAGAGCCTCGGCTCCGATCTCGGCCCGAACAGCCGCGAAATCTATAGCGAAGTCAGCGGGCTCTACAAGGTCGAAAGCGGACTCTTGAAAGACGCCTTGTTCAAAGGAACGCTACATGCAAGTGCCGTCGCAAAAGACACAGCCTTCGGCGGAAATATTACCGACATGCACACGCCTGAAAGCGCCACCGACAAGAAATTCTTGAACGAAAATACCACCTTGCACTACGTGGAAGTCGGCGGTAAAATCGAAATCAAGCCGTGGGAATGGATGACATTCCGCGCGGGCTATGACCGTTACTTTGGTGATTACGAAGGATTCCGCGCCATGGTGGGCGGAAGTTTCCAATACTAACTAAGAGAAAGTTTTTTATTCCTCGAACAGTGCATTCAGCTGTTCGGGAGTTTTGGCTTCTAACGCCTGGGCACGCCACTCCGGGTTCAGTAGCTTACGCGCAATACCTGCGATAAACTGTGTATGGCAATTGGCAGACTCTGCCGGAGAAAGCAGCAAGCAAATGTATTGCGGCACTTGCCCTTGCTTTACAGCGATGTCGGTAAAACCCTTGGGGCAAACAGCAAAAGCAAACAGCGGCTGCGGGAGGCCAGGCACACGCGTATGCGGCAACAAGAGGCCCTCGCCCATGTAGATTCCCTGAGACACGCGTTCCGACAAAGACTTCCATGTTGCCATGGCATCGAACTTGACCGGGCCATGCACCAGAGCGTCGTAAGCAAAACCCAAAGCCCTAGCGAAGGATTCGGGTTCTGCATAATGTTTTACGTAAATAGGCTGCATTTATACCAGTGCATTGTCCATGAAGTCGAACACCTTCGGCGAAGTCGCCTTTGCGATTTTCTTGAACTCACTGAAGATTATTCGCAATTGACGCTTGCCCGGTTCAATATACTGTTCGAACTTCTGGATTCCCTTCACCTTGCTCAAGAAGCAGTAAGCGCCCATGGCCTGCATCACGCGTTGCAAACTCGCATGAATAAAGGCTTCCCAGGCATCGTCCTTGGTGTAGGTCCTGGTTTCGCGATACGAAACGCGCCAGTATTCGAAGAAGTCCTTGATTTCAGTCAGGGAAAGTTCGACGTAGGGATCCCACAACAACGATGCAAGGTCATAGAACATGGAGCCACGACGTGCACCCTGGAAATCGACAAACGTGATTTCGGAATTCGGCTTAACCATGATATTCTGGCTCTGGAAATCACGGTGCATCAGCACCTTGTGCTGGGCTTCCACAGAAACCGCAATCAGGGAATAGAACTGACGCACGTATTCGGGGATTTCAGCAATGCCCTTGAAATTCTTCAAGTAGTTTTCGGTGAAGTAGTCGGTTTCCCACTTGAGGGCGGCAAAATCAAAGCGACGCAGCCAGAGGTCAGAGCGAGAACTGAAAAGCGAGCGGGAAATATTCTGCCACTTGATCAAGGAATCGATGACTTCGGGGTAAAGAATACGAACGTTGCCCGTCTTCTTTTCGGAACCCGGCGAAACAATGTTGTCGAGCAAGTTGTGGGCACCCAGGTCTTCTTGAAGCACAGAGCAAGAGGCTTCGTCTACGCAATAAATCTTAGGCACCGGAAGTCCAAAAGAATTGAACGCTTCGGCATAATCCACAAAACGCTTAAAGTCTTCATCGACCGAGGCAGAAACCTGCAACACGGCACTCTGCTTACCGGAGGCAATTCGGTAATACTTGCGGCCCGAACCGGCACCGGCGATAGAGGTGACTTCGTAGTCGGCATAGCCGCGGGACTTCAAAAACTTTTCAATAACAGGCGAAACAATTTCGTTACTCATGGTTTGTAATATAGTTATTTAGTAGGAAGTAGACGGTAGGAAGTAGGAAGTAGACAGTGGTTGGTGGTCCACAAACAGGACTAACTACGAGAATTTGATGCGCGGGTCTACGAGGGTGTAGAGGATATCGCTGAACAAGCGCCCCACCATAGCCATCAAGCTGCTGAGGAAGATAACTCCCATGACCACGTTGTAGTCGCGATTCACCATGGAGTTGTAATAAAGCAGCCCCATGCCGTCGATATCGAAGACCTTTTCGATGAGGAGCACGCCCGCAAACATCAAGGTGCAGATTTCGGAAAGGCGCGTGGCAATGGGAATCAAGGCGTTACGGAGCGCGTGGCGAACGAGCGCCTGGTTAAAGCTCATGCCCTTGGCAAGCGCCGTGCGCATGTAGTCCTTACCGAGTTCTTCGAGCGCAGAGTTCTTCATCAAGAACGTAAGGAAAGCGAACTCGCTAATCATGTAGCAGAATATCGGCAAAATCAAATGGTACCCGAGATCCACCACTTTTTCGAAGAAAGTGAAGTCCTCGAAGTCGTCGCTCGTGAGGCCGCCTAGCGGGAAAATGTCGAGGTACGAACCTCCCGCGAGGAATATAATCAGGAGGATTCCGAGTGCGTAACCCGGCATCACGTAGCCAGAGAAAATCACGCCCGAAGAAAGCGAATCGAGTTTGCTCCCGTGATGAACCGCCTTCCAGAGGCCCAGCGGAATACAGACAAGGTAACTCAAAAAAAACGAAGTGATTCCAAAGAACAGCGAAATCGGGAATCGGCTCGTGATTACGTCCCACACAGGGAGCCCGTAGGTGTAACTGGAGCCCAGATCCAGGTGCAGAACGTTCCAGAGCCACATCAGGTAACGCTTCCAGGCGGGTTGGTCAAAACCGAAGTACGCCTGGATTTGTGCAATCTGGTCGGGCGAGAGTGCCTTGGAGGCATCTACCCCGCCCTTCATGGCAGCGGCCTGCTGCGCACGCGAAATCATTTCCTCCACAGGTCCACCCGGCAACAGCTGGATAAGGATAAAGCATACCAGTGAAATCCCGATGAGAGTCGGAATCATCAAAAGTAAGCGGCGGAGGATATAGGAACGCATAGAAGTGGTTAGTGGTTGGTGGTTAGTGGTTAGTAGTTAGTGATTGGTAGTTAGGATAGCATTAAGAACGTTTCTGTTTACTTAACCACCGTTTACAAACCACTTAAATATTCCTGTTTACTAACCACTAATCACTGTTTACTTATCTCATCTTGCCGGAGCGGAGCACGTCCATCATGTTAAAGGGTTTGGCTGTTCCGTTTGCGATGTGGCATGCGAGGAAGTTCACGGCGTCCACGGTGCCTTCGGCGTAAATCTTGCGGCCGCAGACATTGTGCTGGAATTCAAAGTGAACCGTACCATCGGCGCTGTCAAGGCTGTAGGTGTGGAAGGCATGGCCGCCGAGGTATTCTTCGGGTACGTGCATGCGTTCCATCTGTTCCTTTTCGTCACGGACCTTTTCGATGTCATCGACGGTGAAGTCGAAACCCATCTTCTGGAAGTCGCCCACCACGGCCTTCGCGGTACCGCTCGTATCGGCCTTGGTTTTCTGGTGGCTTTCCACCACAGAGAGTTTGTAGCCGCTGAATGCCGTCGGGAATTCCTTGGCCAAGAATTCGATCATCGTCTGGAAAGCGACAATCTGCTTTGCCATATTCGGGGCAATTACGCTCGGGTGATTGGCATCGGCAACGAGCTTGGCGAGCGCTTCGCGGTCGCCACCGGTGGTGCCCATCACGAACGGGATCTTGTGCTTTACGTAGAAAGCGGCGTTGTCGTTCACGGCCGTCGGGTGCGTGTAATCGATGCAAATGACGTTCGGGTATTTTTCGAGAACTTCTGCAATGCGAGCTTCGCGATTGCTCGGCTTCAAAAGTTGGATGGTCTTGCCGGCGACTTCGGCTTCGTTTTCCACAATAATTTCACCCGTCAGAGAATACGGAACGAGTTCGAGACCGCGGGCCACGCAGGTTTCGGCCACAATACGGCCCATGTTGCCCGGAATACCATTAACCATCACTTGAACAGACATAATAACTCCTATTTTTTGAAAGGAAAGATAGAAAAACAGTAGGAAGTAGGAAGTAGACAGTAGACAGTAATTAATGTTTCCAGCGCTGTTCCTCGTACTCATCGAGGGTGTGCAAGGCCTGACGCGCCTTCTGGATTTTTTTGAGAGGGGTTTGGTTCTCGGCGAGGCGTGAAAGCGCAATCCGGCAGCGTTCTGCAAATTTGCCGACAGTTTCACCGGGCTCACGGCGGAGTCTCACGCGGGTCAAATCCCGCTCAGCGCGGTCAAGTTTTTTTACCCATTCCAGAGACCGTGCCGAAACAAAGGCGTGATTCTTTGAATTTAATTTATACGCAATGTAAATCTTGCGGCCAGCAAAGCCCACAACAAGAATCACCAAAACCGCATACAGAATCGGACTTTCCAAGAGAGCGGTCGATTGATTCTGCCAGCTATCAACGACGCGACGCCACTCGCCTTCTTTAAGGGCATGCATCACGCGGGCAAGACGCCCGCGCACGCCCTCCCATTTGACGCTCCACCAGCTGGGCGATTCCGCAAACTGCGGCAAAATGGGAGGCGTCGGGTCGAAGATTACCCAACGATTATCTACATACGCTTCGACCCATGCATGCGAATGCTTGCGCCGGAAAATACTATAAGGCAGCCCCTCGACCACTTCAGGATTTGCAAAGCCCGTCACATACCGCGAGGGAATTCCCAGGCGTCGAAGCACCAGCGTCGAAAGCGTCGCATAGTATTCGCAGAAGCCCTGCTTTTCACGCCAGAAAACAGCCAACGGTTCATTCTTCGCTCCATTCCAGCGCGTAATTCCCGGTACCGAAAGCGAATAGGTGAAATTTGCGAGGTAATAAGCCAGCATTTTCTGCAACACCAGAGAGTCCGGCACCGATTTTGCAAGCGCCGTCGAATCCGTAGCAGCAGAATTCGCGGAGATAGAATCCGTCAGAACGGTGTCGCGCAATCCCATTGCAGCAATCACGGTATCAATCAGCGGCAAGTACCGCTCGCCTACCAGCAAATCGCCTTCACTCGGAGCCATCAGAGAATCCGGCAACGAGCAAGCCTCCGACGATGTTTCCGCCGAAACCGGCTTGCACTTGAAATAATGCCAGTCAGAACGTTTTCCGTTTCCGTCCAAGCCCTGCACCATGCCGCCCGCGTAATAGGTCAGCGAATCCACATCTTTCGCCGCAAAACCCACGGCACCGTACGGCGCAAACACAAAGCCAAAGTTATTGAGTGTCGATTGCACCCAGATTTGTTCTACCTCGCGCAATGAATCGGCCTTCGTCAGCGAATCCGCGGTTTCAAATACCGCATAGTCCACCTGGTAATAAGCCGGATAAAGGCGTTTCACAAATTTTGTCGGCAACTTCCAAATGCCCGCCACGTACTTTTCGTAGCTTGCCGCCTTAAAGTAACGCGACGGTTGCTTATCCCACACGCGCAACACCACTTGGCTATTGTAGCGAGAACTATAATTGCTCCCAAAGCTACCCAGAGCCGCGACCGGATCAAAGCCCATCATTCGTTCGCGTTGGTAATAGTTTTCGGCCATCTGCGCGCCATAGCGATAGCGCTGCGTTTTCCAGTATTGCCAACCACCGTAAGAGATGGCGCCGAGGGCCGCTATCACGAGCAAAAAGAGCCCGTACTTGTAAGGCGCTGTACCGCGGCGGCTATAAGCACAGAGCGCTAGCAAGAATCCTACAAGGCCCACAAAGCCCCAGCCGTGCGGCACCATGTACATTCCAAAGAGCAAAGCACCTACACCATCGAAGGCGACAAAGACCTCAAAGCCGCCGTTTCCGCGGCTCCGTTCCTGCAACGCCGCCAAATACAGCAAGTAAATTCCCGGCAAGAAAATCAAATAAGGCGACACGCCGTTTTCAACGGACGGTGTCATCACCCAGAAAAGTGCGAGCGGCACAATCGCGCCGTACGCCAAAATCTTGTTATAGCGCGGGCGTTTCGCAAACTCGCACCGCCGCGTCGCATTCAGCACACCGACAACAACAAAGTAGATGGCAAATAAAACGCCGAGCCACAAGAAATCAAACGTATGCCCCAGATTCACCGAGGCAAGGCAAAGGAATAACACCTTGAAGGCGTAGCGGATGTCTACTTTCTCGCTTGCCATCATAGCGTTACCACCCCGCGTTCAAGGCCATCCAATTCTTCAGGCGATACCACCAGCAGTTTGTCGTCAGTCGAAGCAGGCAGCGTTCCGACCACGATATGCTTGTTTACAAGCGGTTCTTCGTTTTCGTAAAGTCCGATGCGAAGTACCGGGTCCATCGGGCGCGCTGCAGGTGCCCAAGGTACCGGCAGTTTTGCATGCGCAAGCGATGCAGGCGGAATTCTCGCCAAGGCATCCAGCAAATTCTTGCGGCTTTCGCTACCGCCATCCAGTGCGATTTCTTCGCTATCAATAAAGAACCGTCCGAGAATTTCGCGATCCAAAAGCCACTCGCCCACCGCAGCCGTCATGCGAATCGCCTGCTCCAAGTATTGCCGCGACTTGAAATTCGGTGTCGCCGTATCCAGGAGCAGAATAATACCAGCGCCGCGTTCCACCTCGAATTCCTTGGTGAAAGGTTTTCCGTAGCGGGCAAAAGCCTTGTGGTGCAAATCCCGCAGAGAATCTCCTTCGCGGTAAGGCCGCACGCCTATAAAATTCATGCCGCGGGTAAGACTCGGCATCAAAAACGGCGCAAACGCCATGCCCGAAGCTCCCTGCGTCAGGAACGGGAATTCCTGCACCTTGAGCGTGCGCGGGTAAACTAGCAATTCCACCGAGCCGTTAAAGCCATAAGGCCAGCGCAAGAGTCCCATGATTTCGGGCACATTCGCCGAGACCTTATTCAGCATAAAGGAGCCGCGGCGCGTCGTGCACACTTGGCATTCCATCTTGCGCGGCGGCTCGCCCTTCTTAATCTTTGCGCGGTCCGATTCAAAACCTATCAGCGAGGGCGGCAAACGGTTCGCTCCCAAAGTCACACAATCAATCGTCGAGTGCACCGCCACAAAAGCAGTCACCGTAGCCGTTTCGCCTTCGCGCACGCGATTCACCGAAACGCTTTCAACCCAAATCTTGCTCCGCTTCGCCGTCACGAACAAGCTGAATACTAGCCCCAAGAACAGCAGAAAATCAATTCCTGCAAAAATCCACGCCGCCCAGAATCCAGGCACTGCGCCTGCAAACATCGCCAGCAAAAAAAGCGAGGCAAAGGCGCGACCTGCCGGAGTAAAATAGTCAAGCCACCAGAAGTATACCGCCATCAGGAGTCCCGATTTTTTCGGGGCCCGCGGAATAGAACGAATAAACCAGTGGAAGAAGGACATTGTAGGAAGTAGGGATGTGAGGTACGAGGTATGAGGTTTGAGGTCGGTGCAATGCGCCTTTGAGATGTAAGGTGTGGGATGTGAAATGATTAGTCATTACACACCACACATTACACATTGTTTTTATTTGGGTACGTTCACCTGCTTTAATATTCCCTGCAAAATCTTCTTGCTGGCGTCGGGGTCGCCGCTGTCCTTGGCGAACACGCGGTGTTCCATCACTGGGAAAAACACGCGCTGAATGTCATCGGGATTCACGAAATCGCGGCCATTCACATACGCACAAGCCTGCGCCATGCGCACCAAATTCAAACCTGCACGCGGACTAGCTGCCAGACGCACGCCGCCGTCGTTACGCGTCGCCTGCACCAGTGAAATCACATAGCGCTCCAGCGATTCATCAATATGAATGCCGCGCACCGTGGCACGAGCCTTCAAAATTTCTTCGGGGCTCGTCACCGCCTTCAAAGTATCAATCGGGCGACTTGTGCGATGCGCCCGCAAAATTTCAAGTTCCGTTTCTGCACTCGGATAACCCACGGAAATACGCACCATAAAGCGGTCCATCTGCGCTTCGGGCAGCGGGAACACCCCGTGGAACTCCACCGGGTTTTCAGTAGCCAGCACCATGAAAAGTTCCGGCAGCTTATACCGTTCGCCTTCCAGCGACACCTGGCGCTCTTCCATCGCTTCGAGCAAGGCGCTCTGCGTACGCGGCGAGGCTCGGTTGATTTCATCGGCCAGCAGCACCTGCGTAAACACAGGGCCCTTCTTGATTTCAAAGTCGCCCGTATTCGCCTTGAATACCGCACCACCCGTCACATCGGCAGGCAGCAGATCCGGCGTAAACTGGATTCGCGCAAAATCAGCCCCAATGGCAGCCGCAAGCGCCTTCGAAAGCGTCGTCTTGCCCGTACCCGGAACATCTTCCACCAGCACATGACCATCGGCCAGCAGCGCCATCACCAAAAGTTCCACCGTCTCGGACTTGCCGAGCAGCACCCCATTCAACGCATGAATCAAATCTTTAACCATGCTTTAAATATATATTAAAAACAATCAATAAATCAAGCGATAATACGGCGGAAAACCTGACGCAAAACGCGCAGACCGTAGGTCACTACATTCAGATTAGACTTTTCGCCGGCATAACGCGTCGAAATCGGAAGTTCCGCAAGTTTCAAGCCGCGAGCATCAGCTATAGAAATCAGTTCCAAATCAATATCGAAAGAAGGGCTCAACCTTTGCAAATCAACGGTTTTCAGGAATTCTGCAGAATAGACGATAAAACCGCTGTGGCGATCCGTGAGCCTCTGCTTGAAGGCAATGTTTTCGACCGCGGTCAAAAACATTCCACCCAAGCGTTTGTACAAGGGCATGTTTCCGGCCTTTGCTCCACCGCGAGTCAAATGGCGAGAGCCCTGCACCAAGACAGCCTCGTTAGACTTCAAATAATCAAAAAAATCCTGCAATTTTTCAGCCGGATACTGTCCATCACCATGCAAGCAGGCAACATAGGACGTCCCGGACTTAAGTCCCTCAGAAATACCCTTCTTTACAACAGATCCATAGCCGAGATTTTGTTCAAAGCGCATGTAACGCAAGCACCGTTTCTTCAAATCGCCTGCGGAGTCATTGTCCAAGCCTTCCACGTAATTTTCAAAGGCTCCGCGAGTGTCATCGGCAGAACCATCATCAATCACAAGGACAATTGCTCGCGTCCACACACTCTCAGGAATTTTACGCAACACTTCTGCAAGCGTTTTTGCAACATTATACGCAGGAATGAAAATAAAATAATCAGAGGGCATAGTGACCAACGAACCACCTAAGCGATTCTTCGAGAGCATCTTTCAGCGAAATTTTCGCCTTGAAGCCCAACAGGCTTTCGGCCTTTGCCACCGATGGTAGCCGGCGCAAGGAATCGTCGTAGCCCTTGCCGTAATAATCTTCGCCAGAAACAACTTCGACACCGGGGACATCGCCTTCAGGCACATCCTTAATCGACGCACAAATGGAACGCATCAGGCAAGCTAATTCAGCAACGGACACTTCGTTATCCGCATTACCGACATTAAATGCCTGGCCAACACCAGCATCTGCATGGGCAAACAAGCAGAAAATAAAATCGATGGCATCGTGCACCGAGGTAAAACAGCGTTTGGCGACACCTCCATTCACAAGCTTAAGCGTTTCTCCACGAACAAGCGCCGTTGAAAAATTCGCAAGAACTCGGGGAATTCCTTCACCATCGATTCCGGGCATAAAGTCCATATACGGGCCCACGAAATTGAAGGGGCGCACCACCGTCCAGTTCAAATCGGCTAGCCCCGCCAAGTAGCGTTCGGTCAAAAGTTTCGCTGTCGCATAGCTCCAGCGGCTCGCCGAAACGGGACCAAATACGATCGGCGTAGAATCTTCTTCGAGAGACGCTGAATCTATTGCTGTCCTGCCGTAAATTTCAGAAGTCGAAAAATGAATCAGCCAGCTACCACTTTTAGCGCAAGCATCGGCTAAAGCACGCGGATGGTCGTAATTGCTGCGAATCACCTCGACCGCTTCGGCCATATAGCGACCAGGCGTACAAATCGCGGCCAAATTCACCACTATCGGGAACCGCGCAACGCGCTCCACCACATCGGGGCAAGCAAGATCTGCACTCAGGAAATCGAAGCGCGGGTTCGACAGGTGTTCTTGAATACGATACGAATCCAAGTCAACACCGAAAACGCGCCAGCGGGTGCGTTCCAAGATCGCCTTCAACAAATGACTACCAATAAAACCACCGCAACCAACAACGGCTACGGTGATCGAAGAATCGTCAAATTTCAACGAAGTGTTCAAGACTATTCAGAGACTTTAAAGGAGCCCGAATTTGCACCCTTGGAAGTCTTTTCGTAGGGAGCCACACGAATGACAGCTTTTTCAATCGGGAACTCCACATCGTCAGGCAAGAAATCTTCCGTCAAGGCAACCTTCTGTTCATAACAGGTCTTGCCATCCGGAGTTTCAGGACCAGCCGAGCCATCCAGCATGTCACGGGGTTCTGCATCTTCAGAAGTCTTGAAGTAGAAATGGTAACCGGAGCCCTGGACATCGGAACCATAAACTACCGTAATCGTATCACCCATCTTAAAGGATTCGCCACCAGCCGGATAAACAACCTTCACGCCGTCCGTCACGGAGCAATCGTAAGAGGTCTTGTTGTCATCGGAACTTGCAGACGAGGAATCATCGCAAGCGGTAAAAGCCACAGCGGCAAGAATCGCAGAGGCTACAGCACTCCATTTCGTAAAGTTCATAAATAACTCCTATTTTCTACCCAATATACAAAAAAAGAGAAAAGAAAAAATGCCGAAGAAATTCCGGCATGACAAAATGAATAAAAAAAGATTATTAATGTGCCAAAACCCTACCATGAGACAGGTCGCATTAAAGCAAGCTTTCCATTCAAGGAAATCCGCACAAAATAGCGGCCCTTAGGCAGCCTCACGCCACTAGAGAGCATCGGAACCGAACCCGAAGGCACATTCCTGAGTTCCCGCTTAAGAATTTTGCCCATCGCATCCATCAACTGGACTTCCATAAGGCCACCCGGAGTAGCCACACTCCTATTTAAAGCATCAAAAGAAACAGCCGAAACAAGTGGCTTGTTCCAAACAATCGAAGATTCTCCACTCGACGAAGACTCAACATCATTTTCAACCTTCGCGGGCTTACAACCCGTGCGGTAGACGCCCTTGATGTCGAAGGCAATCATGTCGATATTCGGGCCGCCGTCTGCCGAGGCCGAAGCAAGCTTCACCTTAAAGTCAAGCGCATCGACCCACACGTCCTCGACGTAAGCGGTATCCCACTTGTCCCAGCTTCCGGTAGACTTGAATGTCACATCGTACTCACCATTATCAACAGTCAGCTTCATATCGCGATCCGTGTTTCCTTGGAACGAATAGCGAATCATTACACGGGCGTTCGATGCAGACTGGTCCGAAGTCACATTGTAAGTAGCCGTGCTGTAGGCGGAGTTGTCAAAGTTAAAGAAGCCCTGCCCCGTAAAGCCTTCATGATTCGCCTCGGTCCAACCATCCCCCGCTTCGGGGCTAGCCATGTCTATCGGAGACGGCCAGGCTTCGTCGGCAACACCCGTAAAACAGAGCGCCGTGTCAATAGAGGCCGAAGATTCCGGTCCCACGGAACTAGAAGACGTCGGATTGTCACCGGAGCCTTCTTCACCATGCGAAGTCGGCTGACAGGCGGGACCACCGTCAAAGACAGCCGTATAGGTTGCCGCGCGGTAGAGGGTCTTTTTGCCGTAATAGTTCGAATCGGCAGAAAGCTTATTGCAGTCGTCATCGTACCAGCCAACGAACTTCTTGCCAAAACTTCCGGGGCTTACATGCAAAGTAAGAGGAGCACCGCCGGGAAGTTGCTGATTATGCGTAATGAGCCCCTTGCTGTTCGAAACATTCGCCTTGACCGTAAAGGCATAACGCGGCTTGAGGGCAGACACAAGCTGTGTCAAATTCGCCTTATTATCGGCAGAAATGTACGATTCGTTTTTCAGGGCGCTTTCAAGTTCCTCGGCGATCCACTGGCAGTGAGCAATGGAGCCCGATTCCTGGAAGTGCGTCGTCCCATCGTTGGTGACACCATCCTTGTAATTCGGGTATTCTCCCTTTAGGAACATTTTGAACTGGTAGCGGGAAACATACGCAGGGTCCCAGCTTTTGCTGTAGGCATTGTAGGACTTTGCGTTCAGATTCACATAAACGGCGCCGTTTTTCTTGGCAAGTTCCTCCATCTTGCCGACAACGTTGTATTCAGTAAAGATATTGCGGCCGTTGGCCCCCATGTTCATGTTCATCGGGGTCACATACACTAGAGTTGCGCCCGCACCCTTAGCCACATCAGCATACTGTTGCAACCAGTAGCCTAACGAATCAAACGGGACCTCACGGGGTTTACTTCCAAAATAGCGATCATTATGTCCAAACTGGACCATCATGACATCGCCCTTCTGGAGATTCTTCTTCACTTCGTCTAGGCGACCTTCCTGCACGAACGTCTTGGAGCTGCGACCACCGATAGCGTAGTTCACCACCTGGACGCGGGAACCGTCAAAGAAACTCCCCAGAATCTGTCCCCAACCTGTTTGCGGGTAAGCATTGTCCTTGTAGTTACAAACCGTAGAGTCGCCAATCACGTGAACCTTGAACGAAGTAGAATCGCTTACGGCGATTCCCGTGAACACGGCTGCAGCGGCAAGGAATTTAAACACTCCCTTCATATCTACCTCACCTTCGCCCAGGTTGTCGCAAATTTTGCACTGCCCTGGTGCACCACAACACGGTAGAGTCCGGTAGATTTCACCATCGTTGTAAGTGAAACTTCAGAAGCGTTTTCGACAATCTTCTTCGCAACCAGTCGGCCACGCATATCGAACACATTCACATGGGCGCGTTCCGTACCGGCAAAGCGGAGCATTTCGCCGTGCATGGCAAAACCAGTCACATCGCGAACCTTATTCAAAATAGTCGTCGACGTATCAGTCGAATCCTTGACGATGGGGCATTCCTCGCCCGCGCGGCACACACCGTCAATGCTGAAACCGAAGGCATCCAGGTTCGGAGCGCCATCGCTCGTAAGCGACATGATCTTGAGTTCGGCTTCACCTTGCGGAGCATCCATCACCACGTAGGCGGTATCCCACTTATCCCAACCACCCGTCGGCGGTGCACTCACAAGGTAATCATGGTCCAAATAAGCATTGAACATACGATCCGACGATCCGCCGTTTGCATAGCGCACCGCAAGCGTCACATAGCCTGCGCCAGGGAACTTGACCTTATATGCGGCAAACGAAGCATTCGTATTATCCAGATTGTAATAGCCTTCGCCCGTAAAGCCAGTCCATTCGTTCTGAGTCCAGCCGATTCCAGCCGTATCCGGAGTGCTTGCATCAAAGAATTTCTTGATATCCTTGTCAATTTTCACCGTATCAAGCGTGCTGCCTTCAATCGGGGTAAACGGAACAAACGTCACATCGTCAAGGCTCTTCGGGGTCGTGGTCGGGAATGCGGTTAACGCAGCACCATCGCCGCTATATTTCTGCGCCGTTCCGCCCTCGTAAACCGCCGTGAACTGCGTCGAGGCGCTCCCCATCACGAACGTATGAATGTACGGAGACTTCACGTTCGAACGGCTCGGAGCACCAACCTTGTTGCCGTTACCGTCGTACCAGCCCAAGAACTTCTTGCCGCTCTTCGGAATAGTCTTGAGCATCACGGTCATGCCCTGCGGGTAATAGGCGTTGATCGAAGTCGCTTCTGCGGCACCTTCGGGGCTCACCTTGACACTCACCTGGTACATGGGCGCCATATAGTCACCGAGCTTTTTCACGATCGGGTCCGTATGCGCGCGCATCTGTTCGGTAATGATGCGCCCGAAAGCGTTCGCCCCATTCATCTGCAAGTGCACAGCGTCTGTCTGGTCGCTTCCCAAGTTGCTGTATTCAGACTTGGTCGCATAGTTGAAGACATACTGTTCCGCATAGCGTTCACCCACAGAAATCATGTAGTTCGCGACCATTTCACTCATGTCGATAAACGGCACGTTGAGTTCTTCGGCAAGGCTCTTGTTCAGTGCCGGGTAGCCGCGGTAGCTGTTATGAATCTGCGTCGGGGAATCATAATACTTACGACGAATCGGGCTCATGATAATCGGGTACGCACCCTTCGCACGGACATCGCTCACCATCTTCTTCATGTTCGAAGCAAAGAAATCTTCGGTACTGTAGTTCACGTCGTTAATACCGAACTGGATCACGACATAGTCGCCCGCCTTGAGTTTTTCAGCGATGCAGTTGCCGTTGGAGCAGCCCTTCTTGAAGAACATGTCGTAATAACCGACTGCGGTATTGCCCTTCTTGTCAAGACCACCACCACCGAGCGACATGCCGCCCTGGCCACGGTTTACCACCGCCGCCTTGGTCGGATCAAACCAGAAATGGAAATCCTGTCCCTGTCCCTGCTTGGGGTAGTAACCTTCAGCCCAGTCCTGCATGGTGGAATCGCCACACATGTAAATGGTCACCGCCGACCATGTGAGCGGAGCGACGACCATCGATGCGATTACGACTCCCTGCCAGATTTTACTAAGCATCTTCATACAAAAATCCAAAAAAGCCTAGCCCTAAGCCAAACACTCGCAAGACCAGAGCTAGGCAGTGAGGTGTTTATTGTTTCGCGAATTTCTTCGACGAAACGATTTTTCCGTCAAGTTTTACCTTGACGAAATACATTCCCTTCGGGAGCAGTTCTTGGCCAAGCGCCATCGCTGTAGAGCCCGCAGGGACATTCTTCGAGATACCCAGGCGCATCGCACCGGACATGTCGTAGAAGTAAATTTCTGCAAAACCCGCCCTAGGCGTAAAGAGCACTCCACTTGCGGGGTTAAACATTACGCCGTTCCTGAACGGAACCGCAGCCAAAGCGGCCTCGGGAATTTCAGGCAGCACCTGCGTACCGTCGTAAAGTTCCACGCCGTCAATGCCGAAAGTGAACATGTCGAAGTTCGGGCCGCCGTCACTCGTCATCGAGGTAAACGTAATCGTGTTCACGCCCGCAACCAATTTCACATCAACCTTGGCTTCGGAATACGTCGTCCAGGAGGCATCTGTCGAGGGGAAGCTAATCGTGCCGGCAGAAGCGCCGTTCACGTTCACCGCCATGTTGCGGGAGGTCGTGCCACCGTTCGTGAAGCGCACAGTAAGCGTCGTCTTCGCCTCGGTCTTCGAGAAGATTTCCCAAGTGCCGTAGCTCGAAAGCGCATTGTCAAAGTTATAATAGCCGTTCTTGAGGAAGCCTTCGTTTTCACTCTGAGTCCAGCCCTTGCCATCCTTCGGGGTAGAGGCATCCAGTTCAGACTTGCCGTTGTTCACCACCGGGGTCGTATCGGCCGGAGTCGGATCCTCGCCCACTACGAAGATGCTCGGCTGCTTGAGCGACTTCGCCATATCGGGCAAGAAGTATCCCGGATGAGGCGGCTGGTTGTAGGCCGTATTTTCGGAAGCGACAGCAGTGCGGTATGTAGCATCGTGCATCAACGTATAAAGACGATACGGAGACGTCACCGGAGTCGAGACAATGTATATCGTGGTCGGGTCCTTTTCGCTACGCACCACCAGTTCTTCGCGCCAGTCACCAAAGAGGTCGGCCACGAGGCTCGGCGTATTCTTGGAGCCATTGCAACCCGTAGCACCGAGAGCCTTGGGACCATCGAAATAGACTTCGGACTTGATATCCTTAGAATTGAATTTGGTCACATAGGCGCCATCCAGGAGCTCATCCTGCAGGTCGCCGTCAAAGTAAATGCGGAAGTTCTGCGACACTGAAGGCGTACCGATTTTTTCGTGCTTTACGGTAAACATTCCACCACCCTTCGCAGACCACATTTCGTAACCGCGATGGGTCGAATCCACATCGGCAGCCATGCCACGGCCGTTGTCTACGCCAGGATTCGGCTGCGGAGTTCCCCAGATAATCGTGCCATCGTTTGCACGGAGTTCATCGGTATACTTGGCGTCCGTATGTTCGTGCACGTCCCAGGATTCAAGGCCCGGACGGTCCGGATCCAGGTCGCCGATATGGTGGGCATCGCCATGACCGAGACCCGTGCGGTAACGCAGAGTACCATCGTGGTTCAGCGCCGCAGCACCGAAGAACACCTCATCGTAGCCGTCGCCATCGAGGTCTGCCGCCTGGAGGCTGTGGTTTCCTTCGCCGTAAAGCCCCTTGTCCGGGTCTTCGGACTTGTGGAGCCAACGCAACTTCAAGTCCTTTCCGTCAAAATCGTAGGCAGCCACATAGGAGGAGCTGTAGTAGCCACGCGCAAAGATTGCACTCGGGTGCACTCCATCCAGGTAGCCCGTTGCCGCCAGGTAGCGTTCGCAGCGGTTGCCGTAGTTATCGCCCCAGTAGCCATGCCCCTCCTTGCCCTTGACGTGTTGGTTGATGTTTCGGCTCGGTTCGTACGTAACCGTCGAAATCGCAGCGCCATCGACACCGCGGAACACCGTCAAGTATTCGGGACCATCAAGAATCGTTCCGCCCGAACTGCGGTAATCCTTCGACTTGTCGCCAATCGCCTTGCCCGTACCGTCAATGGTACCGTCGGCAGTCTTCACAATCATTTCTGCCTTGCCGTCGCCATCGTAGTCAAACACCTGGAACTGCGTGTAGTGAGCACCCGCGCGAATATTCTTACCGAGGTCAATACGCCAAAGGCGCGTACCGTCGAGCTTGTAGGCATCGATGAATACCGTACCCGTGTAGCCGCCCTGCGAGTTGTCGTGAGCATTGCTCGGGTCCCACTTCAAAATAAGTTCGTATTCGCCGTCGCCATCGAGATCGGCAGCGCTCATGTCGTTCGGGACATAGGTGCAGGTTTCGCCATCGGGCATCGTCTGCGCCGCAGGGACTTCAAGCTTGATAGTCTTGTACGGAAAGCTATTCCCGCTGTTCGAAACCGTCTTGTCGAGCACCACGGAAACAGCCTGCTTCGCCCCCTCCTTGCCGCCAACTACTGCAGCTACCGTGTATTCGGAAGTCGTCTTTCCGGCAGCATCCAAGTAGTTCGTGCCAGCCGTCTTACCGATGGAGGCGATTTTCTCGCCATCGCGGTAGAGATTGAATTCCGTGTCCGGAGCGTCAGTACCCAACAAGCGCCAGCTCACGAGCACACCCTTGCCCGTGTTCGTGACCGCAAGACCGCGCGAAAGATTTTCCATCTGGCGCTGAGCCGCGAAAGAGGGCGACGCAAGCCCAAAGGCCAATGCCGCTCCAGCAAAAACTGCCGATGTTTTTAAACCAATACCCATATAAACTCCATTTTCGATGGCATTACTGCTAATTTATCTCCATAAGAACAGAAGCGAACACAAATTATTCTTATTCGTAGTCTTCGGACAACAATATTTCACAGCATTTCCTTTTCTAAATATAATCAAATATTTATAAAAAAGTCTACATTATTTTAAAAATTTACACATCAAATTTCAATTGCAAAATATTTTTGAAAATAAAAAGTCCACATTTTAAGTCCACATTTTAAGTCTACATTTCAGAACAGCCAAAACGAATTAGGCAGAACACTGTTTCATTTTTAAACACACAACTTTGACGATTCAACCAAGTTTCAAAATGAAACGCAGGACGCGCCCAAACCGGCCCCATTTCGCGCATTTTTAGGCATCGCCCCCTTAAAAGGGATTGGCACGAAAATTGCTTTATGGTGGTCGAAACAAAAAATAGTCCAACTTGGACTAAAAAGTTCAATCAGGGCGCAAAAGCCCGCAAAAAAGGAAAAGTGAAAATGATTAAGCCTCTTGCAGATCGAATCGTCGTCAAGCCGGCAGAAGCCGAACAGAAGACCTCTTCGGGTCTCTTCATTCCGGACAACGCCAAGGAAAAGCCCATGCAGGGTAAGGTCGTGGCAGTGGGCCCGGGCCGCAAGAACGACAAGGGCGAACTCGTCGCCATGGAAGTCAAGGTCGGCGACGTGGTTCTCTACGGCAAGTACAGCGGAACGGAAGTCTCCGTCGATGGCGAAAACTACCTGATCGTGAAGGAATCGGACGTCATCGCTACTCTGTAAGAGGAATGGGCGATGAGCTCGGCACTACGTGCCTTTGAGGTATGGGCTAAACAATCGCGCCTTTGGCGCCTAACTTTTGCTCAAAGCTCTCGGAGAGAGCGTGCTCATACCCCAAAGCGAAGCGACCTCATACCCCACACCCCACAATCTAAAAAAAGTTTATAAAAAAAGGAAAAAACAAAATGGCAAAGCAACTTAAGTTTGATGTAGCAGCTCGCGAATCCCTGATGAAGGGTGTCGACAAACTCGCCAACGCAGTCAAGGTCACCCTCGGTCCTAAGGGCCGCAACGTGATGATCGCAAAGGCCTTCGGCGCCCCGAACGTCACCAAGGACGGCGTGTCTGTCGCTAAGGAAGTGGAACTGGAAGACGCCTACGAAAACCTCGGCGCCCAGATGGCCAAGGAAGTCGCCAACAAGACGAGCGACGCTGCTGGTGACGGTACCACCACCGCTACCGTGCTCGCCCAGGCTATTACTCGCGAAGGCCTCAAGAACGTGGCCGCCGGCGCAAACCCGATGGATATCAAGCGCGGCATGGACGCCGCCGTTGACGCCGTCATCGAAGAAATCGGCAAGATGGCCGTGAAGATCAACGGCAAGGAACACATTGCCCAGGTCGCAACGATTTCTGCAAACAACGACCCCGAAATTGGCGAGCTCCTCGCCAACGCTATGGAAAAGGTCGGTAACGACGGTGTGATCACCATCGAAGAATCCAAGACCGCTGAAACCGTTCTCGACGTTGTCGAAGGTATGCAGTTTGACCGCGGCTACCTCTCTCCGTACTTTGTCACTAACACCGACAGCATGGAAGTAGCCCTCGAAAATCCGTACATCTTGCTGTACGACAAGAAGATTTCTACCATGAAGGATTTGCTGCCGATGCTCGAACACGTGGCAAAGCAGGGCAAGTCTCTCCTCATCATCGCCGAAGACGTCGATGGCGAAGCTCTCGCAACGCTCGTCGTGAACAAGATGCGCGGCACCCTGAAGGTTGCTGCCGTCAAGGCTCCGGGCTTCGGCGACCGTCGTAAGGCCATGCTCGAAGACATCGCTATCCTCACGGGCGGTATGCTGGTTTCCGAAGACACTGGAGCTAAGCTCGAAGACGCTCCGGTGACTGTGCTCGGCCAGGCCAAGTCTATTACTATCACGAAGGACAACACCACGATCGTCGAAGGTGCCGGTGACGCCGCTTCTATCAAGGGCCGTATTGCCCAGATCAAGAAGCAGATCGAAGCTACCACCAGCGACTACGACCGCGAAAAGCTCCAGGAACGCCTGGCCAAGCTCGCTGGCGGCGTTGCCGTGATCAAGGTCGGTGCCGCTACCGAAGTCGAAATGAAGGAAAAGAAGGACCGCGTCGACGACGCTATGCACGCAACTCGCGCTGCCGTCGAAGAAGGTATCGTTCCGGGTGGTGGCGTAGCCCTCATCCGCGCCGAAAAGGCTATTGACGCCCTCAAGTTCGATAACGCCGACCAGAAGACTGGTGCAGCCATCATTCGCCGCGCTATCGAAGAACCTCTCCGTCAGATTGTCCAGAACGCTGGCCTCGAAGGCTCTGTGGTGGTGAACAAGGTGAAGGAAGGCAAGGACAGCTTCGGCTACAACGCGAAGACTGACACCTACGAAGACCTCATCAAGGCTGGCGTGATTGACCCGGCCAAGGTGACCCGTACGGCCCTCAAGAATGCATCCTCCATCGCTTCGATGATTCTTACCACTGACTGCGTGATCGCCGAAAAGAAGGAACCGAAGCCGGCAGCTCCTGCCATGGATCCGTCCATGGGCATGGGCGGCATGATGTAATCGGCTAGCCGCTAGATTCTACTCCTTATGGAATGTCCGGATCGAGCAATCGATCCGGGCGTTTTTTTTGAAAAGCGGCGGGAGGCTACACCGCTTCTATTGCATCTGCCGGCGGGAGGCTGCTCGGCTTTGCCGAGCAGTTCCGGCTGGGGCTCGGTCATGGACAAATAAATTTGTCCGCGACTCTCGCCCTGCGCCGTAATCGAACCCACAATTACATGTCGTGGGTTCGACCGCTTACAAAAATAAATAGCCTAGACACCATAAAGGTGTCCAGGCTATTTATACTCGAGGCGGGAGTCGAACCCACGACCCATTGCTTAGAAGGCAATTGCTCTATCCAACTGAGCTACTCGAGCGTTGTGGCGCAAATATAGAAAAAAATTTCAGGTTTTCACTGAATATTTCATAATTCCGGTTGCCGCTATCATAAACTTTATCTATATTTATGCATATATTAAAATATTTGCATAGACCTAGGGTGCCGGTTCGACCCGCCCACGGAGAGATTATGAAGATTGTAGACATTCTGAAGCAAGACAAGATGAGCCTTTCGTTCGAAGTGTTCCCGCCTAAAAAAGAGACGAGCTTCGAAAGCGTAAAGGCAGCCACCGAATCTATCGCCGCGCTCGGTCCCTCCTTTATGAGCGTTACCTACGGCGCAGGCGGCGGCGTCAGCCATTTCACACTCGATATTGCCAAAAACCTCAAGCAAAAGTTCGGCATTCCGATGCTCGCCCACCTTACCTGCGTTTCCAGCAGCAAGGAAACCGTGCACCAGCGCATCGAAGACATGAAGGCTGCTGGCATCAAGAACGTCATGGCACTCCGCGGCGACTTGACCCCGGAACTCATCGAAAAGGGCCGCGACAACTGCGACTACCACTACGCCGTCGAGCTCATCCGCGAACTCAAGGCATCCGATGCAGACTTCTGCATTGGCGCCGCCTGCTACCCCGAAAAGCACCCCGAAAGCGCCAACCAGGCCGAAGACATCAAGCACCTCAAGGAAAAGGTGGACGCCGGCGCAGACTTTTTGACCACGCAGATGGTGTTCGACAATAACTTGTTCTTCAGTTTTCTCTACAAGTTGCGCGATGCAGGCGTCAACTGCCCGGTGCTCCCCGGCATCATGCCGATTACGAATGCAAACCAGGTAGAACGCGCCATCAAGCTTTCTGGTTCATTTATGCCGCAGCGCTTTAAGTCGCTGGTCGACAAATTCGGAAGCGACCCCGAAGCCATGAAGCAGGCCGGAATCATTTACGCAAGCGATCAGATTATTGACCTGTACGCCAATGGTATCACCAACATTCACGTTTATTCGATGAACAAGCCCGACGTTGCAGAAGGCATTCTAAAAAATGTCTCTGCGATTCTCGGAAAGAATTTTGCCGGTTAATTTCGCGAGTTAAAGATTAACCGTCTTTAGCCATTCGCGCATTTCATAGACATCAACTTTCGCCCGCAACGACTTGTGGGCGATTCTTGCACCCGGAGTGGTAGCCATCTTTTTCGGATTGAGCGACATGCCCACGCGGCCGAGGTCTAGGCGGTCGGCATCGTAGCAGGTGTTGATGGTCGGATCATCGGTCTGATGTTCCTTGGTGTGGTAGAAGCAGGCATGGTACAGCTTATCAAACTGTTCCTGCGTAATTTCGAGAAGGCCTTTTTCGAAGCATTCCTTGGCAAAGGCAGCTCCGCGCTCGCCATGTTCGCCATCGTAGCCGTCATCTTCGCGCTTGCAGTCGTGAAAGAGAGCGAACAGCCGCACGACCGTCACGTCGGCACCTGTAATGGGTGCAAGGAGCAAACCGTTGAATTCCACCTGCCGCCAATGAGAAAGTCCATGAATCGTCGAATCCACGATCCGATTGCTATAGACAAACTCTTGTAAAGCGGCGAAGTCTAGCATAGAGGTATGAGCAATGAGGTATGAGCGCGGTCACCTACGGTGACCTTCGAGGCTCTTTGTAATAAGATATAAAAAACATTTCATGGCAAACATCTCATAGCCCAAAGCGACGACCCGTCGCGACCTCACTGCTCAGAGGTGCGGAGCACCGACCTATTTTCCGTAGTGCTCCTTCAGGTCCATCAGGCACTGGAGCGCCTGCATCGGGGTCATTTCTTCGGGCTTTAAGCGGCGGATTTCTTCTTTAAGAAGTTGCGTAGATTCGTCGGGGGGAGCGAACAAATCGACCTGCGGCTTTTCCATGAGCTTCTTGTGGGTAGCACCATCACTCGGGTCAATCTTCTGCTTTTCGAGGCGCAAAAGAATCTTGCGCGCACGACGCAGCACATTGTTCGGAAGGCCAGCCATTTCGGCCACGTGTATACCGTAGCTGGAGTCGCAAGCACCTTCAAGAATCTTGTGCAAGAAGATGAGCTTGTCGCCCTTTTCCTGAACACCCACCTGGAAGTTTCCGGCATGTTCAAGGCTTTCTACAAGGCCCGTGAGTTCGTGGTAGTGCGTCGCAAACAGCGTGATGGCGGCGCGGGCCGGTTCATCGTGCAGAGTTTCCACAATCGCCCACGCAATCGAGAGGCCGTCAAAGGTACTGGTTCCGCGACCGATTTCGTCGAGAAGCACCAGGCTGTGCGAAGTCGCATTGCGCAAGATGTTTGCGGTTTCAATCATTTCGACCATGAACGTCGAAAGGCCGCGGCTCAGGCGGTCGCTGGCACCCACGCGCGTAAAGATGCGGTCCACCACGCCAATGCGGGCACTTTCGGCAGGCACAAAGCAGCCGATTTGCGCCATGAGCACAATGAGACCCGTCTGGCGCAGGTAAGTCGATTTACCGGCCATGTTCGGGCCCGTAATGAGCATCAGGCGGGTCGCTTCGGGCGAAAGGTTCACATCGTTCGGGATAAAGTCCAGGTCGGAATTGACCGCGACAATCACCGGATGGAAACCACCCTTGATTTCAATACCCGAACCTTCGAAGACTTCGGGGCAAACGTAATTGTACTTGCGGGCGGCGCGGGCAAAGCTGTAAAGCGTATCCACATGGGCAATCGCATTTGCGATTTCCTGCAGTTCAGCACGCCAGCTGTTCACGCGCTCGCGCAGTTCGCAGAAAATCTTGTATTCCAGCGCGTGAATGTTGACTTCGGCATTACTGATGATGGATTCGCATTCCTTCATCTCGGGCGTAATGTAGCGTTCGCCGTTCACCGTTGTCTGCTTGCGGATGTATTCGTCGGGAATCGGGCTCGTGGCCTTCGCCATCTGCGCCTTGGTAATTTCGATGTAATAACCGAAAACGCGGTTGTAGCCCACCTTCAGGCTCGGGATTCCGAGGCGCTCGCGCTCGCGGACTTCCAAAGAGGCGATCCATTCGCGGCGTTCCTTGATGTCTTCGTTCATGGCGTCGAGTTCCGCGTTTGCACCCGCGCGAATCATGCCGCCCTCGCGGACGGTCAGCGGCAAGTCATCGTTAAATTGCGAGAGGAGTTCTTCGCCACGGCCGCGGGCGGCAATGAGGGCCGCTCGCATCGGTTCAAATATCGGCGAATTCAATCCTTCAAGCACATCGGCCACCTTGGATGCCTGCGAAAGCGAACGGCCCATGCCCGCCAAATCGCGGGCATTCGCGCGGCCAGAACCCACACGGCCCATCAGGCGTTCCATATCGAGAATCGAAGTCAGCGATTCCTTGAGTTCGTCAAGAGCGACCGGATTATTGACAAGTTCTTCGACGGCTTCTTCGCGTTCCCTGATGCGGTCCACCGAAATCAGCGGGTGACTCACCCATTCCTTCAAGTTGCGCCCGCCCATGGCAGTCACCGTAAAGTCGAGCACGTAGCAAAGCGTGCTGCTGATATCGTCGGCATTCAGCGGGCGCACCAGTTCCAAGTTACGCAGCGTACTCGGATCAAGCGTCATGTAGTCGTCAAGATTCAGAATCTCGAGCGTCGTAAAATGCGAAAGTTCGGACTTCTTCTGGTCCATCAGGTACTGGAGAAGCGCTCCCGTCACCTGGGTTTCGACCACTCGCCCATCCAAGCCGAGACCGTCCAAAGCCTCGACCTTAAAGTGCGTAAACAGCACATCCTTCGCGGAATCTTCGCCGAACAGGAATGCCGGAAGTTCTGTCACCAGAATGTTTTCGGAGCGGATCAAATCCATCACACCGCTAGGAATCACGGTTCCTTCGGGTACCACGACTTCTTTCGGCATGCGGCGGCAGAATTCACATTCAAAAGCCTGCACCGAACTCTTGCACGCGGCCAAGTAGCCAGTCGTCACGTCGGCAATCGCAAACGAGACCGAGTCCTTTTCGGGAATGAATGCGCAAAGATAATTCGCCTCTTTCGCATTCAGGTTCGATTCGTCCATCGCGGTGCCGGCACTGATGATTTCTACAATGTCGCGTTTGACGATACCCTTTGCAAGTTTCGGGTCTTCCACCTGTTCGCAAATGGCGATGCGGTAACCCGCCGCCACCATCTTGGGCACGTAGCGGTCCGCGGCATGGTGCGGGAACCCGCACAAGGGTGTAGCTCCCGAGGCGCCGTTGTTGCGGCTTGTGAGCGTCAGTCCTAAAATCTTCGAGGCAACTACAGCATCGTCTTCGAAAAGTTCGAAGAAGTCGCCCATTCTAAAAAACAAGATGCAGCCGGGATTCTGTTTCTTGATCTCGTAATACTGCTGCATTAACGGGGTCACAGCCATTAGGCATCTCCCATCGACAATTCAACCTGGTCCGGATTTTCTTCGGGCTGCACCGGTTCTTCGGGGCTCACCGATTCGGGTTTAGCATACTGCGGCACCAGGGCACCCGCTTCCAGAAGTTCACTGAATTCGCGGAGTCGCGGCAGGTCCTCGGGAATGCGGTTGATGCCAAAATACTTCATGAATTCCTGCGTGGTCACGTAGGTATAGGGGTTCCCCACCGTATCGGCGCGGCTACCCAACGCAATAAAGCCCTTGTCGAGCAAGTTACGAATCGGGCCATCCACCGACGACACGCCACGCACCTGTTCAATGGCAGCCTTGGTAATCGGCTGCTGGTAAGCGATGACCGCCAAGGTTTCAAGCGCCGCCTGGCTGAGCCTGCGGGCATTTGCCTCGGGGAACAGCTTGCGCACCCACGGGTAATACTTGGCACGCGTGCGGAAACGGTAACCTCCCGCCTGTTCCACGATTTCGAACGGGGAATTAATCTTGTTCAGCGAATCGTTCGCCGCAATCAAAGCATCGGACACCAAGCGCGCATCCAGAAAATCGCCCAGAATTTCACGCAACTTCTTGAGCGTCACAATGTCAGGAGACGCAAACACCAGCGCCTGGATAATGCGGGCCAAATCCTCTTGGCTCTCGACTTTCGGGAGTTCCGCCGATTCTTCGGCCAAATCGTCCAAATTCTGATTTTCTTCCATACGCTTACCAAAATACAAATTTTCAGTTCAAGATCTACCAATAGATCCCGGCTCGGGGGCCGGGATGACATTCTAAGCTAGAACACGACCAAGTCGTTCTTGTGGATGAGTTCGTCGGCGACATCCTTGCCCAAGAGTTCATGAATCTGGGCGGTCTTCTTGTGAAGCACAAGTTTCAAGGTTTCGCTGTCGAACTTCGCGACACCGCGTGCCACCGGCTCGCCGGTCTCGCTCAAGACTTCAATCAGGTCGCCCTTGTCAAAATGCTTTTTCACCGCGCACACACCCACAGGGAGCAGGCTGGAATGCTTTTCGCGCAGAGCCTTCACGCCACCCTCGTCCACCACCACGGCCCCGCGCGGAGTCGTAATGAAGCTGAGCCAGCGCTGACGGCTGTTGAGCTTTTTCTTGGAACCTACAAAGAGCGTTCCCTGCGCATTTTCAAAAATCACCTGGTGCGGCAGCACCTTCATGCCACTCGCGAGGAAGGCATTGCAACCGCTCTTGGTCACGTTACGGATGGCTTCGAGCTTGCTGCGCATACCGCCGGTACTCACCGCAGAACCCGTTTCACCGGGCTTACCCGCGAGTGCAAGCACTGCAGGCGTAATTTCAGGCACAAAGCGCAAAAGGCGTGCATTCGAATTCTTCTTCGGATTGTCATCGAAGAGGCCGTCTTCGTCGGTGAAAATCAAAAGCAAGTCGGCATCGAGGAACAATGCCACGTCACTCGAAAGCTTGTCGTTATCGCCCACCTTGATTTCGGCAACGGCGAGCGAATCGTTCTCGTTGATAATCGGAACAATCTTACGGGCAAGCATCGCCTTGATGGTGTTCTGCAAATTCTTGTAGCGGTTGCGGTCGCGGAAGTCTTCGGCAGACAAAAGAATCTGGCCCACCGAAAGCTGCATCCAACGGAACATTTCGCGGTAGGCATACATCAAGTCAATCTGGCCCACGGCAGCGCAGGCCTGCTTTTCAGCAAGCACCGTCGGCTTTTCCTTGTAGCCCAGCTGGCTCATGCCAGTTCCCACGGCACCGCTTGTCACAATCACGACTTCTTTGCCCGCTTCCATCAGGCGAGCCACGGAATCGGCAAGTTTCTGGATGTAGCGAGTACGAACGCCGCCTTTTTCGGAGTCGACCAAAATACGCGAGCCAATCTTTACCACAATGCGGCGGGATTCATCGAGAATATTCTTTCTTAATTCACTCATGAGTTGTAGACAGTAGGAAGTTAGAAGTAGACAGTTGTTTATGGTTCATTGTTAACGGCAAACAAGCAATCTAATCGCGTCTAGGCGAAGTTGCGGGTTCGAAATAACCTTCTTCCATTCCTGGGCGTTCTTGCGGAGCTGTTGCAGCTGGGCGTTGTTGCCCGCCTTGCCACGCATACTAAGCAAATGGTTCATACGCTGGTATTCCTGTTCGGCGCGTGCTTCGACTGCGGCAGCGGCCACCTCGGCAATTTCTTTTGCCTTGGCAGACACGATGCGACGAGCAATCGCGAGACCTTCTTTACCGAAATACTTGAGCGTCATGTTCACGGCGGCATTGCCCTGCGGAACAGGCACATCCTTGAAGCAAGCCTTCTTCAAATCAGCAAGTTTTGCCGACATATCTTCGCCCATCGGATTCACCAAGGCGCTAATGTAATGGGGACCGGCTAGATCCGACACACCCCATTCGTCAGAGACGGAGAAGTCGACAGCAAAATTGTACTGCATCAACAGTCCGCGCATGCCCGAATCGGGCCAAATTTCGCAGGCGACAGCGCCATTTTCAAGCGAAGTCTCATAGTCCACAACACCCTGCGAAAGTGGATGTTCCAGACTCACGAAATCAACTTCATCGTGGATCATCGCCACATTACGGTCAAAAGTCACCGTCAGGCTAGACGAGTCGCAGACGCGGGAATCTTCGCTGCTGTCGTAAGACACAATCTTGCTCGACGAGGCAGGTGCAGATTCGGCCGGAACACCATCTTCCGTTTCACTCACATCCTCATTGTATTTTTCAACACCCTGCGTCACACGACCACTCACTTCCGACGTGCCGTAGAAATCGGGCATTCCAGGAATGGAACCCGACTCCATGTGGGAACCCATAGTAATCGTGAAGCAACCCTTGATGCTGCTCTTCTCGATTTCAAGGCCCCGGTCCATCAGCGACGAGAACACCAGCGTCTGCAATTCCGGATCAGCATCGACCTTCAGGATTTCGTCGGTGATTTCCTTTGCCTTCGCCGGATTTCTGGAGTTGAATTCCAATAAACGGTCACGGCCCTTCTCGATGTTCTTGCGCATGGATTCGCAATCTTTCTTCACCTGCGGAATCACCTTATCGATAAAGTTCTGCAGCAGGGTCTGCGGATCGGCAAGGGCGGCAATCAATTCGTCGGTGTACTTGAGGAACAGTTCACCGCCACTCATCATCGGAGTGCCGAAGGCGTTCAGGCCGTTGTGGTACCAGCGGAACATGACTTCCTGTCCAGAGCCCTTTACATACGGCACGTGGACAATGATGTTTTCGGTCTGGCCGATACGGTCCAGGCGGCCAATACGCTGTTCCACGAGAGCGGCATCGAGCGGGAGGTCAAAGAGAATCAAGTGGTGAGCAAACTGGAAGTTGCGGCCTTCGGAACCGATTTCAGAGGCAATCAACAGATTCGCGCCGTTTTCCTTGCTGAAGTTTGCAGCAGCCTTGTCTCGCGCCATGATTGTCATATTTTCATGGAACATCGAGAAGGCGCCCTTGCCCATGTACTCGTTCAAAAGCGATTCGAGCGCCTGCACCACCTGGATCGATTCACAAATCAGAAGCACCTTGTCTTTCGCGTGCTCCTTCAGGAATCCCTTGAGCCACACATAGCGTTCGTCGAGAGCCCATGCATCGGAATACTCCGTGCACAGAAGGCCGTTTTCCTGGATGTCGGTTGAAAGGTCCAAGTCGCTCGCGGCGGCAACATTCACCATGTCGCGGTATTTCGGATTCGGCTCTAGCGCGACTTCATCAAGAATACGCTTCGGGAACCCGCCCACACCCTTACGGGTATTGCGGAACACCACAGAACCCGTACCCACGGCATCCACGATGCGGCGTATCCATTCGTCGGCGGGCATGCTCTTTGCGCTTTCCTGTTCTAGCCAGGGGCGAATCATCGACTTCTTCGGAACACATTCGTTCAAGTCATCCCAGCTCATCTGCTGGCCAGGCTCGGTCGGAAGCTTGTTCAGTTCGTTCACCAGCTTGCGGTAGGCGTCCTGGTCCTTAATGAAGTTGTTGTAGTCCGCAAAGCGTACCGGATCTAGCATCTTCAGGCGGTTGAACTGCGATTCCGGGTGGAACTGCAGCGGTGTACCCGTCAAGAGCAGCACCCCCTTGGAACGCTGGATGACCGCGTTGGCAAGCATGTACTCGGCACTCGTAAAGCCGTCTTCGCAAACCAGGTGATGCGCTTCGTCAATAATCACCATGTCCCAATTCGTCTTGAGCAAATCCTCGATCAGGGCGGGCTGCTTAATCAGGAAGTCGATCGAACAGATGATGTCGTTTGAAACCGTAAAAGGATTGGGGCGTTCATCTTCTTCGTACATCACGAAAAGTCCCTTGATGAAGCCCTCGTCCAGCAGCGTAAACAGGTGGTTGAAGCGGCGCTTCATTTCGACAAGCCACTGGTGCTTTAGAGTTTCGGGCACAATAATCAAGGTGCGGGTGAGGCGGCCGCGAGCCTTGAGCGCATGCCAAATCATACCCGCTTCGATCGTCTTTCCAAGGCCGACTTCGTCGGAAAGCATCAGACGCGGAAGCGTAGAAGACGAGCAGGCACGCTGGCACAGGTAATACTGGTGCGGTATCATCGATGTACGCGGACCAATCATGCCTCGAACTGGCGAAGAAATCCACTTGCAGGAAAGCTCCATGGCCGATTCACGACGCTGGAACTGGTTGATATTGGAAACCCGATTTTCCATGAGTGCCTTGAACAGGTCAGATGGACGCGCAATCGATATCTTGGCGTTAAGTTCCGATTCCTTCATCGAGCGACCGGCACGGCCCTTGTAAACAAGCAGACCATCAACTTCACTCACCGAATCAACCGTGAAGGACACGCCCTTTTCGCTTTTGGCGGTATCACCCACCGACAGCTCGAAACGATCCACAGGAGCTCCCATGGAACGATAACAACGGACATCTTTAACTGCAGGGAAAGAAATTTTCACAATACGGTCCTGCACTTCGGTGACTATCCCAAGCCCGAGTGTAGGTTCCGATTGACTTACGTAGCGTTGGCCAACCTTGAAATTCATCATACCCCCTAAATTTAGTTTTTTTCTCGTCTCTCGTCTGTAGGGCGAAGCCTGCTCTCTCGTCAATTTCTACATTTACCACGTATGATATGGTATTTTATAGATGAAACCGTAACTGACGGAGAACGACGCAAAGGTCCTTACAATATCGACGAAATCCGTGATTTTGTAAAACAAGGCGCCATAAAAGACGAAACTCTCGTTTGGCATTCTGGAATGGAAGCCTGGGTACACTGGAAAGATACCGAGGAATCCAAGGAAATCCCCCTTTCTGACGAAGAACAGATCCGCAAGGCGCTCGAGACGATCATCGCCGAGCACAACAATGGCAAAAGGTATGCCGGATTCTTTGTCAGGGGGGCAGCCTACTTCATCGACAATTTTATTTTGTCTGTAGTCGGTGTCCTTATCATCATGGTCATGAGTGCCATGCAGTTTATCGACCTGAGCACCGTTGAAAGCGCCATGAACATCTATATCAACGACCCCACATCCGACAAGGCCCTGACGGATGTGCTGAACATTCCCGGGATGCACACATTTCTTGTCATCTGGGGAATTGCCCAGGCAATTTACTTTGTCCTATTCACGAAGCTCAAGGCGGCAACCCCCGGCAAGTTGCTGATGAAGGTTCATGTCGAAACATCGCAGGGAGAAAATCTCAGTTGGTTCGAATCTCTCGCACGCTTCTTAGCGAGTCTTTTCACGCAAATTACACTCATGTTCTACGGACTTGGCTACCTGATCGTGATGGTCGACCCCAAGCGCCGCGCCCTGCACGACTGGATTGCACATACAAGAGTTGTGCACGACAAGATTAAAGAAGTAGACAGTAGGAAGTAGACAGTGGTTTGGAATTGCTATATTTTTTCAGGGAAACTATTCCGAATTCATAATTTCGAAATCTGAATTTATCATGTACCAGTTTATCGTTCCTCAAGTTAAAAAGCCGCTCGACGGCGAAGTTGAAATTTCTGGCGCAAAGAACGCCGTGCTCGCCGTGATGGCAGCAGCCCTCTTGGCCGACGGCGTTTCCGAGATTACGAACGTGCCGCACCTGAAAGACATGAAGACCATGTCCGACGTGCTGAGAGTCATCGGTTGCCACATCAGCGGCGAAGCGCACTGTCTAAAGATCGACACCCGTAACGCCGACCACCTGGAAGCCCCCTACGAGCTCGTGAAAACCATGCGCGCAAGTTTCTATGTGCTGGGTCCACTCGTTGCCCGTTTTGGACGCTGCCGCGTGTCTCTCCCCGGCGGATGCGCCTGGGGCCCGCGCCCGGTCGACCTTCACCTGAAAGGGCTCGAGGCGCTCGGTGCAAAGATTACGGTGACTCACGGATACGTGGAAGCCACCTGTGACGGGCGCCTACCGGGAGGTACATTCCACTTCCCAATTTCGAGCGTGGGCGCCACGGTGAACGTGCTCATGGCAGCAACGCTTGCCAAGGGCACGAGCGTGCTGCAGAACGCGGCCCTGGAACCTGAAATTGACAACCTCGTCGACTACCTCATCGGTATGGGAGCAAAAATCCAGGGGCGCGGCACGCGCACCCTTACGGTGCAGGGCGTAGAGACTCTACGCCCGGGTAATGGCGTCACCATTCCCGACCGCATCGAGGCAGGCACATTCCTCTGTGGTGCCGCCATTACGCGTGGCCGCGTGAGAGTCACCAAGATCATTCCCGAACACATCGCATCAACCCTCGATGCGTTCCGCGACATGAACTGCAAGGTGTCCGTAGGCCCCGACTGGGCCGAAGTCGATGCCCGCGGCCAAGAACTCAAGCCAATTACCATCCAGACGCTCCCCTTCCCGGGCTACCCCACCGACATGCAGGCGCCGCTTATGGCAACGCTCCTCTCGGTTCCCGGCAACAGCGTCATCCAGGACACCGTCTACAACGACCGTTTTAAGCATGTAGCCGAAATGGAACGCCTGGGCGCAAACATTACGCTCAGCGGCAACACCGCCACCATCAAGGGCGGGCTCCCGCTCGAAGGCGCCGACGTCATGGGCTCCGACCTGCGCGCATCTGCCGCACTCGTCCTCGCCGCGTTAATCGCCGAGGGTGAAACGAAAATCAGCCGCATCTACCACCTAGACCGCGGCTACGAAGATTTCGAAGCCAAGATGGCAAAACTCGGCGCAAAAGTCGAACGAGTCGTCATCGACGCCGACGAACCTTAAGGCTATCAGCGAAGATTTCCGACTCCGCGCCAGAACGACTTATACGAAAGAAGCCCGGCATTTGCCGGGCTTTCTTGCTTATCAGCTAGTTATTTATTGAGCAGGTTTTGTAACGCCCCACAGCCATCACGTTAAAGTGTCCAGATTCTCCCGGCACCGATCCCTGAATTTTAAATTTCAATGACACAAGCTCCTTGGCGGCATCTTCACCCGAAATCTTTAAACCTCGTCCCCAGCCTGCCTGTTGGAACTCATCCCACTTAATATCTTTAACAGTACCCACAGTCGATTTCGGAAGACTCTTATTAGGAACATCGTATTCCATTGCGAGTTCTAGAGAATCCGTAAAGCCCATCTCCAATATGCCTGTGCGGTCTAGAGTGTATACAATACATATTCCTTCCCAAGCTGAGACATCCGCAGGCTCCGGCTCAGCATCAATGGTTTTGCTTCCGGCAATATTGAATCCAATACCGACAAACGGATAATCAAAGCCCTCGTTCAGTTCGAACATACCGCAAATGCCCCCGCAATAATCAATAACTGGATCAAAAGCACCTGCGTCGTATTCATTGCCACGGGCTACAGGCCAATTTATCGTAGAATTTCCACCATCATCAGCATCATTATATTCAAACCATAGACCAGCATTTTCAGCACCGGCATCAATTCCCGTATTTACATAGTATTCAGAAGCCCATCCGCTCCACATGTCTGCGTCTGAAGGCACTAAAACCAACGAATACGAACTAGAGGATACCTCTAACTCTTCTGAACTCGACGATGCCTCGGAATCAGAAGAATCTTCCGAACTAGACGATTCTTCCGAGCTAGATGATACTTCAGAATCAGAAGATGTCGGAACGATTATGACAATTTCTGCACTCGACGAACTCTCATCCGGATAAACAAGAACCGAATCCTCGGCATTTTTTTCTGAATTATCCAAAGAAGGCTCTTCTTCCTCATTGAGTTCCTGCCACTCGCCTTCGCTGCAAAGGTAAGTCTTGTTCTCGGATTCGACAACCCATTCCTTGCCTTCGCGTCTCTTGGAGCAAAGCGGCAATTCGTCTTCTTCCTCTTCTTCGACTTTCCTTCCGTTGTCGTCATCATCGTCTTCTTCACTCGAAGATGACGAAATTTCGATTTCGTTCCAGCTGCGGCGATCGCATTTGAACGCCTTTGAAGCATCCTTCACCCATATAATGTCGCCATCGTTCTTGGGAAAACATTCCGGAAGATCGTCTTCTTTTTCAACCGATTCAAGGATGTCTCGCACAAACTTCCATTCGCCGCCGCTGCAGGTATAGGCTTCGCGGTCGTCGAGGACAATCGCCACATCGCCAGAGTGATTCGAAGAGCAAGTCGGCAGGGAATCGTAGGTTTCCGCCTGCAATGTCCAGTCGATATCGAACGATATTTCCTTTTCGGCAATAAGTTCCTCGATATTCGTGCTGATGTTGGCGTCATCCGATTCCGAACAGGCGACAAGTGCCAAGAGCGCTGCCGAGCCAAAAGCCATTTTTAAAGCAAACTTTTTCATAAAAGCTCCTAACTTTTTTTTTCAAATGTAGACAAGGTATGATGTTTCGTCAAGAATTCAAGCCTGTTCCAGGACATTTTTATACAGAAAACGGTCCCTGCAAAGCATGGACCGTTAAACTTAATTGTTTCTGACTAAGGGGCAACCGGAGCGGAAGTTTCTGCCGCAGGAGTTTCGGTTTCGCTCACCGGAGCAGGAGCTGGCGCAGGTGCCGCCTCACGAACAACAGGCACGCAGGCGTCCACCGGTTCACCGGCCGCCTTCTTGTCTTCTTTTTCCAAGATTTCCTGCAGCCTTTCGGCAGCCTGCTCGAATTCGGCAGACTTTTCGCAGGATTTCGTCGAAAGAATCTTCTGCAGGTACTGCTTCTGCATGTCGATGTCGCAATCTTCGCCATACAGGTTAGACAGTTTGAACAGGGCGGGACAAGTCTTCACACCGTCGGGGAAGGCTTCCGACATGCGCGCAAAGACCTTTTTCGCCTTGTCCACCTGGTTCACGTCAATCAGGCAAAGCGCCATCCAGTAAAGCGAATTCTCAGCAAGTTCACCCTGCTTCATCTGCTCGTAGACCTGCTTGAATCCATTGTAAGCGAGCTTGAATTCGCCACGGTGGTAATCGGAACGGGCCGTATTGAACATCGCTTCGGCTTCAACCAGCTTTTCGGCTTCACGTTCGAGGCTATCCATCGACACCGGAGCAGGCGCTCCACTCACGACCACCTTCTTCGCCAAGATCTTGTCGGACTTGCCGAGCAACATGTCCAAGCGGTAGATGATTTCTTCCTGTCTGGAATCGTTACGTTCGGACTCGTCGGAGACTCGGCGCGAAAGCATGGTGATTTCAGCCTGCATGCGCTTCTGCGCGAGCGAAGAGGCTTCGAGGAGCGCCTTGGTCGAATCAAGTTCGGCCCGCAAGGAATCGTTCTGCTGAGCAAGCTGCGCAGCTACAGAATCCAGTCGCATTTCGACTTCGCTTCCAACAGCCTTCATTTCCTGTGTACGGAGTACAGTCATCTGGCTGCAACCCGTCAAGATCATCGCGGCAAAACCCGCAGTAATAAGAATTCGTTTCATATCAGTGTTTTGACAAAATGAAAAAATTCAACCATTCTTCATTTTTCATTACGAAAAATTTTACTCTTTGATATTCACGCGGAAGTTCGCGCGGCGGTTCTGGGAGTACGCTTCTTCGGTAGCCCCTTCAACCTTCGGAGCTTCCTTACCGTAGCTCACCGATTCCATACGCTTGTTGTCGATACCGTAGGCAACGAGGAACTCCTTCACCTTCATGGCGCGCTTTGCACCCAGTGTGAAGTTGTAGTCTTCGGTACCGCGAGCATCGGTATGGCCTTCGATGGTAATCGTAAAACGATTTTCCTTGATCAGGAGCTCACCCACCTGGGCCAAAAGTTCCTTGGCCTTTTCGGTAAGTTCCGAGCGGTCAAAGTCAAAGTAGACATCTTCGCTCATGATCTGGTTTATAAGCGCTTCCAGGCGGGCGCGTTCGGCTTCGAGGCGAGCGCGCTCGGCAGCGATGCGTTCAGCTTCAAGACGGGCCTGTTCGGCAGCGAGGGAATCCGCATTCAGGGCAGCCTGTTCGGCAGCAGGAGCCGCTTCGGCAGCAGGGGCGGGTTCAGCCGTCGGTTCAGTTTTCGGCGGTTCCTTCTTCGCGCAAGCGACAAGGCAGAGTGCGGCTGCAGAAGCCACAAGAGCGAGTTTCACAAGGTTCTTCATTTTTCACCTTCCTTTTGTTGTTGTTTAATATCGTCGTAGAAGAAAGACCAGGTCGGAGACGTGTTCTCACCGGAATTGGTAATGCGCGTCACGTTCGAACCATCCTTTCTCATAATGTAAATCTGGTAAGATCCGCTACGGTTGCTCGCAAAAGCAATCAGCTTACCGTCGGGAGACCATGTCGGATGTTCATTGTTACCCGCGTTGTTCGTGAGCTGCACAATGTCGGAGCCGTCGAGAGCGCAGGTGTAGATGTTCATGTGGCCTGCATCCATCGAAGTGTAGGCGATGCGGTCCCCTTCGGGCGACCACGCTGCGCGTTCATTGTAACGCCCCATGAAGGTCACGCGGCGCAAGTCGGAACCGTCACGTCCCATCACAAAAATCTGCGGTCCGCCACCGCGGTCGCTGGTGAACATGACTTCAGATGCAAACGGACTCCAGGCGGGGCTCGTCTGGTTGGATTTCAGATAGGCAAACTTTCTAGCACTACCCGTGGCTGGATTTCCGATGAACAGGTCGGTTTTTCCGTCAACCGTGCTCGAGAACAAGAGCTCCCCCGTCTTCGGGTTCACCGCAGGGCTGTAAGTCTGATCAAGCTGCGGGAACACAGACTTTTCGGGTCCGCCAAAAGGCTTCGAGTAAAGCTTTGGACGGTGCGTCTTGAAGTTCACATAGTAAAGTCCCACGTTTCCCTTCATCCACACCGGCATCATGCTGATGGTCGAATCCTTGGTTATCTGGCTGCGATGGAATCCATCGTAATCGGAGACCACCACCTGCTTGACTCCATCGATCTTCGACACATAGGCAAGCTTTGTCGAGGCCACGCCGCGCTCGCCCCACAGCCTATAGATTACTTCGTCAAAGAAATGGTGCATCGCGCGGCGCAAGTCCTTCTGTTCCACCGTGTACGATTCACCGAGCAGCATGTCCTTAGTCTGTGCCACATACAGGTAGCATTCCAGCTTGAGCTTTCCACCCACCGGAGTCACCTTGCCGGTCACATAGTGCTTGGCATGTGCCTTGCTGAAAAGCGGCAGGTTGAACTTGTCCGAAGCAATCACATCAAAACGCCCCGAAAGGTTCGCATCGCGCGTCACAATCTGGTGTGGTTTTTCTTCGATCCATTCGATGGCGCCCTTGGGTTCGGTAAAGGGGACAACTCCAATGGGCATCGTCTTAAAAACCGAAATTCCCACATCGACCGCAATCGTATCAATAGTCGCATGCGTTGCCGACGGCACGAGCGCTACAGCAAGCGCCATAGTCGCCATTACAGATTTCATAAAACTTGTTTTATTCTTCACAAAAATCATTTTCAAAATTCACTATAGATTGCTTCGTCACCTTACGGTTCCTCGCAATGACGTTCTTT
>NZ_JAZSAF010000065.1:0-48116 GCF_045601785.1 Fibrobacter sp.
AACATCAAGAAGAATGATAACGTCAAGGTGATTTCCGGTGCCAACAAGGGCAAGACCGGCACCGTGATCAGTGTCAAGGGTGGCAAGGTGACCGTTTCGGGCGTGAACGTCCGCAAGCGCCACGAAAAGCCCTCCCAGACCAACCAGACTGGTGGCATCATCGAAAAGGAACTGCCGATTGACATTTCCAACGTGATGCTCCTCGAAGGCAACACTCCTGTCCGTACCCGTATCGTGCGCGAAGCCGGCAAGAAGGCTTCCCGCGTGAGCGTCAAGTCCGGCAAGGCTATCTGAGGTAACACATGAACCAGATGAAGCAATTTTATCTCGAAAAAGTAGTTCCGGCCTTGCAGCAGAAGTTTGCTTACAAGAACGTGATGGAAATTCCCCGCCTCCAGAAGATCGTGCTCAACATGGGTGTCGGCGCTGCCGCCTCCAACCGCAAGATCCTGGACGAAGCCGTTGACACCCTGACCGCTATTACCGGTCAGAAGGCTGTCGTCACCAACGCCAAGAAGGCTATCGCTCAGTTCCATCTGCGCGAAGGCATCGGCATCGGTGCGAAGGTCACCCTGCACGGCGAAAACATGTGGGACTTCCTCTACCGTTTCATCAACATCGACCTTCCGCGTGTCCGTGACTTCCGTGGTCTCGCACGCCGTGGCTTTGATGGCATGGGTAACTTTACCCTCGGCATCAAGGAACAGACGATCTTTGTTGAAATCGACATTGACAAGATTTCTCGTACCTTCGGTATGGACATCTCCTTCGTGACCTCTGCAAAGACGGACGACGAAGGCCGCGCCCTGCTCGAAGAACTTGGACTCCCCTTCAGGAAGTAAGGTAATACCATGGCAAGCAGAAGAATGATTGAAAAATGCAAGCGTACCCCGAAGTTTACCGTTCGTGGGTATAACCGTTGCAAGCGTTGCGGTAGGCCGCACGCCTTTATGCGCCGCTTTGGCCTTTGCCGTATTTGCTTCCGCGAAATGGCACTCGCCGGCGAAATCCCCGGTATCACAAAGTCGTCTTGGTAAGGAGAGTATACTCATGGCAATGACAGATTCTATCGCCGATATGCTCACCCGTATTCGCAATGCCGCTTCGGCAAAGCTCCCCGTGGTGGACATTCCTGCCAGCAACTTGAAGCGTGAAATCGCTCGCGTGTTGCAGGAAAAAGGTTTCATTAAAAAGTTCGTCGTCGTTGATGACGGTAAGCAGGGCATCCTCAAGGTGCTGCTCCGCTACACGAAGGGCGAATCCGCTATCCAGGGCATCCAGCGCGTTTCTACGCCGGGTCTTCGTCACTACGTTGACGCCGCCAAGCTTCCGCGCGTCCGCAATGGCCTTGGCTATGCTATCATCTCCACATCTAAAGGCGTGATGACCGACCACGAAGCCCGCAAGGAAAACGTGGGTGGCGAAGTCATCGCAAAGGTATGGTAAAGATGTCCCGTATCGGTAAAGCTATTATCAATATTCCGGCTGGCGTCAAGGTTAACGTCAACGGTCAGAACATCAAGGTGGAAGGCCCTCTCGGCAAGCTCGAGACCGACGTCCACGAACTGATTGCAATCAAGCTTGAAGGCAACCAGCTTTCCTTCTCTCGTCCTGACGATCAGAAGTTCACCCGTGCCATCCACGGCACCACTCGCGCTCTCGTTGCCAACATGGTCGAAGGCGTGACCAAGGGTTTCCAGAAGACGCTCGAAATCGTGGGCGTTGGCTACCGCGTGGAACAGAAGGGCAAGGACCTCAACCTGGTTCTCGGCTTCTCCCACCCGGTCATCTTCAAGGCTCCCGAAGGTGTCGAACTCAAGGCTCTCGACCCGCTGAAGATCTCCATCAAGGGCATCGACAAGCAGAAGGTCGGCCAAGCTGCGGCAGAAATCCGCAAGTACCGTAAGCCTGAACCGTATAAGGGCAAGGGCATCAAGTACGAAGGCGAAATTGTCCGTCGTAAGCAAGGTAAGAAGACAGGTAAATAAGGGTAAACTATGACTGCAATTGCTAAGAAAAGAATCCAGTCCAGAATCGCACGCCACGAACGCGTACGCAAGTCTGTTGTCGGAACTGCAGAATGCCCTCGTTTGGCTGTTCGCCGTTCCTTGTCCCACATGGTAGCCCAGATTATTGACGACGAAAACAACAAGTCTCTCGTCCAGCTCACCACCACCGCCAAGGAATTCCAGGCTAAGTTTGGTGAAATGACGAAGTCGGAACAGAGCAAGCAGCTCGGTCTCCAGATTGCTGAAGTCGCTAAGTCCAAGGGCATTGAATCCGTGGTCTTTGACCGCGGCGGTTACATCTATCACGGTCGCGTTCAGGCTCTCGCTGAGGGAGCTCGTGAAGGCGGACTCAAATTCTAGTGAGGTACACTTTGGAACGCGAAGCTCAAGTTTCTGAATTTGAAGACAAGGTTGTACACATCAACCGTTGCGCGAAAACCGTCAAGGGCGGTCGCCGCATGTCCTTCTCCGCTCTTGTTGTCGTTGGCAACAAGAACGGCAAGGTGGGTGTCGGTCTCGGCAAGGCTAAGGAAGTTTCCGAAGCTATCCGCAAGGGCACCGAAGCCGCCCAGCGCAACATCGTTGAAGTGCAGCTTCTCGACGGCACCATTCCCCACGACATCGAAGTCAAGAGCGGCGCAACCCGCATCCTCTTGATGCCGGCTGCTCCGGGTACTGGTGTTATCGCCGGTGCCGCTGCCCGTGCCGTTCTCGAACTGGCCGGTGTGCGCAACATCCTCACAAAGATTCACGGTTCTTCCAACCCGAGCACTGTCGTGCGCGCCTGCCTCGAAGGTCTCTTGGCTCAGAAGAACAAACAGGACTGCGCCGCTCTCCGCGGTGCCAATGCCTAAGGAGTAATACACGATGAAGAAAGTTCGTATTACTTTGATTAAGGGTACTGTCCGCCGTCTTCCGGTGCACCGCGCTAACGTGGCTGCTCTCGGTCTGCGTAAGATTGGACAGTCTGTTGAACACGTTTTGACCCCCAGCATCCAGGGCATGATCAATGCCGTGGCTGACATGGTGAAGGTCGAGGAGATCTAAGATGGAACTCAATACTCTCAATCCTGGCAAGGCTGCCAAGGGCAAGAGCCGCAAGCGCATTGGTCGCGGTCCGGGTTCCGGCTTCGGCACCACCGCTGGCCGTGGCCAGAAGGGTGCTGGCGCTCGTAAGAGTGCACAGGCCGGTCGCGTCGCCTTCGAAGGTGGCCAGATGCCGATCCACCGTCGCATCCCGAAGCGTGGCTTCAAGTCTCACTTCGCCAAGGACACGCAGATCGTTAACCTCAAGAAGCTCGCTTCTTGCAGCGTGACGGACTTCGACGCCCAGGCAATGTTTGACCAGGGTTTCATCAAGAACATCGAACTGCCTATCAAGGTCCTTGCTTTTGGCACCATCGACAAGGCAATCAATGTAAAGGTTAACGCCATCAGCGAAAAGGCTAAGGCCATGATCGAAGCTGCTGGCGGCAAAGTCGAGATCGTCTAATGGAAGCTCTCAAGAAAGCCCTCGATGCGTTCGCCAATGCGTTCAAGATTGAAGACCTGCGTAAGAAGCTTCTTTTTACGCTCGGTGTTCTGATCATCTATCGCCTTGGCGCCCACATCACCATCCCCGGAGTGAATTCTGCCGTCCTGGCGGAGTTCTTCCGTAACTCGAATAATTTGTTCGGCCTGTATGACTCCTTCACGGGCGGTGCGTTTGCAAAAGCGACCATCTTCGCCCTGGGTATCATGCCGTACATCAGCGCGAGCATCATCATCCAGTTGATGGGCTCCGTGATTCCCGCTATCCAGATGCTTCAGAAGGAAGGTCAGGAAGGGCGCGCTAGGCTGAACCAATATACCCGTTACTTTACGGTGGCTCTCGCCGCCCTGCAGGGATGGGGTATTTCCGTATGGCTTTCGTCACTTAAGGTGACAACCGCTACCGGTGCCGGAGTGTCTGTCTTGGCTGATGACTTCTCCTCTGGTGCCGGGAACATCGGTTTCCGCTTACTAGCTACCCTGACCTTCACCGCCGGTACGATCTTCGTGATGTACCTGGGCGAACAGATTACTTCGCACGGTGTGGGTAACGGTATTTCTCTTATCATCTTCGCCGGTATCGTCGGCGGCCTTCCGCGGGCTGCCCTTGCAGAATTCGAAATGTTTAAGGAAGATATCCAGCCGCTCGCCATCGAGATCTTCATTCTCGCTGTCGTGGTGCTGATTATCGGCTTTATCGTATTCGTTGAGCAGGCGAACCGTCGCATTCCACTCCAAAGTCCTCGCAGGACCGTAGGTTCCAAGGTCGTGGGCGGTCAGTCCAGCTATCTGCCTTTCAAGGTAAATACCGCTGGCGTGATTCCCGTGATCTTTGCAAGCTGCATCATGTTCATTCCGGCCATGATCGCTTCCTGGTTCCCGAACGTTTCTGCGATGCAGTCCTTTGCGGCTGCGTTCATCCCGGGTCACATTACCTATAGTGTGATCTTCGCTCTCCTGATTATATTCTTCACCTACTTCTACACGGCAATCCAGTACAACCCTAACGACATTGCCGAAAACCTCAAGAGAAGTGGTGGATTTATACCGGGAATCCGTCCGGGTAACGAAACTGCAAAGTACATAGACCACGTTCTCACGAGAATTTCTTTGCCTGGGTCGCTTTTCCTCGCCTTAATCAGCGTTGGACCGCTCCATCTCAAAGACGCACTCAATATGAGTTTCTATATTGGGGGCACCTCGGTACTTATCGTGGTCGGTGTGGCACTGGATACGCTCCGTCAACTCGAAGCCCAGTTGCATACCAAGAATTATGAAGGTTTCCTCAAGCATGGCCGCATTCGCGGCAGGATGGCGTCTTAGTGGCTAAAGAAGAAGGAATACAAGTAGAAGGTGTTGTGTTGGAAGCTCTCCCCAACGCTTTCTTCCGTGTCCAACTCGGAAATGGCCACGAGATTCTCGCTCATGTTTCTGGAAAAATGCGTCGGCATTTCATTAGGATTTTGCCGGACGACAAAGTGTTGGTAGAGATTTCTCCCTACGACCTGAATCGTGGGCGAATCACATACCGTTACAAGTAATAGGTATTTTCAAAGAAAGGTCAAACCTATGAAAATCAAAGCCTCCATCAAACCCAGATGTGAAAACTGCAAGATCATCCGCCGCAAGGGTGTATTGCGCATCATCTGTTCGAAGAACCCCCGTCACAAGCAGAAGCAGGGATAAGGAGATCGTATGGCACGTATCGCTGGTGTCGATTTACCGAAAAACAAGACTGTCGAGTACGGTCTGACGGCAATCTATGGTGTCGGTCTGTTCACCGCTAACAAGGTCTGTGCTCAGCTGGGCATTGACAAGAACAAGAAGTGTGACGACCTGACTGAAGAAGAACAAGGTAAGATTCGCCATCTCTTGGAAGACGAATACTCCGTGGAAGGTCAGCTCCGCGCAGAAATTACCTTGAACATTAAGCGTTTGCAGGATATTGGCTGCTATCGCGGCATCCGCCACCGCAAGGGTCTCCCCGTTCGCGGTCAGCGCTCCCGTACCAACGCCCGCACTCGCAAGGGCCCCAAGAAAACTGTGGCTAACAAGAAGAAGTAAGGAGATTCATCGTGGCTGAAGAAGAAATTAAGGAAACTGCTGCCGCTGCCGAAGCTCCGGTTGCTGCTGCTGAAGAAGTCAAGGTCAAGAAGGGCAAGAAGCGTATTGACATCCAGGGTATCGCCTGCGTGTTCGCTTCTTTCAACAATACAATCGTTTCTATCACCGATGCTCGTGGCAACGTGGTCGCTTGGGGCTCTCCGGGTAACTCCGGTTTCAAGGGCTCTCGCAAGAGCACTCCGTTTGCTGCCCAGCTCGCCGCTGAAGTCGCTGCCCACAAGGCTTTCGACCTCGGTATGCGCAAGGTAGATGTCCGCGTCAAGGGTGCCGGTGGCGGTCGTGAATCCGCTGTCCGCGCTATCAAGAATGCGGGCCTCGAAGTTCTCTCTATTCGAGACGTGACGGGCGTTCCGCACAATGGTTGCCGTCCTAAAAAGAAGAGAAGAGTCTAATTAAAAGAGGTATCGCCAATGATGTGGAAATCACTTCAGATGCCGCGCAGCTTCCAGAAAGTGGAGACCGGCGAAGATGGTCGCTACGCCAAGTTTGTCGTAGAGGCTTTGGAACGTGGCTGGGGTATTACCCTCGGTAACGCCCTCCGTCGCTCGCTCCTTTCCTCTCTGCAGGGTGCGGCTATTGTCTCCGTGAAAATCGAAGGCGTCGACAAGGAATTCTCGACGATTCCGGGTGTGAAGGAAGATGTCACCGACATTATCCTGAATCTCAAGAGCATCCGCGTCAAGCTCTTGTCTGACCACGACGAAACGCTCCGCCTGGACATGTCCGGCGAAGGCGAAGTCACGGCCAAGGACTTCATCGACAATCCGAATGTCGCCATCCTGACTCCGGATGTCCATATCGCTACGTTGAACGGCAATGCGTCGCTCTCCCTGGAAGTGAAGATTTCCAGCGGCCGTGGCTATGTGACTGCCGACGAACTCAAGGACAAGGACGCTCCCATCGGCGTTATCGCCATGGATGCGAACTTCAACCCGGTGCAGAAAGTCGCGATGCACATCAGCGATACCCGCGTTGGCCAGAAGACGGACTACAACCGTCTGGAACTGGAAATCACGACTGACGGTTCCATCGATCCGGAAGACGCTCTTGCATACGCTGCAAAGCTCCTCATGGACCACCTGGAAATCTTCATCAACTTCGAAGGCGATCTCGAAAGCCCCGAAGAACTTGAAATGGATGAAGAACGTCAGCGTATCGCACAGCTCCTGCGCACCCGCGTGGACGACCTGGAACTCTCCGTTCGCTCCAGCAACTGCCTGCGTATGGCTAACATCCATACCATCGGCGAACTTGTGCGCAACAAGGAAAACGATATGCTTAAATACAAGAACTTCGGTCGGAAGTCCTTGGTGGAACTTAACGAGGTATTGACCTCCATGGGCCTTTCCTTTGGCATGGACGTCGATGACTACTTGAAGGATTAAACATGAGACACGGTGTAAAAAACAAGAAATTGGGCGTGAATGCCCAGCACAAGCGTGCCATCCTCCGCGCTCTTACCACTTCTATTCTTGAGAAGGGCATGGAAGCCGAGCAGAGCAACCGCTACGTGCGCACTACTCTCCACAAGGCTAAGCTCGTCCGCAGCTGCGTGGATCGCATGATCACTTATGCCAAGAAGGGTGACCTTTCTGCACGTCGTGAAGCCTCCCGCTTCGTGATGAGCCCGAAGGCCGTGCAGGACCTGTTCGCAACGATCGGTCCGCGCTACGCTTCTCGCAACGGCGGCTACACCCGTATCATCAAGCTCGGGCCCAACCGCGCTGGTGACGCATCCGAAATGGCTCTCGTCGGTCTCGTCGAAGACGAAATCGTCGTGAAGACCAAGAAGGCTGCAGAACAGCCGAAGTCCGAAGCCGTGAGCATGGTTGAAGGCGAAAGCAAGTCCGCTGAATAATTCAAGGCGCTTGATTAAAAAAGTTCGGCTAACCTAAGCCGAACTTTTTTTGTATATTGTTCCCTATGTTTGCTATTCTGATATTGGTGCTTGCCACCTGTAGCTTTGCCATTTCTTTGGACGACGATGCACAAAACAGTGCGATGTCTGCCCTGCCTACTTTTCAGTCGCAGGATTCGAAGTTCCAGAGAAGTTCAGTTGTTTCTGAACCGTTGAAACTGGAAACTGCTGTTGACTCCACATACGAAGTGGGTCCTGGTGATTACTTTGAGATTCTTACACCCAAGGGCTTTGATGTTGTCCAGGTTTCTGCCGAAGGAAATATTTCTATTCCTAGCTGCGGCATGGTTTCGGTGAACAAGCTCAAGCTGAACGAGGCAAAGGATTCCGTGAAGAGCCTGCTTGTCTCGAAGTACGATGAGCGCTATATCCAGGTGCAGCTGGTGCGCACGAAGAAGATGTCCGTGTCGATTCTTGGTGCCGTGAAGTATCCTGGCCGCATGGCGGTCGAGCAGCAGACGCGCCTGAGCGACATCCTGGTGAAGTGCGAAGGATTCCTTGGCATGGCCGACCGCAAGTCGATCCAGGTGTACCGTGGCTCCGACACGTTGAATGTGAACTATGTCGATTATGAGACGCGTGGCCATGGCGAAGTGAACCTGATGCTTGAAAATGGCGATGTCGTCTATGTTCCCTATACGCACGCCGAGGCGACCATTTCGATTGAGACTCCCATGTCGAGCTACAGCATGCCGTATGTGGAAGGTGCTACGCTGGGCGAGTACCTCGACAAGATTTCCGGGGTTGTCGAATCCCGTGCCAAGTGGGCCAAGGTGAAAAAGCCGAATGGCGCCGAGGACACCTACGAGCTTGCCGCCGCGCGCGATTTGCGCCTGGAGCCGCAGACCAAGGTGCTGCTCTGGAACAGGGACCCCTTCGTCTATGTGGGCGGCGCCGTGGCCGTGGTCGGTAAGGCGGTCTACATGCCGGGAATGCACGCGATCGACTATATTGCAGCATCGGGCGTCACCATTATTACGGGCTCCTTTAGCCGCGTGACGCGCATTCGCGACGGCAAGAGCGAATCTATTGATCCGTACAAGGGTGAAATCCAGCCGGGGGACTACATCGATATTCCGCGTAGCGTCTACGAATCGGTCAAGGATGTGACACTCTTCCTGGCATCTCTCCTGAGCGTGATCGCGACGGCGATAATCATTACAAATTCTAGGTGAAAATGTCGTATTTTGATATCCTCTGTTACTGCTTGACGAAGAAGAAGCTGTTCGTTTTTCCAGTATTGACGGCTATCCTCTGCTTTGTGCTTGCCTGGGTGTTTCCGCCTATTTACACGACGGAGCTCAGGCTGCAGGTCGATGCGTCGACCAGCGAGTCGTCTACTCTCGGGGGAGTCTCGTCAATGTTCAAGTCTTCGATGGGGGCGCTTTCCCAGTCGAGTCTCGCCTCTGTTTTGGGTGGGCAGAACGTGGTGAAGCCCTCGGACCTGTACCTTGAAATCTTGTCGGGCCGCGAGGTCGCCTTGAACACGATTCACAAGTTCAGGCTCGATACGCTCTACAAGAAGAAGGCGGACGAACTCACCTTGAAGCGCTTCTACAAGGATGTCGCAATCGGTGAAGACGCAAGCGGCATCATCAGCTGCGCCTTTGAAGCCAAAGACAAGGTGATGGCGCGCGATATTGTGCGCCACATGGTGAAGATTTCCAATGAACGCTACCTGTCCTTGCAGCGCGAGCGTCTGCAGTATTCGATCGAGTACCTGAAGAACCAGGAACGCGAACTGATGGACAGCGTGCAGTCGATTAGCGACGAGCTGATTGCCTTTTACCGCGACAACAACCTGGTCGATCTGAATTCGCAGATGGAAATCACCGTGAAGGCCTTGGCCGGTTACGAGACCCAGATCAACAATTACAAGCTTTCGGAACAGATGCAGGGCAAGGACAATGCAGACAAAAACGAAACCCGCAAAAAGCGCCAGTTGCTCGAAAAGAAGTTCCGCGAGCTGCGCGGCCGCTACGATTCCAGCTACGTACCGACAGACAGGTCGCTCTATGTCAATTCGGACTGGGCTTCCGAAAAGATCCTGTACCAGGAACGCAGGGCGTCAGACCTGAAGCGCTTCCAGACGCTGCTCGAGTTCATCTCCACCGAGAAGATGAATACGGAGTCCCAGAACCTGAAGAACCAGCCGGTCATCCAGATTATTCAGGATGCCTACCTGCCCGACTGGAAGACGCGCCCCAAGCGTGCCAAGTGGGCCATTGCGGGGTTCATCGCCTCCTTTATGGCCACCTTGTTCTTTGTCGTGTATAGGGGCGTGAGCACGGGTGCCATTGTGGGCTCTGAAGGTGCCCGCCGGAAATTGGAGCTGATCAAGTCGTCATTACACAAATGATTTCTAGGTTAGTCATTCTCGTTCTCTTGCCCATCCTCTTGACGGTGGGGTATTTGAGTTCTGGCGAAAGAAACATTATCGGAATCATCATCCTTGCAGCTCTCGGCTTGGGCTTTTTCTGCACGGTGGTCATGAAGACCCCTGTCTGGGGAGCCCTTTTTCTTATCATATCGATGCACTGGTTTCAGGTCGAGGGCCTGGCCTATACTCTGTACCTGCTGTTCTTTGCTTCTTTGGTCTATACTCTATACCTGCTGCGCCACGGGGACCTGAAATGGGACAGGACCTGGTTTTTGGTCGCCCTGAGCCAGATTGCGTTTGTCGCTTTGGTCTTTGTGCTCAGGCCCTACCAGGTGAAGCTGATATTTTTCTACCTGAACATGACGGTTTTCTTCTTTTTCCTGGGCTCGGGACTTTTGCGCTGGGATTCGTCCAGGGTGCAGACCCTGCTGACGGCCCACCTTTCCTACATGGTGATTTGGGCGTTCGTGGAGCGCGCGATTTCAAGCGAGGTCCGTGTTGCGGGGGCGTCGTTCAGCTCGACGAATTTTGCTGTGCTTTTGGTGGTATCCTGGACCATCTGGTTCGTGAATGGGCTTCTGCGCAGGCAGACGCGTATGTTCTGGCTTTGCGTTATGACGTTCCTGGTCTTTGTGTCCATCTTGTTCAGCGGAACGAGAATGGGTATTATTGGCATGGCGATGGGAGGCATGCTCTGCCTATTGTCTTGGCAGCTGATCGTGCAGCGCGACCGCGTGGTTGGCCTTCTGGTCAAGTTGGCTGCCTTTGCGTGCATTTTTGCCATTCTGGGCCTTGTGGTGTGGAACATGCTGCCCGATGATTTGTTCTTGAAGCAGGGCTTTGAGACCCTGATGAGTGGAAAGCTCGATGCAAGTTCGCTCGGTCGTATTGCCGCCTGGTACACCGCCTTGACCGTGATTCATTCGGACCCTGTTTGGGGAATTGGCCCTGGCAACTTCCTTTCGTACAATGTCGAGGTGCTGGAGTCGTTCAGCTTCATTCCCATTGTCGAGCTGATTCCTAGGCTTGGGCATGCGCATAACCTTGTTTTGATGGTGCTTTCGGAATATGGGTGCCTTGGCGCTGCGTTCCTGTTGGGTGTGTGCATTGTCTGCCTGAAGCGCCTTTTGGGCTATATCAGGAGAACCTGGGACGCCTTTGGCCTTGCCCTGCTTTCGGGCGGGATCGTCATGCTGTTCCTTGGGCTGTTCGATGTGTTTCCTCTGTTCCCGTCTTCTATGGGGTGGGGTGCGTGGTTCATGTCGGTGCTGTTTTCTCTGCGTAAAGGCGAGGAACCCGCGAAATGAGAATCGCCATCCTGACATCGGTTTTTAGGCCGGAATTTGGCGTGGCCCGCGTGATTGCCTCGCAGCTTTCGTACCTGGTGAAGGCGGGTGCCGCGGTCGATCTTTACGCCTGCGAGCTTTCTCGGGAAATGATTCCCGACGGGGTGTCCGCCGTTCGCGTGCCGACCCACCTGAAGGGTCTGCGTACGGCCTTGCTCCATGGACGCTACGATGTCGTCATCGCCCATACCGATCCGTTCTTCAAGTTCCTTGCCGATACCGACCTTGGGTGCGCAAAGATTGGCTACGAGCACGGGTTTCCGCCGGTAGAGCTGTGCCTGCCCGAAGAGCGCGAGTGGCGCATGAAGGAGCTCACGGGTCGCCTCGAGGACATTTACCCGAAGCTTTCGCAGGTGGTGACCATCAGCGAATACGCAAGGTCCTACATTCGCTGGCCCGCCGCAAAGGTAATTTATAACGGCGCCGACCATTATTCGGGCCTTACTCGGCAGGACGATGCGGCCGCAGATGCCGATTCGCCGGTGACGCTGCTTGCGGTGACGCGCTTCCGAAAAGAAGAGTGGCTCTACAAGGGGCTCGATGACCTGTGCCGCCTGAAGGACGATCTGAAGGATCGTGTGCGGATTCGCATTGCCGGCGCGGGCGACGAACTCTCCAGGGAGATGCTCCTGTCGAAGGGAATTGAAGTTATAGGGGTAGTCTCCAGCAGAGAGGAAATGGCGCGCCTGTATGGCGAATGCGACGCCCTGGTGAGCTTTTCGCAGTGGGAGACGTTCAACCTGCCGCTCGCCGAAGCGGGTTTTGCCCGTAGGCCGGCTTTCACGCTGAACCTGTGCGTCCATCCCGAGGTGACTCCGTTCGTGTTCGATACCTATGAAGCGCTCCGGGATTACCTGCTGAAATCGACAAGGCTCTCGTTGCGCTCTGACGGCGAGAAGATGCATGCCTATGTAAGCGAGCGTTTCCGCTGGGAACAGAATGTCCGGGCTCTCCTGGATGTCATCGGGTCGGTTGTTCCGGAGTCAAGCGCGAAGAAGCCTACGTTTGTCAAGAGTCTCGTCTGGCGTTTCTGGGAAGCCCGCGAGTCGATGCGCCAGAACGTCTACAAGAAGTGGGTGAAGAGACCATGAGGATGGATTCGCTGCTTGTGAACGCGAGCATGAACGGTGCATCGCAGGCGCTCGGCCGAGTGGTTCGCTTTGTAATCACGAGTATCGCGATCGTGAAGTTCGGGGCGGCAGGCTGGGGTGAGGTCGCCTTTGCCTATGCGCTCATCACCTACATCAACTTTGTACTGAATTTTGGGATGTCGTCGTTTGCGCTGATCGAGCGCCCCGACGATGAAAAACTGGACCGCAGGCTCTTTACGGCCATGGGCTACATTCGCGGCTGCCTGCTCGGGGCCTTGGCGCTGGTTGCAGTTGCTGCGTATTCCGCCATCGATTTTAGCTGCGGGATGGTCCTGAAGATCTATCTGCTGATGGTTTTCTTGCGGCCTTTCAATTTGGACTGGTGGCTTGCCCGTAAGGGGTATGCGGGTCTCAATTCGCTGGTGCAGTTTTTTAGACAAAGTATCATTCTTGCCCTAGTGTGCTGTGCGCAGATTCCATCCATCGAATACTTTGCGGTGATGGACGTGGGTACAGAAGCGCTCGCCACGGTTGCGCTCTGGTTCGTGGGCCCGAAGAAGAAGTTCTCGGTGGCGCTCCCGAGCGCTCAGGAATGGAAGAGCGGACTGCAGTGCTACCAGGGATCGTTCGTGCTGTTCGTGTCCTCGGCGCTCCTGCTTTTGCACCAGAATGTCGACATATTCTTCTTGAAGTTCTTTAGGGGCGATACCGCCGTCGGCGTGTACGACTACTGCTACCGTTACGCCCTGTTCGTGTTCTTGCTGGGTGGTTCGCTGAGCGAACCCTTGCGCAGGCAGCTTGCGCGACTCAAGGAGCAGGGCGCCGAGTTGCAGTCCACAAGGCTCATACTTTCTTGTCACAAGATCCTGGGGACGATGAGTGCGGGCTTTCTGCTGTTCTCGATTCTGTTTGCGGATTTCCTTTTCTCAAAGATCGTGCCTATCGAAGTCGACTTTTCCACTTCGAGGCTTCTGGTCCTTTTTGCCTGCTGGCTCATGGTCTCCTTTTTCTCGGTGCCCTGGAGCGAGTGGCTTATTTCGCAATCCAAGAAAAAGTACCTTGCGCTCTCCATCATCGCAGGAGTGGCAAACCTGGGTTTCAACTTGTCACTGGTTCCTACCTACGGGATATACGGCGCCGTCATTGCAAAGATCTGCTCTGAATCGTGCATCTTTACTTATTTGTTCTTCTCGGTGACTTCTGAGAAACGCAGGCAGTTCTTGAAGGTCTTCTACATCCACATATTGCTTGTTCCCTGCGTAGCCTGCTTCTGGAAGACGGGGAGTGTGCCGCTGTGGCTTGCTGTGGCGACGGTTGCTATTGAAGCTTTGGTCATCGTCTTTACAAAATACTTATCGAAGCACGACTTGCAGGTCCTTGCAAGAAACTAGGCGCAGGTGACGATTTTCGCTTTACATTTGTCGCATGAAAAGCGATATTATATTGTAGAGAAAATGAATGGAGATAAGGTTGATAAAGATGGGTTGATTGGTTATTGTCCCGCATTCTGATACAATTTTTTTTTGTATCTTTGTGCCACAAAGCGAGAGTGGCGGAATTGGCAGACGCGCCAGACTTAGGATCTGGTACTTCGGTGTGTGGGTTCGACTCCCACCCCTCGCATGTTTTTTTAATCCCTTTTTATCAACCGACTCTCGGAGTTCATCATGAGCGTAGAAATCAAAGAAACAAGCGCAACCGTGCGCACCCTCGAAATCACCATCCCGCAGGCTGACCTCAAGGTTCCTTTCGAAAAGAAGCTTGCCCAGTACAAGAAGCAGGTTTCCATGAAGGGCTTCCGCCAGGGCATGGTGCCGAAGGCCATGATCCTGAAGCAGTTTGGCGAAGCCATTCGCCACGAAGCTGTGGACGGTGTCGTGAACGCCATGGTTCAGGATGAACTCAAGAAGGCAAACATTATCCCCGTTGGCGGCCTCAAGGTCATCGACTTCAAGGACGACAAGGAAAATGACATCGCACTGAAGGTGGAAGTCGAAATCGATCCCGAGATCGACATCAAGGGTTACGCCGACCTGGGAATCACCGTTCCCGAAACCGCCGTTCACGAAGAAGAAGTCCAGGCTGAATACGACCGCCTGATGCAGATGTGGAGCAAGGATGAACATGTGGACCGCGCAGCCCAGAAGGGCGACATGGTCGTTGGCAACTACCTCGAAGTGGTGATCGACGGCGAAAAGCAGGAACTCCCGGAAAACAAGGAATTCCGTAGCCTGCTCGGTGAATCCGCCTCTCCGGGATTCGACGAAGGCCTCACTGGTGCAACCGCCGGCGAAGTGAAGGAAATCAACTTCAAGTATCCCGATGACCACAAGGATGAACGCTACCGCGGCAAGACCGCACAGTTCAAGGTGGAAGTCACCGACGTGCGCGCCATTGTTCCGCCGACCGTGGACGAAGAATTCTGCAAGCAGATCGGCGTGAAGGATGCCGAAGAGCTGAAGAACAACCTGGCCGAAAGTCTCGCTAGCCAGAAGCAGGATGCCGCCAAGAACAAGGCTATCAATGAAGCCATTGACAAGATTATCGAAGCCAACCCGTTCGAAGTGCCGAAGGCTCGCATCCACGACCTGATCAAGTGGACGCTGAACCGCAACGCCCAGAGCGAACAGGATGTGGTGGAACCGACCGAAGAACAGATCAACGGTCTTTCTGCCGAAGCTACTCGCGAAATCAAGAAGCACCGTATTCTCGACTTTATTGCAACAAAAGAAAAGATCCGCCCGAATCAGGCCGCTGTCGATGCCCGCCTGCAGGAAATGGCGAAGGCCTACCATGTGGACTTCGAAACCCTCAAGGGTCATTTCCGCCAGTCCGGCCGCATCAACCAGCTGCGTGACGAGCTGCGCGTCCAGATGGCAGCCGACTTCATCGTCGGTATCCGTCCGGCCGCTGAAGAAAACAAGTAAGAGGTAAACTGAATGATCATCCCTACCGTCATAGAGACCACCGGACGCGGTGAACGCGCCTACGATATCTACTCCCGCCTTCTCAAGGAGCGTATCATCTTTTTGGGTACGCCCATCAACGACGAAGTGGCGAACAACGTCATGGCCCAGTTGATTTTCCTTGAATACGAGAATCCGGAAAAGGATATCACGCTGTACATCAACAGCCCGGGTGGTTACGTGTCGGCAGGGCTTGCCATTTACGATACCATGCAGCATGTGCGTCCGAACATTGCGACAATCTGCATCGGCAGCTGCGCTTCGATGGCTGCAGTCCTGCTTGCGGCGGGCACTAAGGGCAAGCGCTATGCGCTCCCGCATTCCCGCATCATGCTCCACCAGCCGTCCGGGGCCGCTACCGGCCAGTCCACCGACATCCAGATTACCGCAAAGGAAATCGTGCGCACCAAGGACACCTTGACAGAAATTGTCGCTAAGCACACGGGCAAGTCCATCGACGAAGTTCGCGCCAAGACAGACCGCGACTTCTATATGGGCCCCGAAGAGGCCAAGGCGTTCGGCGTTATCGACGAAATCTTTGTTCCGCGGAAAGAGGGAATTTAATGTATCGAGGCGGGAAGAATCACCCGACGGTGGTTTGTAGTTTTTGCGGCAAGCCCGCAGAAAGAGTCGAGAAGATGATTACGGGCGCAGGCGTGCAGATCTGCAGCGACTGCGTTTCCATGTGTCACCGCATTATCGAAGAGGACCGCCTGCGTGCAAAGCAGGAATCTGCCGCTGCCGAGGCATCCTCCAAGCCGCTCCCGCTCCCGACCGAAATCAAGGCTCACCTGGACGAATACGTAATCGGCCAGGACCAGGCGAAGACCGCGCTCTCTGTCGCGGTGTACAACCACTACAAGCGCCTGCGTTACAAACAAGCTCACCCGGATGCGCTCGAAGTTGAGAAGTCCAACTTGCTCCTGGTGGGGCCTACCGGTTCGGGCAAGACGCTCCTGGCACAGACCATGGCGCGCTTCCTCGATGTCCCCTTTACCATTGCCGATGCGACGGTTCTGACCGAAGCGGGTTACGTGGGCGAAGATGTGGACAGCATCATCGTGCGCCTGTTGCAGGCTGCGGACTACGACGTGGCCCGCGCCGAACGCGGTATTATCTTCATCGACGAAATCGATAAAATTGCCCGCAAGACCGCGAACCCCTCCATTACCCGCGACGTAAGCGGCGAAGGCGTGCAGCAGGGCCTTTTAAAGCTCTTGGAAGGCACCGTGGCGGCCGTTCCGCCCAAGGGTGGCCGCAAGCATCCGGAACAGCCGCTTGTGCAGGTGAACACCAAGAACATTCTGTTCATTTGCGGTGGCGCCTTCGAGACGCTCGACAAGATTATTTCCCGCCGCGTGAACACCGGCGGCATGGGTTTTGGCGCCGACATCCGCAGCGCCGAAGAAAATTCGCTTTCCGAGCTGTTCAAGCTCCTGGAACCCGATGACCTGATCCAGTTCGGGCTGATTCCCGAAATCGTGGGCCGCCTGCCCGTGGCAGTGGCGCTCGAAGAACTCGACGAGGCAGCACTCCTGAACATTCTGACGCAGCCGAAGAACGCCCTTGTAAAGCAGTACAAGAGTTTATTCGAAATGGACGGAATAGAGCTCAAGTTCGAAGACGACGCCCTCAAGGAAATCGTCCGCGAGACGATGGTCCGTAAGACAGGTGCCCGCGGGCTTAGGTCCGTGATGGAAAAGACGCTGCAGCGTGCGATGTTTGAGATGCCGGGCTCCGGCAACAAGCAGTTCGTGGTGACCGCAGAGATCGTAAAAAACGGCCTGAAGGCGCCTGAAAAGAAGCTCATCGAGCTTCCGAAAAAGAACCGCAAGAAGGCGTCGTAGAATAAACGAAAAATTGGATTTGCCCGCATGAAGCGAATCGAAGTTGTTGCAGGCATTATTTGTGACGGGGACCCGCATTCGGCGGGAACCCGTTTCTTTGCTACACAGCGCGGCTATGGCGAACAGAGGGGCTTCTGGGAATTCCCCGGCGGAAAGATAGAGGCGGGGGAGACTCCACAGCAGGCGCTTGCGCGCGAACTCCAGGAAGAACTCGCCATCGATGTGGGCGTGGGCGATTTTTTGTGTATGGTGGAGTATGACTACCCGGCATTTCACCTGACCATGCATTGCTATTACTGTCGCATTGTGGGTGGCAAGGCACCTGAGCTCCTGGAGCACGAGGCGGCCCGTTGGCTTTCTTCCGCGGAACTTCATTCCGTGGAATGGCTCCCCGCCGATGTGGAAGTGGTTGAGGCGCTGGAACGGCAATAGCTTTTTTCTATTGCTCGGCCAGTTTTCTATTTTATCGGCATGAACTTTTTCAAGAATCTCGTATTATTTGCCATGACACTCGCCCTGGTCATGGGTGGTTTTTCCACGGTATTTGCCAAGGGTGCACCTGTTGACGACATCAAGATTGTGAAAGTCAACGACAGCAATTTCGAGAAGGAAGTCCTGAAATCCGACAGGCCGGTGATTCTCGACATCACGTCTACGAGCTGCCCGCCGTGCCTTGTCATGATCCCGACTCTGATTGGCATTGCAAAGAATTACAGCGATATCAAGGTGGCGACGGTAGGCATCGACGAGCCGGGCATCGAAAACATCAAGGCGACTCTTCCTATCCAGGCGTTCCCCACGTTCTTTTTGGTGAAGGACGGGAAGATTGTCAATCGCTTGGTGGGAGTCGTCAAGGAGCAGGAGCTGCTTTCGGCGCTGCAGTACACGCCTAAGAAAAATGTGGCCAAGAAGGTTGCCAAGTCCAAGAAGAACAGCCCCAAGAATCTCGTTTGCAAGGTTAACGGCCAGTTCAGCGGTCTGAAGAATTTGGTGACGATTTCGTTCGTGTTCGGTGAAACTGAAATCGATAACGTGGACATCGTGACCGACGTGTTCATACCGCCCGAGATGGAGGACCACCGCGAAGCGATCATCGCGAAGATGCGTGCAAGCGGCAAGGGCGAGGTGACCACCACCCTGACAGGGCTCCAGATCCACATCGATAACGATTGCAGGTTCATGCGGGCGATGGACATGAAGCGCACCTCGACTTACGGAGAAATGCGTGCGGGGCTTGAACTGCAAGGGTTCACCTGCAAGTAGCCCAAGTCGGTTGCAACATTTACTTTTTTATATCCCCAAAACAATTTTTCGAGCGCATTATCCTAAAAAATGCGCTTTTTTTGGGTACATTGCCCGATTTTTATATACTTTTAGCATAGAAACGCAAAAAAAGGAGAATCTATGACTATTGGAGTTGTTGTCGGCATTGTCGTGGTGGTGCTGATTGCCTGGTTTATCAGCTTGTACAACGGACTCGTGAAACTGCGCAACAACCGCGAGAATGCGTTTGCAAACATCGATGTGCAACTCAAGCAGCGCTATGACCTGGTGCCGCAGCTGGTGAACACCGTCAAGGGCTACGCCACTCACGAAAAGGAAACGCTTGACAAGGTGACTTCGGCCCGTGCCGCAGCCATGAACGCATCCACCGTCGACGAAAAGGTGCAGGCAGACAAGGCTCTCTCCGGTGCACTCGCGGGGCTCCGCATTTCGCTCGAGGCCTACCCTGAGCTCAAGGCGAACCAGAACTTCTTGCAGCTGCAGAACGAACTCGCCGACATCGAGAATAAACTCTCTGCCGCCCGCCGCTTCTTTAACTCTACGACCCGCGAATTGAACCACGCCTGCGAAGTGTTCCCGAGCAACATCGTTGCTGGAATGTTCGGGTTCAAGCGCGCCGCCATGTACGAGGCGACCGAAAGCCGCGAAGACCTGAACAAGGCACCCGAGGTGAAGTTCTAGGTTGACTAGGCGCGAGCGCCTTCAATGAAATACGTAGGTATCCAGACCCAGATTTGGCGAAACAACCGCAACAGCATCTTGCTGCTGTGCCTGTTCCCCGTTATTATTTTGGTGATGGTGTTTGCGGTCATTTTGTGTCTGGACTTTTTTGGCGTACTCTGCCCGATTGTCGAAGGCGGGTGCCCCGAAGGCCACGCCACCTACATGAAGTACGGCATTCTGCACTGGCCCGAAGTGCGGCATAGTTTTTGGGAGGTGCTTCCTTACACATTACAGATTGTCGGCGTGTGGTTCATTATCGCCTATTGCGCGAATACCGCCATTATACGCCATGCGACGCATGCGAAACCCCTTGAGCGCAAGGATAACCTGCGCGTCTACAACATTGTCGAGAACCTCTGCATTGCAGGCGGAATCGAGATGCCGCAGATCAACATCGTCGAAGATAACGGCCTGAACGCGTTTGCGAGCGGAATCGACATTCCCTCGTTTACAATTACGCTCACGACCGGACTTATAGACAAATTAAACGATACGGAACTCGCCGCCGTCGTAGGCCACGAACTCACGCATATCAAGAACCGCGACACGCGACTCATGGTGGTGTGTATCGTATTCGTGGGAATTTTTTCGACCATTCAGATGGTATCGATGAAGCTACTTTCGGCAATGCTCCGCGGCTCCCGCAACCATTCCCGCAACAGACGCGGCGGGGGAAGCGGTGGCGTCATCATCATCTTTGCGTTGATTCTTGTTTTGATCTGGAGCACGATCGGCTACATTTTCAGCTGGCTCACACGCCTTGCCATTTCGCGTTCCCGCGAGTACGTAGCCGATGCGGGCGGCGCCGAACTCTGTGGCGACCCGTGGGCGCTCGCCTCTGCCCTGCAGAAAATCTCGGATTACCCCGGCCTCGACACCGTGCGCCGTAGCGACGTGGCGCAACTCTACATCATCCACCCCGACGAAGAATTCGACAACGACATGAAACTCAAGGGCCTCATCGCGAAGGCGAACATCATGTTCTGCACCCACCCCGATACGCCCGAGAGAATTCGGTTGCTGAAGCAGTTTTAGGGTTGTTGATCGCGCACCAGCCGGACTGAGAACTTGTAATCCGGGGCGCGGTAATTCTTTTCCCACCCGTGCTTGCTCAAAGACAAACTGTTGATGGCGTGGTGGCCTTCGCTATTGCAATCCGTTGAACTGTCGGCCCAGAAACTCGTCACCTCGGAATCTCCCGATTCTGCAACGTAGACGGATTCTCCTAAGATATCGATGTAGCCCGCGGCATAAATTCCAAAACCGAAATTGTCAATGGGGTACACTCCGTCGGTACCTTTCCAGCCGTCCTTATGCATAAGCGACCTGGTGGAATTGCACGTGATTTCATCGGCAAAATTAATCAGGGAATCCCAATCTTCGATCGTGGGCAGCCGCCACCCCTCGGGAATGTATTTCTTGGCGTCGTGGTAAGTGTACAGTAGACCGAAACAGTCTAGATAAACGTTGTTATCATCGAGAACGACGCTATTTCTGCAATGGAACCGCAGGTTCTCGGCAAACCATTCCCTGCCATCAATAATGACCGTCTCGTAGAGCTCGCCATCGCGCGGATCTTCGAATATGCCTCGTTCAATGTGCAACGCAGGCATGGCGGGCTTTCTCTGAATAATCTCGTCGTCAAGAATATCGGTAATAATGTCGTCTCCGTACAAGTCAAAATAAGGCGACAGGAACTTGTTAATGTCACTACGGATGTCGTCAGGAGATTTCTTTACTTGGTTCTTGCAAAATGGGCAGTACTTTATCGCTTCGTTTTCGCTGTTCATAAGAATCCTTTGGTAGGGAGGATAAATATACCTCGGCTATGGCCGGATTCAAATACAAAAAAAATCCAAGTTCCAGAAAGTGGAACTTGGAAAGTTTGAAAATGTTATTTTTTTTCTTTTTGTTGGGATATAGGGGTGTATTTTATAGACTAAAAGGGCATGTTGTCGTCATCGGTATTTTGAGGTGGTTTCGGACTTTGCGGTTTTGTGTTGAATGTGCCGCTAAAACGCCGGCTTTGGGCCTGCTGCTGAGACCTCTTGATGCGAGCAAGAATAGCTTCATCAGGCTTGAACACCTGAGCTTTTATCGGAGGTTGAATTGTTTTGGTTAATTGAACTTTGAGAGGGGTGTATTGGTTATTGAATTTGATAGGTTCATCTTTTAGTCCCCATGCGTACCAGTAGATTGGTGCGAATTTGTAGAAACGTCCACGTGTGGTTATTGTTTCGGCCATAATGCCGTTGGCGAAAATGAGACTCTTTAAATCGGTTATACTTTTTACGGAGGAACTACTATCGCCAATTCTTCTAAATGTATCCGCCATCAAGTCTTCAAAATTCGTTTCATTGAGTGTTTTGTATCTATATTTTTCGCCGCCTGCGGTTCGAATAACTTCCTTAAATTTGTATAAGTCCTTGCTGAATTCGTCTCGTGCAAGATCGTCAAAATATTGATTTGTTGCGAAATCACGAACCTCCCTAGATGCGTATATTTCGGAACTTATAATTTCAGTGACATTTGAAACTGCTGTCCCGAGAGCTTTGTCTACAGCATTCTTGTTAAGAGTGTTGATGAATGGTCTTAAACTTATGGATTTATTGTCTGCATTAGCAAGCTCATTTCCGAAGTAGTCCCATGGCTTTCCTAAGGATCCTAAACGTCCTCGAACTATTTTCCCAAAGAAAATATAGACTACAGGATCCATTTCCGCTCTTTTTAGGGATTTGAATTGTTTGTGATTGTTTGTGTCGCCAAAAAGTAATTGAGTTGAACGAATATATTGATCGTTGATTCCCATCTGATGAGCGAGAATCCAATATGCGTCGCTAGCGTTTGAGTCAGAGAAAATTAATTTGAAGAAGTAGGCAAAAACTTCTTCTATAGTCCATTCTATGTTTATTATATTGTTTGAAAGTCTCGCAGTATTTGTTCCTTCAATTTGTTTGAATAAATCTGTTCTAACAAATATTTTGGGATATATATTACTATACGTGTAATAGTTTTGCCAATAGTCAATAAGGGGTGATACCGCTTTATTCCAGTGAAGGGGGTTGATGTAAGTGTCTAGACGATCATATAAAGCAATAATATTGATATTCTTTTTCTCTAATTCTTCATTGAAGGCTTTCAAATCTTCTTCAATATATAAAAGGGTTTTGTCGTCATCAATAAGACGATCGAATCTGATTTTTGCGGCTTGTCCATCAATAGGTAATACTTCTTGACTTAATTTGCTTTTAGCTCGTATGGATTCGCGAATACTTTTTAAATCAGTGTTTCCATCGTCCAAAAGAAGTTTGTTCCAAGTATAAATTTGCCAAAAACAATTAAAATAATATTCGGATTCTTCTATTTTGCTATATGCTATATTTTTGAATGGGAAAGATGGCTCGTCTTTTTTTGAGGCTAGAATATTAATAAAGACATATTTTTTCCCATCATTAACACCAGCCCATTTTTGTAATTCCTTTGAGATGGATTCGTCTTTTAATGCCCTATATAAGTAAGTTTTTCCTGTTCCTTTGTATCCCTGGATAATAAACGCGTCTCTATTAAATAATTCCTTCATACATTTTCTATAAAAGAAAGTTTTTTCTTCAATAGTTGTGTCTTCTGCAAAGTTTGTTACATTTGTTAAGACATTCTTTAAGTGACGAAGAATTATGTTGCGAAGTTTTATCGCGGGTGTATTTATAGATAAGTCCAAAATGCCGTTTTTTCTTTCTGGATCATCAGTATTTTCTGTTGATTCTAATTCTATAGTTTCTGCAACTTTTGGGGGCCAAAGAGTGTCGTCTAGTTCTTCAAAAAGACGCTTATAATCGTCAAATTGATCTTTCTCTTCAGATGATGAATTCTTTTCTATAAATTGTTCGTCATTTTTCTTGTCGGCCGTGCCAAGTTTTTCTAAAACGGGGTTTCTGTGAATGAGAAAATAGGGGGGGATCTCTTTTTCATTACAAATTTTGATTATGAAATTCTGCATTCGCTTAAGTGAGGATGAACTTTCGTCTTCATCTTCTGGCAGAATGGAATAGGCGATTTTTAGTTTGAAGGGGTTTTCGCTTTGATTATACTTTGTTAAGAGATGGAAGAAGCCAGGTTCATTTTGTTTGCTGTATCCAAAAAAACCGACGACGCATTTTGAAAGGTGTAATACGGCTGTTCCAAATATATCATTAAATCCAGTTCTTGAGTCAATTAATATAACTTCACAGCCAATACTTTGAAGTTGACGGAATAGTCGGTTAAATCCTTCAATAACACTTGATGTGTTTCCTAAATTGAGTTTTGAAAGGCCTTCTAGATAATGATCCCTGTTATAACTATATGTTGGATCATCTGGGGACCCGTTTAAATTTCCGGCAGGGACTAGCCAAATGTTTCCTAGTTCAGGATACTTTTGTCCAAGGATTGCGCTATCTTTGCTAATATTTAAACTATCATAAATATTTATGATGTAATTACTTATGTTGACGTCTGTTCCCTTAAATTGTGTATCGCAAATAAATTCAACTATGCCATTTTTCTCGCCTTTGCCGAGAATTTCGTCTTCGGACAAATTAAAGAAATTTATATAACCGGGTGCTTCCAGATCGCAGTCAATAACAGCAACGGCCTTGCCCTTTTTTGCTAAATGAATCGCGTAAGAAACCATACTAGTGGTTCTTCCTACACCGCCTTTATAGCTATAGAAGGTTATGATTGGTGGGAGAGAATCATCCTTTTTTGCAGTATTGTCTCCAATGATAGAGTCTAGTCTGTAATGTGGCCCCAAATCAATGGTGTTTGCGTTGCTAACGATATTGGAATAATAGGAATCTTCTAGTTCGGAAAGAGGAAGTATGTTAAAGTAAATTCTTATTTTTTGGGGATCAATAGAATCTTTGGCATATTTGTCAGTGACGTATTTAAAAAATTCTGATTCTATGGTCTGTGAATTTTGACAATCTGTGAATATATATGCATCAAGCTGAAAACCGATTCGCACGAAAATTTTGAATTTCTCAATAATGCCTGAGTCAACTTTTTTTTGCAAAAAAAGCTGGAGTTCGTTAGCGTATTTTAATACGAGAATCATGGATACCTCTAGAATTGAGTGATTTTTTCATTAATTTGTTGACAAATGTTTAAAAGATCTTTCAAGGTGGACTCGTTGATATAGTTCTTTATATTTTCCCATACAGAAGGATCTGAGTATCGAACCCCTGAACACCAGCTGTTTATAAGGTTTTCGACTTCTGGAGATGCGTTTACAAAGAAAAGGGGAATGTTTGTTGACTGAGGGAACATTGCGTCACGAAGAACCTGGTTGTTTTGAATCATTCTAAATAATTCTTGAAACTTATGCTGTTCAATTGCGCAAAGTCCCTCAATATTTTCTAGAAACTCTATTTCGTCATCGTCTAATCTGCTCCATTTTCCGTTGTGTCTTTTAGTGCCAGTTCGTCTTAGGATGACCTGTCCATTTTTAGTTACTTTTCGAGGATAATAATCAACTCTTGTAAATTCTGTAAACTCCTTGATAAAATCTGTAACGTCATATTTATCAGGGTCGAATTTTATTCCACGCTCTCTGTAAATATCTCTTACATGTCTATATCCTACTTCGTAAATTTTAAAAACTATAAAAGATTCAAAAATATAACCCGATAAATAGAAGATGTCTTTTAAGAGAAGCTCCTTTTCTTTCAACTGGCTTTGTTTTTTCTTTAACCATTCTTCTTTTCGTATTAATTCGTTATGTACTCTTCCTAATAGATTCTCTTTTTGGCTCATTAAAATTTTTTTCGTTTCTATGCGAGTTTTTCTTCGCAGAAGCCTTTCCTCTGTGGCCCTTCTTATGCATTTCCAATAGTTTATTTGCTCTATTAGGGAGGCTTTTTTTGTTAACAGCGAATGGATGTCCTCTAATAAATTCTTTTCTTTTAATTGTTTGGTGTTATCAATTAATTCAATTTCTTCTTCCCTTTGGCGTATTGAGGTTCTTATAAACTCAATACGTTTCTTTCTTCGCTCTAGCCATTTCGCTAGGATTTTTTTTTCACTTGTCCAATTGTTTGTTTGCTCTATTAGGGAGGTCTTTTTCGCTATTAGTTTATGCTTGTCTTTTAATAATTTTTTTTCTTCTTTTAATTGTACAACATTAGCTTTTAATATTCGTTCTTTTGTGAGAGTTTCTGACCAGTTTATACTATAAAAAAAGCATTGGCATGATTCCAAATGCCTTCTAGCTGTGTCAAGATACTCTTTGTATTTCATACCACATAATATATCTATTTTGGTGGACAAAAGATTAATAATCGTATAAAAAATTTTTCCGTACGTCTTGGTAACTCTTTTTTTGTCATTCAGAGTGGAAAAAGTCATTAAAAAGCCCGGAGGACGGATTTGTAGTGTCCATCCTCGCGAACTTCAACAATTTTTGCCTTTGTAAGCTGCTTAAGAACCCTGTACAGTTTTTTGCCTCGCCAATGCAGTTTACCTTTTATTGCGCTGTAGGTTTTCCATGTCTGGAGAACCTCAAGAACAATTTCAAAGCTTTGCTGCCTTTTACGCGATGCTCGCGTATTGGGCAATCCAAGAATGTTGCACTTGTCCTTCTCGGAAAGATTCTTGTAACCAGCCCCATCAGCGTAATGCGACATCAATACGATGCTGCAGTCATCAGAGGTTTTCTGCTTTACAAGATTTTCGAAAGTATTGTGCAACATTCGAGACATGTAGCCGGCGTCGCAAGTGGAAGCTAGCTTTACTAGGCGGGTAAGGGAAGGAGAAAGAACCTTATCCCGTTTATTGTAGAAACTAGCCTCCGTGCCGTCGGACATCAAGATGAATCCTGAAATTTGATTCAAGTTCCCCTTGATAATCTTCATGCTTGCGATGGCGTCGCTCGATGTCGTAAAGACTGTGGTATTTGCAAACTCACCGTTTTCTGGGTGGGAGGCTACATGTACCTTGTCGTTTTTGACGTATCCGATGACTCCATCGCCAATGTGGCAAATGACGAATGTCCCGGCTTTTTCTGCGACGAATAGTAGCGTAGAAGCGAGATCCTTTACCGTGCAACCTTTTTCTTGACAGAGGTTATTGAGGCTATCGCCAACGATTGCGAGAATATTCTGCTTTACAGAGACTCCGTCTTCGTTGATTATGGCGTCAAAGTTGTCTGCCATGTAGTCGCAAATCGTTTTCGTAACGGTTTCGGCTCCAAAGTGAGAAAGATAGGCGGAGCCCGCCCCGTCGGCAAGGGCGCATACGGTGCATGATCCCTTGACGATGGAGTAGGTTTTGTCTTGGCAGGGGATACCCGTTTTCAGGTGGCCCTTGCCTTGCACGGCGCATTCCAATGTACACCACATTACAGTTCCGCCCAACCTTTGATGCCGTCTACGTCCAGCTGGATCTTATCGCCCGGCGTTGACTGGGAAACTTTTGACACACTCTTGCTGAGCCATGCGAAAAATTCCCGGAAGTTCAGCCCTTGCAGCTTGAGGGGCGGACGCTTCGGAGAGAACCTTGCCAGCACATCCATATCGGCCTCTTCGCTGATACCGATGGGGAAGACCGTCAGCTTGCGCTCGTTGACCATGTCGCAGGTACGCTGAATGGCCCTAGAGAGTTCTGAGCTATCACCATTGGGTCTGCCATCTGTCATCAAGACAATCCACGGCTGGTAATAATCCACACCGCTGGCCTTGTATTCGGACTTGCGTTGTTCCAGCATGTCGAGTGCCATGTTCATGGCCTCGCCCATGGGGGTTCCGCCATTGGCGTAAAACTCGGGCGTTTCAGACTGTTGCTCGAGGGTGTTGAAGTCTACTTTGCGAGAAACTGTGCCACCGAATGTTACGACCGAAATCTCGGCAGAGTACAGGGCGGTTTCATCGCTGCGAACTGCGTTGTAAAACAGGCGCACGCCTTCACTGAGTTCGTTGATGGGGTCACCGCTCATCGAACCGCTGGTATCCAGAACGAGGCATACCGGCACGCGGGTAGAGGGGTTATTTTCGAGGTCTTCGAGGTTCATGAGATTTTCATTTTTCATGATGTTTTTCCTTTTGGGTTTGTGTTTTTTGGTTTTCGAATTAATGGAACAGGCAGCTAAAAAAACTGCGAGATACGCTTTGAGAGGTTCGTCTTACTGGAATTCGTGAAGCGCGTTTTTTCAATTGATGGCAAAGCCACATCTTTCGTTGACACTCCATACAGATTCCCTCTTTGCAGAGATGGGACTTGTCGACGTCTTCGCCGCATCGGGGACACTTGACATAGGTGGCTCCCATCTGCTTCTTGAAACGAGTGGGGTAAATTTCTTCCGACATTTTGTCCTGCTCGCCCATTTTTCCCGTATCAAGCAAGCCTAGATAGGAGTTGAGTTTTTTGTGCCATTCTAAGGCGCTTAGTCGAGTACTTTCGGTAGAATATTTACCCCCTTTGCTGAAGGTCTCATAGAATGCCTCTTTTAGGTATTTTGGCAGGTGGCTCCACAGGAATCTCCAGGGACCATTGGGAGTTTTCTTGTTGGATTTCTTTCCAAGGGGGTACGAAAAATCCATGTTGATGATGTTTCCCTGAGAGGTTTCGCCTCCTTTCTGGTTGTATGGCATTTGTCCTGTCACCATCAGAGAGAACAGTAGGACTGCCACGGCAAAATTTTCGTTGCCTATGGTACGAAGGTAACTGCTGTACGTTTCTTTTTTTTGAAGTTCTGGAGCGGTAAACGGAATGATTCCTACAGCACACGGATACCCATCCACTTGGTAAGAATCGCAGTCTACAAAGTAAACCTCCTTGGACGTTCTAACAAGAATGTTGTCCGGATTGATATCCCCCAGAATGATTCCCTTTGAATGCAAGTAACCGATTCTTAGCAAGATGTTTATGCCAAGCTCCACCAGGTCGCGTTTCCGCCAGTGAGGAAATTTCTTCTTAAGAAGAGGCTTGATGTAAAGATTGCGAAGTTTTACGCCTTCTGCCTTCTCCATCAGATAGCCTACAAATTCGTTTTTTGAATTGTAAAGCAGAGCCTTAGGGAGGCAGATTCCGGGGCATGCGAGTCCCATACGCAGTAGCGCCTGGAGTTTTGCTAGCCTGTGCGTTGTTGTCTTTTCGGGCTTATAAACCTTAGCCACGTAGGGTGTATTCGTCTTGAAAACAGAGCCTTCGCCACCTTCACCCAATACAGAGCCAAGCGTTACAGACTGTTGGTTTTGCGTATGCAGAACATCGCCTGGCTTGACAACTTGGGACACAGGGAGCCTTCGATCAGAGCCAATTTTTTGCATGGACCTATTCAACGTCGGGTTCATCATTGTTCTCCAAGGATTTGTCATTGTGAGAGTTCGTCTTTCCAAGTTGGTGCGAGAGGGCATCTGGCGGGCAGATGGCGTTCATCGCAATGACTTCACCGAGTCTTCTGCAATGCGATAAAGGATCATCGGGGAAAATAATGTCGTATCGTTCATTTGTGAAATCCAATTTCGTTATCAAGGAGTCAGACGAAACTTGTTCCAGATATCTTTCGTTATAGACTCGTTCACGGTGTTTTTCGCCTTTATTTTCAGAGAAAAAACCTTTAACTTCAAAAGTATCGTTGCCAAAAAAGGCGTGCAAAGTCAAATCATAATGGTTCAAATTTTCTTTAGTGGTCATTGTAATGAAATAACGACAGGCATCATCGCTAAACCAGTCAATAATAGTGTTGGTATCGCGCCATTCCAATTGAAGAAGGTCTATTTCATTTTGGTTGATTGGAGGCATTCTGTGATTTTGGGGCACCTTTTTCACGAAGACATAGCCGGTGGCACTTTTTGTTTGGAGTAGTAGAAGTATACTTCCGTTATGGTTGCGTAGACACCTGTAACCGAAGGGAAACGTGCGGATCAATTGTTTAGATTTCATAGAATAAGGGCTCCTTTGAAAAAAATGATGAAAAAAAAGGGGTGGTTCCCGTTTTACTATGCGCAGGGAACCTTGGCGCTTTTCTCGGTGATCCACAACACTACTTACCGAGTTTTTCTGCGGCTTCCTGAATCGCCTCAATGATCGGCTTTGCCGCATCAATAAGGGTCTTCGCCACTTCAATCGCTTCTTTGACTTGCATAGTCTTTCTCCTACGATTGTTTCACCCCTCTCCAAGCGCGGGGGCACACGCATGTTCACAGAGTGCAATGCTTGCACTAAGCACGTTCGCTGTCTTTCTTGCTCATCTTTTCGTAGATGGCGATGGCTGCAGCAACGATTTCAAGTACCATGAGGACTTGCTTCATTGTTGTTTCTCCTACAGAAGATTGATGCTCTCTGTTTACCATGCGCCGAGAGCGTTACGCTATCACCCGTATTACGGGTTATGTTTACGGATCAAACAGACTGCCGATACCGTTGAGAACATCGCATACGCATTCCCCAGCAAATTCAACGGCGTCTCCTGCAAGTTCAAGTGATCCGTTGAGGATTTCGTCAGAATGTTCCGCAACCGCGTTAGCGATGATTGCACCGACTTCTGTTCCGATTGTTTTAGCGACGATTTCGATCATTGTGAATCTCCTTTGGTGCACCTGCACCGGTTCTATCTATTATATCAGGGCTTGGTATTGGTTCTACAACCATTTTTTTTGAAAAAAATGAGAAAGTTTCACTTTTGTTTCCAGCTGTTCATAAAATCCTTTACATGGGCATTCGCCATGGAATTCGCCAGAGATAGGGGAGAGACCCCGACCTTGTTTGCGATGTTCATGTTGGCACCTTTTTTTAGCAGTTTTTCGATCAGTTCGGTCTTGTCCTTTGACTTGAAAACTGCGTAGAAAAGAGCCGTATTGCCGATGCTATTCTGTTTATTCACGTCAATTTCATTTTCAAGCAGAAAATCAACCATCCGCGGCCTTTCATGCAGAATGCAGTACATCAGGGGCGTAAATCCGTTTGAATCTACTTGATTAAAAACGGTTTCCTTCACAAGTTCCACAAACCATTCGAAGTCATCTTCGATTATCGCGTTGACAATGCGTTCCATAATTCATCTCCTACTTTTTTGTTTACACCACGGAAGCTATCAATAGTCAGCCTGACAGCCTCCCTTGCGTGACTCCGATTCCCTGCCATGCTTTCAAGCTGGTAAAGAGACGGGTCTCGCATTTTTTCCTTAAACGCAGATTCCGTAAGACCGTTCATAAAGGCTCGTTGCAGTTCGTTTGTGTACTCGCGACCTGCGACATGCCCCATTTCTGGCGTACCAACGATTTCTGCACCATCAATTGCATCTATATAGTTTCCGGTTTTGGGATTATACTGTCCATTTGCTCTAGCCAGGCTTTTCACTTCTTCCGTTGTGTAATAGCTAGGCTGCGCCCTGCTTTGCCCCTTTATGAGTGCAGGGCTGTACGGATCGCAGTAAGACTGCAGTTCACCATCCTTTATGTACCCAAGAACGCGGCCCCTGTCATTGTACACGACAAAATTATCTTTGTACTTGGCAACTTTTGCAACTTCATGGCCGGACTTGTCAAAAATCGATGCGGAATTTTTTCCGACATAATAGATGTCATCAGCGTTTTCGACTCCGGCAAAACGAATCGCCTTGCCAATTTCAACGCCTTTCGCGTTAAACACAAGCCTAGACTTCGTGTATACATTACCTTCGACGGCAATTGCATTCGAAAACGTTTTCACCGCCGAATACGATTCAAGAACTGCTCCCGTTAAAGCCCCTATTAGGTAGCCGTCGGCGGTGCCGTTTATGGTTTCGTAGAGTAATTTTTCGCCACGTCTGCCTTGCGCATACGAGATTCCTGCGGACAGAAGCCCGCCCACTGCACCGCCGCTAAATGCAGCAATGGTAGTCGCCTTTGCAATGACCAACAGGGAAACCGAAAACACCTGCCCGCCAGGGACCACCCAAGAAACAATCCATACGGTCCCAACAATGGCCGTGCCCACGCCAAACTTTGCAATAGCCGCGCTGTAGCAACGCGCCACTTTTTTTTCCTGTTCGGCACGGTTTAAAGAATATGTCAGGAAATCTTCTTTTTGGGACCACTGCCAGTCTGCAAGATACCTGATAAAGTCCGCCTTTGTTTTCGGGTCGGCAGCCAAGACTGTCTTATGCCATTTTCCGAAAATTCCAGAAACAGATGACTCTACAATGCTGTATTCAGAACTTTCCGAAACTGACTGGGTGATATTCTGAAAACCCTTTTCAGCGATAACTTCATAAACGCCGAATTTGCTTTCCCCTTCACCGAAAACCGTCAAGCTTTTGTCATAGATGGATTTCTCGGCATCAAAAGCCTTCTTGTCGGGATTATATATGGAAAGGCTTTCGTCTACAATACTTTGCTCGGCATCAAAAAGCTGAACATGATTACTGTAGATGCTTTTCGAGGAGTCGAACAAGGACTGCGAAAAGCATTGGGGACAGAGCATAAGGCCCCAAAGGGCAAAAAGGGCGCACTTCATTTTACCTAACCACCTGAATTGTATAGTGCTTCATGGAACTCGACATAGAGAACGGGTTGTATCCGCCCTTGACATATTTGATGGTGTCTTCACCAGAGGTTATTTCTCCAGCGGAAACCATATCCTGAACGGATTTCGAAGTAAAAGGAAGATAGGAGGATTTCGTCCTTTTATGACCGTAGAAGGATATATCCACAGGCAAATCAGAACCAACTTGATTACTTGAGATGGTCATCTGGATTTCGACCATACCCTTCCACGCCTCTCTTACCGGAATGAGAAATTCCGCGTAGTCATACCCCTGAGAAATTGCAGAAATCGGCTCATCCTCGGACTTAAAGGTTTGCACACCGTCAAACGCAGTGAGTTTAAAACTTGTTTCAGGAATCTTTATGATACAGCGGATGAACTCGTTGTCACTATCTTCACCGTCCGTATCCAGTGTAAAATTATACCTGAGATTAAGCTTGCCGCTAGGAATCCTTGAATACGGAACCAACGCGGACGCCACATCGGTATAGGACATACCGCCGGGCACCTGGACGTTTTGCAAGACATTTACATGGTAGTCCTCGGCAAAGGCTACCGCCTGAAAGACGAACAGGCAAAGTGCGAGCAGGGTAATGTTGATGAATTTCTTGTTCTCCATAACGAAATCTCCTTTTGTTTTTGAGAGGTTAAGGGCGGCATCGCTCCACATGAACTATGCGCAACGTTTTAAAATTGCACTTGGACGCTTCTGCGGAATCTGCGCTACGACAGCATCAATGACTGCCTGCACATTGTAGCCCGTCTCTGCCGAGAAATATACCGGTGTACGGATAGAAACGCCCGCTGCCTCGTAAACACGCCGTTTGACCGAATCTGCCTTGTCGCGCAGGAACGAATCAAGCTCCGCGTCAGGCCTATTATTCGCGGGATCCCAATGTGTCCCTTTCATGGCGATATCGGCTTGATTGATTGCTACAAGAATACGGTTTTGTTCAATATTGGGAACAATCACCTCGTTCAAGAGCGAGTAGCACGAACCCATATCTCGAATGCCACCTTCGAGCACCACCAGAACTAAATCCATAAAGAGGCAGAGCTCGCCATCCTTCTTGTATGTCTTCAGCAGCGAATCTACGATTTTTCTCTTGTGCCTTGCATCTGCAGCAGCACCATCGCCAAGACCCGGCGTGTCCCACACACGGAAACGGTTGCTAAGCGAATGTTGGCGCACTTCCATTGTTTTGGGATCAACTCCCGTACCCACTTTGGCGACGGGTTTACCCATAAGGGCATTCACGAGTGTGGATTTGCCTGCACCTGTAGCGCCCACAATAAGCACATCAAGCGGCAGGTCGTCACCCACACGATGGTAAATGTCGTTTTCACGGTAGTTCAAAAAGTTCATTTTCACTCCTCTTGGTATTTTTTAATGATTCTGTATATTATATCAGGGCATAGTCCTGATTCTACAACCAATATTTTGAAAAAAGGTGGTTCCCGTTTTACTATGCGCAGGGAACCTTGGCGCTGGAGGCTATTTGGTCTATCTGTTGTTACCAGCCGAAGAGACCGCCGAAGACCGACTTGACGCAGCTCTTGATTGCACCGAAAGCTCCACCGATGATGCGGCCACCGAAACGGCCTACCGCGCGACCAAAGCTACCGAAGCAACTACCAAGGCTTTCGCCCACGTCGGCACCGATGTCGGCACATTCCGAAATAGATTCGGCAATGTCGTCCATGATGCTGTTGCGGTAGTCCTTGAGCTCGTCGTCATCCTTCCACATTTCACGCTTGCGGTTGATGTTGTTCACGTAAATCGTGCGCTTTTCCTTGGGCGTGTAGTGGATGATCTGGTAGAGGAGTTTCGTCAGGTTGTAGGGGCGCTGCGGCTTGTCTCCATCCTTGTAGCCTGCGCTATAGTAGATGGGGTCCACATCGACACCCGTACTTTCCTTGATGCGCCTTTTGACCGATTCCACCTTTTCTTCGAGGAAGCTCTCCAATTCGGGTTCGGGCTTGTTGTTCTCGCGGTCCCAGCCACGGCCTTTCATGGCCATGTCGGCCTGGTTGACTGCCACCAAGATGCGCCCCTTGTCCTCGCCCAAATTCGGCACGATCACGTTGCTGATGAGTTCGAATGACGTGCCCATGTCGCGGGAACTGCCATCGAGGATCACCAGCACGAGGTCGATAAGCGGGTTGCCGTCGCTGTCGCGCTCAAGGAGCTTTTTCGTCAGGTTTCTCGCGTGACGATTGTCGGCTTCCTTGCCGTCGCCAAGCCCCGGGCTGTCCCACAGGATAAGGTTACCGAGTTCGTACCTCTCGATATCCATCGTCTCGGGATCCACGCCCACGCCTACTTTGGAGACGTCGGCATCGAAGAGCGCGTTAATCGTGGAGCTTTTGCCGCAACCCGTGGCGCCGGTGATGAGCAGGTTCACCTTCCTGCCCTTGAGCAGCAGCAGGTTGGCAATCAGCTTGCGCTTGATGGCCTCGGGAAGGGCAGACGACTCGATGTCGTGTTCCATTTTGTTGATGAATTCTTGATTGTTTTTCATTTTTGAACTCCTTTCCTTGTTGGTGTTTTTGTATCGGTTCTGTTTATTATATCAGGGCTTGTTTTGGGTTCTACAACCATTTTTTTGAAAAAAGTGAGGCGGTTCCCATTTTCCCATGCGCAGGGAACCTTGGCGCTTTTCGACCATGTTTATTCCCTTAAACTTTCAAGGAATTCCACTTGGCGTCTGTCTGCAATTTTCTTCTTGACCTTTTTGAGGGCCTTGCTGACGGCTTGTTGTGTGATGTTGAGCTTTTGTGCAACGTCACCCTGGTTTTTCGCCCTTTCTTGAATCCAGGTTGTTAGTATCTTGTGAGCGGAACATTGGGAAGGGACCGATTCTAACACCGTTTTCATCATCTCAACATCACTGATTTTCGGTGAAGCTTGTTCGTGGTTATCGGTGTCATACTGTCGCCAAACGATAGCGTTGCCGTATTTGACATATCCTCCCAAGGAAACATTGCCCTCGCCTCCGTAGCACCTCATTGCCTTTTGGGCCTCGTTGGCGTCATATCTTTTTTTGCACAGTCCCTTAAACCGCCACTCAATTTTGCGACTTACCCAGGTTTCAATGGACCCCCTTGACGGATTGTGAGTGTTCCAAGCGTCCACAAGAGCGAAAAATGCTTCCGAAAAAACAAACCTCTGTTTCCGCTTGTTGTGATCAGGCAGTTTTGCCATCTCGTAATCAAATGGGTGCTTATTGAAGTGGATTAAAGCGGACTTTTCGAACTCTTCTCTACAAGATTCGTAGATTGAACTGAAGGAGGGCTGGTCCGCTTCCTTCAGAGTTCTTTCAACCAGGGCGTGCCGCGTGTTTTTTTTGTTCAGCATCTTCTATCTCCTCCGCACAATGGCGGCGAAACGATATCAGGGACATCCTGATTTCGTAATAGGTTTGGCTCTTCAGAGCGAATGCGGTAAAGAGCTTATATCGCCCGAATTTCTGGTTTCAGGCAAACCGATTAGATAGAAGAGCCTTTTTGCCGTAGGCGAACGGGCTCGAGTTTAGCGCCTCCGAGCGGGGCGTGAGATTCCTAAAGAATCTTGCCAAGAATGATTGCTGCGAGCAAAAGCATTTCAGGCCTCCTTGTTAGGGTGAATCCAAGTAACGATGATGTTGTTATGGGTTATGCTGCAGAAGCGATTTTCATCTTCGCGATGGTTGCGTCTGTGGCGACCGATGTATAGCGATTGAAAAACTTCTCCTTCGCAAAACCGACTTCTTTCATGGCGTCTTCAAAGGGCGTGCTCATGAGTGGTTGACTGTAGCGGTATTCGGCTTGACCATTTTGGAAAAGTCGCCCATCCGGAGCAATCATCAAGTAGCTTTCCATCATTGCTGCGTTGTCTTCCACGAAAATGTGTTGGCTAGGCGCGCCATCTGACGCGAAAAGATCCTCACGGTAGTTGTTGCGCAGGAACGAGAAAAATTGCTCGTCAGTAACCCCCTTGCAACAGCCAAAGGGAACTTGACGGAGAATCTTGTATTTTGAGGCACCAAGAGCGGCGACCTTATCTACCAAGAACTCGTTGTAATTGTTCTGATTGACGACTGTGTTCACCTTGATTCGGATTTTCGGATTGATGGCGCGGAGAGTATCCAATTTGGAAGCGATCTCTTCATAGCATAAGGTCTTGCCGTGGCAATGGCGGCCAATTTTGAGATTGGTTTCGTGCGAGAAGGAATCAAGAGAAACCCCAACCTGCGAAAGCAAGCGGGCAAATGGGAAGATGTTTTCTAGATGGCTCCCGTTGGAGATGACGGAAACCTCGGCGCCGTAAGCGTGCGCCGTTTTGGCGACAAATTGAATTTTGTCTTTAAAAAGGACTGGTTCTCCACCGACAATGCTTAGGCGCCAGGGTGCAGCTGATTCACCGAAAAGGTTCCGATGGAATCTGGCGATGTTCTCGATAACCTTGCGTGCATTCGTGGGATCGTTCCAAGCTTCGCCTTGGCAGCTCCATTTAGAATAGCACCCCTGACAACTATAGTTGCAGGCTTCGGTAATATGCCAATTGATGACAAGGGGGAGATTGGCGTTCTTCATGGGATCCTATCCTTCTAGGCCCCGAAACCGCTTCAACCAACCTAAACTAACCTCCCGCCTAGGTTGCAAAGCGGGCTATGGCCAACTGGCCTAGTTTTTCGAAGCGGTCCCGAATAGAGACCTATGTAGTTCTTAATAAGATCCCGTTCCGAAGAACGAGCGGCAAAGCGTAGTTTGCCAAAATCTGCAGGTTTCTCCACAGATACCCTTATTATAGATTTTTTTCAGGGCATTGTCAAGAATTTTTTTCATTTTTTTTGAAAAAGTGATATATTACACAAAAAAGAGTTTTTTGGTTGTTAAAACATTAAGGAGGTGAAAATGGAAAATCCGTTTGCTGGCTATGGTTCTATTGTAAAAGGTTCCCGGTTTGTTGGGCGAAAAAAAGAAATTCAAAAGTTAAAGGCCTGTACTTTGGGTGATGAATATGGTTGTGTTGCGATTATGGGACTTCCGAGAATTGGAAAGTCTAGTTTAGCTTGGCAGGTGTTCAAAGAAAATGAAGAAATGCTGAATAAAGAAAATACGTATGTTATATGGCAGGCGATGGCGACGTTAAGCACCAATATGCCTAACACGTCAACTCTCTTCTTTAAAAAAATGGTTTTGGATTGTGATGACGAATTAGAGATAAAAACTAATAGCGATTCTGATTTGGCTAGTAGATATAAAAAAATTGTTGAAAAAGTTGTTTGTCCGTTAAAAACAGTGAATGATGAAGAGTCTATTAGAAGTTTAGTTCTCAAATATTTTAAATTTGTAAGGAAGATACTGAATTTTAAAATCATATTTGTTTTAGATGAATTTGATAGTGTTAAGGATTATTTTGATGTAGCAGATTTTCAGCTATTGAGAGAACTTGCGTATAATCCAGATTCAAAATTATGCTTGGTAACATGCTCTAGAAAAACCATTGATGAAATTGAATCAAAAGATGGTGCGATTTCAAATTTTGCAGGGATTTTCTCTGATTTGAGATTGGGCGTCTTTTCTGAAGAAGATGCGAAGGAATATTGGACGCGTTATCAAGAATTCTGGCCCATCAATAATGATTATATTTCGGATGTTTTTTATTTAACGGGGAATCATCCGTGGCTTATGGATGTAGTTAATTTCCTTTTATTTGATTGTGGAACAAAGGAAAATGTAAAGGGAAATATTCCATCGTTAAATCTTATGAATAATTTGGACGGCATTGTGTCTACTTTGGAAAAAGAGAATCTTCTTAATGCCGCGATTCAGGTTGTTATTGGTCCTGTATTTGATGTTAATCCAAAACAAATCGAACAATTGGAACGGTATAATTTTATTCGAAAAATACCAATTGCTGAAAAGGAAAAAATCTTTAACGGTTCCTTAGTTGGTCCACGGTGGAATGACTATGCATATGTATGTTTTTCTGATTATAGTACGCTAGATTTTCGTAGAAGATTTTATGCTAACTTGCCTTATTTTTCTATATGGTCGGAAACCGAGAATATGCTTCGTCATTTGGTAAAAGATTTTTTGGATAAACAATATGGTGGTGCTGGCTGGCAAGAAAAATTAAAACAAGAGCTACTAATAAATCCACCAAATAAGCACTTTAAGTTGGAAAATTGGGAAAAAAATATTAGTGACTTGAAGTCAAATAAAGATAGGCTTGTAGAACAGTTCCCTGTAATGAAAGAATATCATCTCGTTGATTTTACGCTAACTGCCCAAATATTTGATATTTTTATTCGTCCTAAACATACATGGTTCAATCAATATGTGTTTAAAGGTGAATGGACGTGTTGGAATGATAAATTTAGTTTTTTAACGAAACTGAGAAATCCTATTGCACATAATAATCCTTTTGATAAGTTAGATAAAGAAATAGAAAATGCTAGAGAATGTTGTCAAGAAATAAAAAATGCAATTTTTGAGTATGAAGGACATTTGAAGAGTAAATAGTTTTTTTCGTGTAAGAAATGAATGTTGTTTGATAATTTTTTTGTAGAAAAGTGCTATGTTTGATTTTAAAATTATAAAAGAAAGATGTCGAATTGGCGATACTTGTTCTTTAGAAGATTCTAAAGGAGTGTTGTATAAGGGCGAAATAAAAAACATACGCTCAAATACTCTCGTTATAGAAACTGAAGCTGGTCAAGAAAAGGCGTTCTATGGGGGTGACATAACACATTTTGAATTGATTGTATTGAATATAAAAAACGTTCATTTTGATACTATCCATAGACCTAATCATGAAATTATAATTTCTAAAAAAAATATAAGCGCGAAAAAGGGAGACCTTTCTGTCCCTCAAAAAGTACGTCCATACGAAACCAATAAGAATCAGTTTTTTTTGTCAAAGGTAATTCCTGCTAATGGTGAAATCAAGGATTTTGCAAAAAAATGTGGGTATATAGAGGATTTGAAAAGTCATGAGTTGATAGAATTTAGGTTGAAAAATATTTTAGATTTTCAAATTGATGATGTAGAAAAGTTAAAAGGGAAATTAATTGTTTACTCATATGAAATAAATAAAATAACTGGGAAAAAAACGGTTTATGTGCATAGTGGAGGAAAAACAGTAAAGGAACTTTTTGAGCTTATACACGAATTGACAAGTGAAGATAATTTAAGAGTTGTCACATCTGATAAAATAAAAGCTGCACGAGATAGAATAAAAGCTGCACGACAAATTCTTTGGCATACTAAAATCGTTGTGGGAGAGAATATTGCGATAGAAAAAGAAAAAGAATATTTAAGAAACGTCAAAATGGCGTATGAAAAACTAGTTAAAGAATATGATATAGCGCAATATGTACTTTCAAAGAAAAATTATAGATCGGCATTATGGCATTTTGAAAATTGCATAAATAATAATGTAAGAAAAGAAGAGTCTATAAAAAATGTAATTACAACATTAATGCAGGCCATCGCCGAAGATAGTGAATCAAAGAACTTTTTTTTTCAAAAAGCTAAAGCTATTTTGCCTTCATATGAAAGTTTTCTTACGAAATCTATTTCTGTGCTGAAAATATTTGAAGATGTCTATTACGCTATTGGTGATTATGAAAATTTTCTTCGGATTGCCAACCAGTTGCTAGATAATGGCAAATTCAATTTAAAAGTATGGCAACGAACGCAATTAATGGAAAAAAAAGCAAAAGTACTTTATTATAAACTTAATGATGATCAACTTGCGTTAAGCGTTTTAAACGATATATTAGAAATAGATTCTGAACATAGAGGAGCGCAAGAACTCAAAAATGTTATCATCAATTCTAATAGTCAAATTTTGAGAAATGAGACGGAAGAAAAAACATCTGAAGTAATGCAAGAGCCCCTAATTAGTGGCATAAGTCCTTATATTCAGGCGATTCTAGATAATTATAATGACTATTATGGTATTTCTGCTGTTGCGAGAGAATTTAGAAAATTTGACATTTCAACACTTTACCAAATCCGAAAGCTTATACAGAATACTCAAGGTCGAGCTCAAGAACGCGCAAAATATTTATTGACTGAAGCGAAGTTGATGCAAGTTGTAGAGCCCGAAAATGGATTGGAATTTAGATCTAAAATGGCTGCATTTTGTAATGATATGGCAACACATCATATTCTTGAACAAAGCAACAATGATGTTATTAGATTCTTTTACAATGAGGCCTTTGCTCTTGAAAATAGTGCAGAAAAATTAAAAGCGCAGGTAGCATATTATTTATTGACAGATTGCTTGTCTCAGGAACAACTTATCAATGCTGTATTACGAAAAGAAAGTGGAGCGAGCATAAATTTTGCATTGCAATGTTTTTTTACATCAAATTTGAGTATGCAAAAATGGTTTCATTTGCTGGCAATGTTGCTGTATAACACGGATATTGCGGCAAGTGTTATAAAACAAATGTTTTGCCATGATAAGTACAGGAATCAAGCTGTTACGATATTGCGAGAATGGAAGTTTGAAATAGATTATTCTTGTAATATGGAAAAATTTGATAATATATGGAATGAAGCTCGAAAAAAACTAAATCTTGAAATAAGACAAATGGGGGATTTGTTGCTCACGATTTCAAACTACAGCAATCTTGAAATCATGATTGAAAAGTGGCATGAACCATTGATAGCTTGTAAAAATAAGTCTTGGCTTTGTGAAATGGATCGAAAAAGACTAGGATACATTATTAGCAACATATCTTCTGCAATAGATGATTTTATAAAGGCATCGGGTTTTCGAAATAAGGACTCTAATTATACATATGCGCGTAGTCAATTAAATTCGCTTACTGAAGAAATTAGAAATTACCCAACGAAGTTATCATATGAAACGTTCCTTCCGTTGTTAAATACGACTTCTAATCTTCTAAAAAAAGCGTTCGACGATGTTGTAAAAATGAGTGAACCAAAACTGAATATTGATCTTTTGTCGTCAGAAACGGTTGCAGAACAAAATGGTCAAGTCACATTGCAATTTCAATTATCAACGAATAAGAATTCTTCTCCTATTCGCGAAATTACAATTTCTGTTTTAAATACGGATGATGTAAAATGTTTGGCATTTGACGATAAATACACAAATCCAATAGAAGGTGGTGAAGCCCATATTTTCAAAGTTGATATTTGTGTTTCTGAAAAAGTTAAAGAAGAAAAAGCTGTTTCATTGAATGTTATATGCAAGTACAAAGTTGGTGATATTCAAAAAATAGAACAGGTGCAACGTTCGTTGGAACTTTATTCTTCAAATGAATTTGAAAAAATAAATAATCCCTATGCCGTTTTTGCTGATGGTGGTCCCATGATTCCTAATAAATCAAAAGGAATGTTTTTTGGCCGAGAATCATTTATTGAAAATATCGTTGAAGCCATTAGCAATTGTCCTTCAAAACAAGTTATTATTTATGGACAAAAGAGAAGTGGAAAATCTTCTGTGTTGAATTATTTGCGTAAGAGTTTAATGGATACGGGTGAAGTTTTTTGCATAAGCTTTAGTATGGGGGAAATTATAAAAGACATTTCGGAGGTTTCCTTCTATTACAAAATTTTGAGTTGTATAAAAGAAGAATTGGATTTAAAAGAGATCGCAGGAGACGTGGTTCCTCACTTTGACTTGCCTTCAAAATCAGAATTTAAGAAAGAAGATGAAGAAAATCCGGTTAACACATTTATAAAATATATAATCAAATTTAAGGTTGCCTGTTCTAAAACTTTGGGATGGGAAAATAAAAATTTGGTTGTTATGATAGATGAATTTACTTATATGTATACAGCAATAAAGCGAGAACAAGTTTCTGATTCTATAATGAAACAATGGAAGGCCGTTACACAAAATGAAAGAGCTCAATTTTCTGTGGTCCTTGTTGGTCAAGATGTGGTGCCGTCCTTCAAAAAAGAAGGCTATGCTCGCAATGCTTTTGGTGTCATTAAAGACATTCGGTTGACGTATTTAGCTAAAGAACCAGCTAGAGATTTGATTGAGAAACCTATTTTAGATAAAGATGGTTCTAGTCGCTTTGTGGGGAACGCTGTGGACCGTATACTTGAATACACGTCCAGGAATCCATATTATATCCAAATATTCTGCGATAGATTGGTTGATTATATGAATGAGAAAAAAATAATAAAGGTAACCGAATCCGATGTTTATGATGTCGCGCAAACATTTGTGAAGGGTGAGCAGGCGTTGACGGAAGATAAATTTGATAATCTTATTAATGCAGGAGAGGCTGAAGATTTACAAGAATATCCACAGAGTGAGATTTTAAAAATTTTAAGAAATATAGCCATTAACACAAAAAATAAGCCATCTGTTTTAAAATGTGATATCAATGCGTTAGATGATAAAGAAAAAGAAAATAAAATTCTCAAACATCTTGTTGATCGAGAGGTGCTGGAAAAAGAACCTAATGATCAATATAGAATTAAGGTAAAAATGTTTCAAGAATGGTTGTTAAATCACTAAATTGGCTATTATGAAGACTTTGTTTAGCTTAATTAGAAAAACGTATTTAAGAAAACAGTAATTGGTTTAAGAGGGTTTTTGGATTAATTTCTTTCCTCTGTATACATCCTCCATCGTTTGGTTCAGCTACATTTGGCTTCATTTTGAAAATGAAGCTACTTGACATCACATATAGTATAAATGTTAAATGCCCTTATACACTCCCGCGGCCTTCTCGAACTTTTCTTTGAACCAGAGCCTTAAATCTCGCGGTTCTAGGATGTCGGCGTCGCTCAGGAATTGCGGAAAGTATACCTTTGCGAGTTTCTCGGAGCATTCGAAGGTGTAGGTGCCGGCGTCGTTTACCTCGGCGGTTGCGGCAGCTTGCGCTGAACCGCTTTCGCAAACTTTGGCGATCACTTTCGGGCGGTTGGTGGTGAGCTTGTTGTAGCGCTTGGCGCCATCCTCGGTGAGTCGCACCTTTACCTGCTGCCCATAGCACAAAAACGGGTCGAAGTGTTCGTGGAAAGTTTCTGCCTGGCGTGAAAGTTCGAATTTCTGGCAGTGGAACGCCTTGCTTGCGGTGTCGGGGGCGACTCCCCGGATGTGGCAGAGCCGCAGTGAATGGAATCGCTCGCCGGCAGCGGCGCACTCTACTTTGTCATCGCACACCACCATGTATGCCCGCACCTGCGACGGCGAGAACGCCAAGAAGCACGGCGAAACGCACTTCCGCTCTCCGCGGTAGGTGAGCGAAACGTTGGCGCGGGACTCCGCGGCGGCGGTCAGTTTGTCCAGCTCGGTGCGGAAGATAAAGCATTCTCGCTTGCCGCGGGGCATGTTCACGTAGCATTCAAAGTAATAGCGGCAAAGGGGCGCAATCTTGGTGCCTACGTTCTTGGCGAAGGAATTCGCGAAGTTCGCAAAGCTTTCGCCGGGTTGGTTCAGCGTGAACTGGAGCGGGGGCACGTTCTTGTACAGCGTATCGTCCGTACCGATTTTGGTCGGATCGGGCGGCGTAAATTCTGCATAGCGGGCGAGTATCCTGTTGCAAAGATCGCTCAGGCTTTTCAGTCCGTAGTCCTCGACGTCCAATTCCATCTGCGAACGCAGCAGGTGCGACACGGCTACCTTGATTTTTTGAGAGATGCTAATCATACCTTAAAGATAGTTTTCGCAAGCGAAAAAAGGAATGCATCGACCCTAAAAACGAAAGTTCCATTTTTGAAGTTGCCGTTTGCGTTTTTTCAATAAAAAGGGCAAAATCCGTAAATATGCGGTTTTTAAAGGTTTCGGCTTGTAGAACAAAAAAATAATGCCTATTTGAGCAAAGAACGCTCGTGGCTAGATTTATTCAAAAACAAAGGAGTACATTATGGTTAAAAATGCAAACACCAAATCGATTGAAGCTGTAGAAGTCGAAGAGGAAGAATCCGAAGGCCTGCTATTCGGCATTATGGACGATATTTATGACATTGCTCATGACCTGTTTCCCGATGCCGTCGAAAAGTTCCATGCGAAGGTGGGTGATGCCCTGGAACGCGCTGCCAATTATATGGAAGAAATTGGCCCCTCGTGGGAGGCCGGCTGCAATCGTATTTATAATAAAGTAATGAACTTCCTAGATGGTGCTGAAGAGAAGACCATGAAGGCAATCGACAAGGTGCAGCACAGTCCCATCGGGGCCGCGATCGACCGGATTTACGAACGCAATCATTGCGACTAAGCGCTGCGTTTCATACTGCTGGTTTCCCTGAACTTGTTTCAGGGCCAGCGTCGGCATGTTACTTCTGGTTCTTTTCCCGCTTGATCTGCTTTAATTGCGCGAGCCTTTCGCCGAGTTGCTTTTCCTTGCCGTAGGGCTTGGGCTCATAGATTTCGACGCCTTCGAGCTGCTTGGGCAGGTGTTCTTGGGCGGAGTAGGCGCCGGGGCTGTCGTGGTCGTACTGGTAATCGATTCCGTAGCCTAACTTTTCGCCGACCTTCGTGACCGAATTGCGGAAGGCGCGAGGTACAGGGAGCGTGCCTGTCTGCTTCACGATTTGGTCGGCTTTCATTCCCGCAAGTTCCACGCTGTTGCTCTTGGGCGCAAGCGAAAGGTAAATGGCGAGCTCGTCGAGGGCGATGAGTCCTTCGGGGATTCCCATAAAATCGTAGGCTTCGCGTGCCGAAGTGGCGAGCAGTAAAGCGTTCGGGTCGGCAAGGCCGATGTCTTCCATGCTCATGCGCATGAGTCTTCGCAGAATGAATCGCGGATCTTCGCCGCCTTGCAGCATACGGTGCAGCCAATAGAGGGCGGCATCGGGGTCCGAGCCGCGAACGGACTTGTGCAAAGCCGAAATCAGGTTGTAATGTTCTTCGCCGCCCTTGTCGTAACGCAGGGGCTTCTTGTACTGGAATTCTTCCAGGAGTTTTTCGTCGATGACTTTCTTGTCGCCTAGATTCTTGCCAATCCATTCGATTTGATTCAGCAGGAATCGTGCATCGCCATCGGACTGTGCGATTAACTTGTCTACAACAGCTTCTTCGACTTCAACATCCTTCAGTTGAAGCCCACGCGGATGGTCGCGGAGAGCGCTAAAAATCAGCGTGCGCAAATCTTCTTTGCTTAAGGGCGCAAATAAAATCAGCTGGCAGCGGCTAAGCAAGGCGCTGTTGACCTCGAACCCCGGGTTCTCGGTGGTGGCGCCAATGAGCGTCACCGTGCCGTCCTCGACGGCACCCAACAGCGCATCCTGCTGCCCCTTGTTAAAGCGGTGGATTTCGTCGATAAAGAGGATCGTGTCCTTGAACATCGCCTTCATCTTGCGGGCATCCGCTAGGACTTCCTTGACTTCTTTGACGCCGCTGGCCACCGCAGAAAGTGCCACGAACGCCTTCTTGGTGTGCTGGCGAATCACGTGGGCGAGGCTCGTCTTTCCGCAGCCCGGCGGGCCCCAGAAAATCATGCTCGGTACGCTGTCGTTTTCGAGACTCTTGCGAAGCAGGCTCTGCTCGCCCAGAATCTTGTTCTGGCCTAAGAACTCATCGAGGTTCCTGGGGCGTAATCTTTCGGCGAGCGGCTGGTCCATAAGTCAAATATACAAAAGTTGCGCAATCTTTGTAGATCCGGGAAAGGGCCGGTATGGATTCGTGAAGAAAAGATTATATTTAAAAGCGTCATTTGTACAGCATGGAGACAAATATGAAATTCACGATGCCCCTTGCCGCGTGTGCGGTTGCGTTCGCCCTGGTTGCATGTTCCGATGATGGAGATGGCGGAACTAACGGGTTCCATTTTTCCAATAACGATGCGGATTCCTATAGCACTTCCGATGACGAATCCATTCCGCTAAATCCGAGTAGCATTTTGCCTGGCTCTGACAAGGGAACCGTAGAATATGAAAAGGAATATTTGTGCCCGATCGAAGGCTATGATGCGACGGCCAAATCGTCCTGCAAGATATATTCGGACGGAAACAGCATCTCTCTAGTATTTAATGTATTCGGATCGTATGACGGCGAATCGCTTAACGTCGTTATGTCTAGCATAGCCGATCTTGATAAGCTGGAAATGGATATGAACATAGTTGCAGATGCAGTCGGTGGCAGCGATATTAAGAATTATTCGAAAGAAATGGTGAGTGATCTCTGTTCTGAGTATAAACAGGCTTTGGGCGCGCAAGGCTCGGCAGATTGCAGTAGTAACAAGGCGTATATCCGTGCGCCTCTTCGCAATGGACTGGGGCGTAGCGAGCTTATAGAAAGCTGGAAGGAACTGTGTCAACAGGGGTGCAATATCTTCTAGGTATCGCGGGTTATCCTTCTACAAATTCAAGTTTGCTAAAACCGCTGGGCAGGTCGCGGGTGGGGCGGCCACCCTTGGTCATGCAGTGTAGCGTGGACCCCGTGGTGCAGAGCGTACCGTTCACGAATGCCTTGTATTCAAAGCGGAACTTGAGGCTCCCTTCGCGGACAAGCGTCGTCTCGATGTCCACGAATTCCCCGTAGTGGGTGGGCTGCCTGTAACGCACGGAGAGCTCCAAGACAGGGGCTGCAAAGCCTTCGGCTTCCATTTCGGCGTAGCCTGCGCCAACGGCGCGGAAGAATTCGGTGCGGGCCTGTTCAAACCAAATGGGGTAGACGGCGTGGTGTACAATTCCCATCTGGTCGGTCTCTGCGTAGCGGACGTCAATCCGCGCGGTGTGCTTAAAAGTGCAAGTTTCCATGGTTTAAATATACAAAATCGTAAAATTCACATGTTTTGACAAACTATTTACTATATTCCAGACGGACATTTTTTTTTGAGGGAATATGACTATGAACAAAGTTATTCCAATACTTGCATCTGCTTTGGTGTTTGCCGCTTGCTCTTCCGACGACTCTACCGGACCTTCTGGGCCCAGTGGTGAACTGAAATACAGCCGCACCCTTACGAAGGGCGATGCCGCAGCCATGGAGTGCAAGGTCTATGCATCTGACAACTCCGTCACGATCTCCATGAATATGGACCTGGTCACCTACAACTCCACGATGACGACGGTCATGGAAACGACGTTGGGCTCGCAGGCGTCGAGTTATGTCGCCGATATCGAAATGACGGGAATCCTGCAGGCCCAGGTGGAAGACGGCTGTGAGGAAACCAGGGATGGACTTGCGGCCCAGGGCGGCAAGGTGACCTGCACCGAGTCAGGCGTCCATGCGGTGCTTGATCTCCCTGGCGTGACTGACGCGGCAAGGATGCAGACTATTATTAATGGTCAGGTCCAGGAAGGCGTAGAGCGGTGCGACGATTTCTATAAGTCGACCAAGAATGTGTTCATTGAATTCCCCGGCGAGTGGGGAGGGGATGTCGAAGGCGTCTATTCTGGCGAAAAGGCTAGTTCTTGCGATGTGAACCTGGAAAACGGCGTATTGACGGTAGAAGTCGTCTACCCGGACAAGTCTGCCCGGATGCAGGCGGTTGCCGAAGGGGACCTGTTTACCGTTACGGAAACTTACACGGGCATTGATGGTTCGACCCAGTACGAGATATGCGCGAACTACACGAATGACTCCGATAAGATAAATGTCTCCTGTTCGTTGGGGTCGTTCACGTACACGACGACCTCGGATGGCAGCACGCTTGAGGATATGGCAGTCCTTCAGCGCAAGGCCGTCTGCCCGGCGCTCCTGTCGGGTGAAATGACGCTCGAGGACATGTGGTCCGAATAGAATTGACCTAACTCGCTGAAATAGAATAATTTAGGGCCTTTTCCGATTCCGGAAGAGGCTTTTTTGTGTTTGTTGAACTTATTCACAATCTATTCACATTATTTAGCCTATCGTGTGTACATATTTATGAGAAAAAATGAAAAAAAATCGTAATTTTGGCGTTTTTTCATTGACAAGTTGGACTAAATCTTATTAAATTTGGCACACTTCTATGTTCAGCAATGAATTTAGGATGTGCCAAAGTAGCTCAGCTGGTAGAGCAGCTGATTTGTAATCAGCCGGTCGTAGGTTCGATTCCTATCTTTGGCTCGACATAAATGGGTCGTTGCCCGAGTGGTTAAAGGGGACGGACTGTAAATCCGTTGGCTTACGCCTACCGTGGTTCGAAACCACGACGGCCCACGATAAAATGCCCGCTGATGCGGAGAGCGCGTCAGCGGGCTATAAGCCCAGGTAGCTCAGTGGTAGAGCACTTCCTTGGTAAGGAAGAGGTCTCGGGTCCGACTCCCGATCTGGGCTCTCACTAATTGGAGATAGAATCATGGCAAAAGAACATTTTGACAGAAGCAAGCCGCACTGCAACATTGGCACCATCGGCCACGTTGACCACGGCAAGACCACTCTGACCGCCGCAATCTGCACGACCCTCGCTGCACGCGGCCTCGCCGCCGCCAAGCGTTTCGACGAAATCGACAACGCTCCCGAAGAAAAGGCCCGCGGTATCACG
>NZ_JAZSAF010000066.1:0-33468 GCF_045601785.1 Fibrobacter sp.
TAAAGGGCAGACCAAGACGATGGTGGATGCCGTCTACCTGTTCAAGGACGGTTCCTTTATTGTCACCGAACAAAAGGTGAAGGAAAAGAATAACATTTCCACATTTGAAAACGCGGTTGTTGCAGAGGGAACCTGGACTGGCTCGACGGACTCGTTCAAGGAAGGCTCGTTGACGATTACCCTTATGGGAAATGATATTCCTCTCGACATTCATGAAGGAAAATTCTCGATTAGTCCGTTTGGTGTAGACGATTATGAATTCACGTTGGTCGAATCAGGTGTGCCAGAGGCAAGCCCCGTTACCGAGGAACCGAAATCTGATTCGGACGACAAGGAAGATCCCAACGGAACGGCAGAACAGTTGGCATGGGCAAAGTCGATGATCGCTCGTTCAACGGAGTCTGCTTCGAGGGTGGCCACGTTTGAAATTTCGGAACCGACCTGGGAAAGACTGAATACGAAGAGTGAAACCTACAATGCGACCTTTACGATCAAGGTGACCTTAAGCGAAGGTGAATTTATTACCGATGATTTGGATTACCCGACCCTTGCGATAGGGCAGTATCCGGTACACGCGATTGATTCGGAAAAAGACAAACTCCCGGAGCAATGGAATAATAATAACTGGGAAATTAAGGATGCCAAGGTGGTTGGGAATACGATGACGGCTACGATGACGGAGAAAATCGATAACCTGAAGGTGGGACGCGCCTATGTCTTTATCTCGACAAATAACGGTATGGATTCATCGATTGAATATAGCGAAGCGTTCTTCATTGTTCCGCCAAACTACCAAGGTGATTTGTAGTTGAATCTTCTGGGCCCCCACAGCGGGGCCTTTTTTGTTATATTATGAAAAAACACCTTTAACCCGCAGTTGTTATGATTATCCGTCCACGTCGCTTACGCAAGAATGAAACTATTCGCAACATGGTGGCTGAAACAGCCGTCAATCCCGATTCCCTCGTTTACCCGATGTTCGTGGTCGAAGGGGAAAATGTAAGAGAAGAGATCCCATCGATGCCGGGGCAGTTCCGCTTTAGCATCGATGAAATCTTGAAGGAACTCGAAGGCTGCGTGGCCCTTGGAATCAAGTCGATTCTTTTGTTCGGCATTCCGAATTACAAGGACGAAGTGGCGTCTTCCGCTTACGACGACGATGGAATCGTGCAGCGTGCGGTACGCTCCATCAAGGCGAAGTTCCCGGATTTATATGTGATTACCGATGTGTGCCTTTGCGAATACATGAGCCACGGACACTGCGGAATTGTGAAGGACAACGATGTCGATAACGACCCGACGCTTGAACTGTTGGCGAAAACCGCCCTTTCGCATGCGGAAGCCGGAGCCGACATGGTGGCCCCGTCCGATATGATGGATGGCCGTGTGGCGGCAATCCGCGAAAAGTTGGATGAAAATGGATTCCAAAATACGCCGATCATGGCCTATAGCGCAAAGTTTGCAAGCGCTTATTACGGGCCGTTCCGCGATGCCGCTGATTCCGCACCGCATTTTGGCAATCGCAAAAGCTACCAGATGGATGTGCGCAACGGTCGCGAGGCATTGCGTGAAGTTGAACTGGACATTGAAGAAGGGGCTGACATCGTGATGGTGAAGCCTGGGCTTGCATTCCTTGATATTCTGCGGGGAACCGCTGAAATCAGCAATGTGCCCGTGGCGGTCTATAACGTGAGTGGCGAGTATTCGATGGTAAAGGCTGCTGCCAAGATGGGCTGGATTGATGAAAATGCCATTATTCGCGAAAATCTGCTCGCTTTCAAGCGTGCCGGAGCCGACATCATCATCACTTACCATGCCAAGGAAGCGCTTGAAAAGGGTTTAATACATTAAACCGCTGTGCTGTAAATTCTTTTTTACGCAATTTATTAGGAATAAGTTAATTTTTTTGTTCTTTTTTCCATAAAATGAATTATATTTCTTTCTGTCATTAATGACACAAAATCATATTATGGAGAAAAAAATGAAAAAGCTTATGATTCTTGCCGCTCTCGGCACTGCTGCTCTCTTCACTGCTTGCGGTGATGACTCTTCCTCTTCTGCTGCTAGCGATGATCCGATGTCCGGCAAGAGCGTTGTTTCTTGCGACATGGTCACCACTTTCGGTGGCGTTGAAAGCCATACTTGCATGGCTATTGCTGCTGATAATGCTGCTGCTGAAGGTCTCAAGTCTAGTTGCGCTTCTGTGGAAGGCATGATGACTGCAACGCAGGGAACCGGTTGCCCGTCTGGTGCTGAACTTGCCTGCCCGTCTGCAGATGGCTCTTCTGCTGAATACTTCTACGATCAGGGCGTGGGTGGCTTTACCTGCGAACAGATGTCTTCGGAAGAACCCGCTGCTCCGGCTGCACAGTAATCGTTTCATAAACGAATTCGATTTTAGGAAATCCGACCTTTCGGGCCGGATTTTCTATTTTTATAGCATGAACCATTCTTTGAGTGAAAAACTTTTTGCCGAAGCCAAGAACCTGATGCCGGGCGGCGTGAATAGCCCGGTGCGAGCCTATAGCAATGTGGGGGCAACGCCTCCGTTTATCAAGCGAGCCAAGGGTAGCCACATTTACGATGTCGATGGCAACGACTACATCGACTACGTGGGCAGTTGGGGCCCGATGCTTTTGGGACATGCTCATGATGCCGTCATCAAGGCGGTGGCCGATACGGCCCAGAATGGTTTGAGTTTTGGTGCGCCCTGCGGACTGGAATCGGAACTGGCGAAGCTGGTGATGGAACTGGTGCCCAGTGTCGAGATGATCCGCATGGTCAACAGCGGTACCGAAGCGACGATGAGTGCCATCCGTGCAGCGCGTGGTTTCACGGGCCGCGACAAGATTGTCAAGTTTGAAGGTTGTTACCACGGCCATAGCGATAGCTTGCTGATTAAGGCGGGCTCGGGGATGCTTACCACCGGTAAGCCGAGCAGCAAAGGCGTGCCTGCGGACCTCGCCAAGTACACGCTCACGCTCCAGTACAACGATGTGGCGGGCGTGAAGGAACTTTTCGATAAGATTGGCGACGAAATTGCGGGCGTCATTGTAGAACCCGTGGCCGGGAATATGGGCGTGGTGCCCGCGAAGAGAGAATTCTTGCATGCGCTCTCCGAGGAAACCAAGAAACATGGCGCACTCTTGATTGTAGACGAAGTCATGACCGGTTTCCGTGTCGACATTCACTGCGCACAAGGCTTGTACGGCATCAAACCGGACCTGACGACTTTTGGTAAGATTATCGGTGGCGGCATGCCGGTGGGCGCTTATGGCGGTCGCTTGGATGTCATGCAGCAGATAGCGCCGCTCGGCGGAATTTACCAGGCGGGAACCCTGTCGGGTAACCCGGTGGCGATGGCCTCGGGCCTTGCCACGATGCGTGAACTGAAGACGCATCCGGAATATTACAAGCATGCTGAAGCGATGACGACACGCCTGATTGAAGGACTTAAAGACGCCGCAAAAACGGCGGAAATTCCGCTTGCGACAAACCAGGTGGGCTCCATGGGTTGCATCTTCTTTACCGAAGGCCCGGTCACATGCTTTGCCGATGTGCAAAAGTCCGACTTGGATTTGTTCCGCCGCTACTTCCTTGGAATGCTCGACGAAGGCATTTACCTTGCCCCGAGCCAGTTCGAGGCGATCTTTGTGAGTGCCGCCCATACGGAAAGCGACATTGACCGCACCGTCGATGCCGCCCGTAAGGTTTTCAAGTCGCTGTAATTTCTATTTTTTGAATATGTCATTGCGAGGAGCCGTAGGCGACGAAGCAATCCATGGATGAAATTAATGAGGATTTAAAATGATTGTATCTTGGATGACCACCAACAAGTGTAACCTGACCTGCAAGCACTGCTACCAGGACGCAGGCGAGAACAAGGCTGCCGAACTCACGACGCCGGAGGCGTTGAAACTGATTGATGAAATCGCGAAGGCGGGGTTCAAGATCATGATTTTTAGCGGCGGCGAGCCCATGACCCGCCCGGATATTGTGGAACTGGTCGCGCACGCTTCGAGCAAGGGACTTCGCCCGGTGTTCGGCACCAACGGTACGCTCATCACGCACGACCTGGCCTTTGAACTCAAGAAGGCGGGCGCCATGGCGATGGGCATCAGCATCGACAGTATCGACCACGACCGCCATAACGACTTCCGCGGCCTTCCGAATGCCTTCGAGATGACGATGATGGGCATCGAAAACTGCAAGGCGGCTGGTCTCCCGTTCCAGATTCACACGACGATTATGGACTGGAACCAGAACGAAATTTTTGACATCATGGACTGGGTCAAGGAAATCGGTGCGGTGAACCACCAGATTTTCTTCCTCATTCCGGTCGGCCGCGGCAAGGAAATCGAAGGCCATGCGCTCCGCGTCGCCGAATACGAAGGACTCCTCCGCAAGATTATGGAAAAGAGCCGCACGCTCGGCATCCCCGTAAAGCCCACTTGCGCTCCGCAGTTCCTGCGCATAGCAGACCAATTGGACATCAAGACACGTTACAGCCGCGGATGCCTCGCGGGTCTCAGCTACTGCATCGTGAGCCCCATCGGGAAGGTGCGCCCCTGCGCCTACATGATGGAAGAGGCGGGCGATGTGCACGATACTCCGTTTGATGAAATCTGGGCGAATGCGGATGTGTTCAAGAAACTCCGCACCAAGGCCTACTCCGGTGCCTGTGGCAAGTGCAAGTTCAACGATCGCTGCGGCGGTTGCCGCGCCCGTGCCGCTTACTATCATGACGGCGACTACATGCAAGAAGACTCCTACTGCGCCTACGGGAGAGGTCTGTGAGGACGGCACTGCGTGCCTTTGGGGTATGAGCGCGGGGCTAAAGCCCCTTTGAGGAGTGATAAATGAAAGATGAAGAAATGAACAAAGCCGATTCTCGACCCTCAAATCTCAAATCGGCCGAAGTCTGCAACCCTATACCTCACACCTCAAAGCAGCCGAAGGCTGCGACCTCACACCTCATACCTCATACCTCTGAAGATGAAAAATACATGCGCATGGCGCTTCGCGAGGCGCAAAAGGCTTTCGATGAGAAGGAAATTCCCATCGGTTGCGTTATCGTGAAAGATGGGGTAGTCATCGGTAAAGGCCACAACCAGATTGAGATGCTCAAGGACGCCACTGCCCATGCAGAAATCCTTTCAATTGGAACGGCGGCAAGTCACCTTGAAAACTGGCGTCTGGACGGTTGTACTTTGTATGTAACGCTCGAACCCTGCCCGATGTGCGCGGGGGCTATCCTCAACAGCCGTGTCTCGCGCGTAGTCTACGGCTCCCCAGATACCCGTTTCGGCGGCTGCGGCACCACAATCGATGTGATTACGAACAACGCACTCAAGCGCGAAGTCGAGGTGGTGGGCGGCGTGCTCGCCGACGAATGTCTGGGCCTTTTAAAGGCATTTTTCCAACAAATGCGTCTCGAAAAGGGCGATAGCGGCAACAAGGGTGAATTTCAGGGATCCCCAAGTTAAATTTATTCGACGATTTACTACATTCTAGACATGAATTTCTTAAAGCTTTTTACGGGCTCTGTAGCCCTGTGTGTATTATGTGCCTGCGAAGGAAATGAAGTGGTTCTCGCGTTCAATACCCAGAATGTCCCGCCGCAGACCTATTATTTTGAATCCTCTCTGAACGCAATACTCCCGACGGCGGATTCTGTCGAAGCGACCCCCGAGGCGATGAACACCCATCTCGAGGTTCGGGCCACGAATACGCTTTTGACTGCTTACGATGACGGCTCTGCGAAGTTCCAGTTGAAAATCGACTCGGTGGACTACAAGTCCGACAAGCGTACGGTCGAAGAGTTCCGCAGCATGGAACGTTACATGTCCACCGAGCATTTCCAGTTCAAGATGGCTAAAGATGGTGCTGTCCGCGACCCGTTTATCGAAGATTCGGTGATGCTTGGAACGGAAGCGCTGGATCTTATCCGCATTTTCTTGAAGGTGCAGCCGCTGCTGCCGGGCAAGGCGGTCAAGCTGGGTGAAACTTGGGAACGTCCCGTTGAAATTCCTGGCAATTCCGGAAAGACAGTGGTGTACAAGTCGTTTACGCTCGAAGACTGCTATGTTCATGATGGAGTCCAGATGGCAAAGATCGGCATGAACCTGAAGTACAAGGAAGTGGCCGATTCTACATCTGACCTGCGTATGGAAAGTAACGGCTTTATCGTGGGTACAGGATCGATTCTCTTCGATGTAACGCACGGTGCGATTTCTACCGTTCGGATGGAATTGACTGGCGATCTGAGTGTAAATGATATTGTTGCTAATAGCGTGATTCCCGATATGCACGTGATCCAGAAGATTAAGCTGAGGAGTGAATTTTGATTTCGAAGTTTAAGTTGATTGTTGGGGTTGTTGTTGCTGCGCTTTCTTCTAGTGCACTCGCGGGGGAGATGCCTTTCCCGCCTATTGAGAATGGCAAGGTGAAACTGGTGGTGGCGGATAGTCCTTATCTGCTGGAGCAGGGTGCGGTTTTCTCTGCAAAGGACACCCTGGAAATTGAACCGGGTGTTACCGTGCTCATGGGTGAATACGCCAAGCTCATGTTCCGTGGCGCGGTGAAAATTATCGGAACCGATGCGGCTCCGGTGGTCTTCAAGAGTGCCGATTCGATCAAGAGCTGGAACGGCGTCCATTTTGTGTCTGCAAACCGCCCCTTTGAAATCAAGAACCTGATTATCGAAAACGCCTTCCGCAATACGGTGTTCCGTTCCAAGGGCATTTTCGAGAATGTGAAGTTCGTGAACAACTACTACGGGCTTTGGATCGATGACGTTCCCGAAGTTTTCTTGGCCCGCTGCGAATTCTTGCGTAATCGCTTTGCTCTTTCGATCCGCGCAGGACAGGTGATGTCTGCTGACACGAAAATCAACGACAATGTCTATGGCTTGTATCTTGAACCGGGTGGAAAGTTTGATGGCGACCGCAGCTTGATCAAGAACAATCTCGAAGCCGATGTGAGAAACGAGTCCGAAGAACTTGCCGCACAGGGTAAGCGTATCAACCGCAACATTTGGCATCGCATAGAAACCGCGTTCTAAGGAGCATCAGTGCAGGAGTCGTTTCGTAGGTCCATTCGCAAGATGACGGGCAATAGTGTCCGTCTTTCGGTGCGGCCTAACCGTTCCGGAATGATGGCGACCCTTTCGCAATCGATGATGGTGACATGGTCGATTGTGCTGCACGAACATTTGGACGCGATGATGAACGATCCGGCGGTGAATGTCGGGACTTCTGAATTGATCTCGTTCAGCGAAACGGCCTGGAAACTTTCGGACAGTAGTTTTCCGCAGATTATCGCCGATGCAAACAAGCTTTACGACGAGTTCCGCACCAAGTGGATGCAGCGCTTTTCGACAGACGAAGTGATGCGCCTGCTCTTGGAAGGGGGCGACTTCCTTCATCACGACGAAGAAAAGGGCTGGGCACTTACCGTGAAGAACAACAAGCAAGATATCAACGCATTCTATTCGGCGACGATCCACTTGCTGGTGAGCGACGCCGAACCCTTGTTCGTCCGCATGCACGGGCGCGTGATGCAGTTGCAGGAAAAGCTCTGCAAGTACTGGCACTCCGAGAGCGCCGTGGATGCGGTTTCCAAACTGCTCCCCAGTTTGGAAGCGTCGCTCCGCGACAAGGAAAATGCCATGGTGGTGTCGCTACGCAGTTCCCTGAACGCCTTGGCCAAAAAGCGCTTTGCGGCTGCCTTCAATACGAAGGGCCCCGCACACTACTACAGCTCGGCGGCATCTTGCGCTCGCAACGTAGGCCGCTTCTGGAATCCGCATTACGCCTACGAAAACGGATTCCTTGCGTTTACCGATGATTTTTGTGATTACGCCCGCGGACTCACCATCCAGATTATCGAATGGTACCAGAGCAAATGGGCTTTGTTTCTGCGCGGATTCTCGCGCGGTCAGTTAAACTTGTTTGAAACAACGGCTCCTGCTGGAGCTTAAGGATGCAGGTTAAAATATGAAGAATGCATTTAACTTTATTTTGGCTCTTACGGTAATTGGGCTTGTTGCCTTGGTGGCTGCAGCCATCTACTTTGGAGCTCCGCTCTTTGGCTGGATTATCATGGTGGCGATCTTTGCCGTTTTTGTTGGAGAACAAGTTGTTGCCCTCAAGACGGCAAAACAGGTTGCCGAGGAAACTGCCGCTCTGGAACTTTGCGAAAAGCGCGGTACTGTTTCTGGTGATGGTGTTGTGGCAAAGCGAGTCTCCCTTGCCAACAACCTGCTAGAGAAAAAAATCCGCCTAGATTCGTCGATGGCCTACGAAGTCCTTTCGAACAGCGTTGGAATCTCTCTTCCGAGAAGTGCAGGTGGCTCTGTCATTCTCTTGGGCCTGATGGGTACCTTCTTTGGCTTGATGTATTCTGTGGCGACTGCCGGTGGAGCCATTGACAATTCTACGACGCAGGGGACGCTCGATACGATTCAGCTTTTGTTCCAGAACATGAAGGGCATTTTTGGTACAAGCCTTTGTGGTTTGTTCGCCGCCTTGATTTTGAATGTGAGCCGCAACATGGTGCTTGCCGCCCGTGAATCGTTTGTGGCGCGTCTCGATGAACTGACTTTGAACCTGCAGGGAGAAGCCGAAAGCGATGAAAGCGAAGAAGCTCAGGCCAAGACCGAATTGGAGCGCCTATTCGATTCTGTCGAGAAAAACCTGTCTGTCGTCGCGGCGTCTGTAAAGGATGGACTTTCGGGCGTTGTCTCGATGGTGGGCGACGAACTTTCTGCCGTGACTATGAAACTCAATGAATCGCTTGCCAATGTTTCCCAGAACATGAACAAGGCCGTCGAGAACTTGGGCCCTTCTGTCAAGGAATCCTTGTCAGGAGCTTTCACTCCGATGGAACAGAATATCAAGGCGCTTTCTGCGTCTGTGGAATCGATCCCGTCTAAGTTGGATGAAAAGCTGAACGGTATTTCAACAACGCTCAAGAGCTCTCTCGAAGGCGTTTCGAACAATGTAGAATCGGCGCTTTCCAAGGTGGCTTCCGATGTGAAGGCGGGCCTTGATGGGGTTGCCTCTGCAACAGAATCGGCTATGAACGATTCTACGAAGAATGTCGCCGCCGCTGTGGCCGATCAGGTCAAGCAGTCTGGCGACCAGTGGAATTCCTTCATGGAACGCCTTTCTGCCGAGACACTCAAGAATGTGGACAGTCAGAAAGAAGGTCTCGAAACCCTCAAGAACGTGGCTCTGCAGGTGGCCGAAAAGGCTCAGGCCGGTTCTGCCGAACTTTCCCAGTCCGTTTCCGAAAAGCTGTCGGCACTTTCTTCCGATATTCTCGGAGCCTTCCAGAAACTTTCCGAAACTTCGGCTGTGCTCCTCGAAGCCCAGAAAGCCCTTACCGAAAGCATCGACAACCGCGTGGTCAAGGAAAAGGAAGCGACGGACGCCCTTGGCGGAAACCTGGTGGAAACAGCAGAACTCATGCGCGTAAACCAGAGTGAACTCAGCGCGAATTTGGAAATGCTCCGAGCCGGTCTCGAAACCATTCTCGAAAAGCTTTCGGGCGATACTGCAGAACGCGACGAAGAAGAAAGCTTTGTTGAACACCTTAACCAGTCTCTCGAGGCCTTCCACGAACGCGCAAGCGAAGTGCTCATGGAAAATGCGGTCAAGACGCAGGAAATCTTGCTGGAAGTCCTGGAACAGACCCAGCGTAAACCCGAAGTGAGTTCTGAGGGCTAGCGATGCGTTTTAAGAAAGACGAAAACAGCAATCCTTGGATGGCGTATACGGACTTGGGCGTTGCCCTGGTTTCGCTGTTCATCCTTGCGTTTGTGGCGATGGCGACTTTGAAGGAGCAGAAGGCCGAAGACCTGACGCGTACCGAAGAGGAAGTTTTAAGCTGCCAGGAACAGATGCGTAAAATTGCGGCGGAACGCAATGCGCTTTTGTCGAAGAGCTTGCAGACCTCGATTGAAGCGGGCCTTATTGCCCTTGAAGATGGCAAGATCCAGATTCAGGCATCGTTTCTTTTCCCGATTAACGGTGCCGACCTTACCAAGGAAGGCGAAGGCGTGATCCGCGGAATCAGCAAGGGCCTTTTGGAGGCACTTGATTCCACAGACGTAATCATGGTGAGCGGCTTTACCGACGACACTCCGGTGAAATCGAAGACCTATACCAACTGGAACCTTTCGACTGAACGCGCCGTCAATGTCGTGAAGACGCTGATTGCCCAAGGGTTCCCGCCCGATAGGCTCTTTGCGGCAGGCTTTGGCGAACACCAGCCCAAGTATCCCAACGACAGCGAAGAACACCGCCGCTTAAATCGCCGCGTGGAAATCGGCGTCACTCCGCTCCAGAAGATGGAAAAAAGGTAGCACACGTCATTGCGAGCGCAGCGAAGCAATCTATTTTAGAAGCAAAAAGATTAAACATGCAAGAGCGTTTAGACAACATCCGTCAGAACATCGATTCGATCCGCAAGAGCGGAAAGATTCCGCATTGGCGTATGGTCTATGCCGATAGCTTGCTGAACCGCGCCGGTGAATACCTTGCGGTGGACAGACTCCCTGAAGCGACAATGGTTGCCGACAAGTTGGACCGTTGGATCAAGACGCATTCGGTGCATCTCGATTCGCAGGACCGCTTCGCAGAAAATCCGATGGTGTTCTGGAATGCTGACCTGCTGCTTGCAACTTCAGCAAAACTGAAGCAGACCCTTGCAGAAAAAAGGCTGCTGGTCCCTGCGACGGAACGCGAATCGACGCTTCGCCGATTGAATGTCGTGGAAGCCTGGATTCGCGAAGGACAGCTCCTGCAGGCGCATGAAGAGCTCCTTTCGCTGCGTTCGGCGTTGATAGCTCGCTTAAGGCGCAGCCTTCGCGCACGCCTTGTCGCCGCGGACTTGTACCATGGTACTGTTGCTTTGCCCGCAGGAAGCCAAGTTGGCCCCTACAATTCCTTGCACACCCTTGAAGAAACTTTCCATGTGGTAGGTGAGCGCGATCCGATCTGGATTGAAGATTTTCTTGAAATATACAACGACCTGTTCCGCATTACGGAACGCCTGGTTCCTCAGGACAAAAAGTAGCCGATTTCTTTTGGAATCTTTTTGTAGATTATAGTCATGGCAAGTTTGATTGAATACAAGGGCAAGAAACCTGTCGTCGGTGAACGCGTGTTTATCGCCGAGGGTGCAAAGATTGTGGGCGATGTAGAAATCGGCGACGATTCCTCGGTGTTCTACAATGCGGTCATTCGTGCGGATTTGGCCGAAATTCGCATTGGAAAACGCACCAACATTCAGGACAACGTGACGATTCACCTTTCGACAGGTGTCGGGGTGCATGTCGGGAACGATGTGACGGTTGGCCATAATGCGATTTTGCACGCCTGCGACGTCGATGACCATGTGTTGGTCGGTATGGGTGCCATTCTGATGGATGGTGTGCATATCAAGTCCAACAGTGTGGTGGCAGCCGGTGCCATAGTGACTCAGGACAAGGAATTTCCTGAAGGAAGCTTGATTGTGGGTGCTCCGGCTCGTGTGGTGCGGGAACTTACCGAAGACGAAATCCGCAAGTTCCACGAAAATGTGGAACACTACTTGGTGATTAAAGACGAATTGATGAAGTAATGTATAAGTTTGTTTTTCTCATAAACCCGATTAGTGGCGGCGGCCAAGGCAAGGTGATTCACCAGTTCTTGCCCGAAATCATGGCTTCGCTGAATTATAGCGAAGACCAGTGGAAGGCCGAATTCACCCATATCGACGGTCTTGAAAAACAAATTCGCGACGCCCTGGCCAATACGGAAAAGCTGGTGGCCGTCGGTGGCGACGGAACGGTGTCATCTGTCCTTTCGGTGATGGTCTCTTCGGAATACGCGAAGTCCGTGAAAATTGGGCTGATTCCGCTGGGGACCGGTAACGACCTTGCCCGCGTGCTGAACCTTTACAAACCTTATGTGGACAAGGGCTTACTTTTCCTGGTGCGTCGCCTGCTGCAGGCCAAGGCACGACCCTTCGATATCTGGAAGGTGAACGGGAAACTTGCTTTTGCGAACTATTTTTCGGGCGGTATCGATGCCCGAATCGCTCATGATTTTAACCGTGCTCGCGCAAATGGGGAGTTCAACTCGAATTCCGTGCTGGTGAACAAGCTGCATTACGTGAAGAGTTTCTTTGCGGACCGTTCGTATCATTTGAAAAAAGGAAAACTTTCCTTTATCGATGCAGATGGAAAAAATTGGCAGAAGCTTTTGGATGGGCACCGCACGGTGATTGTCGGCAACATTCCGAGCTTTGCGAGCGGAACCAATCCCTTCTACAAGTCGGATATGGCTGATGGTCTACTTGAAATCGTTTGTGTACCGAATATGTTCATGTTCCTGCTCGCTATTGCCGTGGGGACGGTGCCTATTCTTGGAAATTTTGTCAAGAAGCATTTCCTAAAAACGCACAAGGCGAAATCCATTAACCTTGAATTTGCCGAAGACGAATTCTTGCAGCTCGATGGCGAAGACCTGAGCGGTAAACTCGGTGGCCATGTAGACATTGACTTTGCTTGCAAGGTGCAGATTATGGCGCTGGGGGAATAATGTTCTCGGTCTGCGCTTCGGAAATTGTCGATTACCTGCAAAACGAATGTCATATTGAATGTGAATTTTTGCGCAATACAGAATCGATGGAATGTAACGTCTTGCGCGAGTCGCCAGAGGTTACTTTAACAGGCTTTGCTGCACTGACGCAGGCCCGTGAAAATGACGTGAGTTTCTGGGTGGGTCGTATCGAGAGCGTGACGCATGCGAATGGTCCTTCGAACGATGATTTGAAAAAGACGGCTGCCGGCCTCTTGTTTGTGCCTTCTGCAGCGGTGCAATCGGGCGAGGTTTCGTTCGCCGAGATTTTCCCGAACGCAAAGTACATTGTCGCCGTCAAAGAACCTTACCATGCCATGGTCAAGTTCCTGGAACGTTTCGAGGGTAATGGCTTTAATGACAACATGGAATCGGGCGTGCATTTTGACCGCGACTACATGGGCGTGGGCTATGGCGAAACCGGCCCCTGGATTCACCCGACGGCAGTTGTGGAAGGCTTTGTCGACGAAGGCTGCTTTGTCGGACCCGGCTGTATCGTGATGCGCGGTGCAAGCATCGGGCGAGGTTGCCGCCTGGAATCGAACGTGACCATTTACCCGAATGTTATTGTGGGCGAGGGTTGCATTTTTCAGGCAGGCGTCGTAGTCGGTAGCCGCGGGTTCGGATTTTACGAGCACGAGGGCGAGCGCCGCATGGTGCCGCATTTTGCAGGAGTGCGCATCGGGAACCGCTCAAGCTTTGGTGCGAACACGGTCGTGGCGGCCGGATTCATTTCGCCGACGACTATTGGTGACAACTGCCATCTGGATTCCATGGTGCAGATTGCGCATAATTGCGTTTTAGGCAATAACATTTACATGGCCTCGCAGACGGCTCTCGGCGGCACGACGATTCTCGAAGACGGCGTACAGTTCGCGGGCGGTGCTAAGGCCGCGGGGCACTTGACCGTGGGCAAGAATGCGATTGTGACCGCGAAAGCGGGCGTGACCAAGAGCGTTCCCGCAGGCAAAACTGTCGCAGGATTCCCGGCGATTGACATCGAAATCTGGCGTCGTCAAATGGTCGAACTCCGCATGATGGCGAAGAAGAAGTTGAAATGAGCAACGAATTGGTTTTTAAATCTCGCAGCTTGAGCTTTGGTGAAGTCTCGCTTTCTGTCGAGCCGCTGGAGCGTGACCCGCAGAAGGTTCCTTATGTGGCGTGGTATGTGGGCGAGAAGCTTTTTTATCGCAGCGACGCGTGTCATTGTTTTGAAGAACTTGAATTTTTTGCGAAACGTACCGCCGGTTATAAGTTGAATGACTCGACGGGTTCTGCGGCGGGGGAGCCTTCGCGGCAGCTGCTTTCGCCGGAGCATTTGGCACCCGTGTTCCTGATGTGGCCGCACCGGCGCTTTAACGTGCGGCTCACTGATGCGACCAAGCCCGAAGTCCCGATGATGGACGGTTCTGCGATTCCGTTCTTCTGCGAAATGCGAAAATTCTGCGGAGCGCCCGAAGAACTCGTCTTTTACGATGCGCCCGTGCATGCTGAGTGGGACTTAAAAACACCTACGTCATTGCGAGCCGAAGGCGAAGCAATCTACGGTCATGTTCGCATCACGCCTGCCGAAACATTTGAAGTCGAATACGTGCTCGATCGCAATGTGGCCCGCGACGGTTACGACCTGAAGTCGGCGGCTTCCGTCTCCATTTATTCGCCCGAAAACTTGTACCAAATTTTTATGGCGCGCACCTTCATCCATCAGGTGGAACTGGAGCGCGCCCGTGCGGCAGGTCTCCTCGCAGGCGTCGATGAATCTTGCGGACTCCTGCTCGCAGCGGGGGATTGCGCGACTCAAAACAGCGCCTGTTCGTCAAAATTCCGCATCGCAAACGAACCTGCGATGCATAAAATACTAGATTTGATTGGAGACCTGAGTTTTATCTGTCCGGCCCTTCCGAGGGTCAGAATCGAAATCACCAACGGTGGGCATGTGTCCCACCACCAAATCATGGAGAAAATCATTCCTTATGTCAATGCTGGAATCTTTACCCAAGTCTAACGTCGATGGAATCCTCTACGATGCCGAAGTCGTCCACAGCGTGCTTCCGCAGAAGGCCCCGTTTGCCTTTGTCGATGAAATCTTGAGTCTCGACGCTGAAAACATGGAAATCGTTGCCAAGTGGCACTTGACCGGCGAAGAAGGATTCCTCAAGGGACATTTCCCGGGCAATCCGGTGCTCCCCGGCGTGATTCAGATTGAATCCATGGCCCAGGCTGCCACGCTCCTCACCATGATCGGTCGCGAAGCCGAAACCACGGGCAAGCGCCCCGCCTTCATGGGTGTCGAAAACTGCCGTTTCCGTGCTCCGGTGATTCCGAAGGCCGAAATCGTTCTGAAGGCTAAGCTCATCATGGCTCGCCACGGCATTTACAAGTACAGCGGCGAACTCCTGACCGTCGATGCCGAAGGCAAGGAAACCCTCTGCACCAAGGCCGACTTCAGCGCCGCCATGGTGTAAGTTACGGGTCTAGCAACTCGCCACGAATCACTTCGACTTGATCCCCGACCAAACTGATAATGTTGGTCGGGTTTATTTCGATGGGGCCGCAATCGACCATCATGTCGACGGAATGCTCGAAGGTTTTCCAGATATCGTCGGGCTCGTACATGTCTTCGTCAGTGAGTTTTGCGGCCGTGCTCAGGATCGGCTTGTCGAAATGTTGGAAAAGTTCCTTGAAGAACGGGTGCGTCGGCATCCTCACGCCAATTTCGGGGCGCTTGACGTCCAGGCGGCGGGCAATGTGCGGGTCGGCGGGCAAAATAAATGTATACGGTCCGGGCACGCGCGGCTTCATGATGTTGAATGCAAAGTTGTCTACACGGGCGTAGTCGGTGGCCTTGCGAATGTCCGGAATGATGAGCGCCATGAAGAATTTCTTCATCGGCTTCTTGAGGGCGTAAAGCTTGTGGATGGCCTTGGGCGATTCGGCATTACAGCCAATCGCGTAACCAGATTCAGTGGGGTAGAGGACCAAGCCGTCGTCTTCGAGGGCGGCTGCGGCAAGCTTCACGATTCGCGCTTGCGGATTTACTGGGTGAACTTCAAAACGCATGGCGATAAAATAGTAAAAACATAGGAAATTGCAATGGCTATTTTTAAGGCTTAAAAACATAAAAATCCAGCTGTTTTGCCTGTCTTTTTTCTATTTTGTATGCCGTAAAATAATACGGAGTTTTTATGCCTAACTATTGTCCTGTTATCGGTCTTGAAATCCATTGCCAGCTCGCGACGAAGACGAAGATGTTCTGCGGCTGCGAAATCGAAGTGAATACGACCCCGAACAAGCACGTTTGCCCCGTTTGCCTCGGTATGCCGGGTGCCATGCCCGTGCCGAACAAGAAGGCGGTGGAATACGCCATTCGCCTGGGCCTTGCCCTGAACTGCGAAATCGACCTGAACGCGATGTGGACCCGCAAGAACTACTTCTACCCGGACCTGCCGAAGGGCTACCAGATTACCCAGACGGGCGGACTTCCGGTGTACGACCACCCGATTTGCAAGAACGGCTGGCTCGAGATTGTCAAGGAAGACGGCACCAAGAAGCGCGTGGGCATTACCCGTATCCACATGGAAGAAGATGCCGGTAAGCTCATCCACGACATGAGCCCCACCGATTCCCACTTCGACGCGAACCGCTGCGGCACCCCGCTCTGCGAAATCGTGACCGAACCGGATATCCGTAGCCCCGAAGAAGCCGTGCTCGTTCTCAAGAAGATCAAGCAGACGCTGGAATACACCCGCGTGTCCAACGCCAACATGGAAAACGGCAACATGCGCTGCGACGGTAATATCTCGCTCCGTGCCAGCGAAGACGCCCCGTTTGGTATCCGCGCCGAAATCAAGAACCTGAACAGCTTCACGAACCTCGAGAAGGCCCTGTACTGCGAAATGAACTTGCAGGCCTCGACCCTCGATGCCGGTAAGGAAGTGGAACAGTGCACCAAGCGCTACGACCCCAACGCGGACAAGACCATCGTCATCCGCAGTAAGGAAGACGCCCACGACTACAAGTATTTCCCGGAACCGGACATGGTGCGCCTCGTGACTGACCCGGCCTTTGTGGAAGAAATCCGCCGCACGCTTCCGGAACTGCCGGATGCCCGCCGCAAGCGCTTCATGGACGACTTCGGTGTTTCCGAATACGACGCCATGGTGCTGACCGAAGACCGCGACGTGAGCGAATGGTACGATACCGCCGCAAAGAACTGCAAGAACGGTAAGGTGCTCGCCAACTGGGTGATTACCGAACTTCTGGCTAAGGTGAAGGAATTGGAAGGCGGCCTCAGCGCCCTCAAGATCAAGCCCGAAGACCTCTGCAAGCTCGTGAACCTCATTGCCGACAACACCATCAACGGAAAGATTGCAAAGACGGTATTCGCCGAGATGTTCGAGACCGGCAAGGATCCTGAAGCCATCGTGAAGGAAAAGGGCCTGGTGCAGGTGACCGACACCGGTGCCATCGAAGAAGTGGTCCGCGCTGTGTGTGCCGAAAATGCGGCCCAGTTCGCCGAATTCAAGGCAGGCAAGGTTGCGCTCAAGGGCTTCCTCGTGGGTATGACCATGCGCAAGTCCGGCGGCAAGGCTAACCCGGGCCTCGTGAACCAGATCCTCGACAAGCTCGCGAAGGAAGGGTAGGGGTTCTGGGCTGTGGGGTCGCTCGTTTCACTCGCTTTGGGATATGAGGTAAAGATGTCAAATAGTACATCTACTTTTCCTCATACCTCAAAGGCGCAATGCGCCGACCTCATACCACAGAGGCGCAACGCGCCGACCTCATACCTCGTGCCACGTTCCCTTTGCATTTTTCTGTTGCTTTTTGCCCTTGCAATTCCCGCAGCAGCCGCAGACAAGCTCGATAAGTACGACAGCGCTTACGTGAGTACGCTGAACATGACCGACGAAGAAATCGCGGAAACTTACGGCATCGATTCGACCAAGCTGAATCAGGGTCCGACTCTTCAGGAACTTAACGAAGAAAATCCGACCTACGTCAAGCGCGACTACAACCACCGCCAGCAAGTCATTGTCGGCAGCGTGGTGATGCTCTGTGTCGCCGTCGCCATGGTTCTGATGAACAACTACAACCCGAAACGATAAAATTTCCCAATCACCAACCACTATTTACTAATCACTATGTCCTACACAGACGAAGCAAAACAGAATTTCAAGACCCTCTCCAATAACCCCTATCCTGGCCGTGGAATTATCCTCGGCGAAAGCGCCGACGGCAAGTCCTACGTTCAGGTCTACTGGATTATGGGCCGTAGCGTCAACAGCCGCAACCGCGTGTTCGAAATCGAACCGAAGACCGGCTTCATGAAGACCAAGGCCTTCGACGAATCCAAGCTCACGGACCCGCACCTGATTATCTACTACCCGGCACGCCACACCGCCGATGTTCAGATTATCACCAACGGCGACCAGACCGACACGATTTACGACGCCATTAAGCTGGGCGGCACATTCGAAAGCGCCCTCCGCACGCGCCAGTACGAAGACGACGCCCCGAACTTCACGCCGCGCATCTCCGGCATCCACTACAAGAACGCTAGCCCCGCCGTGTACAAGCTCTCCATCCTCAAGAGCCGTAACAACAGCGAAGAAGCCGGCTGCGAACGCATGACGTTCGAATACGAAAAGGCGCTGCCGGGTCTCGGCCACTTCATCAGTACCTACGAAACTGACGGCAGCCCGATCCCGAGCTTCAACGGTTTCCCGAAACTGATGCCGATTTTTGACAACGCCGAAGACACGCTCAAGAAGTACTGGGCCGCCCTGAACAAGGACAACAAGGTGTCGCTCATGGTCAAGTGGATTGACAAGAAGACCTTCAAGGCCAAGACCCTGATCGTGAATAAAAACAAGTAGTTTTTAGTTTGCAGATCTATTTTTCCACCACGTTCCCTAGGATGTGGTGGATTTTTTTGATGCCGTCAAAAGCCGAGGGGTTGCTGATGTAGTAGAAGATTTGTTCTACGAGTGCGTCGGTGTTGAAGTCGTAAGAGGGAATGCGCAAGAGGTAGCTTTCCATGGAGTTGTCGAAGGCGATGTAGGTGGGCCCGATGTTTGGCTGCGGAATTTCCATGTTGTTTTCTTCGACCATCTCCATGAAGATTCCCGCGACTTCGTCGTTCACGCAAATCCACGGCATATTGTTGCCGTTTGCCGCCTGGAATTCGAGGGCGCGCTCGGCGAGTGTTTTGAGTTTGTCCTTTTCTAGGCTGCGCGCCATGATTTCTACGGAGAGTTTTTCGACTTTCTTGCGGGCAATTTGTTTGTAATCCCAAGGGCTCGCGAATTCATCGTCCACATAGGGATGCACCACTAGGCCTGATTCTTCGAGGCCGGTCAGGCGATCCTTGGACCAAGAGCTATTGTGGTACGGCGAAAAATAGCCTACTTCGGTCACGCCGAGACCCAGCAGGTAGCGGCCAATTTCCTTGCCGGACTGTTTGCCGAAAGTGGAATTGAAGAACACCCAGTTGTCCTTGCGCAAAAAACTCTTAGGCACGGAATCAATGGGATGTTCCCACCACACAGCCACGGGAAATTTCGCGTCGGCAAAGAACGTCAAAAGCGGCCTGAAATTCTGTACCAGGAGCGTCGAGAGGATTGCACCTACGGCGTTCGGGTGCTCCGAAAGCTTACAGGGCTTGCCGCTGCGGTCTATGAGTTTGCCTGAGGCATCATTGATACCAAACAGAGTGAGTTTGTAGTGGTTCTTACCTGCAGTCTTGTAGATAAGCCGTAAAAAGTCCAGCTCGCGTTCGCTTTCGGCGCTGAATCCGCCCCAGCTGTTGCATCGCGTCACGAAAATCAGCTCGCTGAGGGGAGCCTCATCTCTTTGCTGCTGCTTGCGGTAAAAAACGTACTGGCGGCCTTCTTTTTTCAAGATGCCCAAGGCCACCTTTTCTTCTAGGAACTTGCGGAGCGTGCCCTGCGAAACATTGTAGCGGGCGGAAAGTTCCTTGGAAAGGGGGAGCGGTTGCGAAGGTTTAAGATAGCCTTGCGCAAAGTCGCGTTCGAAAGCCTTGGCGAGTTTTTCGGAAACCGTCTCATGAACGTAGGCGACCTTGGACCGTAGGGGAGACGTGCCCCAAAAACAGCCCTTTCCTTGAATCTTGCAAATTTTTCCTGCGGATTCCAGCTCGGCAAGCGCCGCCTGCACCGTGCCCGACGAAGAACCGAAGCTCTTGATCATGGACCGCACCGACGGGAGCCTGTCGCCCTCGGCGAGGTTCATGTCAAGCAAAGCCTTGATAATCCGCTGTTTCATAGCCGAAAATATAATAAAGAGCCGAGCGGTCTGTTGTGAGCCACAAAGCCCCAAGCGTTAAGCTGGGGCGGTGGCGAGAGCGCGAGCCAATGGGAAGAACCGACTTGTTTGCAGCTCGCGCGGTCATTAAATAAAAAGACCTGCACAGGGGAGGTTCCTATGCAGGTCGGGGTTGTTTGGGGTTGGATGAATTTCTAGAAGTTAAAGTCCACTTGGTAATTAGCCTTGTTGTTCGGGTTCACGCGAGCGCCCTTGGCGTTGACCGTACCGCGGATTGCCCTGTTGCTTGTTTGAGTGCGAAGCGGATGAATTGCTTCTGTTTCGCTGCTGGAGCTGAACGGATTAAATTCGCTGCTAGAACTCGGCGGATTGTCCTGTGCGCTGCTGGAAGAAGCCGGGGTTGTGCCGTTTTTATATTCGGCGTCGCCTGCAGCATCCTGAGGAACCTGACCATTGAAGTTTTCCTGACCCTTGCGAGTGAGGGCCAAAATCAACATGCCGTCTCTGGAATAGATGTTCTGCTTGGTGAGATCCACGCGATTGCCATCAAAGGTCCAGTCGCCCTTGCCCCAGCGGCCAGAGTCGAACGAGTCAAAGTTGTCGGTCCAGTCGAGCGTGAAGTCGCTGCCGTTAGGACCCTGACCCGGAGTATACTTGTAAGCCTTGACCCAGTTGATGAACTGGAAAAGCGGAAGTTTGGATTCGTCGAACGGGCCAACCCAAGCTTCACTTTCAGAAGACCAAATGTTGAATCGGAGTCCCTGCTGGATGCCATTTTGGCCGTTTTTCAGGGCGTCAACCTGATTCCTGGGATCATTTTCTCCCTTGACCGTTTTGCGCATTTCTACGCCATCAACTGTCCAACGGACATAATCGGGTGTCCATTCGATGCCATAAGTATGAAATTCTTCGTTCGCAGCCGGATTCACGGTATGGTGTTTTTCGCTGGTGATCTGTTTTGCAGCATTGCCAGTAATGATGTTCGACTGGAACTGGTTGGGGGCTTTTCCGAGAACCTCGATATCAACTTCAACCCAGGCTCTTCCATCGTTTTTTTCTGAGCCATTCTGGTAAAGAAACATGGAACTGACGGTACCGGAGGCAGCGGCCATCTTCATGCGGGCTTCGTACTTACCATACCCGAATTCTTCAAGTGTGTAGAGTTCTGCGCCGGAATATGCTTTGTTTTGTGCCATAGTTGCTACCGCCGCGATTGCGAGTACGGAAAGAGTCGTTTTAAGATGCATTATGCCTCCAATAAACACATCCAAATCACCAGTAATGAATCTATACAGAAAAAACAGGTGCCGCAACACCTGCAAATGTCAAAAGGATAAATGTGTATCAACCGAACTATGAAAAGGGAGAAGTCTCTCCCTGATTTCAGCCCCGATTATTGTTGCAGAAGCAATCCAATACTGAATGAAATCGGGGCTTCCATCACCCTTTCGCCTAGGGGCTCCGCCCCTAAAACCCTAGAATTCGGGAAAATTTTTTGCTTAAAGATCCAGCGACTCTTGCGCCGACGCTTCGGCAAGCGCTTTCGGAATCGCCTTGTGAAGCATCTCGTAGGCGGTGCGCGTGGCGGTACGGCCACGCGGCGTTCGCGCGAGGAGCCCCTTGCGAATCAGGTAGGGTTCGTAGACTTCTTCAAGGGTATCAGGCTCCTCGCCGAGCGCGGCCCCGATGGTGCCCAGCCCCACGGGGCCACCGCCGAACTTGTCGATAATCATCGACAAAATCTTGCGGTCCATGTGGTCGAGGCCTTCACCATCGATACCAAGCATTTCAAGCGTCTTGCTCGCCGACATCAAGTCGATGACGCCTGTGCCGCGGACTTGGGCCACATCTCGGCAACGCCTGAGAACGCGGTTAGCGATACGCGGCGTGCCGCGGCAGCGACCACTCAGGAGCTTGGCGGCATCGTCTTCGAGACCTATATTCAAAATTTTTGCGCTACGCATCAAGATGTTCTTGATGTCGTCCTCATCGTAGAGTTCCAAGCGGTAATGGAGTCCGAATCGGTCTCGCAGCGGGCTTGTCAAAAGGCCACTACGGGTTGTCGCACCCACCAGTGTAAAGTGCTTGAGCGGCAGGTTTACGCTGCGAGCTGCCGGCCCGGAATCGAGCATAATATCGAGCCTGAAATCTTCCATGGCGGGGTAGAGGTATTCCTCCACCACGCGGTTCAGGCGGTGAATTTCATCTATGAACAGGATGTCATTTTCCTGCAGGCTTGTCAAAAGCCCGGCAAGGTCGCTCGCCTTTTCAAGAACAGGGCCGCTCGTAATATGGATGTTCACGCCCATTTCTTTGGCGATAATTCCGGCCAAAGTCGTCTTGCCAAGACCCGGAGGTCCGCAGAAGAGACAATGGTCCAGCGCATCGCCACGATGTTTCGCTGCTTCAATCGCAATCGAAAGGCTTTCTTTAATGTTCTTTTGCCCGGTAAATTCTTCAAGGCTAGGCGGACGCAGAGTGCGTTCGATATCGCTTTCGTCGCCCGTCCGACGTTCCGGAGAAATAATACGCTGGTCGTCCATTCTCATCCTCTGTGGATTGCTTCGCTACGCTCGCAATGACATTTTTAAAGATACTTCAAAGCCTCTGGGATAAGCGTTGCGGCATCTGCAGAATCGCCTAGGATTTCAGCCGCCTTGACCACCGCCTTTTCAGCAGCGGGGTCCTTGACGCCCAGCGTATGCAGGGCAAGGACCGCTTCCATCTTTGCGCCCGTGAGCACGCCCATTCCGGTGATTCCGGAGCCTTCGACATCGCCCAAAGCTTGCAGCATGGCTCCTGCTTTTTCTTTGAGCGAAAGCACCATCTGTTCGCAGGTTTTCTTGCCGAGCCCCTTGATTTTTCCGAGAGCGCTCTTGTTGTCGCTTGCAATCATGTTCAAGAGGTCAGCGGGGGAGCTGCCACTCAGAATGCGTTGGGCAAGCTTCGGACCTACGCCGTTCACTTCGAGTAGCATGATAAAGGTGTCTTTCTCGGTCTTGTCGGCAAAACCGAACAGTGTCATGGAATCTTCACGCACCACCAGGTTCGTGTAAAGCGTCACTTCGTTTTCCACTTCGGGCAATTTTCCGGCCGTGTAGGCCGAAATATTCACTCCGTAACCGACGCCGTTCACATCGACGACCACAAAAGTGGGGGTTTTCTCGATCAAGATTCCATGAATTCGCTCAATCATCGCCTAAAATACCTGAAAAGTAATAAACAATTGTTCACCTGCACAAATATATACTATTTTAGGTGCGATGTCAAGTACTTTTGGAGTTTTTTCACAATTATTTAGAACGGCGTGAAAACTAATCCGGCATGCATGCCAATGAGCATGATGTTCGAAACGCCGACAAACACTTCGTCTTCATAGACATCTTGAGTCTGTACTTCAAAATGGGCTATTAACGAGAAATACTTGTTAATGATGAAGGTCCCGCCAAAAAGAAAGGCGACATCGACTGGGGTCCTTGATTTTTCGTCTATAAAATCGAAGGATTTGTATTCATCTTTAATGGGGATGGAGATTTTGGAACCGACATCAAGCATTGCCGGGATTGTTCTTCCTTTTAGGGCGAATAACAAAGGGAAACTGACGCGCATCTGGGTGATGTTCCCGTGTTCCGGGTCGCGATTATTCTCTTCGAACCACGGGCTTTGGGCTGAAAGCTCCGTTCTCAAGAAGAAATTTTCGTTATGAATGAGATAAGTGAATTCGTATAACGCACCTACCTTTATGGCGATGGTCGCTTCGGTCAGGGGGATTGTCGCGAGTAGCCCTATGTTCAGTGGATAACCGTAGAATAGTGTAACCGGTTCAATATTTCCACTGGTTCTATCGCGGTCATAATAGGCGTATTTGTCTTTGCCGAATAGTTCCTTTGCGCCAACAGAGGCGAGTAGACCGACCTGAAAGCGGAAGGGGATAGTGGGCTTTTGGGCTTCTACACGATCTTTTTCTACCTTGGTAACGCTATCCTTGTATTGCTTAGTGTCTTCTACGATAATGCGGATAATTCGATAGCCTTCCGGAGTGCGTTCCGGTTCTGCAGAGACTTCTTCTGCAATTGAGGTATCTGCAGGAGCTTCTTTCGTTACGGTTTCGACAAGGGCAGAGTCGTTCTGCGTATTTTCGAGTGCTTGGTCGGAATCGACTTGCGCGTGGGTGAGTGCTACCGCAAAAAGGAGAATGCCTAGAATGGAGTATTTCATGAGATTCTCCTAGTAACACCGGTTATCATTGAGGAATTTTTCGAGTTCTTCCTCGGTATAGTAAGCCGAACATCTCTCTTCTACATCTTCGATAATTTTTTCTCCGTTAATAGCTGTGTCGAATGTCAAGCCGGTGATAGCGCCAGCTCCTGAGCCAATGCCGACCGAGTATAGAAGAAATAAACCTGTATTAAAGGAACCTTGGGATGCTAGGAGAAAAAACGGAAGAATTGCCATGGCTCCTAATCCAAATATGGCTCCGCCAACAATGACACCATAGACTGTTCCATGTAATGCGTGGTTTCTTGCAAAATCGGAGTTGTTTTTGATGCCGTTTTTACAGAGGGTGATGCTATCCCTGGGAATGGCGACAAAAAGACCGTCCTTGGGGGTAGTTATATCGTAACCAATACTGTCTTTGAGTGGGACGACGATATTCCTGTTTTGGGGATCGTAACAAAAGCGATGATTTGCAAAGAACATTACGCTATCTTCGCTGCCGGGTGTTTTGACTTCATAGGCAAAATCACCTCTGTATTTGACCTTGATTTCGGCATTCTCGTACTTGACGATTTCGCCCTTGCTCGTTTCGGGTTTGTCGAGTGGATGGTATGTACGCGTAGGATTCGTACATCCTGTTAGAATCAAAAATATCGAAGCAATGAATAAGAGAACTCGCATGAATGTTTCCTCCCAGAACCATCAATCCCAAATATATACAAAATAAGACAATTTGAAAATAAAATAAGAAAAAGGCGCCCTCCTTTCTGAGATTATTTAGTTTACATAATCCGCATTATCGGCAATAAATATAGGAAAGTTTCGGGGGTGCCGGACTTAAACAAATCCCTGAATTTTTCCGATATTAAACCAGATGGAGCGTCTCGATAATGCCAAATTGTTATATTGTGGTAGAATTTATGAAAAAGATCCTTTTTTTTGTTGGAATGTCCGCTTTTGCGCTCGCCATTTTTGGCTGCGCCACCGTCAAGAAGCTTACCGCTGCAGATGTCCTTTCCAAGACGAAGCTCGAGTTTGAGAGCCTGTCGCTCGATTCTGCTACTATCAACAAGGATCTTTTCCCCAAGTCAAGTGACTTGAAGAAAGGCCTTTTGCCGAATCCGCACGTGGTTGCCCTGGTACAGGATTTTGCACGGGGAATCCTTGAAAAAGAAATTGGCAAGGCTCACCTGACCGTTGGCCTTAACGCTAAGAATACGGGCGAAGACACGCTCTGGATTCGTGGTCTTATGGCAAGCCTTGTGCTGGATTCTTTAATGGATCTCCCAGTAGCGCTCCGCGACTCGGTAAAGCTCGTTCCTGGCGATAATCGGATTTTTCTAATAACCGAGATGCCCGTCGACCGTCGCATTTTCAAGCTGATGGATGTCAATGTCGTCCATATCGTGGGCCGTATGGACGTGTCACTCAAGGCGTCAGAAGAGGCATTCACGCTCGACTTCAACCAGGATCGCAAAATCAGCCAAGAAGAAAAGCAAGCTCTCGCCGACAAGGCCCGTACATCGGTGCTTGACAACATCGTGAGCGATTGGGTAGGGGCGATATCATTTTAGAGGTTTTTTATGCGCACTTTTGTACCTGAAAATTTTAATGTGGACAACATAGAAGAGGTCAAGCGCCTCTACCAGAACTTGTTGTTGGAAGATGTCGGCAACTCCCCCGACGCCCTCCGCGCCTGGATTCTGAAGTGGAGCGAGCTCGGTTCGGTGCTTTCAGAAGTCTCTTGCCGCCGCTATGTGGCCATGACCGTGAACACGAAGGACGAAGCCGCCGCAAAGGCCTACGAAGACTTTGTAAGCAACGTGGACCCCGTCTCCAACGAATACAGCGACAAGCTTAACAAGAAGTTGATGGCGCACCCCGCGAAAGACAAGCTGAAGGATGAATTCGGCGTGTGGTTCAAAAGTGTGCAGGTGTCTTTAGACCTTTTCTCCCCCGCAAACATTCCGCTTGAAACCGAAGAAACTATCGCCATTCAAGCCTACCAGAAGATTACCGGCGGCATGAGCGTGGAATTCGACGGCGGAATCAAGACCATGCAGCAAATGAGCGCTTACCTTGAAAAGACGGACCGCGACCTGCGCGAGCGCGCCTTCCGCACCATGTGGGACCGTCGCCTTAAAGACAAGGATGCGCTTGACGCTTCCTTCGACAAGCTTTTCCAGATTCGCAACAAAATTGCGAAGAATGCCGGCTGCAAGGACTTCATCGACTATATCTACCTGGCGAAAAGACGCTTCGACTACTCCCCCGCCGACTGCAGGAACTTCCACGAGAGCGTCGAGAAGCTAGTGCTCCCGCTTCTTAAGGAAATCTACAGGAAGCGCGCCGAGAAGATGAACCTGAAGACGCTTCGCCCCTGGGACCTCTCCGTGGATCCGCTGAACCGCGCGCCCCTGAAGCCCTACAAGAACGGCGACGAGCTGATTGAGAAGGTCGACCAGATTTTCGAATCGATACATCCGCAAGCCGGCAAGTGGGCCCGCGAAATGCAGGCGAAAAAGCTTATCGACCCCGATAGCCGCATTGGTAAGGCTCCCGGCGGCTACCAGATCGGTTTCGACGAGAGCCGTCTCCCCTTCATCTTCATGAATTCGGCGGAAACCGACCGCGACATCTACACGCTGCTGCACGAATCGGGACATTCTTTCCACCAGTATGCCCTGGCGAACCAGCCGATTCTCGCCTACCGCGACGTTCCGTCGGAATTCGCCGAAGTGGCGAGCATGAGCATGGAGCTCATCGGCACGAGCAACCTGAAGCCATTCTACGGCAACGACGAAGAAGCTATCCGCCGTAGTATCGAAGGCGAACTCGAAGACGTCATCTGGCTCTTCCCGTGGGTGGCAAGCATCGACAGCTTCCAGCACGAACTCTACAGCAGGCCGAACCATACCGCCAAGGACCGCGAAGAGATCTGGTCGAAGATCATGGACCGCTACGATGCGGGCGTGGACTATACCGGACTTGAAGCGGTACGCCGCAACCTGTGGCAGAAGCAGCTGCACCTGTTCGAATGCCCGTTCTACTACATCGAATACGGCATTGCGCAGCTGGGAGCGCTCCAGGTGTGGGCAAACTTCAAAAAAGACCCGAAAAAGGCAATCGACGACCTTTTCTACGCCGAAAGCCTGGGTGATTCCCGCCCGCTGCCGGAACTTTTTGCCGCCGCGAACATCAAGTTCGACTTCACTGCGAAGACGATTGAACCGCTGATGCAGGTCGTATGGGACGAATTGAGTCGCAGTTAAGGTTTTGAATAAGGAATTTTTACAAAAAAAGTTCATTTTTTCGTAAAAAAAGCCCAAAATCGCTTGACAAAGACAAAATAATAACCTATATTTGGCGCACATCCTGGAGGGATGGCCGAGTGGTTGAAGGCGCACGCTTGGAAAGCGTGTTTACCTCACGGTAACGAGGGTTCGAATCCCTCTCCCTCTTCTAAACATTTTCAGAGGTACCTAAATGGCTGCAGACCAGAGAGTCTATCTTGACGATATCTATGCTAGCGAGCAATGTCAAGGCTCCGTTTTTCGTGCAGTGGTCATGATGGCTCAGGAAGCCCGCTTCATCAACAAGCAGGCCAACCAGGGTTACATCACCTTGACCAAGAAGCCTACCACCATCGCCATGTACAAGTTCAAGGAAGGCAAGCTGACCTTGACCGAGAAGAAGGCCGGTGATCAGGTTGAAGCAGAAGCAACTGCCGTCGCAGAACCGGAAATGAACGCTGCCAACGCGGCCCAGGTTTCCAGTGCCGCTGACGACGCCTTCGGCGCATAAGCGACATTGAATCTATCTCCTGAAGTGAAATTTGAAAAGCGGCTCAACTGAGCCGCTTTTCTTTTCCTCTAATCCCTACAATTTGCCCGACTCTATACCTGCGCCGTCTTGGTGTAGTATGTTTCCGGGAAAGCCTTCGCGGCGCATTCGTTGCAAAGCGTGCGAAGCCTTGTTTCGGGTGCCGTTCCGACGCGGATCTGTGCACCACAGTCGGAGCACTTGGTGACAAAGACTACGGACAGCGGCACGGTCTGCGGCAGGACTCCCCTGCCTTCGCCGAGCTTGTGGACGGTATTGCGGAAGATGACTTCACCGTCGTCATTCTGGTAGATTTCGCGCACGATGCAGCAGTCGAAGCTGCGTCCGCGGCGGTTTTTCATGCGGGCGTTGAAGCTTGCGCTCTCGGTGTCGCGGCGGAAACGCTCCCAGTCGCTTGTGTAGCGGTAAAGGTCCGTAACATAATGCCACGGAAGTTCCGACGGCTCGAAGCCGAACATGCGGCAGAAGCGCCGGTTTCCGCTGAGAAGGCGGCCATGTTCGTTGACTTCGAAATATGCTAGATCGATAGTGTTCATCATTGTTCGCCTCCTTACTGATAGTACCTGTAGAGTACATCGGCTGAATTGATGGCTTTTTCACCCAACCGCACATCATTCAGTTTCAAATCAAACTCGGTGTCGCCGAATACAAACGGCGGAACCTCGGCTGTCTTTTGTAGGCTGTATCCCACGTAATTGTTTGCAATCAGGAAACCGTTTTTATAGAGCTTCAGTAGGCCGTTATTTACCGTAGCCGTGACGGACATCGTCTCGTTGGCCTTGACCTCGGCGGCGGAGATGACAGCCGAGCTGCAAGAGAATTTGTTGTCCTCTCCGACGAAGAAGGCTAGCGACGGAGCTGTGGTTCCGCATTCTCCATTGATGAGCGCTAAGCTGAAGTAGCTTCCTTCGTCACCGAACTGGCCGAAGATGTTCTTGATGTAATTATTCTCCGCATCAACGGAATTCAGCACGAACTTGACTTCGACATTCCATTCTTTAAGGCTTGTGACGATTCCGTTCTGATCTTTTTCAGTAGAGGCGTTCAGGATGCCCGAGTTCCAATGCTTCACTACGCCATAGTCAATGTCGTTCGGCAATTCGTTGGCGGCCACAATGGTGAAATAGCCATTATAGGGGGTACCGGGAGACAAAGAGGTACCGCCATCGATAGTTCCGGTGTTTCCAGCCGGTGCAATCGAGTCTGCGGGCTCGAAAGGAACGTATGATGAGTCGCTACCGACGACCGGTGAGGAATCCGCTTCCTCGTCGTAGAAAATGGTTTCTACAGGAGGGGCGTCAAAGCTTGATGCATCGAGTGAAGATACCACTGCTGCAGAGACCGGTCCGAGAATGCTTTTGACATAGGTTCCGTTTTGCAGCAGGTAGGCGACCTCGCCGCTATTTCCCGTGGACACGAACATCGGATAGGTGCCGTCTGGGAGATTGTTCAGCGTGAATTTTCCCAGTGAATCGGTTTTCGCTTGCTGCACACCGTCCGGAAGTTTAACGGAAATGTCGAGGATTTGACCGCCGTTGTTATAAATCCTGCCGTAGAAGTAGGAATCGACACGAATGTCTGTTGGCGTCGAGTCATGAACAATGACTTCTGCGTCAACATAGCCAATGTCTGCCTGCTTGTCGGTTTGTGTTGGTGCTGTATCCGTGACCATCGAATCCACAGTGCCGGGAGCGGTGACTTGCGGATCCAGCATATCGGCAGGAACGCTTTGGTCGTCTTCTGCGGCGCCGACGATGGAGTTGGTTTCTTCGCCGACACCACCTGCGCAGGCGCTCAGAATAAAGGCGGAGGAAGTTGCCGCAAGGAACGCAGCAAACTGAACCATTGAAAGTCTTGTTGAGAACAACTTAAACATGGCTTTCCTCCTTGGGCAAGGTGTTTGTCAAGGGGAAAAGCTGCACATTCAGGCGGTAGACGCGCTCTTCGCCGGAATCGTCCATGACGATGGCGCTGATGCGTCGGCGGAATTCTGCGATTTCCTTGGTGATTTTTTCAAAGGCGTTTTCGGAAATGCCGATGGTGAGGCCAGAAACATCGCGCTCGTTGACGGGAACCTGGTCTAGGCTCTGCACGGCGAGCTCGCCCATCTGGCGGTGCATTTCGCGGATGGCGAGCGAGGTGACGTCCAAGTTGCCCGTGGTGATGGAGCGGTTGCCCTGCCTGTAATGGCCCTGCTCGTCTTTTTCGAGCATGCCGTTCTTCTCGAGCAGCTTGAGCGAATTCTTCACGCTGGATGCCGCGGACTCAAAGACGAGCTCCCCCGCCATCTGGGCGGGGGTTGCGCCGTCTAGGCGTGGGGCCATTTCGCGGAGCACCGGGTTCAGCCAGCTGCCATAATAGTCATACTGATCCTCTCCTACAATCGCAAAGGAGTTCTCGTTGGCAAGCTTGCGCATCTCAGCAAAATACTTCTTCTTGGCGGCAGAAGATTTTTCCTGGTTGAAGGCGACGAGCAGCCTGAAATACTGCAGGTCTGCCCCTACAAGGCCCATGGCCGAAGCGACTCGTTCGATGCCTGCTTCGCTCAGGTTCGCCTTGCCGTCGCAAACCAGCTTCAAAAATACCGGGGAGGAATATCCGGCGGCATTCGCGAAGTCGCGCCACGTAAAACCGGAGCGTTCCTTGCGCTCGGCATAGTAGTCGCGAATGTAGACGCGGTAGCTGCTGTATTCCAATACGGGTTTCATGCCAACAAATATATATTCCTTTTTTCAAAAGTCAATAGTTTATGATACAAAAATTTAATTTTTTTACTAAAAATACGGATTATGTAGCGAAATTTGCTAAAAATACGCAATTTTCTATGATACAAGCGTGCAAAAAATGATGATACAGGTCATCTTTTTCTCCCCGCACCTAAAAATCCTTTTAAATAAGCATATTTTCAAAATTTTTCTTTTTTTCACCCTTTAATCTTTATATTTTTCATCTTGGATTTTACGCTTTTGGCTCCAAATGGGCCGAAAGTGCACTTAAATCAGATTTTTTCGAAAAAACCTAAAAATTGGAGACACACATGGCAAAAAAGATGATTGCGTGTGATGGTAACGAGGCCACCGCTAGCGTAGCGTTTGCTGTTAGCGAAGTTGCGGCTATTTACCCGATTACACCGTCTAGTCCTATGGCTGAGCACGCCGACAACTGGAGTGCTGCAGGCAAGAAGAATATTTGGGGACAGGTTCCCCGCGTGTTTGAAATGCAGTCCGAAGGTGGCGCTGCCGGTACCGTTCACGGAGCGCTCCAGGCCGGTGCCCTCACCACGACCTTCACCGCATCCCAGGGTCTTCTCTTGATGATCCCGAACATGTACAAGATTGCGGGCGAACTGACCCCCACGGTCTTCCATGTGACTGCCCGTGCCCTTGCCATGCAGGGCCTTTCTATTTTCGGTGACCACTCCGACGTGATGGCTTGCCGCCAGACCGGCTTTGCCATGCTCGCCTCCAGCTGCGTGCAGGAATGCCAGGACCTCGCTCTCGTGGCCCACGCTTCTACTCTCGAAAGCCGCGTTCCGTTCATGCACTTCTTCGACGGTTTCCGTACCTCTCACGAAGTGATGAAGATCGAAGCTCTCGAAGACGGCGTTATCCGTAACGTCATCGACGAAAAGTACGTGAAGGCTTGCCGTGAACGCTGCCTCACCCCGGACCGCCCGACCATGCGCGGTACCGCCCAGAACCCGGACGTCTACTTCCAGGGCCGTGAAACGGTGAACCCGTTCTACCTGAAGGTTCCGGAAATTGTCCAGAAGTACATGGACAAGGTTGCTAGCTACACTGGCCGCCAGTACCACATTGTCGATTACGTCGGTGCACCCGACGCCGAACGCGTGATCATTTCCATGGGTTCTTCGACCTGCACCATCGGTGACACCGTCAAGTACCTCAATTCCAAGGGCGAAAAGGTCGGTCTCGTGAACATCCGCCTGTACCGTCCGTTCCCGATGGAAGCCGTCGTTGCCGCTCTCCCGAAGACCGTCAAGAAGATTGCCGTCCTCGACCGCTGCAAGGAACCGGGTTCCGCCGGCGAACCGCTCTTCCAGGACGCCCTGACCGCAATCAGCGAAGCCGTGATGGCTGGCAAGATGGCCATGCCGAAGATGATCGGCGGCCGCTACGGTCTCTCTTCCAAGGAATTCACCCCGGCCATGGTCAAGGCCATCTACGACGAACTCGCCAAGGCCGACCCGAAGGCACGCTTCACCGTCGGTATCAACGACGACGTGTGCCACACGAGCCTCACCATCGACCCGAACTTCAAGCTGGAAAGCGACTTCTTCCAGGCTATGTTCTTCGGTCTGGGTTCCGACGGTACCGTGGGTGCCAACAAGAACTCCATCAAGATTATCGGTAACGAAACCGACAACTACGCACAGGGCTACTTCGTTTACGACTCCAAGAAGTCCGGCTCCATGACCACCTCTCACCTCCGTTTCGGAAAGAGCATCATCGACGCCCCGTACCTGATTGGCGAAAACGAAGCCGACTTCGTGGCATGCCACCACACTCCGCACCTGGAATCCGTGAACATGCTGAAGTACGCGAAGGATGGCGCTACCTTCCTCGTGAATACTCCGCACTCCGCCGACACCGTTTGGGATACCTTCCCGCGTCCGGTGCAGGAAGAAATCATCAAGAAGCACCTCAAGGTGTACGTGATCGACGCCTACGCCGTTGCCGCGAAGACCGGCATGGGCCGCCGCATCAACACCGTGATGCAGACCTGCTTCTTCTCCAAGCTCGGTAACGTGCTCGATGCCGAAACCGCCATCAAGTACATCAAGAAGTACGCCGAAAAGACTTACGCCAAGAAGGGTCAGGAAGTGGTCCAGAAGAACTGGGACGCTATCGACGCCTCTCTTGCTAACCTGTTCGAAGTCAAGGTTCCGGCTGCTGTCACCAGCACGAAGGAATTCCGCGCTCCGATCCACGGCGACGCTCCGAAGTTCGTGAACGAAGTCACCGCAGAAATCATCAAGGGCAACGGCGAACTCCTCCCTGTCTCCAAGATGCCTTGCGACGGCGTGTTCCCGACCGCTACCACCAAGTACGAAAAGCGCGACCTCGCCCTCAACATCCCGTCCTGGAATCCCGACGCTTGCGTGCAGTGCGGCAAGTGCGCCATGGTCTGCCCGCATGCAGCCATCCGCGTGAAGGTCGTTGACGAATCCGCAGTGAAGAACGCTCCGGAAGGCTTCAAGTACACGGCCGCCAAGGGCTTCAAGCTCGAAGGTTCCGACAAGCCGGTGTTCGCGATTTCCGTGTCCAGCTACGACTGTACGGGTTGCGGCGTTTGTACGCAGGCCTGTATCGGTAAGGACAAGACCGACGAGACCAAGAAGGCCATCAACATGGTGCCGCAGGAACCCATCAAGGTTCAGGAAGGCAAGTGCTGGGACTTCTTCGTCGATCTCCCGGAATTCGACCGCACCAAGGTCAACAAGAACCTCGTCAAGCAGGCCATGCTCCTCGAA
>NZ_JAZSAF010000067.1:0-18798 GCF_045601785.1 Fibrobacter sp.
TCTAGGAGGGCTAAGGAATCCTTGAGCTTTCCGAGCGGAACCTTCGGGAAGATGCGCTTTTGCACGGGTGTCATGTCGTCGGTCACGTCCATTGCGTCAAGGATGGCAAAGAGGGCGCTGTTATACCAGCGGCTGTAATATTCGTAGGCATCCTCGTTTACGATATGCTGCGGATTTGGGTGCTGTTTCAGGAGTTCCTGAATCATGGCGTTGCGGATGGCGTCGGTTTTCGCCTGGTCAAGAGCGACGAGAGTCTCGAAATACTTGGCTTCCTTGCGGTCAAGCTGAAGGATTTCGATGAACTTCTGCACCATGCGAGGGCTCACCTTCTTGCCCCTGAGGACATCGGCAAAATAGCTGCGGCTCTTTTCAAGGCCGAGCAAGGCGCAGATTTCGGTGCGCGTAAAGCTTGGCTCTACCTTGGCGCGTGCGGCCTGATATTCTTCCAGGAATTTGCGGAAGTGCGTAAACTGAAAAATGTCTATATACGGATTCACTCCCTAAATATACATAAAAAAATGTATTTTGAGACAATTTTTGAGAACATTCGTCGTCAAAAGGGAAAAATTCCCCCAAAAACGCTATTTTTCCTTTCCGCTGACGGGAAAAAGTGCAAACTGAAGCTGGAAAACCTTGTCGCTATTCTGGTCTTCTTCCGCGATAAGTGCAATTTCCTTGCGGAAGGCATTGATGCGTTCCACGATGCGTTCGTAGCCTTCCTGGCTGATGCCGAGCGTAAGTCCCGAAATGTGTCGCGTGCCTGGCGGATCACGGTCGATGGAGTCGGCGGCGAGCTTTAGGCACTGCTGGTGATACCCTCGAAGAGCTAGTCTCGACGTACGGTCGCCGGTAGTGATGGCACTTTCGGAAAGAGAGTAGTTGCCGCTCTTGTCCTTCTTGATGAGCTGGCAATCCTCGAGGAGTTTTACCGATTTCTTTGCTTCTTCGGCGGAGATGCGCGGGTGTACTCTTTTTGCGAGAGTCTCGTAGTCGCCGTTGAAACCGAACATGCCGATGAGGCTGCGGATGGTGAGGTGCTTCCAGTCCGAATACACCATGTACTGCGCGTGCCCGAGCAAATGCTGCTTTTCGGCAAAACGCACGACCTTGAGTACGGCCTGCATTTCATTAAATGCTATGTTCCTCTCCTCGGTGGTTTCGGCCTGGTTGAACTTGACGAGCGATATAAAGAATTCCGTTTCGTGCTTGCCGAGCCTAAGACCGCTTGCGACTTTGGGAATGCTCTGGCTCGAAAGGTTCTTGTCGCCGTTCATCACGCGGCTAATGAAGTCCTTCGCTTTGAAACCGATCTTGTCTGAGAACACGCGAAGCGAGAAGGCGGAATTAGCCTCTTTCTTTGCGTTGTAGTAATCTTTCAGGAATTCCCGGTAGTCCAGGTATTCGAAGATTTTTTTTGTCGGTTTCGTGACTCCCATGCCATAAATGTAAGAAAAATGCGTGTCGTAAGATGATAGAAAAGAAATATTCGCGTTGTCTGTGAACAACGCGAAATGTGATGGAAATCAAAAATTGCTTGGTGAAGTGCTCTGGAGAATTTAAATTGATGGGGAAGAGTGACGGGAAAGAACCTGCTCTCAAACAAGGATGTTACGGGTATCAGAATGGTTGGAAAAAGCAAATTACGCAAAAATGGTTTGGGATTCAATACGAAATTCCAAAAAATCGTCCTAGCGGGCGTTGTCTCGTTTTTTGGAATTTCTGCGGTACATGCCGCAGTTCCGGTGAGTGAAGTGGTGAATCTGCCGACGGACGCCGCCTACGGTGGTGGTGACAAGGTGGGCTCGCAGCTGGTGGCCGCGACATACAATGCGGGCGAGGGTCCGGGTATCTGGATCGTGGCCGATGGCGGCTACAGGCTCTACCACAATGGCGCGCTCCTTGCCGAAGACAACCAGGCGGGTCGTGTGCGTTTTGTTCCGATGACCTTCCTCCCTGGCGAGAACGCGATTTCGGTCGTGGGCGTGAACGGTTCCGGCGCTCCCGGCGTTCTTGTGCAGATTGATGACCTCGACAAGTCCTACTATTCCGGCGGCGCTTGGAAGGCGAAACCGACCGTCGGCAACAACTCCTGGAAGAACAAGGGGCGCGACCTTAGCCAGTGGGGTGGGGCAACGACTTTGAACTATGCGAGCAACAAGCTCCCGAGCGGGGCGACCCTTACGGGATTTGCCGCGAATACGCAGGCCAAGTGGATTTGGAGCGGTGCAGAAACCGACCCGACTGCCGTGCTCCTTTTCACATTCAACGTGAAGGCCGAAGGTTTCGGAGCCTCCACAACGGGCGGTGCAACTGGCAATATCGTTTTCGCGAGCGATTCCGCAAGCATCCGCAAGTACCTGCAGAGTAACGATGCGGTGACAATCCTTGTGCCCGAAGGTACTTACGATTTTAGGCAGATGCGCAATGCGGTAACCGAGGCGAACAAGCAGGGGCGTACCTGGTGCCGCACGACTTGCGGCGAGAAGAACCGCGTGACGGGCAAGACGAACAAATTTTACCGCATCGCCTTCGAAAAAAACAGCTGCGCAAGCCTCGGCGAATCCGGACTTGAAATCGTGAAGGAGTCGGATAATCTGCAGGCGTGGAGCAACTGGATTACCACCAAGCCCAACAAGAGTCTCGTGGGCATGGGGCGCGGTGCGAACCTGCGTGGCGCATCCATCGTGGTGCGCAGTAACGAGGGCTCATACAACCACATTTACCGCAACCTTGCCATTTACGACGTGAACCCGCACCTGATTGAAGGTGGCGATGGCCTTGAAACTGTGGGCTCCGCATCGAACCACGTGAAAAAGTTCTGGGCCGACCACATCAGCTACAAGTGGATCAGTGACGGCATGGACATGGAATTCGTGGACGAAGCCACCATCAGTTACCTGGATTTTGACGGCGCAAACGATTTCAACTGCTGGGGAACCGACCCCTACATGGCGCTTGTCGAAGATGCACACTTGACTTATGCGAACAACTACTGGCACAATACCTATGGCCGCGTGCCGAAGGTGACCGGCGAAAGCAACGGTTCGCAGGTGCATCTGTACAACCAGTACGTAGACTACAACCGCTTCTTTATCGCGGGGGCGAACGGCCACAGCGCAAACGCGAAGGCCTACGTGCGCTACGAGAACAGTTACATCGACAATGGCCAGGGCTATTTGGCCGAATGGGGCGACAACGGTTACGTGTACTTTAGCGGAGTCACGTTCGGGAGCGGGACCAAGCAGCAGCACCGCTACAACGGTACGGTGACGCAAGGTGTCCCGAATGCGGCGACGTTCAACCCGAGCTACAGCTTTGAAAAGCGCTCTGTGGCGAATATTCCGAAGGAAATTCCGAGCCTCGTGGGCGTGGGTGGCCGCTACGGCAAGATGCCCGAATACAACCAGGCTTTCGGACTGAGCAACAAGGCGGCAAGTGTTTCTCTCTCTGCTCCCGCAACGGGGGCGAAATTTGACGCGGGTGCAACGGTCACCTTGAAGGCCGACGCGAAGGACAACGATGGTTCCGTGAAGAAGGTGGACTTTTATGTCGGAACGACTTTAGTCGGTTCTGCGACGGCAGCCCCCTACCAGGTGAATGCAAGCGGGCTTGAACCGGGCGTGTATTCCGCGGTTGCAGTCGTGACGGACAATTCGGGCCTTTCGCAGATGTCTGCGTTCGTGACCTTCACGGTCGAAGGGACCGCTTACCCCGAGGTTGTAAAGTGCGGTGCGGGCTCCAGCAGCCAGAGCATCAATCTGGGTGAACCGATTGTGGATTTCTGCTACACCTGGAGCGGCGCCGAGACGGTCGTGCCCCAAGGCTTCCCGGCAGGTGTTACGACTAGCATCGATAAGGAAAACCGCAAGATTTCTATTAGCGGCACTCCCACTGCGGCTGGCGAATATGCCTTCACCGTCACGGCCACCAACAACGATTCTACCTTTGTCAAGAGCGGCCGCATCGTGGTTGCAGACCCGAATGCTCCCGAATCTTCTTCGAGTGCCGAACCGGAATCATCTTCGGGCGAAATCGTGGAATCCAGCAGTGGAACGACGTCGATTGCGCAACGCGAGAACTGGGCGACTGAGGCCGAGACCGCCTTCTACCGCATCTTCGACATGCAGGGGCGTCCGCTGTTCGCAGGCTACAAGAAGCCTGCGAAGATGCCCGCTACGCGGGTCATCGTGGTGGAATACACCACAGCGGGCCAGCCGAAGCTCCGCTACATTCAGTAGTCGCCGTCAAATCTTGAGTAAGTATGGCAAAGCGGGCTCTCATGGAGAGCCCGCTTTTAAAGTCCATGCCTGCTTTTATCTGCTAGGCAATTCCGTTGGAAAGGTAGGCTTTCCAGGTCGTCTCGATGATGGTATCGATGTCGCTGTATTGAGCCTTCCAACCGAGAAGTTCAAATGCCTTGGACGGGTCTGCCACGAGGCTTGCGGGGTCGCCCGGGCGGCGTTCCACGATGCGGTAGGGCACCTTCTTTCCTGAAGCTTTTTCGGCGGCTTTGACGATGTCGAGAACGCTTGTTCCGCGCTGGACGCCCAGGTTCACAATCAAGCTTTCGTTGTTCTTTTGCAGGTACTCAAAGGCCTTGGCATGTCCAATCGCCAAGTCGTTCACGTGAATGTAGTCGCGTACGCCAGTTCCATCGGGGGTGTCGTAGTCGTTGCCGAACACGAGCAGTTCCTTGCGGCGGCCCGTCAGCGCTTCCATGACGACCGGAATCAGGTTGGCGGGGTTCTTTTCGAGTCCGGTGATGCGTCCCTTTACGTCGTAGCCCGCAGCATTGAAGTAACGCAGCGCTGCAAACTTGATGCCGCGCAGCTTGTCATACCATTTCAGGAACCCTTCGATGGCAAGCTTCGTGTAGCCGTAGTAGTTTTCGGGCTCGGTCGGGTGCTTTTCGTCTACCGGCATGTACTGCGGCGCACCGTAGGTGGCTGCGGAACTGCTGAATACGAAGTACTTGACTCCTGCTGCAGTGGCTGCGTTCAGAATGTTGAGGGACCCCGTAATGTTGTTGACGCTGTACTTCTCGGGGTTGACCATCGATTCGCCTGCGGCCTTGAATGCGGCTAGGTGTACGATTCCTTCGGGTTTGAATTCCTGCAGAAAAGCTTCAATTTCTTCGGGATGTAGGATGTCGCCCTTCACAAAGCCCGCATCCTTGAACAGGTTCTGTTCCAATCCGCTGCTCAGGTTGTCGAAAACCTTGACTTCGTGTCCGCGGTCCAACAGCTCGCGAACCGTGTGCGAACCGATATATCCTGCTCCACCAATGACGGCAATCTTCATATCATGTATCCTTTTTCGGCTAAATTTAGCAATTGGGAGGATGCTTCTACGATTGGTCTTGTGGTGCGGGAATGCTTTCGAGAATTTTTTGGGCTTGCTTTGCCAAAATGTCGTTGCCGTTCATCTCGATTACTTTCTGCAGCCGTTTCTTGCCGTCTTCCAGTTCAATCTTATTTCGGATGCATGTCTCACCCAAGATGAATAGGGCTCGCCGTGCAAAGTTACGGTCCTTTTCAAGGGAAAGGCCTTTTTTCAGCAGCTTGACGGCCGCCTTGGGTGCGTTTTTCGCTTTGGCAATTTCACCCCATTCGAGCCACTGGTTGCTTGAAATTTCGACATAGTGCATGCTCATGCGATCTGCAAGCGATACAACCAGATCTGCGTCTATGGGGTGTTCCTGCAGGAGCTGCACCATGGCTTGAGTCAGCAGGCGTGCTGCCTGTTCGGGGCTTCCTCCCTTGGCGCTAGAAATTCCTGATTCAATCATGGTGCGTGTCTTTGCCTTCATTTCGGCGAGCGGGTTTCGGTTGGCGATTCGTCGCGCTCGTTCTTCTAGGGCTTCCAGTTTCAGTTCCCTTTTGGATTTGCGTCTTGTTTCGATCTTGATTCCGCTGAAGGCGCCTCCTGCAAACATCAGCGGCGACAGTACGGTGACCGCCCCGAAAATTCCCGGATTGGCAAACCAGTTCGCGCCCATGTCCAGCACGAGGCCAATGAAGCAGATTGCGGGAGTTGCCCTTGAAACTAGTTCTTTTCGGGGGGCGAACGAGGATGCCCCGAGCAAGAAGGCGAGCGTAAGGCTCATGCCCATGTAGCGTTCGCTGCTATAGTGGTCGAAGAAACTTGTTCCGGTCAAGATGTCAACTAGAATCCCGCTGCAGATGGCAAGTGCGGCGGTGATTCCCCAGAAAATGTACCAGTGCCAGCGGCGTTCAAGCTGGGCAAGCGTAAAAATGAAGAATACCGCAAAGATGGCAAAACTCCAGACGCTCGGGAAGAGCATCCAGCTGGTCAGCAGCCGCTCGTAGTGCCCCTTTTGGGGAATGAACGCCATGTTGTAACGCACAAACTTTTCGGTGTAGTTGTCGATCCATTTCGAAAGTTCCCGCTGATAATCGGCCTCGCCGGGGTAGCAGTTGTTTTCCCTGATGAAGTCTTCCTTGCCGCCCTGGATTTCCCACCACTGGCGAAACTCCTGCTTCATTGTCTCGATGCGGTCTTCTACAATGTAAGAAGGCTTTAGGGCGAGTGCTCTGTCGCGGAATTGCTCGAATTCCTCGCTGCGGATCTTTTCGGTGGGCTCCAGTCCGACGGACTTGAACTTTTCGGCCCCTTCTTCGGCCCACCACTTGTCAAAGGACTTGACAATGCCCTTTTCGTAGCGGCTTTGCTGAATTTGCGGCATCACGCCGGTGATGGCGTTAAATGTTCCGATGCCGATAATGGCAAGAATCACCAGGTAGTAGACCGGACTAATCTTTTTCAAAAAGGGAATCACGGAAATCTTCAGGATGTTTGAAAACTTTTTCATATCCTGAATATACAATAATGAAAATCAATCGGAACTTTTTATTTTATTAAAAGCGATTGTACTCGCGCAGCTGGTTCCACAAGAAATCCGTGTTCACGTCGCGGTATCCCTGGGCGTTTACCCGTTCACGCAGCTTGTGGGCGATGTCGAAAAGGTTCGGACAGTTTTGCATGCGTTCGAAACTGTCAAAAATGGTGAGATTGTCGATCCACTGAGTGAGTTCCGGGAAACGCGGGTCGCTGAAACGGTTTTCACGCCCGGTCTTCAGGTATTCCAGGTAGCGGTCGGTAATGCGGTAACCATCTTCGATAAAGATGTCCATGGCGTGCGGAAACAGCTTTTCGCCGGTCAGGTATTCGTGCACGATGATGCCGAAGCTGAAATAGTCCACCGAGGCCGAAAGGTTCTCTCCCATGATGGCCTGTTCGGGGGCGCTGTAGCAGGGCGTCATCTGTCCGCCGTATTCCGTGATGGTGTCGCGCATTTTTGCCTGTGCATAGCCAAAGTCACATACGAGAATCTTATGGTTGTTCTTGTGTTGCGGATTTTGACACAAGAGCAGGTTCTTGGGCTTTAAATCTTTATGCACCACCTGGTAGTAGTGCAGCTGGCTAATGGTGTTGGCCAAGTAGGCGAGCTGGGCTACGCGGTGCAAAATGTCATCGTCGGTCAGGTCCTTCTTGAAAAGCCTGTCGAGCGAGCAGCCCTTGATGAATTCCATCTTCAGGTACGGGTGGCGGCCTGCAATGCCTCCGCCCATGCTCTGGACAACACCTTCGATATTGGTGGCGTGGATCAGGTTGTTAATACGGATCTCGTCCTGGAATGCACTCAAGAGGCTGTTCAGGCGGTGCAGCCTGTTCTTGCCGGGTGTGGCCCAGAATTTGCATATCTTGACGACAATCTCTTGCTCGACGTAGCGGCTGGGGTCGCCCGGATGTTCCAGCCAGTACTGCGCACGGTAAAGGTTGTTGGTGCCTTCGAGCGTTAGGGGCTCGACGAGCTGAATGTGCTGTATGGCACCATTGTGCATGTATTCGGGATTCTGGTCGAACCACCGCTGGTATTCTTCCATGGTGTAGTTCGGGCGCAGCGCCAAGTTTCTGGATACGCGGTCCAACGTTTCTGCCAGAATGTTTCGAATCATATCCCAAAGATAGCTAATCCCCAAAACAAAACAAGGTGCCGCCAAGCGACACCTTGCAATATAAGTTGCTTGTAAGATTATTCCATCGTTTTTTCGAGTGCCGTTGTAATGACATTGTAAGCATCTTCTACGGTATCGCAGAAATGGAAGAGTTTAAGGTCTTCCTTGTCGATCATTCCTGTGTCGGCGAGGTAATTCCAGTTGATGACCTTGTTCCAATACTTGCTGCCGTAAATGACAACAGGCATCTTGTCGCCGTACTTTTTTGTTTGTATCAGCGTCAAGAGCTCGAACATTTCGTCGAGAGTGCCGAAACCGCCCGGGAACACCACGAGCGCTCTCGCCATCTTCATGAACCAGTACTTACGGATAAAGAAGTAGCGGAACTGCAAGTTGAGTTCATCGTCGATGTAGGGGTTCGGGTGCTGTTCGAATGGCAACTTGATGTTGAGCCCGACCGACGATGTGCCTACGTCGTTTGCGCCGCGGTTGCCTGCTTCCATGATACCCGGGCCGCCTCCGGTCATGAGGGCGAATCCCTTATGCTGTTTGTTGGCCCAGCGTCCAAGTTTTGCGCTCAGTTCACGGGCGGCGTCATAGTATTCGGCGACGGCTTCCAGTCGCTTGAGTCTAGCAAGTTCAGCCTTGTTCTTGCAACTCTTTTGGCGTTTCTTGAGTTCTACCATGGGAAGTGTGCGGGCGGAACCGAAGAACACGATGGTGTTCTTGACGCCTTCTTGTGCGAAAATCTGGTGTGGACCCATGAATTCGGAAAGAATTCGGATCGGGCGCCCGACGTCGCTATCGATAAATTCCAGATTGTGGTAGATCATTTTGCCGGGGGTCAGTTTGATTGCCTTTTTCGTTGCCATGGTAAACTCCTTGGTTGGGTATGCCCAACTGTCGTATTATATTCCTAAAATACACTCAAAAAGACAAAATGCAACAAAAAAACGACTTTTTTTCTGCTTGCAAACAAAAAAAACTTTATATTTGGGATATGCTAGTAAAGATTTGGACAGATAGCTTTATCATCACCGGCGAGATTGATACCCTTCGTGATGAACGTCTCACGGATTATATCCGCGAAAACAAGGATTTTATCGCCGTGACGCAGGTGCGCGTGAGCGACAGGAGCGAAAAGGACTTGTTCCGCACGCACTTCCTGAACGTGAGCACCAGCCATATCGAGATTATTCTCCCAGCTGAATAGGTTTAAAGACCGAACCGGCTAAACTCAGCGGAATCCTTATTCTGGAGCCAGTTCTCTCGCCAACACGACCCGCTTGCGCTGAGTCGCTTTTGGCTTACGGAAGACCGAACCGGCTAAACTCAACGGAATCCTTATTCTGGAGCAGGTTCTCTCGCCGACACGACTCGCTTGCGCTGAGTCGCTTTTGGCTTACGGAAAACCGAACCGACTAAACTCAGCGGAATCCTTATTCTGGAGCCGGTTCTCTCGCCAACACGACTCGCTTGCGCTGAGTCGCTTTTGGCTCACGGAAGACCGAACCGGCTAACCTCAGCAGGTACCTTTAAAATTCCATTGCGATTTTCTTGATGAGGTAGCGGCGGGAGCTTTCGTCAAGTTTTTTCGGGTCGAATTCTACTCCCATGAGTGCCGCGTAAATGTTGAACGGGCTCACCGTCGTGCCCATGTTGTTGCACTTGACCTTGGTGATGATGGCGCCACCCGCAATCTGGATTCCGAGCAAGTGTTCGTTCAGGTTGATTTCCTGACCGCGGTGGTTTAATACCACGGGGAGCGTCTTGCTTTCGAACTTTTCCATGATGCCTTCGGGAATTGCGTCGGGCGTGAAGGAGTAAATCATCGCCGTCGGCATGTGCTTACTGAGCTTTTCCTTGAGCGGCTCGATGTTCACGATTTCCATGCCGCGCGGGAACGGTCTCGAAAGTTCGGCCATAATCTTCGGCAAGTTTTCCTTGGAAATATCAAGCGGCTGCAGCAAATCAACGCTGATGACTTCGCAATAAGTTTCAAGACCGAGCGGCAATGCGCCCATGTTAGAGATGCGGGGCTTCGGGCTGAATCCTTCGCTGAACTTGATGGGAATGCCTGCGCAAAGGAACGTGCGCTCGAAGAAACTGAGCATGTTCTGGTGCGGCAGGAATCTGCTGAGGCCAGTTTTTTTGAAGGTAATCTTGTAGCTGTGGCAGCTCTTTTGCGTGGGGCGGCGTTCGGCGACAAGCTTCTTGATTTCTTCGGGAGTGCGGCTCGGGGCCTTGTGGCGTACCGGGTCGTTCGCGAGTTTGATTTCTGCGCCAAAGCCGGGGATGCCGCATTTCTGGCAGTCGCCCCATTTGCAGTTGGGCACCGGTGCGGAATCTTCCTTGAAAGCCTTTTCCCATTCGCCGCGCAGGTACTGCTTGCTTGTACCGGCATGAATGAAATCCCAGGGAAACACTTCGTCTTTTTCACGTGTGCGGTACACCCAGCTGGTGTCGTAGTTGCATTCTTCCCAGACTTGCTGCCATTTTTCGAAGTCGAAACGGTAGGAGTCGCTTTCGAAGATGATTCCCTTCTTGTAGGCGGCGTAAATCACGGGGCCGAGTCTGCGGTCACCGCGGCTGTAAATGGCTTCGAGGAAACTCGTTTCCCAACCGGCCCAGTTGACCTTCACGTTCGGGTGGCGGAAGAAGCGTTCGCGCACATAACGGATATGCTTGAGGGCGGTTTCCTTGTCCATGAAGGGCGCCCATTGGAGTCCCGTAAACGACTTCGGAATCAGAATGCCCATGCTCACGGCAATCTGGCAGCCGCGCAGGTACTTGCGACCAATCTTCACCAGGTTTTCGATTAAGTTGCAGAACGCTTCCATGTCCTGCTCATTTTCGGTCGGGAAACCGATCATTGTGTACAACTTAATTTTGTTGAACCCGCTACTGAAGGCGTGCTCGGCGGCGTTGTACATGTCCTGGTCGCTGATGGTCTTGTTAATCATCTTGCGGATTCGTTCGGAGCCTGTTTCGGGAGCGAAGGTCGCGCTGCGGCCGCCCTTGAGGGCCGAAATCTTCTGGGCGAGCGTTTCTCCGAAGGCATTCACGCGGATACTCGGGAGGCTTACGTCTACGGTGTCGAAGAACGGGTCGTCGATAATCGAATCCGTCAGGCCTTCCACGGGCTTGTAGTCGGCGGTGGAAAGCGAAAGGAGTCCCAGTTCGCGTTCGCCGGTCGCCTTGATGCCCGCCTTGGCGATGTCCAACACGTCGTCGGGGTCGAGTTCGCGGCAGGGCCTGTACCAGATGCCTGCCTGGCAGAACCTACAACCCTGGGCGCAACCGCGCATGACTTCCACGCTGAATCGGTTATGCACCAACTGCATGTTTGCAATCAGGTTCTTGATGGGGTAGTTCTTCGGGTCCATCACCGGAATGAATTGCCTGCGAACGCCGTTGGTATTCTGGTAGCTGCCCTTGGCGGGTTCAGCCGGAACGATGTCGCCAAATTCGTTCTTGACGACGGGGCGTAGGCTTGGTACGTAGACGCCGTCGATTTTAGATAAATTCTCTAGAATCTGGGCGCGGGGGAGTTTCGCCTTTCTGCCTTCGCCCACGCATCGCAGGAATTTTATAATCATGTCTTCGCCGTCACCAATCATGAACGCGTCAAAAAAGTCTGCGACCGGTTCGGGGTTTGCCATGGCGGGGCCGCCGGCGACAATAATCGGGTCTTCTTCCTTGCGGTCCTTTTGCCAAACGGGGATACGTGCAATGTCCAGCACGTAGGGCACGTTCGTAAAATTGAGCTCCGTCTGGAGCGTCATGCCGACCACTTCGAAATCACGCACCGGCGTGTAGCTTGCGTAGCTGTACAGCGGAATGTCGTATTTCTCCATCTCTTTCGCCATGTCGTCCCACGGCGCAAACGAAACTTCGCACAGCAGGTCGCTCTCGCGGTTGATCACATGGTACAGAATTCGGATTCCGTTATTGCTCATGCCGATTTCGTACTTGTCGGGAAACACAAACGCCATGTTGCAAAGCATCTGGCTGTGGTCTTTGACGACACTGTTCGCTTCACCGCCCATGTATCTAGCAGGACTTTCGACGGCAGGGAGGGCAAGGGCAATTTTTTCAAGAATGGTCATAATTGTAAAGGTAGAAAGAAAAACCTTTTTTTATTCCTAATTATGACTTACGAAATCATATTTATGGAATCTTTAACTACATTTAATGGCATGAGCATGCTGACATATTTCTTTTGGCTGGTTGCGTTTATCGCAGGAATCGTCATTTCTTACTTTGTCCCCGAAGAAACATTGTCTTTGGGAGGCAAGTTCGTCTTTATCGGGGCATGGGGTGTGGTCCTTAGCTTTGTCCTGTTCTCGCTCTGCCGTAAAAAGATTGAATCCGCCGAAGTCGACTTTAACGAGACCATCAATTCCATCAAGGATTCGAAGTTTGTCACTTCGGGTTTTGATCCGCTGGACACAAACGCTCCTTTGATGCCCGAAAAAGAGGAAATGCCGCTCCCGGTTGGAGCCATTTCTTCCCAGGAAGCCCTTACCAAAAAGTTGGATGAATGCATTTGTGCCAAGTTCCCCTTGGAATCGTGGAAAAAGTACACTCGTTGCCTTTTGAAAGATCGTCCGGTACCCGAGGTGGTCGCGGCACTCCAGGAGCTGCTTCCGCAGCTGTTCCCGAATGCTTCTGGCATTCTGTATATGTACGCCGGTACGCAGACGGATATGCACAAGGTGCTTTCCTTTGGCGATACCGTCATTAGCGACGACGTGATTCGCCCTGCCGAATGTGCAAGCTTCGATGCCGGCGATATTGTCATCTCTGATTTTTCGAACCCGAACCTGAATGGTGGCTGTACTCATCTGCACCATCACCCGCAGGGAATCTCCTTCTGCGCCCCCATCGAAGGAATCGAAGAGCATTTTGGAATCTTCTCGCTGCAGACCGATTCCCTGCCCGACAATGAAACTCTGGACGATTGGCACGCCAAGGTGAGCGCAGTCGCTGCGACTTTTGGCCTTTATGTGGCGAACCAGAACCTGAATGCGCGGTACAAGCAGCATAGCATCCGCGACAATCTGACGGGGTTGTTCAACCGTCGCTACATGGAGGAATCCCTGATTCGCGAAGTGTCTGCGGCGATTCGCCACAGGACGCCGATTGGACTTATCATGCTTTATCCGGATAATGTCACGGACATCGAAGAAAAGCGCGGCCGCCATGCGGTGGAACAGCTCCTGTGGGAACTGGGGCAGCGTCTGCCGGGCTATGTCCGCAACGAAGACATCCCGTGCCGATACGAAGGCGATGTATTCTGCGTCATTCTGCCTGGCGCCGATTTGAAGATTACGCGGAACCGTGCCGAAAAGATCCGCAACGAAATTTCACAGCTCCAGATTGCCTATGGCGATGGCATCCTTGCAACGACGCTTAGCATGGGTGTTGCCGTGATGCCTGCGCACGCGGGCGATGCGAAGGGACTTCTCTACGCTGCCGGAGAATCGATGCAGATGGCAATCCAGTCGGGTGCAAACCGCGTGATTATCGCAGATGCTCTTGCGAACAACCACTAATCCAGCCCGTTACATCTAGTGTTGCACAAAAAAACTCAGCTGACTTGCGCCAGCTGAGCTTTTTGGGGGTTAGGAGGAGAACAAAGAGTTCTTGAACAAGAAGATAGAATTTTTTTTCCCGCACTCAAGGATGTTTGGAAAATCTTTTGGCAAAAGTGTTGTGAAAAATCCCGATTTCTCAACGCTCTTCTTGTTGCGGTCTGCCGAGTCTATAGGTCTTTTGCTCCTTTTTTTCCGACGTCTCGGTTTCGTTTTTACTATTTTTTGAGCATGAAGAAGTTTATTGCTCCCATAGTGTTATTTGTGCTGGCGTCCGCTCTCGCCGTCTATCTGACTATGGATTTGTCCGCAGCAGGGAAGTCTTTTGATGCTGAATCCTACCTGGCCGCTCGTGCAAAGATCGATTCTCTGGAACTTGCTCTTTGGAATGTTCGTGGCGATGCCGATGCTCAGGTGAATATCCGCCTGCAGCTGGATTCTGCCTGGGAAAATTTGGCGGCCATGCGCTCCATCCCCGAAAAAATGAAAGGGGAACAGGTCGCAACCGTTGGTGGATTCCCGATATCTTCCGAGACCATCAAGTGGATTCTTGGCGGTGTTGCAGCCGTGGTTCTCTGCGTTGTCATTCTGGTACTTATCCTTCGCAAGCGGCAGGAGATTATCACGCGCCGTATGGAAGCCATCAAGGCGGAACGCTTTAAGGAACCCAAGGCGGGGCTCGACGATGCGACTATACCGCCACGCCCGCACCGCGAAAAGCGTTCCATCATTGCTGATGTAGAGGCCTATGCCGCCCAAAAGCGCGAAGCGCTTGCCGCAGAGGAAACGGCTTCTCAGGGAGATGAACCGAAGGTCGCCTTCGAAGACGAAAACGGCGTCCCCGAGAACAAGATTCTGACGGGTTCTCCCGACAGCAAGCCGACTCTTCGGCCGACCGCAAAGGAACGTATCACCTCTGCGATGCAGAACCTGTCTGACGTATTGCGTGCACCGCGCGGCCTTTCTCGCGAACGCACTATGAAACTCCGTGCCCAGAGCCGCAACTTGACGGGTGACCCGAATCTCAAGGCTCAAAGCCCGCTGGAGGTGACTCGCTTTGATCGCGAATCGAACGAGAAGGTGAAGATTCTCCAGATGTCCCGCCGTGGTTTCCCCGCTTCGGCAATTGCGTCCAGCCTGAAGATTTCTCAGGAAAAGGTCGAAGCGGTCATCAAGGAAGCCATGGGCTAATGCGTTACCGTTTCCGCTGCGAATACCTGGGCTCTGCCTTTTATGGTTGGCAGGCGCAGAACGAAGGCGGAAAGACCAAGTTCGTCACGGTCCAGTCTGCGCTTGAAGAAGCGTTTGCCATTGCTCTCCGTACGCCAATTCGCATCACCGGTTCAGGCCGCACCGACACGGGCGTTCATGCCCGCGGCCAATGCGTCCATTTTGACTACGATGGTGTGCTGGACATAGGCAAGGTGGAACGCTCTATCAACGGGCTCACCAAGCGATTGGTCCGCATCCGCGACTTGCAGCCCTGCGCCCCAGATTTCCATTCCCGCTACGACGCCCTTTGCCGCTATTACCAGTACACGATTTATACGCGTCCGGTGGCGTTACAGCGTGACTTCGGCTGGGAATGTGGGTCGCTGAACTTGGATTTGGATGCCATGGAGCGCGAGGCTGCGTCATTCCTGGGACACCACGACTTTATCGATTTCTGCATTCCTAGAAACGACGGCAAGCCGACGGACTGCATCCTTACGGAATTTAGGCTTGAACGCCTGAACGACTGGAGCTGTATGTTCCATATCAAGGGAAACCGCTTCCTGCACCGCCAGGTGCGTGCCATGGTTGGCACTCTATTCGATGTTGGTCGCGGTCGATACCCGCTTGGTACTGTAGATACGATTTTTGAGAAAAAATTTAAGGGCGAACGCACATGGGCGCCGCCCCAGGGGCTTGTACTCCAGAATGTGGAGTATAAGGACTACTGATCCTTGAACTTGTCGAGCATGTCGCGAACGGCGCGGTCGAGACCGACCATGACCGCCTTGCTTACAATGCTGTGGCCGACGATGATTTCTTCGATTCCTTCGATGGCTGCGATTGCACCTACATTCCTGTAGTTGAGTCCGCGGCCGGCTTTGACCTTGAGTCCGTATTTGCGGGCGAGAACCGTCATGTCCTCAAGGGCGGAAATTTCGCGTTCGACTTCTTCGGCGCTTCCGAGGGCGCAGCTGGTGGCGTACTTGCCGGTATTGAATTCAACAAAGTCTGCACCGATTTTCTTAGCAGCCTTGACCTGCTCGGTTTCGGCGTCGATGAATACACCGACCGAAATGTCGTTGTTCTTGAGCGTCATGACCGGCTTGATCAGGTCGCCCGCCTTGGCGGCTACGTTCAGGCCGTCTTCGGTTGAAAGCTCCGTGTGAGTCTCCGGCACAAGCGTCACGGTATCCGGCTGGTTGTTGATGGCAACCTGGACCATTTCCTGGGAGGGGGCGATTTCCAGGTTCATCTTGGTGGTGACGGTGCGGCGCAAAAGCTGAACGTCTCGGTCCTGTATGTGCAGCTTGTCTTCGCGCAAATGGACCGTTATGCCGCTTGCTCCGGCCAGTTCTGCAAGAACGGCTGCCGCGATCGGGTCCGGTTCGCAAATCTTGCGGGCTTCGCGGATGGTTGCAATGTGGTCAATGTTAAATCCAAGTTTTACGGTCATACAGGACTCCTTGTCATTTCTTCATAAAAGTAGATAAATTTATTAGCGTGGTGCCTTGGCGCTTGGCTTTTTCCGACAGATCGCTTAATTTTTCGATGGCGTCGTTTGTCAGGGGGAGTATCATGACGGCAAGCCCACTTCGCTTTGCTTCGCGCATCTTTGCCTTGATGTAGTCGTCCAGCGAACTGTTTTCGGGGTTGTAGGGACTTCCGTTTTTGCAGGTCAGTCCAAGGTCTTTGCAGGTCTGCGGGACTATGGAAAGCTTGTTCATGGAAATGTCCATAAACCACAGGTCCCGTTGCTTGATTGGGTTTAGGATTGCCTGTAGAAGCTGCCTGTGCTCAACGGCCTGTTCTCCGTAGCGAGAGACGACTCCCTTGGCTTCGGGGATTTTGTTGTGTGCGTCGTTGATGACGGTCTCAATCTGTTCGGCCGTGTGGTGGATGCGCAGTGGGCGCAGCGTGTTATGAACGCGGTTCAACTTGGACGATTCCATGGTGATCCACAGGGTAATTTCTGTGTGCTTGAATTTGTTCAAGTCCTCGTAGGCGTCGTCGTTGAGTCCGAAGGGGGGAATCAGAAGGTCGTAGGGATAGTCGAGCTTGTTTGCTGCAACAATCAGTTCGGGTGTGATTGTCGTGACTTGAAACCCGACGGCGAGTAGTGATGCCCCTGGCTTGAATTCGTTTCGGGAGACTTGGAGCTCCAGTTTGAGCGTGTCATCTTTGTCGCTTAAAATGTCTACCTTGGCGGCCTGAAAAATGGAAGGGTCCAGGTTGTAGATTTCTTCCATATAAAGGACCTTGCCGCCATTTCTTTCCGTGAACCGTTTGGCGTACAAGAGATAGGTGATAATGGTTTCCCCGCCGCCCATGGTCCATATTTGCCGCTTCTTCCGTTTGGAATAGCTGACATCCAGGGGGGCAAGCGAAATCTTCATTTTTTCTTCAAACGAAAGCGTGTCGGGGAGGGTGTCCCGTACGGAGGCTGTGTCGACTGCGGAGTTTTCGTTTTTTTTGCTTCTGTCGAGCAGCTGCATTTCAGAAAGCTTTGGCAGTAGGTAGACGAAGCCTCCGATTAAGACTGTCAAAACGATGATAATGGCAACAACGTGTTTCATTTTTCCCATGGTGTGCTCAAATATAATTATATTGCCGTCATGCCTATTCTATTTGCCTTGGTCGGTGCGACGGGAATTGGTAAATCGAGCCTGTCGCTTGCGCTTGCGGAACATTATGGTGCCGAAATTATCGGAGTGGATTCGCGGCAGGTGTACCGGGGATTTTGTATTGGAACGGCGCAACCCGATGTAGCAAGTCTTGCCCGGGTGAAACACCACCTGGTTAATTTTCTTGACCCGATGCAGTCTTTTTCGGCGGGAGCCTTTTGTGCGGCAGTCAAGGAACTGCTTCGAGAAAACTCCCAGAAGAATTTCATATTGGTCGGCGGTACCGGACTTTATCTGCAAAGTCTTGTGCTTGGGCTCCCCAATATTCCCGCTGTACCAGATGGTGTTCGCGGTGAGTTGGAGGAATTTGCTCAAACTCAGGGATCTGATAGTTTGTACAAAATTGCGATGAGCGTGGATCCTGAACTGGCTCGGGAAATTGAACCGAATAATGTAAAACGCTTGATTCGTGTGGTTGAAGTCTATAAGGCGACTGGTCGTAGGCTATCTGAATTTCAAAAAGAACGCGAAGGCGGAATGGGACCGTTGCCTGTGTTCTGGCTTCAACGTGATCGTGATGCTTTGTACAAAAGAATCGATGGACGTGTTGATCAGATGATTAGGGATGGTTGGCTAGATGAAGTGCGCTCCCTTTCGAAGACGGTGCCGCTCTCGGCCCCTGCGTGGCAGAGTCTTGGCTACCGGGAGCTTCTCAATGCTCGGAGTTCTCTTGAAATGCAGGCTGCTCTTGAAGAAGTCAAGAAAAAGACGCGTAATTACGCCAAGCGCCAGCTCACCTGGTTTCGTGGGCAGATGGATTGCACTTCTATCGATATGGAAATGGACCCTTTCAAGAGCATTGTTGATTTTCAAAAACGCTAAATAGCCGAAGTTCAGCCTCCTTTTTCTAACAGAAAACATTTTTTGAGAAAGGTCTTTTGAAAATAGTTGTGAATAGTTTGTGAATTCTCGGGTAATTCCCTGCGCAAGAGTCGTGTTGTTCCCGTTTTTTGCGAAAATAAGAAAAAAATGCGATTTTTTCTGCAAAAACACCCTTGCAAAAGTTCCTGAAAATTCTATAATTGGCGTCGTTCCCGAGAGGAACGGTTGAAAACGAAACGCTACGGCGAAGAACTGAAGTAAACCGCGATCCAAGGGACAGTAATCCGAGAGATTACTGAGCAGTTTGAAGGAATCGGAGATGTGCTTAGTGACGGGTCCAAGAGATTTCTTGGAATAGTCAAGATACGAACGTGATTAACGGGACCAAGACTTTAAAAGATTAATGAAGAGTTTGATCCTGGCTCAGAACGAACGCTGGTGGCGTGTCTTATACATGCAAGTCGAGCGGTGCAGCAATGCATAGCGGCGAACGGGTGAGTAACG
>NZ_JAZSAF010000068.1:0-1733 GCF_045601785.1 Fibrobacter sp.
CTCGAGCTGCAGAGCATCTACAACGTCGAGGTGTGCGCAAACGGAAAGGAGGCATGGTCAAAGATTTCCACCACCATTCCTGACGCCGTCATCACCGACCTCATCATGGACAAGATGGATGGAGCGGAACTTTGCGAAAAGATCAAGAAGAACCCGGGAACAAACCACATCCCTGTCATCCTTCTGACTTCGTCTACCGACGAGCAGAGCCACAACAGGTGCATCAAGAGCGGAGCGGACCGTTTCTTCACCAAGCCGATATCGCTGGAGATCCTGAAGAGCGCCCTTGCCAGTGCGATTGCCACAAGAGAGACCATCAAGAACAAATACACAAGGGATATTGACTACGGATACGGGGACATCAAGATGAATAACGCGGACAATCAGTTGGCTACCAAGGTGATAGCCATCATCCGCAAGAACATCGAGAACACCGAATTCAGCGTCGAGGAACTCAGCCGCGAGGTCGGAATGAGCCGCGTGCATCTTAACAGAAAGCTGAAGGAGATGATGAACATATCTCCAAGCAACCTGATAAGGTCAATACGCCTCAAGCAGGCCGCTTATCTGCTGATAAACAACAAGGTGAACATTTCGGAGGTGGCATACAAGGTGGGATTCTCTACCCACTCATACTTCTCGAATTCGTTCCATGATTATTTCGGAATGACGCCTAAGGAGTTTACGGCACAGTACATGAACTGCACTGATGAAGAGACCTTGAAGAAGATCTTCGGCTAGTACCCCCATGCGGAATCGAACCGCAACCGTCAGAACCGGAATCTGAAATTCTATCCATTAAACTATAGGGGCAATGGGAAGGCAAAGTTAGCATTTTTTTCTAACTTTGCGTCATGAAAGCGTATGTATTTCCCGGCCAGGGCTCGCAATTCACGGGCATGGCCAAAGATCTTTATGACAACAGCCCTGTCGCACATGAGATGCTTGAGAGGGCAAATGAAATTCTTGGGTTCCGCATCACAGACGTAATGTTCGAAGGAAGCGCCGAGGAACTGAAACAGACAAAGGTAACCCAGCCGGCAATTTTCCTTCATTCCACCGTAATGGCGAAATGCCTTCCGGATTTCGCCCCGGACATGGTTGCAGGACACTCACTTGGAGAATTTTCAGCGCTTGTGGCTGCAGGGGCAATGGATTTTGAAGACGGCCTCAGGCTCGTGGCCATCCGTGCAGGAGCCATGCAGAATGCATGCGAGCAGAATCCAGGCGCTATGGCAGCGGTCATCGCACTTGACGCCGCGAGAATCGAAGAAATCTGCGCCGGCTGCGAAGGCATCGTCGTTCCGGCGAACTATAACTGCGAAGGCCAGATCGTGGTTTCAGGAGAAAAGGCGGCAGTAGAGGCTGCATGCGTCAAAATGAAGGAGGCGGGAGCCAAAAGAGCCCTGATGCTTCCTGTAGGCGGCGCCTTCCACTCCCCTCTCATGGAGCCGGCACGAGAAGAGCTTGCCAAAGGCATAGAAAACACGGTTTTCAACAGGCCAGTATGGCCTGTATATCAAAACGTTACCGCACTACCGTCAACTGACCCCGAAACGATAAAGGCTAATCTTCTTGCCCAGCTCACCGCTCCGGTAAGATGGACACAGAGCGTCAGGAACATGGCTGCGGACGGCGCGTCGGAATTTATCGAACTTGGACCGGGCAGCGTCCTGAAAGGACTTATTGCAAAGATTCTCTAGATTTTTTGCTTGATTCTCGACAAAAGTCCG
>NZ_JAZSAF010000069.1:0-2961 GCF_045601785.1 Fibrobacter sp.
AGCACCGCCACCCACAAGAAACCAAGACCCTTGACACACTTCATACCATTATCTCCTGTAAAAATTTTCACCACCCACAAACCAAGCAATGTGAAATATGGAATGTGGAATTTATACCGCAAAATCCATCATCAGACGAGGCTCAAGTGCCTCTATTTTGTAATTGCTTAGATTTTTACCATTCTGATTTTTCTTTGTCATGAGTCTGCTTCCTTATTTTCAATCCCTATTTAAAATGAGTCACCTTCGTCTTGAACGCAACGAATGTTAAAAAAGCCAATCTTCATGCTCTTGCCTATCTCGACATCCGTAAGAGCAAGGTGAATCGAGCCACCACTAGTCTCAGATGCTTCTTTGGGCAACCAAAAACTCGCAAGTTGATTAGATGGATATTCATCGCCTTTGGGCAAAACGGATAGACCGCGAGAATTTTGCACTTCACTTACAAGTTCATAATTCCACACAGCTTTAGACAAGACACTCCATACGGCAGAATAGCCATTACTTGTTGCCATATGTTTCCACTCAGTTTCCGTCATCACATGCCAACCCGTCGGGCATACCCCCTGAACTTTTTTGCTAAGGTCAATGTTACACTTGGGGTTTTCTTCAACACCCACGCTGTCACACACCTTGGGGAGTCCCATCGCCTCGCTCCAGGTGTAACGGGCACCAAAGTAGTTGTCGCAATACCAGGGGTCATCCTTGTAGCAGCGTTTCTCGACCTTGCTGTCATCAAATACTGTCGTGGTGCTGTCAATCATTATTTCTGCGTAATTCAGGTTCTGAGCCATTACGGTAAAACTGTCGTTCGAGACGGCAGACCTGTATTTAACAGTCTTATATATTTTGTCATCACGTTGATCTGTATAAGTTCCAAAAGTGGCAAGTGTTCCAAACACACTGTCCATATTCGGATAAACCTTGGGCTTCACATATTCACCAATGGAATCTTGATTCCATTGACCGTTTTTGCAGCTATTGTAATAGATTTTACCGGCAATAACATTCGATGAGGTATCACCGTCTTCACAAAGTTTGAACACAAATTCAGAGCTGCTACTTTCTCCCTTCTGCGACGAGCTACTGTTTTTTGTGTTTTCTTTTTTTGATGACGAACTATTTGATTTGGCATCGCTTGAAGAATCTTTACTCTGATTATCAGAAGATTCAACTTTTTTAGAACTACTCGAACCATCCCCATCTTCGCAATCCTTACAGAACGAGGATGAAGAATCAACCGCGGCATTTTCATCCGGTTCGTTGCTAGAGGCCGACGAAGAGTCATCGCAGGCGGAAAGGGCGAAGAATGCCGCCAACAAGAAGATGGTTAGAGATTGCTTCCCCTGAAACAAGTTCAGGGGCGCAATGACACGCTGGAAAGACTTCTTCATAAGAACATCCCCGTCTATAGTTTATTCTATTAAATATAGGTAATGCCCCTGCCAAAGTCCATACCCCCCCCCATTGTAAAATTTAGGAAACATACGTCGTCCCCATCCTCCCAAACTCCCCCATATGTCCCACAGCGGGACATACGGGAAAACAGGGGGCATTGGAACGGAGGGATAGTTTTATCCAAACCGCTTCTTCAAAATTGGCTTGATAAACTGTTTTGCCATTCGCCCTTCTAGCGAAAAGGCGTCTGGAAATGATTTTTTCTCAAAGACGAAAGTCTTGTCAAACCCCTTTTCGTAGCCCAATCATCTCCAAACAAAAATGGCGGGACAGTCTGCCCGCCGAGTTAGGTTGAACCAGTTCCCCCCACCCGCAGTGCCATTTCGAAAACGGAAGAGGAACTAGGCTTACAGAAATTTCTTTGCCCAATCGGGTATATTTTCGGCTGAATAAGTAAGTCGGGAATTCTTGAACGTCAAGACCTTCACGAATTGTGCGGAATTGTCGTAAAGTTCAACCTTGTCGCACAACGGCATGACATCCTGCAACCTTCGCAAAGACTCTTCGTAGCGGCGTTCGATATCCGCTTCGGGAATTCCATGACCACCGCAGGCGACCCGATGACGAATGCGTTCCTTGGCAACATCGACCGAAGACAAATAGACAAAATACAGTTCAACTTCGAAGCCGAGTTTCTTGGCTTCGACGATGTCCTGAACTGCGGTCTTTCCGCATAGCGTAGTTTCCCGGTTGAACGAAACCCTTTTTTCAAGGCAATCTTTTGTCCGTCGGAGTGCGATTTTCCCTGCACGGATCAAGTCGGCGGATTTTCTCCAATCACCGCCGATTTCACGAACAATTTCATCGACATTCACTCTCGGAATATCAAAAAAAGCCCTATTCGTTAGATAGAGCGTCGATTTACCACTGCCATTCGGGCCTGCAAACACGATAAGTTTAGCCAATCAAAACCCCTTCTCTGCAACGACATTCTTCTGCTTTTGCTGCAAGATGATATCGAAAGCCTTGGCGAAGAATTCCGCTTCTTCTGCCGACGTAGCACTTTCGATAACATCGGATGTTTCCGAAAAACCGATGTGCTTGCATTCTTCGTAGAGTTCGTGCATCTTTTTCGCTTGCTGAGTCATACCATAAATATATAAACATTTCCAACCCTTACATCGTCCGAAGCGAAAAAAAGTGAAAAAGTTCCTTGCAGCATTTGCGTTAGGGATAGTGACCCCTTTGGGGCGGAGACTTGCGGAGAGACCGAAGGGAACGCAGCAAGGCTCCGTTTTAACAGCGGTGCGGGCGGTTCGCAAGAGCCGACCGGAGCGCGTTAAAATATAGCCCGACCCGGCGAGGGCCACCGAGCCGGGGAACGCCCAAATAGAAAATATCGGTAAGGACAAGACCGACGAAACCAAGAAGGCCATCAACATGGTGCCGCAGGAACCCATCAAGGTTCAGGAAGGCAAGTGCTGGGACTTCTTCGTCGATCTCCCGGAATTCGACCGCACCAAGGTCAACAAGAACCTCGTCAAGCAGGCCATGCTCCTCGAA
>NZ_JAZSAF010000070.1:0-15534 GCF_045601785.1 Fibrobacter sp.
TGGGTTGAAGGAGATGGGTCCCAATGTCATGCACTGCGTCGGGCGCTACCGAGCCGCCGGGTTGCCCATCTCCTACCCATTTCTAAAAATAGACTAATGAAGGGGTGATTTTCGTCCTTTTTAAATATAGGACCGAGCCGAGCTATATGCGCACCGAAGGGGCGCCAATATAGCAAAAGTGTGCAAGGCGAGAAAGCGGGGCCGCTTGCGGACCCATTTTTGAGCCGCCGCCACGGACGCCGAAGGCGTCAAATTGGACCCATTTATGAACCGCAGCCACGGACGCCGAAGGCGTCAAAAGCCGTATGCCGCGTTTTACAGCAGTTTTTTCTTGCAGCGGACAGGCGCCTTCGATTTCTTCTCATAATCCGAGCTCGGTGACATAGACTCGCTAAAATCGTAGGTGCCGACAAAGTACACGGTTTGGTGAAAATGTAACTGGTAGGCGATCGTGCTTCTGTCTCCCGGTTTGTTCGGCCATGACCAGCTTCCCGTTGATTCCTTGGAAATCCATGTGGAGGCGTTGTACTTGATATATTCGATTTCGCCTGTCGACCTGGTGCCGATTTCCATGCTGTGAGAGGAAGAGCTGATGACATAGGTTTCCATGGCGTATGCAGTGTCAATTTTGTTGGGGGTAAAGTTTAATCCGGACCTGTTGTTGCCAAGGGGCCTTGGCCACCCATTCCTTGAGAGCGCCGAGTGGTAGTCGTCATCGGTAGACGATGACGTATATATGCTCGGAACGGCGTAGAAATCGAGCAGGTTACTTGCTTCAGAAGCGGTGAGGAGCTCCCATCCGTCGGGGCATATTCCCTGATGTCCCGATGTGTCGAAATCGGCTTCGGCACAATAGAGCGAGTCGCACGATTCATCAAGGGCCATCGCTTCGTGCCATACATACATGCTGTCTCCACCGTATTTCACGTTTTCTGCCATGACGAGCATGCCTCTCAGAAGGACGCTCCTGTATTCCTTATTGTCGCGGGAATCCGTAAAATGGTGGTACCAGATATGTTCGCTTGTATTACAGATAAATTCCTGTCCCCTGTAAGTTCCCTTTTCTCCGTTGTTGGTGCAAAGTCCGAGGCTATCTTCGGGAGCCTGGAGGGGGTACCAGCGGTTTCCGGCGCATACATATTTCTGGCTATTGAATTCACCCTTGCCGATGGTAATCATGTTGTATTGCCGGCTCGCATCGCACAGACCTTCTTCTTCGTCGGCCTGGCTGGCGACCTTCCACTTATTGTCCTGGCAAACATATTTTTGCTTGTTCAAGGAGACCATCTCGCCGTTCATCGTTCTGTCACATTTTTTGACGTCGTTGATGTGGGCTTCGTACCAGTATCCCAGGCTATAGTGGAAGGTGGAGTCGATATATTGGCAGAGCGTATCTCCCGCAATTTCGCATTCCTTAAGGACGGTGTCTTTAGGAGTGTATATCCAATGATAGGATGTTGCATAGCCGAGCTCTCCTGGTCCGTCCGGTGTTGCGTGTACAATCGTTGAATATTCTGAAGCTTGGCACAGGAAACTCGTGTCTTGCAGCATGAACCGCTGGTTTGCGATTTCTGCGTTGCATTCTCCGAACGTGAAGTCGAGCTTTTCTTCCATGGTCGCCGTTTCCCAGAACAGCTCCTTACAAATGTAATAGGTGGAATCGTGTTCTCCGATGGCACCTTCCTTTTCGTCGGTGCACTTGCCTAGCGATTCAAAGATAGTGCCTTTGTCGCTTACGCAGCGGACGTGCAATCTTGCATCTCTGTAGATGTCGTTGGAATGCCAGCTCGGGTCCCTTTCGAAACGGATATAGTCGGCGTAGCCGTCGCGGTCTACCTTTGACATGGTCCAGAACCCGGCCATCTTGCCTTGGTAGCGGCAGTCGGAACCTCTGCAAATTCCGGTCGGTTTGATGTCGAAATTCAGAATGTTGCCGCCGTTGCCGCTGACCACTTCTCCGTCGGTCGTGTCGCTTTCCCAGCCGCTGGTCGATTTGAGTGCCCAGCCGGCGGAATCTCCGTAAACCTTTTCGAGAGCTTTGAATAGTTCAAGCCATTCCTTTGTCTGAGACAGGTGCCAACCTTCGGGGCAGGCGCTCTGAGCGGATGTCCAACCGTACTTCTCATCGGAAGGAGAGTCTCCTCCTCCGGAATAGGCGAGGTTTTCGGCCATCCAGGTCTGCTCGCCAATCGTGATGGTATTGTATGATTTCCCATCACGGGGATCCTTGAAGTTGCCGGTGGACACGTCGATCGAGATTTCCTCGCCGTTCTCATTGACATAAGTCAGGTTGTCTAGGTCGGAATCGGAAGCGGAATCTCCGCAGGCGATAAAATAAATGGAACAGGCTGCTACGAGTAGCGAAAGTCCTTTTGTCATCTTCTAAACCTCCAAAGCGACAATCCTACATCAGGAATCATCTTTGATCAAGAAAAAGTAGCAAAAAAGTGCATGATGAGCAACAAGGACAAATTATTTTGCCTAGCACAAAATTAAAAACGGAGAACATAGCTATATTATTTTCTATGAGTGAAAATCTTGTATATACGGTCAAGACGGACCGATTTGAAATGGAATACGCCCGTATCGGCACCGGCCTTAAGCCCCTGGTGATCATTCCGGGACTTGCCATCAAGAGCGTCATGAAGTCGGCGTCGGCGCTGTCGGCGCCCTATAAGATTTTCTTGGAAAAATATACGCTGTACTTCTTTGACCGCAAAAAGGGTGCTGTTCCGGGTTATACCCTGCAAGAAATGGCGGATGATCAGGCAGAGGCGCTCAAGGCGATGGGTCTTTCGAAAGTCGATGTCTTTGGCGTGTCGCAAGGGGGCATGGTGGCGCAGTATATGGCCATCCGCTATCCGGAGCTCATCAGAAAACTGGTTCTAGGTTCTTCGACGTCGAGGGCGGAACCGTTGCAACTGAAAATTATCGGTCACTGGACGGGACTTGCCAAGTCCCACGATGCGACGGGACTTGTGGAATCGTTCATCGACAACTGCTTCAGTGAAAAGTTTGCCGCACGCTACCGCCGCGCCCTTTTGACCATGTACCGCGAAGTCTCCAATGAAGAAATGGACCGCTTTGCGGTGTTCTCCAGGGCCTGCGACTTTGTGGACACTTACGATGACCTGGGTAAGATCAAGTGCCCGGTGCTCGTGCTCGGTGCAGGCAAAGACCTTGTGACGACTCCGGAAGCTTCCCAGAAGATGGTGGACAAGCTAAAAGCTGAAGGGGTTGTCTGCGAATCGTTCATGTACGAAGGCTGTGGCCACGCCGTGTTCGACGAACTTCCGGAATACAAGGAACGCATCTTTAACTTTCTGGAACGCGAATAGGAATCCCGATGCCAGAAACTGCCGCAAAACCGCGCTATGCGTTCGTGGATCTCGCCAAGGGGATCTGCATTATGCTGGTGGTGTGGCACCATGTGGCAAGCACCTGGGGACTTGAGGCTTATCCGCTAAAAGAAGCTGTGTCGCTTTTCCGCATGCCGCTTTACTTTTTTCTGTCGGGGCTGTTCTTCAAGGAATACGCGGGCTTTCTTGATTTTGCCCGCCGCAAGGTGAACAAACTCCTGATTCCGTTCGCGTTCTTCTTTGTGGTGCTTTGCTGCATTTTCCCGTTCGTACTGCATTACTTTAACTTGCGCGCGAATCCCGGTGCCGCCGTTTGGTATTCGTTCGTGTGGAAGCAGAACTTCCCGAACATTCCCGTATGGTTCCTGTTGAGCCTGTTCTGGACGAACCTTATCTTTTACGGACTCTACCTGGCATCAAAAAAGTTCCCTGCGCGCCGCGCGACTGCCGCCCTGGTGGCCCTTTCCGTGGCGGTGGGGCTCGCCGGATTTTTCCTAGGTCGCTACAACATCAAGCTTCCGCTGTTCTGGGCGTCGTCAATGGCGGCGATCCCCTATTTTTGCGCGGGCCACATCGCGTTTCGCTACACGAAGATCCTTGCCCCGAACCGCTTCGACCGCTTCAACATTCCCTTGGCGCTCCTTGGCTTCGGAATAGTCGCACTTTTGTCGCTCAAGGCTCCGCCGGAATCGGTAAGCTACGTGAGCAACCGCTATTGGATTCCCGTGTGGATGGTGTACTCGTGCGGAATTCTCGGCACGTTGGCGGTGCTTTTGTTGTCGAAGGCGATCGGGAAGCTTCCGCTGGTATCTTATTATGGCCGCTATTCCATCATGGTCCTGGTGACGCATGGCTGGGTGCAGTGGGGGCTTATCAAAATACTTCGCGAATCTCTTCATGTGCATTGGCCGCGTCCCGTCGCGCTTGCGGTGGTGTTTGTCGCGACCATGCTGCTGTATTTGGGCATTATCCCGTTCATGAGGCGTTTTTTGCCACATGTGACCGCCCAGAAAGACGTGTTCTAATCTTTCCTACTGCCATTCCGCCTTTCTAGCTTTTTTCGCCGCATTTTTGTATATTCTTCCGCGAAAGTATTTGTTTTTTGCGATTTTTCGGAGATTTTATGGATTTAGGTGCGCTACATTTTCAGAATCCCGAGGCCTTCTGGCTGCTGCTTTTGGTTCCCGTATTTGTCGGTTGGTATGTCTATCGTGAACACCGCCGCAAGAGTACCATCAAGTTTCCGGCGCTTTCGATTGCGAAGCGTGCCGTCCCGAGTCGCCGCGTCAAGTTCCGTCATATTGTTCCTCTGCTCCGCCTTATGGCCCTTTGCTGCTTTGTCGTGGCTCTTGCCCGCCCGCAGAACGCCATGGAAGTGGAATATACATCCACAGACGGCGTAGATATCATGCTTGCGCTCGATGTTTCGGGCTCCATGGGAACGCTTGACATGCTCACCCGCATGGAACAGGCTAAACTTGGCGTGATGAACGCCGAACGCATCCTTAAGTCGGGCGACTATTGGAAATACAGCCGCTTGGGTTATGCCCAACAGGTGATTGCCGATTTTATCCAGAAGCGTCATAGCGACCGCATCGGTCTTTCCGCTTTCGGGTCTCGCTCGGTGACGCAGTGCCCCCTGACTCTCGATTACGGCTCACTGCTCGAAATTCTGAGGGCGTCCGACGATCTTGCCCGCGATTCCGTAATGAACAGCCGCACCGCCATTGGAGATGGACTCATGAATGCCCTGGCGCGCTTGCAGAAGTCCGAGGCCAAGTCCAAGGTGGTAGTGCTTTTGACCGATGGTCGCGACAATGCGAGCGTCGTGCCCCCGATGCGCGCTGCCGATGTGGCTCAGTCCCTGGGTGTCAAGGTCTACACGGTGGGTGTCGGCAAAAGGAATGGCAAGATTCTTTCGTTCCAGCAGAATCCGTGGACAGGGGAAATTTCTTGGGGCGAACGCGACATCACCCCCGAAGAAGGCATCGACGAAGGTGTGCTGAAGTCCGTGGCGCAAAAGACGGGTGGCCGCTTCTACCGCGCCGAAAACAAGGAAGAGCTCGAGAAAATCTATTCCGAAATTGACGAACTCGAAAAGACTGAAATTGAAACGGTTGCCTACGCCCGCTATGCCGAAAAGTTCTACCCGTGGCTTTTGGTGGGTGCAGTCCTTATTTTGCTAGAACTGTTGCTTGCGAATACGCGCTTTGTGCGCATCCCGTAATGGAGGTGTCTGATGCGATTTGCTGAACCGATGTTCTTGTGGGGTCTACTTACGCTCCCTCTGTTTGCGCTCCTTTTTGTGTATGCCTACCACCGCCGCAAAAAGCTCGCCGCCCGATTTGTTTCGCTATCGATGTTGCCTAAGCTTTCGACTTCGGTGTCGCCCTGGCGCAGGCTTGCGAAAGTCACGATACTTTTGTTTGCGATCGCATTCCTGTTTGTCGCCTTGGCGCGTCCGCAGTGGGGCCGCAAGATGGAACACATCGAGCGCCGCGGCCTCGACTTGGTGCTTTTGCAGGACATTTCGCTTTCGATGCTAGCCGAAGACGTAAAGCCGAACCGCCTGACCCGCAGCCGCCACGAGATTTCGGCGTTCCTGGAATCGCTTTCGGGAGACCGCGTGGGGCTTGTCGCCTTCTCAGGTGAAGCCCAGGTGATGGTGCCGCTGACGCTTGACTATGGCACGGTGCAGATGATGCTCCGCGAACTCACTCCGGGCTGGCTCATGCCGGGAACAAACCTTGAAAATGCAATCCGCAAGGGCATGTCGCTGTACAAGAATTCTGGAAGTGCGGGGCAGTATTCGGTGATGATCCTCATGAGTGACGGCGAAGAGCTCGAAGCCGCCGCCGTGAATGCCGCAAAGGAAGCGGCTGAGATGGGTATCCGCATCTACACGATCGGTATTGGCTCCCGCGAAGGCGTGCCTATTCCCGTGCCTTCGAAGAACGGCGAAGTCGCCTACAAGAAGGATATGCAGGGAAACATCGTGACCACCCGCTTGGAAGATGGTACTCTGCAAGAAATCGCAAGCGTCACCGGAGGCCTGTACTTCTACGCGAGCCCTGGCGAGTTCCAGCTGCAGAAGGTGCTTACCGAAATTGCAAGCTTGGAAAAGAAGGAACAGTCGTCAGACCGCATGGAAAACTACCAGGACCGTTACCAGATTTTCCTGGGCCTTGCCGCATTCCTGTTCCTGATCGAAGCTCTGGTGTCTGAGCGGGGCCGTCGCCGCCGCACCCAGGTGGGACGCTTCAATTAAGGAAAAATATTTTTACCGTTTTTTGCACGCTTTTTGCACGCAAGCTATGTTTGCAAAAATCTTTTTAGGTGCTTTTGGGCGCCTTTTTTGCTATTATTTGGGAAAGGTGTAAAAAATAGGGCGTAATCACCCCGAAATGTCCTGTTTTAAAGGTTCTGTTTGGTTTTTGTTCATCCAATTTTACACAAAAATTCGCTATTTTGCGATTGATTAAAGTAAATTTTGGACGATAAGAAATAGTCAACCAACGGAGTCTTTATGCTAGACCTTTTAGCCGTTCAGTCCGGCACCGCCAATGCCACTCTCATTACATTGGCGTATACCTTGATTCTCACGTTCATCCTGTCCTCGGTGATTGCCTGGACCTACGAAAAGACCTTCCTTGGACTTTCCTATTCCAGAAACTTTGTGCAGGCGATCGTCTTGAGTGCGGTGGTGGCTGCAACCGTGATGCAGGCCATTGGCGACAACGTGGGCCGCGGTCTCGGTATGATGGGTGCTTTGTCGGTGGTGCGTTTTAGAACGAGCTTCAAGGATCCCCGCGACATCATGTTCGTGTTCGCCTCGCTCGGTGCGGGTATCGGATGTGGTGTGTATGCCTGGGGAGCTGCCGTTGGTGGTACGGTTGCGTTCTGCCTGGTCGCCTTTCTTCTTTCCCGTACGGGTCTTGGCACCAAGCACTTCTTTGACGGCATGCTCCGTTTTGCACTCCCCAACGAAGCGGGTGTCCGTGGCCAGATTGAAAACTTGATGAAGACCAACTTGAAGACCTTTATCCTGATTACGATGCGCGAAGTCGACGGTGGTGCTCGCCTTGATGTGGCCTACCAGGTCCGTCTCCGTGCGACTAAGCCCGCCGCAGAAATCCTGAGTGAGCTTTCTAAGATCGAAGGCATCTCGGACGTGCAGTTCATGATGCAGGACGCCACGACGGAAATGTAGGAGTGAGTATATGAGCAAGCTTGAAGATTTGATTGATAACTTCTGGAATACGCACAAGAACAACGCCGGTGTGGCCTACCTTTATGGTCACAAACTTTCGATTGCTTGGGTGCTTTGTGTGATTATCGCTGTAATCCTTGGCGTTATTTATCAGGGCAAAATCGCTACGTTCCAGGGAATTGCCGAAGCGACTGAAACTATCATCAGTGTTCCGAGTCCGACCGAAGTGGTCAAGGTGCATGTGATGCCGGGCCAGTCCATCAACGCGGGGGACACCATCGTGGAACTCAACCGCCCCGATCTTACGCTCCGTATCGCCGAAGTGACTCGCGAACTGGATGCCAGCGAGGGCCGTAGCAACCTTTCTGCCGCCGATATCGACCAGAAGGTGGCCGCTGTCAAGGCGGACCTTGCCACGAAGACTCTTACGCTCAAGTCTGAAATCAACCGACTTGAATCGGAATACAAGAAGAACAAGGAAATCGCTTCCAAGCTCAAGAGTCTGAAGAATTCGAATTCAGCAACTGACGGAAACGATGCCATGGCCATGCAGATTAAGAGCCTGAAGAACGAGCTCGCCGTGGCTAACGCCAACGCCAATGAACAGATCAAGCTTCTGCGCAGCAGCAACCGTTTGCAGAAGAACGCTGGTAAGAGTGAAGTAGAAAACCTAAAGAAGGAACTGGAAGAACTCCGGAAACAACAGGAAGAACTGGTTCAAATTGCCAAGGAAAGCTGGGTCGTGGGTTCCGTGAATGTCCACGATGGCGAAAAGGTGTCTAGCTTTGCTCCGATCGTTACCTTGACCCACAAGTCTCCGACGCTTGTCCGTGGCTACATCCACGAAAGAATGTACCAGCGCTTGGATGTTGGAGAATCGGTCAAGGTGAAAACCCTGAGTGGCACGGGCAAGCCTATCAAGGGTAAGGTCGTAGGTCTTTCTAGCCGCATCGTGGAATTCCCCATGCGCATGTGGAAAATGCCTGAAATGCCGATTCACGGTCGCGAAGTTATTATTACGATTCCTGCCGAAAATTCGTTCCTCTTGGGAGAAATGGTCACAATCTCTGAGTAAGTTCTATAAACGTCATTGCGAGCACCCTTGGGTGCGAAGCAATCCATTGGATGAAATTTTATGAATCGTTTTGCTTTTATTTCTTTGCTTGTGGTGGCTCCGCTGATGGCCTCTCCCTTGACCTGGGAGACGCTTGTAAAGTCTGCCGATGAAGACCTTCGCTACCAGGCATCGCAGAAGCGCGCAAACATAGCTTCGTCACGTAACACCAAGCTGTGGGAAAAGCTTGAACTGCGTTACAAGCTCGACGGCTTTAGCTTTGCTAGCCACGACTTTGAACTGCGCCTTACGCCGAAGCCCTTTGGCGAAGGTTCTGCCGACCGTGCCCACTACGAAGCGCAGATGGCATACGCCAACGCACAGCTGGCCGAAGACCGTGGCATTTTGCTCTACGACCGCTACGAGCGCGGCATCCACTACCTGATGCGCCAGCGCATCCAGCGGCTGAACCAGGAACTTTACCAGGTCAATTCCGACCGCATCGAAGTCCTGCACATGAAGGCGGGCTCTGCAAGTTTCAATCCGCAGGACCTGATGTCTGCGCTAGAAAAGGAAGCTTCGATCCGTGCGGCCCTCATTAGCGATTCCAATTCGCTCCAGAATTCCGAAAGGAAGCTCCGCGTATGGATTCCCGATTTTGAAGGGGTCGAGCTGGATTCGTCGTGGCTTCCGTCCATGGAAGAAATCGAATCTCAGCTTTCGGGTGGCATCGAAGTGACCGATGACTACCCGCAGCTTGCGATGGCGAAGGGCAAGATGGATTCCGAAAAGGCCCGTGCCAAGCAAGATGTAGCAAGCCGCCAAGATTACATTTCTCATATCGGTATTGGATATTCCATGAAGATCGAGTCCCTGATGAAAAAGTACAAGGACTTGGACTACAAGGATGTGGTTGCCGGTGTCTACAGTGACTATTACGACGAGTACATGGAAAAGGGTGGCTGCTCCGAGTACGATACCAATCCGCTGGGCGAACAGGTTTGCGTCTCCTACAATGAAAAGTACCTGCTGACCAAACTGGTGGACGACAACGATTCCCGCCGTACCCGCGACAAGTTCTTTGCAACACTTGCAATCAAGCTTCCGTTCTTCGACAGCAACAAGGACAACGACTTGCGTAACCAGGTCGCCGATCTCGATGCCGAAGGCGATTACATGGCAAAGCTTCGCGATGTGAATGTGAAGGTAAACCGCCTTGTAGAACAAATTAACGGATACCTTGCCCAGTGGAAAGTCCAGAAGGATTTCGTCGACAAGGTAAAAGAAGGCAACATCTTTGAACAGTTTGCAAAAGACGCGGGCTCCGATCCGCTGCTTTTGCTGCGCGCCCGCGAAAGCGCCATCGAAAGCGAACTGAACGCTGCAAAGCTTGAAACGACGATTTACGATCTTTACCTGGAACTGCTCCAGTATGCAGGAAAGCTTTCCAAGGAAGGGGTGCAGAACCACCTAGTAGGGGGGCTCAAGTAGTATGGCCGAGGCCCGCGGATTTAGCCTTCTGGAAAGGTTCGAACTCAAGTACCACATTCCCGTGGAATGGGCCGATCGAATCGGTGCCTTTCTTGCGCCGTACTGTGAAGAAGACTACTACTCCAAAATAACCCCGGGCGGATTCTACTGGATTACGAACCTCTACTTGGATTCCCCGTCTTGGACGTTCCTCGGCTGGAAAAAGAAACAGCTCCTGGACCGTTTCAACATGCGCATTCGCACCTACGGCGAACACCCGGCTCAAGACGGGACGTTCCACTTCGAATGCAAGCGCAAGATTAAGAATATCTGCTACAAGAGCCGTGGTACCATCAAGGGAATCAACCCAGGCGAAGTCTGGAACATGAAGCCCGAAGACTGGCCGTGCAAGGGCGAAAGGGACCGCATGTACGTGAAGGATTTCTTGTACAAGACGGAACTCTACAATGCGCATCCGCGCCTACTCACGCAGTACAAGCGCCGTGCCTGGTTTGGACTGCGCGAAGAATATTCCCGCGTGACAATCGATACCGGCATGCGTTTTCGCGAAGAGAACGGCTTTGACTACACGGTGGATCCGCACTACATGCATTCAACGGGACTTCCAAGATTTTTCCAGCCGGCCTGTGATGCGGTGCTCGAGCTCAAGTGCCCGTGTTCCCAGGTGCCTTACTGGATGTTCGACCTGATCAAGTTTTTGAACCTAAAACACGCCGCGTTTTCCAAGTTCGGCAATGCCGCCGCGGAATGGAAGCGCGTCTACGAGAATCCGCGTCGCTTTAAGACCCCTTATTGGACAAAGCTCGCCGTCGGCTCGGGCGAAAATTATTAAAATAGAAAAGAGTTTAACGAGGATACCTTTATGGATATCAAAAAGAAAATAGTAATGGGAATGGGCGCATCGGCGCTGTTCTTCCTTGCGGCCTGCTCTTCTTCGGACTCCTCTTCGGCTCCTGAAGAGGACGATCCCACCCTGTCTTCTTCCGTAGAAGGTTCCGACCCGAACTCTTCGGGCGATGCCTCTACTCCGGGTTCTTCCAATAGCTCGGACCCGTCTAATCCTGGTTCTTCGGCAGCGGAAGTCGTTGACGAGACTGTGACTCAGATGTCAATTACCGAAATCATGTACAACGCTCCCGATGCGTCTGAAGTGGAATGGGTCGAGGTGGCCATCTCTAGCGGTCCCGATCTCAAGAGCATGCTTGCATCGGGTGTGCGCCTGGATGGTGCGGTGACCTTCACCTTCCCCGACGAACCGTTGGCGAAGGGCGAATACATCGTGGTGACCAACGATCAGGCGAAGTTTAAGGAAATGTACCCCGACTTCTCTGGAAGGCTCTTTGGCCCCTGGGACAAGGACCCTGCCACGGGTGAAGTTGCGAAGCTTTCGAACGAAGGCGATGTCATTGACGTGAAGATTTTGCGCGATGGCGACGTGAGCTGCTCCTTCAGTAAGGAACCTCCTTGGCCGTCTCTTGCCGATGGCAAGGGCAGAACGCTCGTATACAAGAGCGGAAACCCGGCACAGGCTTCTTCCTGGGGCGCAAGCAAGATTCTTAAGGGTAATCCCGGTGTCGGTGACGACGAATGGCTCACCACTTCGAATGTGCGCCTGAATGAAATCATGCCGACTTTGACGGGGGCCGCTGCATGGGTGGAACTCTACAATGCCGGTACCGAAGCAGTTGACGTGACGGGTTGGACATTTGAATCCAAGGTCCGCGAAGAGACGCTTACGATTACGTCGGGTGTGGTTCCTGCCGGTGGCTACCTGGTCTTGGATGCGGAAACTTCTTTTGATAAGAAGTTGATTGTGAGCCCTATCGGTGGCGCCTACTACCTGTATGGTGCAACGGAAGGCGACGAATCTAGCTTGCTGCTCCCGTCTAGCGAACTTTCGAGCGGTGTCGTCGACTTGAGCGACGGCTCTACGGCTCAGGGTGCCATGAAGACGGCCACCAAGGGCGAAAAGAACTCTTCGCTTTACATTGGCCCCGTGGTCATCAACGAAATCCACTACCATCCTAACGAAGAAGATCCGAACCAGGTCGAATTCTTGGAACTCAAGAACACTTCTGCCAGTGATATTACGCTTTATGACAAGGTGGCTGTCGGAACAGGTAGCCGTGGCTGGAAGGTTGAAGGCATCAACATGGAATTTGCTTCTACGGATGTCCTGCCTGCCGGTGGTCTTGCGGTGCTGTTCCCCGAATCGCTCTCCACGGCCTTGGGTGAATCTATCTTGCGCAAGCGCTTCTCGATTGCAGAAAATGTGATGATCCGCTTCTACAAGGGTAAGCTTTCGAACCGAGGCGAAACCATCGCTGTTAAGAAGCCATACGCCGTGTTGCCGAGCTCTTCTTCTCCAAATATCGACCAGTGGTACTACGATTGGTCCGACGCGACCCTCTATAGCGATAGCTGGAAGGGTAGTGTCGATTACAAGAAGGCGGACGGTCTTGGCTACAGTCTGCAGCGCAAGGACTTTACCACCATGGGTTACGAATCGGCTGCCTGGACTGTTGGAGAGCCGACTCCGGGCAAGTGATTGTAAACCCGTGCTGACTGTCAGTGTTTTATAAACGACTTGTAAGAGTCTTATAATACATTTTTTGTAAAAAGCAAGGAAATCGCCCTTTGGGGGCGGTTTTTCTGTATAGAAAAATTTATTTTTATTGTGTTATGAAAAAGTGTGTGATTTTGGGTATTGCAGCGAGTGCTGCCGTTTTTGCCGCACCCATTTCGCTATCGGACGCGATTGCGATGGCAAAGGCGAACAATTCGCAGATTAAGGCTGAAAGGGCCAAGGTCGAAATGGCCGAGAGCGGGCAGACCGAGGCTCGTTCCCGTTTTATGCCGCAGTTGTCGTTGACAGCTAGCGTAACAAAGATTAACGATCCCATCTATATTGACCTGGGTGAGATTCAGCAGGGGCTAAGCGGCCTTGCGGGTGGACTTGCTTCTGTTGGCCCGGCGGCGGTGTATTCCAAGGCCTATATCGATGCCTATAACAAGGCCCAGGCCGGCTACGCGCAGGCGTACCAAGGTGCCTTGCTCCAGGGAATGTCAGAAGAAGCGGCAGCCGATTTCGCCACCCAAAAGCTGGGTGGAAAATCGGCGAAAGAGATTGCCCAGGAAAGCGCCGACCAGTATGAAGCCGATACAAAGCAAAAGCTTGATGGCGCCAAGTCGCAGATCGATGATGCTGATTTCCGCATGAAGGTGCAGGACGATGTTTTCTTTAACGCACGCCTGACAGCCATTTGGCCGATTTTTACGGGCCTCAAGATTTATTCCGCCTACGATGCCGCCAAAGAAAACGTGAATGCCAAGAAGGCGGCCTTTGACATGGCGCAAAACACAATCCTCATGGATGTGGCGACCAAGTACTTTACGCTGCGACTGGCCGAAGAGCTGACGGTACTTCGCGAAAGCACCAAGAAGAACCTGGAAGAACACCTGGCCCGCTCCAAGAAATTGGAAGAAGGCGGCCAGATTAGCAAGGCGGAACGCCTGCGCGCCGAAGTGGCTTTGGCTGAGGCTGAAAACGCGCTTGAAGATTCTTACCGCGACCAAACTCTTGCTCGCTTGGCTCTTGCAAGTCTGTTGCATACGGACACGAACATTACGGCTATCACTCCGGTGCTTGCTCCGGAACAGACTTTGGCCATGGATGAATTCAAACAGCTCGCCATGGATAGGCACCCGGGCCTGCGCCAGCTGCGCACTGAACGCAAGCGCAGCCAGGATGCGGTGAGCGCTGCCCGCGCCGATTATTATCCGACGGTGGCGCTATTCGCCTACAAGGAACTTTATACCCGCGACCTCACGCTCCTGGAACCCGATTGGGCGGTGGGTGCCAAGATGCAGTGGGACTTGTTCAAGGGCGGCGAGACTCGCTCTAAGGTGAGCAACGCGAAGGCTCTCGACCGTTCGCTTTCGAGCATGGAAGAGCAGACGATGGACAACATCGGGCTCCTCGTGGAAAAGCGTTGGCGTGAAATGGAACACGCCAAGAGCCGCCTGGAAAGCTTGAAGAAGACTCGCGAACTCGCCGAAGAAGCGCACCGCAGTCAGACTTTGGCTTATGAGGCGGGCCTTGCCACGGGCTTGGATGTAGTGGATGCTGAGCTTGCGCTTTCGCGCCTGCAGGTGGCTGACTTGAAGGCGCATTACGATGCAGTCATTGCCTGGCTCGGACTATTGGAAGCGAGCGGTGAAGTGGTGAATGCGGGCGAGATGCTTAAGAACGTGAAGCCTGTGGAAGAGACGAAGGTTGAAGAATCGAAGCCCGCTGAACCCGTTGCAGAACCTGTCGCTGCCCCTGCTGAAGTGCCTGCCGCACCGGTTGCAAGCGACTCTACAAACGCTGCCGCGAATCCCTCAACAAACGCTGCCGAGAGCCCCTCAACAAACGTCATTGCGAACCCCGAAGGGGTGAAGCAATCTACAGCGGAAGATTCTGCACCGGCAGATAGCGCCAAGGCGCCAGAAGCGGCAACGCCTGCTACACCTGCAAATTGATTTTAGAAACGGAGAAAAAGAATGAACGTCTTGAAAGTGATTGGAAAAACTTTGGTCGTCTTGGCGTTGATTGCCCTGATTGGCCTTGGTATCGTTACCTTGCAGAAGTTTGCAACAGAACCCCGCGACGCCTATTTGCAAGGCCAGATGGAAGCTCGCCGCGTGCTTGTGGCGGGTAAAGTGCCTGGTCGCGTGGAACAACTGTTCTTCCGCGAAGGTGACATGGTCGAAAAGAACGCCATTGTAGCAATCATCAGTAGCCCCGAAATCGAGGCAAAAAAGATGCAGGCCCAAGGTGCTTTAGGTGCAGCTCGCGCCCAGGCAAACAAGGCTAAAAACGGCGCCCGCTCCGAAGACATTACGGCCCTCAAGGCCATGGCTTCGCGCGCGCAGGATGCCGCGAACCTTGCGAAGAATACTTATGACCGCGTGCAGAAACTTTATAACGAAGGCGTGCTTCCGCTCCAGAAACGCGACGAAGCCGAGACCCAGATGAAGGCCTCGCAGTCCGCTGCCGACGCCGCCAAGGCCCAGTACGAACAGGCTCTCGCCGGCGCCCGCAGCGAAGACAAGGCTGCCGCAAACGCACTCGTGATGCAGGCGAAGGGCGCCAACGCCGAGGTCGACGCCTACCTCGAAGAAACGAAAATCCGCGCCCCCATCGCAGGCGAGGTCTCCGTGAAACTGGTCGAAGAGGGCGAAGTCGTAGGCTCCGGCATGCCGGTAGTCGCCATTACCGACCTCGACGATTCCTGGGCGGTATTCCACTTGCGCGAAGACCTGCTCAAGAACGTGTCCAAGGGCAAGACCTTCAGCATGTTCATTCCGGCACTCGACAAGAACGTGGAAATGGAAGTCAGCTACATTGCGTCTGTAGGCGATTACGCCACCTGGCG
>NZ_JAZSAF010000071.1:0-2837 GCF_045601785.1 Fibrobacter sp.
AAGAGAAAAGCGAAGTATCATTGGCTTGTTGCATGTCGTTACTATTTACTCGCATGTAACCAATAGCGTCATCACTCCAAAATTTACACCTCAAATCTGTTGTTCTAGTTGCAGGCGATATCGCGTTTTTTAATGGAATTATTTCAGTAGTATTCGGCTCAGGCCTGTCAATCCAAGTGGCAAGATATCTTTCATTTGGGGCATTATAAAACTTCTTTTCGCCAATTGGATTTGTACTTTTATCGAGAACCTCGCATGAAATCTCAGACGGAAACATACATTTAGATTGCTTCGCTTTGCTCGCAATGACATTGAACGTTTTCCAAATTAGAAAGCCTATAGGAAAATTTCCCTTGAGACCTTCAAAAGACTTTGAGTGTACTACAAAACCTCCCAGATATTGAGCACACCATTGTTTTCGAAATACTTCCATTGTTTGAGAATTGACATATTTCAATGTGCTAAACATCGCTAAGGTCGCATTCGGAATTTCTTTAGCGATTCGAGCCACAAACTGAGTAAACAGTTCATTGCTAGCTTTACCGAATTCTTTCATCCCGAATTGTCCAAACCGTGTTTTATTCACACCTGTTTTAGCGGTGTTATCTTTAGAAGAAGCATTAAATGCACTCCCAACTTCTGCATAAGGTGGATTTATCAGCACCAATAATTTCTTCTTTCCTTCATTTGCATCACGAAGGACATTCTGCAAAGTCTGTGGAATTTTATTTGTAAGGCTGTAATCAATCGTCCCGTTATCGGTAATGTCATCGTTCAAGTAATCATATTGAAAACGCTCGGCGGATACGCAAATCTTCGCCGCCTTCATGATGTTCACATCTTCTTGATCGAGGGTGCTCATGAACAGATGACGGTGGTTGGAATGCTTGGCTTCCAGATTCCCGACACCGCAACACATATCCCACACATAATAGTCTTTCTGCCAGTTCGCGCCAAGCGTCTTTTCTAGCAGGTCGTAAGCCTTGTCAACCACATTGAGCGGAGTGTAGTATGCCCCCTTGAAAGTCCGCTCGTCAACGGGAATCAGGCTGTCGCGGCGTTCCAGCAAGTAACTGCGGAATTCCTCTTTGGGCGGCCTATCATAAATCGCCCAGAACTGGCTGTAACCATCCATACTTGCGATTTCGTAAGTCTTTCCGTTCAACAGGAATACAGGTTTATTGCCCTTGTGCAGCAGTTCTGCAGACAAATGTTCGTGGGTACTGATCTTGCCGTCGCTCATCACATCGGCATAGAAAAATTCTGCGTAGTTTTCGGGTTCCGCATTCACGATTTCCTTGCCGACCATCTCGACCCATTTATCGAAAACCTGTTTGAGATTGTCGGGCGTAATTTGCGTGCGGATGATTTCGCCTTTTTCTATGGCGTTTCGCAATGTGTCGATAAATTCTTTCTCATGGGTTTCGATATTGAAACTCACGAAATGTGTGCCGATGTACTGCGAAACAATATCTAAAGCATCCTGCGTTACGTCGCTGGCGGACTTGCCCCACTTGATATGAATGTTCTTGTCTTGTAAAAGCGGGAGCGCGACATCGGTCTTCATGATGGCGGCCTTGACGCTATCGACCACGCAAAGGAACGGAGGGATATGCTCGCCATCCTTGAGGGCTCGGTGGATGTAGAAAAGCAGCTGCGTGAACATCTCGTAGAGCGACTTCTTGGAGCCAAATTTCGCTTCAAACCAAACTTCGCGCGTCTGAATATCTATCAGGTTTCGCTGAACCTGCTTAAGGTGCAGTGCCTTGATGTATTCCGCCTTCACATCTTCTTCGGACGAGGCTTTTTGCAGCTTTTCGAACAGACTCATAAGGGCTCCTTTAGCCCTTATGCCGTGCAGTCAATCCACAAAAAAAGCGTGGCGTCGAATGCACTATCTAGTCAGAGGCTCGGCAAAGCCATACCACGATAAGCACAAACGACCCACGCCCATTGCTGGACGTGAGTGTTCGCCTTATTCCTGTGGTTTTTGAAATTTTGCCGATTTCTGACTACGGAATAAGAGCTAACTCTACGTTAAACTCGCGCCTGCGGTTTTTACGCCACAGGTTATGTCAAAACGAATGATAGTAAAAAAGGAGATGCCCGCCTGCGCGGGCATGACAAAAGAAGCGGGGATGACAGGGAAAAAGGAGGTGCCGCATCAAGCGGAAGTGACAATTCGGGGGTTTTAGGGGGTGGAACCCCACCCTGGTGGCCATGCGCACTAAGCACTAAAAGTGCTAAGTGCTGTCCGCCCTTAGGCGAGGGGGTGGAGAGCAACGTAGTGCGAACCAGGGGGATACGGCCCCCTTCTTGCAATAAACATGCCCATTCTTCCCGTAAATAATGTATATTGTAAATGGAGCATCAAATGAACTTGCCGATAAACATAATACACCAGATAGAGACCTTTGCCAAGGAATGTTTCCTTGACCGCGTTATTCTATTTGGTTCTAGGGCACGAGGTACAAACCGCGAACGCAGTGATATTGACCTCGCGGTGTCCGGCGGCAATCTGGCCCGTTTTGAGGAACTGCTTGAAGAAAAAGCAGACACCTTACTTTCGTTCGATGTAATTAACATGGACGGAGTTGCTTCAAGAAAATTGAAAGACAACATCCAGCGCGAGGGAGTCCTGCTTTATGCAAAAATTTGACAACTTTGTTGCATGTTTTGACGTGCTGAAAAACTCCAATCGCGATATGGCAAAAAGCGATGAAATTTATCGTACTGGTGTTATCGGACAATTTAGTCTCGCTTTTGAGTTGTCATGGAAAACTTTACAAGAAGTTATGCGAGCCCACGCCATTAACGAAGCTGAGAACGGTTCTCCG
>NZ_JAZSAF010000072.1:0-22721 GCF_045601785.1 Fibrobacter sp.
TCTTCGCAATGGATTTTATAACGGCAACGGTTCTCCGGAAATTTGGATATGTTACGATAAAATAGAAGAAGCTCCTATTTGCCAAAATGACCCTGAAAAGATCAAATACTTGACCTTGGGCGTTTTGTTGCACGAACTTGGGCATGCAATGATGGATCCGGGTTATGAAGCGACTGCCCCACAAAACCTATGCGAGTGGGTTGAAGAGGCCTTGGCTAATAAAATTGAACTGTCTTGTTTGAAGGCAATCAGTGATCCAGCCGTTTTTGCGTTGAATGAAGCTTTTGTGAAAGGGCAGATCACCAATTATAAGTTGGGATACGATTTATTCAGTGATGGACTCCAGGGAGAAGACCACTTTCCCTGGGCAGCATGGAAAAACAGTAAATATTTTTTGCATTGTAAAATAAGCGAGTTGAATCAATGGCAAGCTGCTGCGTCCGGGCAATCAATTGATATTCTTTTGCTTAGAAATATATATCAAGAAATCATCAAAGTCCCAGTTTCAATCCCGGCATATAGTAGGTCCAAGAAAAATAACAGACAAGGAAATAAAATAGATATATTAAAAAAGGGCCCCATTATGAGCCATGTTTTTCGAGCCTTCCCCGCCCTCAAGTCCATGGGCGAAAATGTCAGAGACTACACTTGCAGCATGTTGTCAGGTACCGGTCGAGAAGACGATCTTGTCGCACCACTTTTTAACAACTGGGTAAAGCCCGAACTCGCGGGTAACGAAAACACACTTATTGGCCCTCTCGTTCTAGAAGGCGGCTTCGGCTATGAGAAAAGCAACATCACGCTCGAGTCGCTAAGCAAAGATGATTCCGACCCGAATAAATGCACCCTGCATCCTGTCTTTTACGAAATGCTTAAAGAAAAGCACCTCGTAAAAACCGAATCTTCCGACGACACCAAAAGAAAGCCTTACGTTCATCAATTAGCCGCCTATAAAGCCGCAAAAACCAAAAGTATCATTGTTTCTGCCGGTACTGGTTCAGGTAAAACGGAATGTTTTCTTTACCCTATTATTTCTGACATTCTTCGCGAAACTCCTGAGCAAAGAAAAAAAAGGGGCGTACGCGCTTTCATTCTATACCCAACAAACGCCTTGATTCACAGCCAGGAAGAACGCCTGGTTGAATATCTAAACACAAACGCAAACAAGAATCTTCAAAAGGGAAGTCGTCCAATATCATTCTGCCTATACAACGCAGGGCTCTCTTTGGACACGACGCCTGCATCTACGTTCTACAGAGTTATGAACCGACGGGATTTGTACGATACCGACAACGGAACTCCCGACATCGTTCTAACCAACTTTTCAATGCTAGAATACATGCTTCTTCGCGAGCAGGATGCTGGACTATTACAGGCAACTAGTGACACGTTGAGGCATATCGTTCTAGATGAAGCACATACATATACCGGTGCAAACGCAACAGAAATGGCATTGCAGATTAGGCGTTTGCTATTAGCCATGGATAGTTGCCGTCAGATATCGAACGCGACTCCTCCAGAAATGAAATTTTACGCAACGTCCGCCACTTTTGCTGGAGGCGAGGCACAACTTGAAAACTTTGCAAAAAAGATGTTCTTTAGGGTAAAAAATCTGGAGGTCATCCAAGGCAGAAGGTTTGCGCCCGTAGTCCCGTACAGCTTTAACAATAGCAAACTGAGCGATTTTAGGTCCAAGTTCCTTGTATTAAGCGAATCATCAAATGTGACCCTAGATTTCATTTACGACGTTCTGGAAATTGCAGAACGCACACCAGAATCGCTAGCCAAATATCTATGGAACATAAAAGAAATCCGAGATATTTTCTCTTGGCTTAAAAACACTTCTCAAACAAGGTCTTACAGATTCGACGATCTTTGCAATGAAATTTTCACAAGTCCAACCAACGAAGACAAAGAAATTTTAGCGACCATTCTTGATGTTGCCTCCTTAGCAATGTACAAGCCCGAGAATGATTCCGAATTCGTGCCACTGCTCCCCGCACGCTGGCATACAGCATTCCGTAAATTCGAAGGCATATTCGCCTGCTTGAATCCACATTGTTCATGCAAACAGCCCGGGGTTCAAAAAAGATTTGGAAAGATATATTCATCCTGGAGAGACACTTGCACCTGTGGTGCTCCCGTATTCCCCATCGCTTTCTGCAAAAATTGCGGAAGGCCCTATGTAATGGCGATTCGAAGCAACAAAGATTATAAGGCACCCTCCCTAAAAAGCGCCATAGGCGTCTTCTTTGATTCCCCCGAAGACGAGGACCTGAATTGGCAAGAATCCACTTTCGAGTTGCTCTCTTTAGAGGGCAACGAAGACAACCTTATCGAAAGCGGCGCTTGCCAGGGGCTTTATAGAGAAACGTCCGATAAAAACTGCTGCCCTAAATGCAAATACACAGACATCAGCGGTAGCCGAAGGAAGCGATTCTTTACGAATTTAATCCAAAGCAAGCCTCTTTTCACAAGTCTTGTACTTGAAGGTCTATGGCCAGAATTGCCAATGCCACCGCAAAAGAATGATGAATCATGGCCTTCACAGGGACGCCATATATTAACATTCAGCGATACCCGGCAAAATGCAGCACAATTGGCTCCCATCATGGAGCAAACTTTCTTACGTAACACGGCTTACAAGGTTATTAAGTGGGCCCTTTCACCAGAAATCTCCGACGATCAGCAAAAGCTCATTGACAACCTCACAGCCAACATTAAAAACTACGAGACTCTCCTCAACAACGTAGCCATCGCAGCAGATAAGAATTTATGCGCTAATCTAAAAACACAGCTGGAACAAGCGCAAAAGGAATACGCAGAATTAACACAAAATGCCAGCAGCCCCTCATTAACTATCGATGAAATATTCGAAAAAATCACGCGTTCTAAAAAAATCATTTCCGAGCTTGGTCTTTCAAATATCGACCAAAATCTCAAAGAAATTACAGACGAACGCCTTGAGATGCTAAAATGTTTCGTCGCATACATGCTTGTAAACCTTCCGGCAGGCAACAACATCGCCTCTTTAGAAAAAGCAGGCATCGTAGAGTGCATTTATCCTGGTCTTGAAAATCTCGGTAATTTGGAAGACGAGATTTTCAACGATGATAAAGAATGGCAGGATTACATATACCTTTGTTTACAGTCCCTGCGAACAAGGGCCTCTTTCGCATTTGGTCAAAATGATAACGATCTAATAGAGGGATTTGCAGCATATTTCCCATTCTTCAACGACAATTCCAGCTTATTAAGCAATGACACCGAAAGACTTCTGAAACGGCTTGATCAAAATCATGTCACCGACAATATTTTAGATGCACCCAAGGCCCAATTATCCGCCTTTGAAACAGAACTGCTAGACGAGCTAACCGATTTAGGCCTTGTAGAGGTAAAAAACAATACAGCGGCATTAAAAATTCACAAGCTAAAATTCCGGTTAAAAGATCCATCCGACAAGATGTGGATATGCAAGAAAACTGGGAAGCCGGTATATAGAAACCTGCGAAATTTATCGCCCTACCTAGACGCACAGGAGCCAAAGGATTCTGAAATTGCAGAAGTGCCTTGCAGTAGCCAGTACCCACGCCTGCACAATATTGTCAACAACAGCAACATTCAAGCATTTTATGCAGAAGAACATTCTGCCCAGCTAAAGGTCAACGAGAATAAAAAGAACGAGTCCCTGTTTAAGCGAAACTGGCTGAACATGCTCAGCAGTACGACCACAATGGAAATGGGTATCGATATCGGAGCCCTTGCATCGGTCATGCTAGCAAACACGCCTCCATCTCCAGCGAATTATATGCAGAGAGCCGGTCGTGCGGGCCGTCGCGGAGAAGGCTCCACGTTGATTTTCACAATAACATCCGCATCACCGCATGACGAAATGTTCTATAGGAACCCGGATTGGGCATTTACAAAAGACGTGCCCGCGCCAGAATTGTCCCTCAGAAATAGGGTTCTTGTTCAACGTGCAGTCAATGCCTGGCTAATCCGTGAAATTTTCCAAGGTGCCACACTAAAAGCAGGCCAAAATATTTTTGAAGCCTACCTTACATACGGAAAATTCTTCAATGATTTAAAAACAAAAGACGCCCTAAACTGGACAAACAACAAAAATTCCCTTTTATATATATTATACCACGATCAGAATCACTATTTACGCAAGCAAATGGACGATTTGCTTGACGAGACAGGATTTTCAGAAAATTGGGATTTTGCTTCTAACGAATCCTTCGTTGGGAACATGATTGTCTCGCTGAACGAACAACTAGACGAGATTTCCAGAAAGATTGATCAAATAAACAAATTAATGGCAGAAAATCTTGCCAGCACTAATAGCGAAGATATCAACAAAAAAGCGGCGTTAAACAACTACTATTTACAAGAGCTCGCCACATTAACAGACGGCCAAAACGACAAAATAGGTAACAGCACCATTACATACTTGGTGGACAGGCAAATATTCCCCTCCCATGGTTTGCCAATTGGAGTGGTAAAGCTTGACATCATGAAGAAAAAAGGTAATGTCTACAAGTCGCTCGATTCATTTGATTTGAGTCGTGACAGTAGAGCCGCAATTAGAAGCTACGCACCCGGGAACGAAATCGTTGTTAAGGGATGCCGGTACAGGTCTCTTGGCATTAGAGTAGATTACAAGCAACGTTTTGGAATATCAATTGACGAAAACGAGGTTCTGAAGCATGTTGCAATTTGCCCTATATGTTCCACGATATTCCCCAACGGAATTGCCGGTGCAGAATGCCCTAACGGCTGCGTAACATCAGGAAACGAACCCGTCCCAGCAAAATTGATTATTCAAAATGTCATTAAGCCACAGGCATTCGTCTCCAATTTCAAAACCAAAAAGAAGGGCGTCCGGAATCCAGTGCACATGCCCTACATGGTAAGAACGCAAGTCGACGGCATTGGAGAACCCCTAAATTGCTCTGATTTCGCAGATTTGAAATACGTGCAAGAAGGTAACACACACACATTCAATACCGGTATCAACAGCGAGGGCTTCGTATATTGCAAATACTGCTACGCCGTATTCCCGAAGCAGGACTACCAGGGAATCTATAGCCGCAAAATGCGTTTCCCGGCACCGGCAAAAGATGAACACGCCCACAAATTTGAGCTGCAAAACGCATTTCACTTATACAGCAATTTTTCCACGAACGCCCTATATGTAAAAATAGCCCCTGAATTCAGGAAAATACCCAAATTCACTGAAAAAATATGTAACACCCTAGGAATTGCACTCAAAGGCGCCATCGTCCAGCAATTAGACATAGAAGAAAAGGACATTGATTTCTGCTTGCCTATTCCGACTCAAGATTGCGACTTGATACTGTTCGACAACAATGTTGGCGGTGTCGGCTACATCAAGCAAATAGCCAAGCACTTCGATAGTCTCCTTACTTTTGCAATAAATAACATTCTCATTGGCGATGATGACCACCAAAAAACATGTTCCTGCGCATGCTCTAGATGTTTAATCAGCTACGGTTCACAATTCCTGTTCCAAAACGCAGAAAGTGCACCCGATAGAATAGAAACACTAAACGCATTAAACATCGATAAAATAACAAGCAATCATCAGTACGAAGCTTTCAAAAAGGATGCCGCAGAGCAAGGATATAGCCCCATAGAAGACACGCTTGTCAACAATCAGATTGCTGCAGCCAACAACCTCAGCGTTTGTATAGACCGCCTTTCGGCAGAATTTTTTGATTCTGATATTTGGCACAAGATCAAAAACAGAACAAAAAAAACAAACATCTGGCTAAAGGAAGCCCCAACCGACGACGCAATCCCCTACATAAAGCGTCTTAATGGCCTATTTGGAGATTCCGCCATCGGCCTCATCGAAAAAAACGAAAAAGAAGGTATCTACATAGATGAGAATACTTTCATCGGTTTGTTAGATTGGAATCTTGGCACATTCCATTCCATATACAACGTCAACCGACAAAAAATGGAATGGGTATCAAAAAAAATCGATTCATTACCTACCATAAAGAAAATTGAGCAACCAACGCAAGGTGTTTTGACAAAGTCCGACGAAACTCCTGTGATGGAAAACTACGATCTTGATAAACTCGTCGCGCAAGTCATTGAAATAATCCTTGACAAGAACAGTTTCCCTCTTAAGCCGGAAGATGCTGAATCCTGGATTTACGAGGACAGTTTCGCACTTCAGGACAACTGCGGACAAAAAGGAACTGGATACAAGAAAAAAATACTCCGCACCATATTCAATTATTTCGGAATACAACATTTATTACAAGACCGGCACAAAGGACTTATTCGCCATTCTTTACAAGATAATCCGACTATGTCTTTTGAAGACATTGCTATGTACGAGGGACTCCCCTCTGCCATAGCAAAGAAAGTGCTTCACGACAGAGCCGTCAGAGTAAAATATAAAAATGGATATCAATTTACCCTTGTTTTCGGCCAAGGCTTATCCACTTTTGATCAAGATGGGAAAAAATTCATCAAGTATCCAGGAAACATTAGTTACTACATCAAAAAAATTTAAAAAAGGTATCAACCATGTTTTTTTACGAATCTGACACTTTTGAACAAATGTTCTACAAATACCTGGAAAACATCGCCATCACAGGCCCATTATTTTCTAGCGAAGATGAATATCTAGATGATGACGATTATTATTGTCTTTTAAAGAAGATTACCTGTTTCACTCAACGCTATCCAAGTTACAGAGCTCTTCGAGATAAAAACCAAAATTCAACCTTTTTGAAAAGTTTCCATCGCTGTTTTGGCATCTACTTAAGAGAAGCTACTCTTCGATACGCAACATCAATGAACGAAGACGGCCTATGGAAGCCTCTTACAGAAGGCGTAGAACGAGACTTTCGCCATCTCAACATCCACAACAATTTTTGGAACGAAGGTTCGCGCGACATTAGAACTATTCTAACGCAAAAAACAGACTCTACCAATGGCAAACCATTTTTTTATGCAATTTTCAACGCATTTTTGTCTAATAATTTAAAGTACAGCAGGCCCATCGGCGAAGATAATGAATATTGCAGGCACTTGCTAAAGCTAGCCATTCTTCCAAGACGATACAATCCAGTTACAGGGAAATTCAATGATATTCTTACAGCTTTTCAAACAAATTCAGTAGACCGATACTTAGAAGATCTTGACAGAAGGACCCTTCAAATTCACGAATTGACTCGTTCACACCTCGCGACTCGTATATTGAACTTCTTTAGATTTGTCGATGAAGCAAAACGAGATAGTATACCCAAAGACGAAGCTAAAAATAGTCGATATAATTATTTTAATGAGTGGCTAGACCGAGCCTATGCGGAGAACATTGGCAACGATCATCGCAGCGAATATGCAGAGGACATTCAAAAGTCTGTACAGGTCGTTTTCAGGCTTATTTTAGGCAACAAAAATGAATTTAATTACAACATTCCGCCTATTCAAAGCATAAAGACTCTTTTCCCCGACATTCCCAATTTAAGGAACACATCTTCCATTACCATCTCTACCGACGAAGGCTCATTTTCAATAGATGACGGCATAGCCGATTTTGCTGATTGTACCGTTATACAAAAGAACCTACTAATTGAGAATCTCATTGCAAATCAAACCATAAATGTAATCTTCAATGGCGATGATTATGAATTACCAAACCCCTGGTATACAAAAAACCAATGGCACATGCTTGGAAATGACGGCCAACGCAAAAATTCCTGGCCCTGCAACGAAGATTTCTACTTAGTTGTACCAACTTCATGGAATCAAATCGCTTCGTGCATAGGTATAAAAGATGACGAGAGCTCCGAATCAGTAAACATAGCAACCTACAACAAAATCATTAGCGATAATTCAGGGAAAAATGTTTTCATTTTAAAACATTCTGAAAACTTAAAAGTTTTTAACTATATCTGTATTAGATTTGAAAACAATTGCGAAGTAAAAATTGAAATTGAGAATCCGGATCAAATCCATTTATGCCACAATTTTGAAGGGAACCCCAAATTCATTTCGCAAAAATCTCAACATAAAATCGCAATCAAAACAATTGAATTCAGTCACTTAGGCGAAATAGATGCAAACGATTGTTCAGAAATAAAAAAATTATTCAACAACAATGTCAATGTCAGCATCACCCCAACCAAACGACTTCTTATTACCAACAATTCAAACGATATCGTGACATCGAAAAAAAATAAAATAAAGGATAAAATTTTACCCGCAATAACACTACTACCTCAAAATACTGACGTATGGGTAACTAAAGAAAACAATCTGATTCACGGATACATCAGCACGCCTGCAGCCAATCTATCTAACGACTGGACCGCAACAACCTCTCCTGCAGTCAGGGAATTCACACTCAACGCAAACACAACCGATTCCATCTGTGACATACACTTTGTTGATGGCGGAGATAAATTTAATCTCATTACGCCCTATTACAAGCCTCTCAACGGCAAGCCCCTAGGCTATATTTTAAAATCCAGAGACATCTGGAGAAATACCAATGCATTTGACGACATCGTTCCATCAAATGCTTCTTACTATTTTAAATGGCAAGAAAATAATGTTGATTTCAAAATCGAAATTCCGTTATCAAAGAAAGTCAACATCTATCATTGTTACAAATTCCTTGATATTAACGGGGCCAAGACAACATTTGGCTGGAAGTACAAAAACACAGCTTTCATTACTGATTTTGAGCAAGACCCAAATTACAAAGGACCCAAGGAAGCTCGCCCTGAGCGGGTTTACACGTGTACTGACCAAGAAAGAACCAATTATTTGGACGATTTAATCAACGAAAAAGCACATCTGAAAAAAGAAAGAAGCGAAACACCCAAAAGAAATACGGGAAAACCATTCACATTCACAAAAGTGGAACGAGTTTCAAAGCCTAAAGATAATCTGCAAAAAGAAAACACAGAGTCTGTAGAAGAGATTAAATATGTGTTTTCTTTCCCAGACGCCATCAACAAATGCGAGGATTTCTGCAGGCCTTACGCCCCTAAATGGATTCTTTACCACGTTCCATATACCATCAAACTCAACGAGATAAAACCGAATATAAAAAACGCATACCAAAAAGGATGGGGTGCATTTCCATTTCTCTTCTCGGCACACCTACTCGAGATAGATTCTACCAGCACAGCAGAACTACTTGGCCGTGTTATGGCCTGTTGGAAAACCAGGTTTCGCGAAAGCCTGATTAGCAAAATAAAAGCCACAGACATATCAAATGAGATCAAGGATTTCTTCGAGAAAGTTCCTGTCATTTCAATGGAAAATGTGGACATCGTTGAACTAATGCAACTTTACCAAATGGAAGACTTCAATAATTTCAATCAGCGTGTAAGCGATGCTGTTGATAACTTCATTCCCAAGTTAACCGGCGAAACATTAGACTTTATACAAAAATTGCATATAGATCCCAATTACAAACGTCCTAATACCCAAGAACAGGAAGAATTGTAACGAAACTAGCCCCACCCATCCGTTTTTTCAATGAAACGTATGCCGGCATTGATGGTACGTGGCATGGGCGGGGCGTTGGCAAAAACGATGTAGTTTTGTATACTTTAGCAAAACTATAAACTTATTTTGGAGAACCCTAAGTTGAAACTTTCGCTTTCTGCATTAGAGACCTTTCTTAAACAGCAATGTGATGCGCTCCGTACAAGCATGGACGCGGCAGAATATAAAGACTACATCATTGCAATGATTTTTATAAAATGGGCAAATGACAACTTTGCAATTCAGCAAAAAGCGTATGCAGAAAGATTACGTTCCGAGCACAAAGATCTATCTGACGAAGTAATTGATTCGGAAATTGAAGAAAATAATACCGACATTTATAGTTTCTACGTACCGATAGAAGCTAGATGGAACATAAAAAAAATGCCAGCCTTTTATGCCGACAAAAAATTGGAAGAACGAGGCGACGCTGAGAAAATTGCAAACGATACAACAAAAAGTCAAGCAGAAATAAAAGAGGCCAAAGAAAAAATCCGAGAGTGTGAAGATTTGCTGAACTGGAGAGGTCTTCTTGTATGCACCGAAAATATAGGCGCAGCATTAACTCGTGCATTAAGACAACTTGAAACGGCAAATACTAAAACTCTGGATGGCGTATTAAAGTCTATCAACTTCAACAAACTAAACGGAAAGGGAGAACGCATTCTTTCAGATGAGCTCCTTTCTACCATGATCAAAGACTTCAATAAGTATACATTTACCGAAGATAATTTTGAGTTCCCTGATTTGCTGGGTGCTGCCTATGAATATCTTTTGAAGTTTTTTGCCGAAAGTGCCGGTAAAAAAGGGGGCGAGTTTTACACTCCCGCTCCTATTGTTGAACTAATGGGGAAAATTTTGCAGCCAGCCCAAAATGCTTCCATTTGCGACCCGACGGTCGGTTCAGGCGGACTTCTCATCAATATGAAGAATTTTGTAGAAGCACGCTATGGATCTGCAAAAAACCTTCATATTTGCGGCCAAGAAGTAATCGACGGCACCTACAAGATGTGCAAAATGAATATGTTATTCCATGGCATTACTGACGCCAACATTCAGCTCGGCGATACGCTTTTACATCCAAAGCACGTTATAAATGGTGAACTTGAAAAGTTTGATATTGTTGTGGCAAATCCACCGTTCAGCCAGAACTATACTAAAAAAGACATGGAATTTCCGGAACGTTTCTCTTCTTTTTGGATGAGCCCCAAAAAGCAGGCTGACTTTATGTTTGTTCAGCACATGGTTGCAATCCTTAAAGAAGATGGTCGTATGGCTGTTGTTATGCCTCATGGAGTTTTATTCCGTGGCGGTGAAGAAATGCGTTACCGTACTCACCTTATTAATGAGGGTCTGCTTGAATGTGTTATCGGCCTTCCGGAAGGGCTTTTCTACGGAACAGGGATTCCCGCATGCATTCTTATTATCAATAAAAAGGGTGCATCTGGACGTAATGGGGTATTCTTCATAAATGCGGATCGAGAATATAAGGAAGGCAAAAATCAGAATGTTCTTCGTCCCGAAGATGTAGAAAAAATCAGTTACGTCTATTTGAACAAGAGCGAAATTGAAAAATACAGTCGCTTTGTTTCAAAAGAAGAACTTGAAAAAGAGAACTATAACTGCAACATTCGCCGTTATGTAGATAATACTCCTCCTGCCGAAAATCAGGACGTTTACGCTCATTTACATGGTGGTGTTCCGGTAAAAGAAATTGAGGATTTAAGCCAATTTACGAAATGCTATGGAAATATCGAAAAAGCGATTTTCGAGTTCCATCATTCTGAGCACAGCGAAGAATCTTATATGAATTTTGCAGAAGGCATTTTTATCAAAGACGATATTAAAACAAAGCTTTTTGATTATGCGGGATATAAAAAGACAAGAACCGAATATGATTCAATCTTAAAGAACTTTTGGAAATCAGCTTGCGAAGAAATCAGTAAGCTTCCAGAAACTCAGGATGTGTATGATTTACAGAAGAAATTAACATCTATGTTCAGTAAGGCTCTTGTGAAAAAACAGAATCCTGTTCTGGATGAATATCAAAGCCGAGGCGCGTTTGCACAATATCTTGAAGACTTGAAGTCTGATTTTAAATCCATCGCAGCAAGCGGATGGAACGCAACATTAATTCCTGATGAAATTATTCTTGAAAGTCAGGCATCAGATATTCTTGAACAGTTAAGAGACAAGAAAGCACGTCGTGACGAAATAAACGAAAAGTTCGAAGAAGTTGCCAAGTTTGATGATGAAGAGTGCGATGAAGAATTTGATGAAGACTTATATGATGTGTTCCCGAAAAAAATTACAAAAGAATACAAAGATACTAAGAAAGATTTGAGTACTCAGATTAAAACTCTCAAAAAGTGCGTAAAAGATAATGTGGGCAGAATTAAGGCATACAAAAAGGATAAGTCTTCTGATAATTCAAAGGTAATTACAGAGCTTGAAGAGCTTATAAAATTAAATAATAACACTCTCTCAGAATTGAATAATCAGGTTGAAGCAATTGATGCAAAGTTAAAACACAATGACGATCTTGAAGCTGAAAGAACGAAGCTTACAAAAGATATTAATGCTACAGAAAAGAGCCTTGCTGAAATTGCAAATAAAGCACGCGAAAAAATCAGCAGCGAAGATGCAAAGGAACTGATTCTTTCTATTGGTTATACAAGACTTTCTGACACAATCAATGAATATCTTGATTCTCATATCCGTAAACTTCAGCAGCTTATTGAAGGAATTTACGATAAATACACTGTTACTCTTGGCACAATGATTAGTGAAAGAGATAAGGCAGTTACAGAGCTTGATTCATTTATGAAGGAACTGGGATATGAGTGCTAGTATTTGGAGAAAGTGTAATTTAAAACAATTCGCAACCATCTATAGTGGGACAGATTACAAGCATAATAAAAAAGGTGAAGATTTTCCAATAATTGGTACTGGCGGAATAATGGGCTATACGGGAGATTTTCTAAACGAAGGTCCTGCTGTTCTTACTGGTCGTAAAGGCACTATAGATAGACCTATATATATTGAAGGTAAATTTTGGAATGTAGATACAATATTTTGTATCAAGCCGTTCGATTTTACAAATGTTAAATACTTGTATTACGCCCTCTCGAATAAGAATCTTTTACTATTGAATGAAGCGACAGGCGTGCCTAGTGTATCATCGGACAATTTATACAAACAAAGTTTTATTCTTCCAAAAGATTCTGAAGAGCAAAAACACATCGCCGATATTCTCTCAACTTGTGACACCATAATTCAAAATACCCAAAAGACAATCGACAAATACAAAGCCATAAAGCAGGGTATGATGCAGGATTTGTTTACCCGTGGCCTAACAAAAGACGGAAAACTTCGTCCATCTTATAAAGAAGCTCCTGAGTTATATAAAGAAAGTGAATTAGGAATGATTCCGAAAGAATGGAATGTAGATTGTATTGGAAATAACTATATGACATATGCAGGGGGAACTCCTAGTCGCGAACATGAAGAATATTACAAGGGAACAATTCCTTGGGTTTCTTCATCAGAATGCAATCAATTTGAAATAAACGATACAAATGAACATATTACAGAATTTGCTATTCAAAATTCATCAACGAAAATGGTAAAAGCAGGAGCCATTTTATTAGCTTTATATGGAGCGACTGCCGGACAAGTTGCAAAACTAAATATAGATGCTACGACAAACCAAGCTGTATTAGCATGTCTTTCTGACACGAAAAACGACAACAATTACTTGTATTACTATATAAATTATATAAAAGAAAAAATGCTTTATTTAGCCCAAGGTTCAGGACAGCCAAATCTTAGTAAGGCTAGTGTTGACAAGTTCATATATTTGATGCCTCAGAAAAATGAACAAATTGAAATTGCAAAACGTCTTTCTTCCATCGATTCAACCATTCAGAAAGAAGAAACGATTCTTGCAAAATATAAAAAAATAAAAACCGGCCTTATGGCTCGACTTTTGGCCCCTCCAGAAAATGCAGAAATTATAAATGAAACAGGAGAATAATTTATGTCAGAATATTCAAGTGTTGAAAAACCATTCTTAGACAAATTAAAACAAATCGGTTGGACTGTAATTGACCATGGTAATAATGGAATCCCACAAGACCCAACAATCTCTAAACGTACCAATTTTGACGATTGGGCTATAAAGTCAATATTCTCCCAAAAAATAAAAGATTTCAACTCTTGGATTACTGATGACCAGATTAATCAGTGCTGGGATAAAATCATTACTCAGGCTGGAAAACTTCTGGAAGTAAACGAATCTACATTCCTTATGCTCCGTAAAGGAATAACTCTGGAAGGAAGAAATGAAGTAACTGGTGAAGAAAATCCTACAGTTCAACTTGTCGCCTTTGGTAAAGACTACGCAGAAAACGACTTTACGGCAATAAATCAGTTCAGAGTAAATACTCCGGGAACTGCAAAACCCTTTATCATTCCTGACATCGTCTGTTTTGTAAACGGACTTCCATGGATTGTAATTGAGTGTAAAGATGAAGATGTTGCAGAGCCAATGAGCGAAGCTTTTGACCAGATACAACGCTATGCAAATCTTAGAAATGATGAAGATGACGAATATGCAGAAGTGGAAGGAAAAGAGCAGCTATACTATCCAAATCTCTTTAGTGTTATTACGCATGGTGTAGAAGCTCGTTTTGGAACAATTTCTTCTGACTTTGATTTTTACTATAACTGGCGAGATATTTTTCCGGAAGAATACAGAACTATAGAAATTGGCGATGATGAGCAGAGTGTTCGTCAAGAAGTAATAATTCGGGGTATGTTCAATAAGGAAATCCTAATTGATTTACTTCAGAACTTTACTCTCTTTATGACTTTAAAAGCAGGAAACAAGATAAAGGCCCTTGCCCGTTATAATCAGTATCGAGCAACGGGAAAGATGATTGAACGCTTAAAAGCTGGAAAGACATGGCAAGAAAGAAGCGGTGTTATCTGGCATACACAGGGATCTGGAAAAAGTCTTACCATGGTTTTCCTCGTAAAAAAAATGCGAACTACTTTTGAGCTTAAAGGTTTTAAAATCCTTATGGTTGTAGATCGCCTTGATTTGGAAAACCAGTTATTAACAAATGCTCAGCTTACAGGAGAAGCACCAGATAAACCGATAACGACAAAATCTAGAGGAGCAAACGACAATTCTCCAATTCTTGCTGATTTAGCTGATGACACCCCTGACTTAAATCTGATTATGATTCATAAGTTTGGAAAGAATCAGCAATATACACCAGAATATCTCGCAAAGCACGATTTAGTCCCCGTCTATGAAAAACTTGAACTTATAAATTCAAGCGACAAGATACTTATTCTCATAGATGAGGCGCATCGTACACAAAGCGGCGACATGAATGCAGCTTTATTCCAGGCATTCCCAAATGCAAGCCGAATTGGTTTTACTGGAACTCCATTGATGAAAAAGTCAGACAGGCTTTCAACAAGCCAGCGTTTCGGACAGCTTGATGAGTGCTACATTGATACCTACAAAATGAATGATGCCGTAAGCGATCATGAAACAGTAGATATCAAATATATTGGCAAAGTTGTCACCTCTGATCTTGATAACAGCGAGGGTTTTGCCCAGGCTTTTGAAGAAATCTTCAACGCTCGCACCGAAAAAGAACGGCTTGAAATCATGAAACGATATGGTGGAATGGAAGCCTATCTTGAAAGTAATGAACGAGTAAAACGAATCAGCGAAGATTTATTTGCTCATTATGTTACAGAAATTCTGCCAAATGGCTTTAAGGCTATGGTTGTAAGTTCAAGCATTACAGCAGCTTGTCGCTACAGTGTTCAGCTCCGTAATCTTATAAAAAAACAACTGGAAATTGAACAGACTAAACCTAAAGAAGATCAGGATGAATATGTAATTAACAGATTGAGTAAGCTTCAGGTAAGGACTGTTATTTCAGATCCTGGAAACAATGCAGAAGCATATATCCTAAAAGAACACAGGGATGGGCGTTCAAAGGACATTTTGGAATCGTTCTGTAAAAATTATTCGGACGAAATAGGCAAAGAAGATTCAAATATTGGCATTCTCTGCGTATGCGACCGTCTTCTTACCGGTTTTGACGCACCTATTCTGCAGGTTATGTATCTTGACAAAAATCTTCGGGAACAGAATCTTATGCAAGCGATTGCTCGTGTAAACAGAACTAAAAAACATAAAGATCATGGTATTGTGGTCGATTACTTTGGCGTCCTTAAAAACCTGCAAAAAGCACTTGGAATTTATACAGACCAAGATAAAGAAGAAGCAAAGATTGAACTTGATGATTTTGAAAAATACTTCTCAAATATTGCAAAGGAAAAGCCAGAACTTGAACTTCGCTACAATGCATTAATTCAGTTTTTCTCTGATACTTTAAAAATTGCAAATGCTGCAGGATACTTCGATCAGACATTATCATCAGAAGATGATACGAAATTCGTGAATGAAGTTCTTGAGGCAATGAAAGAGGTGAAATGGCGAGCAAAATTCGACACCCTTTTCGGGAGATATTTAAGCCAGATTGACTTATTATTTTCTGAAGTCGACGTTCAGCAAGCTCATTGGATTCGGGCAAAGCGCCTTGGATACCTTGTTTACCGTATCGGATACTTCTTCCATGACAAAACAATGGATTTGAAATATGCAAGCCGTAAAGTTCGTCAGTTGATTGACAAATACGTAAAAAGCACAGGAGTTGACACCAAATTTTCTCAGATGGAAATCATGAGTGACGACTTTATAAAAATAAAAGGTGACTACCAAAATCCCAAATCTCAAGCATCCGCTATCGAATATGCATTACGATACCATATCAAGGTAACCCTCGGTTCAAAAGATCCGGGACTTTATCAAAAGTTTAATACACGCATAGATGCTATTCTAAAGACTTACAAAGATAATTGGGATATGCAGATTTCAGAATTTGAAAAATTACAAAAGGAGTTTGTTTCTGGAGAAAAGAAAGATCCTCGTTTTGTTTCAGTACAACCTGCATTCCATAACATTCTGACCACTTTTGCGCCAGAAGCAGAAGGAAATAAAGAAATTGACGATAAACTCGCAAAACTTGTTACAGATAAAATTTGGCCTAAAGTATGCGAGTACATAAAAATTGACTATCTCTGGAAAAAGCCTGCGGAAGTGCAGAGACTTCAGGATGCAATGGCAATGGAATTACGCATAAGCGGAATAAATGAGCTCCATAATCAAAATAAAGAGATTGCATTACAATTCCAAAATCTTTGTAAGAACAACTACAATGAACTTCTAAAATTTGTCAAAAACAAGGTAGCAAATTGAACTGGAAAGGACAGCAAGTAGCCGTAGTTCGCTCAAAAAGGAAAAAGACTGCTTCAATAATGATAGAACGAGATGGATCTATTTCCATTCTTGTGCCTGAAAACATGAATGAGAGCCTGATAACTGAAATTCTTGACTCAAAGGAATATTCAATTATAAAGAATCAAACCCTCTGGCATATTGCTAATGACGGTAAAGAGAATCGTTCATTTGCAAATGGGCAGACGTTTATGTTCAAAGGGCAAAATTACTCTTTGATTTATAAAGAAAATGCCACTACAAAAATTGAATTTGTAGAAGATTCATTTCTTATGAATCCAAGTGTAAAAGATCCTTACAGCGCTTTTGAAAAATTCTACAAATTCGAATGTCGAAAATTTTTAGCAGAGCGATTCGAAGTTTACAAACATAAGATTCCTGTTAAGCCACAAAAAATCGGAGTAAGGCAGATGTCTACAAGATGGGGATCTTGCACACCGAATGGAAATGTCAATATAAATTGGAAATGCGTAATGGCGCCACAGTTTGTATTCGACTACATTTTGGTACATGAATTAGTGCATTTAAGATATCACAGACACGACAACGACTTTTGGCAGACAGTAGGATTTATTATCCCAGATTTTGAAATGGCCAAGGATTGGTTATTGAGGAACGGTGTGAAAATGGTGATATGAACCTATTTCCAGCCACCCGTTACGAATCCTCCCATATCACTTCATCATCAACAACGACGACAAGCGAATCCTAGTTGACATGGGGCGCCAAAAGATGCCCCATTTTTTTCCTTTTCCGCATATTTCACCCCTCCATTTCTCCTTCCAACCCCTCAATCGTCTCCCGAGCCAGGCGGTCATAAAACATTTCATACATCGGCGCAATGATTCCTGCGATTTCATAGATTCGGCTAGCCTTGGGCTTGCTTTCGTCATCGGCAGCCTTCACTATGTGCGAGGCCAAATTAGACGCCATTATCACAATGGACGCCTTGCCGATATCCGAGTGATCTTTAACAACATCACGGAACACCGCGTAAGTTTCCTCGGTTATCCTATTGAAATTGCCCAGGGCATTTTTTAGAGAGCCCGGTCGTTTTTCAAAGGATTTGTAGCGTTCGTTGATGTTGTCCTTCTTCATAAAGGTCTCCCGGGAACAGGTTTATCTTTATATCGTTCTGGGGAACCCGCATTGTAAAGTCATCATAGAATTTTTTTACGGCAAATTTCTTCCCCCCACCTAGCCCTATTGCCATCTCATGCAAAAGAATGTATATTCATTTCAGTAGATTCCGACAATCCTTCTGACAGCGTTTTCGAACCGGGGAGGAAGTTTCACTATCTGCTTGAGGTCGTTGCCCTTTGCGAGCTTGACAATCCGCAAATCGCGACAGTTGCCCTGCAGGGGACCGGCCCTGTGGCTATCAACGTAGAGCACCGTCTGCTGTAAAGGCGGACGTAAAAATCAGTCATTCAACTGGTTTGCGAGCGGCAACCGTCTGGTGCCGCAGGTGTTCTACGTCCCGGCATTTTCCGTTTGCAAGCCAAAACCGCAACTTCAACAAACGGAAAAAATATGAACCGCACGCAACACTACTCCCTGCTCAAGGCGATGGAAATCGACAAGAGCAACCTTCTCAAGTACCAGGAACTTTACAAGTACGCCTATATCCTCAGTGACGGCATCTTCAAGATTGTCTTCGCCGAGGAAAAGGGCCACTCGCTCCTCATCTCGCTCGTGAACGCGATGCTCAATTTGCAGGGCGACGACGCCATCAAGGACATCACCCTCGAAATGCAGGAGTTCCCCGGCGTTTTCAACAAGAAGGACTGCATTCTGGACATCATCGGCACGACCAATGCCGGCGAAAAGGTGCTGGTGGAAGTCCAGCAGCAGGGTGACGACTTCTTCCGCGACCGCGTAGAATACTACATCTCGCGCGTCATCGAGAACCAGGTGCACACCAGCGAAAAGTACGAGCTGCCGCGCATCTACTTCCTCGGGCTCCTGGATTTCGAGCTTTTCCCCGAGGAACCGCAGAAGTACATCCATCACGTTGACGAAATGTGCAACGGAAGGAAGTTTTTCCCCAAGATCCAGAAGATTTTCGTGGAAATTGACAAGTTCTTCGAGCTCGAAAAGGCGGGCATCACCGCAAGCGACAACTCCGAGGCGGCTCAGTGGCTCCGCGCCATCAAGGTGATTGTCAAGGAGGAACCCGTTCCCGAAAAGATTATGCAGAACGAGACCTTCCGGCACTTGCTCGATTCCGTGAAATTGATTAACTTTGTAGAGGAACTTTTCAATGCCGAGGTAAAGAACATGACGGACTTGAAGGCTGAACACGAAATCGGTTTTTCTGAAGGCCGTGCCGAGGGCCGCGCCCAAGGCTTTTCTGAAGGCGCCGCAGAAGAACGCAAGAAGGCTAACGAAGAACGCCTCGAAATGGCCAGGGCTATGCTCGCAGAGGGCGACTCCATCGAAAAGGTCGCCCGCATCTTCAAGCTTTCCGAAAGCGAAGTTCTTGCCGTCCAGGCAAAGCCCGCCGCACAGAGCAAATAGCAGATTTGGCTTGCTTTATACAAAAGGGTTCCCCGCTAAGCAGGGAACCCTTTTGCACCAGGAGACGTTTTCACTCTTAATTCTGTGCAGGATTGCCCTGCATCTCGATGACCTCGATTTCGGTCGGGAGAGGATTGTTCTTGTCCTGCTTTGCGCCCAGGCTTTCCAGCTGGCGGCAGGTGGTAAGCACGCTCTGCCCCTTCTCGGCGAATTTCGACATTCCGTTCTGGTAAGCCTTCTGGGCATTGTCCAGTGCCTTACCCACATCGCCCATCTGCTTCACGAACATGCCCACGCGCTTGAGCATTTCGTTTGCAAGTTCAAAGACCTTCTGCTGGTTTTGCGCCTGCTGCACCTGGCGCCAAGTCAGCTTGATAATGCGGAGGGCCGCATATAGGGTCTGCTCGTCGGCAATATACACACCCTTTTCCATGGATTCGCGCCAGAGCGAAGGTTTCTCGGTCAATGCAGTCCAGAGAGCATCGGCACGGGGCACGAACATGATGACAAAGTCAATCGTTTCCCTGGGTGCCTTCACGTATTCCGCATACTTTTTCCCGGAGAGTTCCTTCACGTGCCTTTCAAGGCTTTCCACATGCTTTTTCAGCCATTCCTTGCGCTCGTCAGGGTCTTCGGCGCGATTGTATTCAAAGAAAGCCTTCATCGACACCTTGGAATCAACAATCACGTCCTTTTTCGTATCCAGATGGACGATCACATCGGGGCGCATGCTGCGGCCGCTTTCTTCAGACACCAACAGATTGCCGTTCTGGTCGCGGAGCGGTGCCTGGGTCTCAAAATGGGTCCCTTCCTGGAGCCCTAACGAGGCCAGGAGTTCTTCCAAGACGCATTCGCCCCAGTCTCCCTGAATCTTGCTGTCGTGCTTGAAGGCGCGAATCAGGTCGTCGGCGGTCTGCTTGGTCTTGGCATTCGAATCGATGGCCTGGCTCAACGCATCCTTGAGCGAGGTATTCGTTTCCACCTGCTTGAGGGTGCTGTCCTTCATGGTCTGCTCCATCTTGGCGATGGTTTCCTTGAGGGGATTCACCAACTGTTCCATGGTCGCATGGCCAGATTCCGCAATGTCCTTTTGACGCTGCTTGAGCATTTCCTCGGTAGCGGTTTTCGCCTCGGCCACAAGGCGCTTCGAGATGTCATCGAAGCGTTCCTTCTGCTCGTTGAAGGCTTTCTGGTGAACGCGTTCCAATTCCTGCTTTTCGGTTTCGAGCCGCTTTTCAGCCGCCATTTTTTCGTCGGCAAGCCTCTTTTCGGCCCGCGACCGTTCTTCGGCGATTCTCTTTTCCGCCTCTTCTTTTTCGGCTGCAAGGCGTTTGGCGGCAGCGTCCTTTTCGTCGGCGATGCGCTTTTCTGCTTCGGCCTTTACCGCCGCGAGCTGATTTTCTGCGGTTTCGCGGGCGGCATGGAGCTTTTCCGTTTCCGCATTCAGCTGGCTCTGCAATACCGCCACTTGCGTTTCAAGTTCCGCACTGCTTTGCTTGCATTCCGCATCCCGCTGCGCGCCCTTGACACGCATCACGAGGATGCCGATTACGATTCCGAGGACTGCACTCAAAATTCCGACTGCTATGGTCATACCTTTCTCCTTTTGCTACTAATTGAGTCGATTTATTGCACGCCAAGCAATTATATATCGCCTTTACTTTTTCACTTGTCAAACGCAACGCAAAAAAAGCGCCATATATACAAAATGCCCCCGGATTCGGGGGCAAAATGACATGAGAGAGAATTTTTTGCTTACAAAAGATTTATCCGTATAAAAAGCCAAGTACGACCACGAGCACGGAAAACACGACGATCTGCTTGACGACAACGATTTCACTACTTTTCATAGACCACCACCTGCTGCTTGACACCCATCTTTCCAGCGCTGCGCACTAGGTACACTCCCTGACGGATTCCCTTAAGGCCACCCTTGACCATATTGACGGCGGCATCCAAGCCAGATGCCTTGAAACTTGCCACGCGCTTGCCCTGCAGGTCGAACAGGTTGAAGTTGCTTTCGGCCTCAGTCATCAGTTTCAGGGGCCGCACAATGCCATCAGTACCGCCCGACACTGCCTTGAATTCAACGTAGTCAATGTCAATCCAGTCGTTGGTAATTTCCAGTTTGAGTTCGTGTTCGCCGGCCTTCAAGGTAGCCTTGCCGCCGCTTACCACTTCGAACGCATCAAAGCCTTTCCCGGTATTGGCCATCTCGGTACCGATAGGCTGGTCATCCATGTAAAGCATCAGGCTGCCGGTTCCGTTCTCGCCCGCCACGTTGGCAGAAATCTCGTAATCGCCGTCGGCAGCCACGTTCACGGTGTACTTGAGCCATTCACCCTTCTGGTTGTAGCCCACGACAATACCCATGTTCGGCTGGTAAATGTCCACGTCGTCCTTGCGGAGCTTACCACCCTCGTTACCCTTGTTCAAATCGTAGTAGGCAACGTTTGCTCCACCCTTGTTGTAGTTTTCGGCCTGCACCTTGCCCGGGATTTCGATCGGGTCGGTATAGGGCCCATATTCCTCGGGCGGTTCATCAGGAACCGTAGACTGGCTCGGGTCCACCAGGTTTACCGGCGGGGCATCCGGGTCAATCGTCTTGTCGATAAGCTTGAGCATCTCGGAGCAGTAGCGCCTGCCGAGTTCAATCACGCCCGCGCGCCCGAAGTGGTACGGGTCCTTGCCGTTGCCCTGCAGGCCCTTCGATGATGCTAGCCCGAACTTCTTGAAGTTGTTCTTGAGCTGGGCAATGCCGCCATTCTTGCTTCCGCAGCAGTTGTTGCCTTCTTGGAGGAGTTCGCCGGCCACGAACGGAACCTCGTTCTCGTCGAGGTCGAGAGCGTCGATAATATCCTTGTAGGTCTTGTAGACAGTGCGGCGCCAGTTGTCGTCGGTGCCGTCACTTTCACCCTGGTGGAAAATGAAGCCCTTGATGACGCCCATTTCCTTAGCCTTCTTGGCGAGTTCCAGAATGCGTCCCGGAGGGTTGTTGTCGTAATCCTTGGGCCAGCCCCAACTCATGATGTCCTTGCCGTCGCCCTTGAAGTAACTTTCGTACTGGTCCTTGTCGAAGGCGCGGATGCTCACCGCACCGATAGCGACCGGGATAATGCCCACGGTTACGCCCGGCAGGGAATCCACCATCGCACGGCCGAAGTAGTCCGCCGGGGAGAGGTTCTCGAAAGCGTGGAACATCGGGGGAATCGCAGTGTACCATTCGCCAGTCTTGATGGACTGGTTCGTCTTGCCGCTACGCTGGCTT
>NZ_JAZSAF010000073.1:0-83129 GCF_045601785.1 Fibrobacter sp.
AACTATATTTGCACTCCAAAATCTAGGAGATTAACAGTGCCAACTATTCAACAGCTCGTCCGCAACGGACGCGAACAGATCAGCAACAAGACCGCTTCCGTGGCCTTGAAGTCCTGCCCCCAGAAGCGCGGCGTTTGCACCCGCGTGTACACCAGCACCCCGAAGAAGCCGAACTCCGCTCTTCGTAAGATCGCCCGTGTGCGTCTTTCCAACAAGATGGAAGTGACCGCCTACATTCCGGGTGAAGGTCACAACCTCCAGGAACACTCCATCGTGCTCATCCGCGGTGGTCGTGTGAAGGACGTCCCCGGTGTTCGTTACCACATTATCCGTGGTACCCTGGATACCCAGGCTGTGAACGGTCGCCAGAACGGCCGCTCCAAGTACGGTGTTAAGAAGAAGGGTGCCGCTCCGGCCAAGAAGTAAGGAAGGTAGAATATGTCTAGAAGAAGAAAGGCTCTCCATCGCTCCATCCTCCCGGATCCGCGTTACAAGTCCACGCTCGTTACCGAACTCGTCGGTGTCGTGTTGAAGCAGGGCAAGAAGACCATTGCTGAACAGATCGTCTATACCGCTCTCGAAATGCTCGGTCAGAAGCTCGAAGGTCCGGAAACTCCGCTTGAAAAGTTCGAACTCTGCCTCGAAAACATCAAGCCGCGTCTCGAAGTGAAGTCCCGCCGTATCGGTGGTGCCAACTACCAGGTTCCGATGGAAGTTGCACCGGACCGCGCCAAGGCTCTCGCTCTCCGCTGGCTCCTTGATGCCGCCCGTAGCCGCAACGAAGCCAACATGGCTGACCGCCTTGCTGCCGAACTCGTTGCTGCCAAGAACGGTGAAGGCAACGCTGTCCGCAAGAAGAACGACACGCACAAGATGGCCGAAGCCAACAAGGCTTTCGCCCACTTCCGTTTCTAATTCTTGCATAAGCACAGAATTATCCTAGAGGAAGGCTCCGCTTTAAAAGCGGAGCTTTTCTGTTATGGGTGTTTTATTTGCCATCTTTGAGAATATGTTTTTTTATATTCTATAGTATTGGTTGAGGGAACAAAGAAGTTTATAGAAAATTGGGTCGGATAGATGAGGTGATATTTTGAGCCAGTTGGGGGTATATAAAAAGGCACTTTGGGCGGCAATCGTATTTGCGTGCCTTATTTTTGCAGACTCTACAGAAGAAGGTGTCTGGTACATTTTCCCATGCTACAAACCGGTAGGGGATTCCTGTGTAATTATGGATTATGCAGGGGCTAGGACAATGCCGATGGACGGAGACTTTGCGCTTGTCGGGGACAAGGTGGAGTGCTTTATTGCCAAGGGTAACGCGTATATCATGCTCCAGACCAATGCTCCGGAGCAGTTCTACGACAGTCTTTTATGGAATAGCAAATCACGCTGCCGCGACAACGGCAAGAACTGTGGAAACCTGGGCAAGGATGTCGAGGTCCCGTTTTATACCGAGCAGGCGGGAATCTGGTACCATTCCTGCAAGGATACGGAAGCAACCCCCAATGGCTGCAAGCCCGTGGAGAAGGGAATGGAATTTCTCGTGAACGGGAAATTGAAAGTAGAAAGATTTTCGCGGGAAGCCCTGTTCTATTATTTCGAGGCGAACAAGAGGAAAAGTATGGATTCCCTGATGACCTGGGTTTTGAAGAATCCCAAGTCGGAAGAATTTTATCAGACTTTTCCGAATGAGCTGGAAAGCGAGGACATTATTAAGGCGGGGAATATTGCGGCGCCCAACCTCACGGGTATCGATTTCTATCTGTGGTCGGAAAAGATTGAAAGCAGGAACTATAAACGGGGAAAATTCTCTTCGTTTGCTGATGTGATGAAGACTTGTAAGGATTGGGGGAAAATGCATGAGGCTCCGTAGCATTTGTCTTGCCTGTCTTTGCCTTGTCTGGGGTGCCGCTGCGGATTCTGAGCGCATTGCGGAATACTGTGCCGATATTTTAGATGACAACACTTATCGTCCGATGCTGATAAAGGATATAGATGAACCGATTCGGGAATGGAATTACCCGGATTCGGTTTCTTGTAGAGAATACCCATGCGAAACACGTTGGGCGACAGAAAGTAAAGTCTTTTTCCCCTATGATATAAATTGCCCTGAAGATGTTTATTCTCTCACTTCTCCACGCCGCCATAGTGGAGTTGGCGGAATAACAAGGGTCTGTTTCGATTGCGGCTTTTTTGATATGCCGGTTGAGTTGAAACGAATCAAGAAAGTGAAATTGTATGGCAGCAGGGATGGAAATAATAGTAAGTGGAATTCCGATGAAAAGGTTCCACTCAAGTTGCGAAATGCCCGGGAAACATTGAAGAATTTTTATGGACAGCTATTTAGGGGGTATTGGACAGCAGCTTGGGATCCTTACCACGAAACTCAAGTAAATCCGATGGAAGTTGATTTTTATGCGCGACTGGTAGGTGAATGTAACGACACAATCCCTGCCTTGGAATATTGCGTGAATGGGAGTAAGAATGCGGAACTCCACCTGACGAACTATTACGACGTGTTACCGCAGATTTCCTTTACCGATGGTGAAACGATAGGATGCTCCGGGGAAATGCGCGTCGAAAAAACGTACGAAATGGATTTTGCAAAATACGGCAAACGGAAATTGGTGCATTCTATAGAACAGGATACCTGCCATGCGAAGACTGTCGTTGCAAACGAAATCCATTTGCCTGTTCCAAAGTATATCAGCGCGAAGGCTCTCAAGGGAATTCCCGCGAAGAAGCTATACGGAACGAGCGTTCCGGTTATTTCAAAAAATACGCTGACCTGCAATTTCAAGACATTTGAGAAAGATGTTGTGTTCTATGCTCGCATTGGAGGTAAGTGCAATAAGGACGAGCTTCAGGAAAAGAAAAGAATAAATCTCGATGAAACGGGACAGACTGCAGATGTACGTGTCCGTGACGGATCCGAAGTGTACTGGAAAGAATGCGGTGAAGATTGCAAAGCTTTCGGAAAATGCATCAAGATGAAGGACCTTTTGCGATGATGTGGCTGAATAGGAAATTGCTTTTGGTTGTTGCCCTGCTTGCAGGCTCCATTTTTGCGCATAGCCCTTCGACGGCGCATTTTTGTGTTTCGTCTTTTGATTTACATTATGAAGGCTTTTTTTCGCTGGAAATCAGGGCTGTTCAAAAGGCTGTTCCTGATACGGAATGGAACTGGCCGGATTCACTGATGTGCGGACGCACGGTCTGGACGAATAACCTTGTACTGAATTATAAAGGGGCTCAAATCCAGCTGGATGGAAATTACGATGCCGAGCCAAGTAAGTTCAGCTGCAATTTGTGTTCGGATATGGAACGCTTACGCAAAAGGGTCGTGGCAAATCCGTCTATAGGGAGAGCAAAGGTTTTCCAGGATATTGATGCTGACGAAAAGTTTAAGCAGGTGGATAGCGCCTTTATCCGAGAACTTTACGGTAAGAAAATCAAGGCGGAATGGGAAAGCGGTCTTTTTTGTGTATGCCCGTATTACAGTCCCGCATTGTTCAAGACGGAACTGGATGTCATTATTGACGGTCCCTGCTCCCCGACGATGGATTCGACAACATGGGAATTGAAACAGGACGAATCGGATTGGAGATGCACAGCGAAAGACAAATCTTCGGGATTATCGCAAGAAGTCGCATTGCCCGATGGAATGATGCCTTGTTTTTTTAGTTATAGAGAAAAAAAATGGGCTGAGCCTCTTTATTATGTCAGCACCAAGCGGATGAATATGGTGGGTAAGCCCGAAGGGCTCGACGAAAACCTGGAATGCTTTGACGTGAACGGGGAACGTCTTGTGGTTTTTGGGTCGAATGTGCCGGACCAGACCTATAATGAAGTTAAAGACCCGTTGGGTGGAGATTGCTACGCAAATTTCAGTGATTTCAAAAAGAAGAAATTGTGGGAAAAATCATTTTATTCTTGCAATAGAGACGAGTCGACCTCGGGTGGGTGCAAGGCTGTGGAACACGGGCTAGACTTTGTCATGGATGCAAATGGGAATTTTATCGGATGGGATCGCAAGGCGCTTTGGCTCTATTTGGAGCTGAAAGAGGCAAATGATATCAAGGCATTTTATGATGCCCTTGGCAACAACATACTGTTCAAGGAAATTTTGTTACCCGCAAATTTCTCCGAGAATACGGTCCAGGAACTAGGTGACGATGCCGCACGGAAGACGGCGGGGATGGCATTCTATAAAGGAAAGAAAAGGGTACGCTACAAAAGGTTCAAGCAGAATCAGTTCAAGTCGATGAAGGAAGCCATCGACATGTGCAAGAAATCAAAGTTTTAGCACAGAATTATCCTAGAGGAAGTATACAAAATTAGCGCCGTAAGGCGCCCACGGTCGAACGGTGGTTCGACGTGCCGGGAGGGTATTAAGGAGGGGAGTTCTCCCTTGTCGTCATTTATCGTACCACGTTTAGTCTGTACATGCTCCGCGCATGGGTGTCGGGAACTTCGATGGCGTGTACGCCCGGGGTAAAGTGCTGTACGGCGCTCTGCCACAAAAAACGGCCCTGGTAGTCGAACTGCACGACACTTGCCTTTATGGTCTTGCTTGTTTGCATGTAGAGTTTGCCGTCTTGCAGGCGAAAGGAGTTGCCGGCGGCCCTCCCGGTAGGCTTGATACCAGTGTTGTTGTCCGAAGAGCTTGAGTTTATGTCTTGGCTGCTGGATGAGGTGGGCTCACTTGCCTTCATCTTCGCGATGCCGGCCTTCCATGCGTCAACGGCGGCCTGCGAAGTGTTGAGTGCCCAGTCGCCTTCGTTGGCTTCCTTGCTCTGGCTGAACCACATCACCGCGAATACGCGTGAGAAGTCCGTGGCGAAGTGCTCGAACATGTCGGTGATCCATTCGGCCTTGTTCCCGCCCAGTTCGGAGCTGGAAATTTCGGCGATGAAGAGCGGCTTGTCGATGTTCGCGAGCGCGTTGTACGCCTTCTTGAAAACCTGCGAGAACGTCTGCCAGCTGGACCAGCTCTGGCATTTGCCCCAGTTGTAGCCGTCGATGGAGATGTAGTCCACGTAGTCGTCGCCGGGGTAGTTGCCGGTGAGCGTGGTTCCGCTGCCTTGGTTCGAGGCGTTGGTGGTCCATACCCATTTTACGTTCTCGACATTTTCTTCGCGGAAAATTTTCACGATGTGGCGGAATGCCTCGGCCACATTTGCGTCGGTGTTGCCGGCGCCCGATTTCCCTACGCCCCAGTCGTACCAGTCGCCGTTTGCCTCGTGGAGCGGCCTGAGCCAGATTTCTTCGCCGTAGTTCTTGACGCCCTTGGCGTAATCGCGGATGTATTCGTCGGCCTTGCCGTCGACCAAGTCTTGGGCACCGTATCCGTTAGCCATCCAAGTGACCACCAGTGTGGAGCCGTTGTCTTTGGCGACGTTCGCGTATTCTTCGGTTGCGTTCCAGTCGTTGATGTCGAAAAGTGCAAAGTAGCTGATCAGGTCGAGGTGCGTGCCCTGCAAATCCTGGAACGCCTGCACGTTCTGCTGCGTGGGCTGCGGATACTGACCCGGGCCACCGACCCAGGCGCCGACCTGGAATGCCATGGCCGCGACTGGTGCGACACACATAGAGAAGAATAGTTTCTTGTTCATATAACCCCCGATTGGCGTTAAACGCCGGTGATGTTGTTTTACGTTTTTAAAGATATGTTCGGGATTTTGCGAAAGACGTTTTAATTGTTTATATTTATGTTAAAGTGTATCTAGTGTTATGACGGAGGCCCGATGACTGTCGATGAATTTTGCAAGTGGATAGAATCGTCCGGATTCAAGGACGGCGCAAGGCTTCCATCTGTGCGCAAGGTGGCTGCGTCGCAGGGGGCTTCGACCTTTACCGTTTTCCAGGCGTATAAGCGCCTGGTAGAACAAGGCAAAATCTACGGAGAGCACGGTAATGGTTACTTTTGGGGCAAGAAGCCCGAAATTGTGGTAGATGCAAGCGAGCACGAGACTGAACGCTTGGAACGCCTGCTTTTAGAAGATTGGAAATCCGGCAAGATTTCGGTAGACAGTACGCTGCCGTCGATTAAGGACTTGTGCTTAGTTTACAGGACCACGTCGGGTTCCATGAGCCGAACCCTTGAAATGCTGCGTGAAAGGGGAGTGCTTGACCGCAAGGGTCGTGGGCGTTACTACTTCAAGAATACAAGATCGTCTGCGGTCAATTTGAAAGAAATCCTCTTGATTATGCGTTGCAATCCGAACGGGGATTTTAACGGGCTTGGCGAACGCGAACTCACGTTCATGCAGAAGGTGTACGCCGAGGCGCGCCGCAACAAGCTTAAAGTCAAGGCGCTTGGGTACTATGAAAATGAGGGGCTTTTTCTAGATGCCGCCGGAAACCGGGTCAGGCTGGAGGACTGCGGCGAATACTTCGGTGCCGTCGTTTCGACCATGCTGGTGTTCAATATAAGCAAACTCTTTGCCCTGCTTGCCTGCACGCGGTTCCCTATTTCGGTGTGGTGGGAACACCCGCTATACGACATTCCCCGCGCGTTGAAAAAAGAAAAGCGCTACGCGTTCTTCAATTTGGCCTTTGGTGATTTCCCGGGGCGCGCGGTGGGGCATTTCTTGAAAGAAAAGGGAATGGAACGCGTCGCCTTTATTTCGCCTTACCACATGAGCATGTGGTCGAGGGACCGCCTGAAAGGACTCAAGAAGGTGGGGCTCGAGGTAATCGAAGCGACCGATGCGAGCCATGCGAGCCATTTTGATTTTATGCAGGAGAAGGGGGCGTACGAACTTTTCAGCCGTATTTTGCTTAAGCTGGTGAAAGAGATTCCGCCTGTAGATGCGTGGGTCGTGTCTAACGATAGGGTAGGGGTGGAAATTTTGTCGCTTGTGGAGCAGGGCAAGCTCAAGCGCCCGCCTTACATGGTGTCGTTCGACAATTCTAACGACAGCTACCGTAACCGCCTGGATTCCTTTGAGTTCAGCCTCGATGCCCTTGCCGAGCAGTCCGTGTTTCACTTGGTATCCCCTGGAGTTACTTTGTATAAAAAAGACGATTTCCGCGAGCTTTCGGGGCATGTCGTGGAAAAATGACGTTTTTTCTGCTAACCATTAATCACCAAATCTTCACATTTTTTCTTCCTACTGTCTACTTCCTACTTTTTACTTTTTTATATTTAAGGCACAAAAATTTTCACTTTAACAGAAGGTTAATAAAATGGCTAAAATCGCTAAAGTTTGGGCTCGTCAGATCCTGGATTCCCGTGGCAATCCGTCTCTCGAAGTCGATGTTACTCTTGACAACGGTATCGTTGGTCACGCAGCTGTTCCGAGCGGTGCTTCCACCGGCGAACGCGAAGCTTGCGAACTCCGCGACGGCGACAAGAAGACTTACTGCGGCAAGGGCACGCTCACTGCCGTGAAGAACGTGAACACCAAGATTGCTAAGAAGATCATCGGCATGGATCCGTCCAAGCAGACCGAAGTCGACGACGCCATGATCGCTCTCGACGGCAACCGCATGCTCAAGAACAAGCTCGGTGCAAACGCAATCCTCGGCGTTTCCATGGCTGTTTGCGTTGCTGCCGCTAAGGACGCTGGCCTTCCACTTTACCAGTACATCGCCAAGCTCCATGGCACCAAGAAGCTCACGCTCCCGTGCCCGATGTGCAACGTGATCAACGGCGGTGCTCACTCCTCCGCCCCGATCGACTTCCAGGAATTCATGATCGCTCCGGTTGGCGCAAAGACTTTCTCCAAGGGCCTCCAGATGGTCACCGAAATCTTCCACGCCCTCAAGGCTGTGCTGAAGAAGGCCGGCTTCGACACCACCGTTGGTGACGAAGGTGGCTTCGCTCCTGGCGTTTCTATCAAGCCGGCTAAGAACAAGTTCGGTTACGAAATCACTGGCGTGATGACCCTCGAAAAGGCTCTCGACGCTTTGAAGGCTGCAACCACCAATGCCGGTTACAAGTTCGGCACTGACATCAAGATTGCTCTTGACGTTGCTTCTTCTGAATTCTGCGACAAGAACACCAAGGCTGGCAAGCCGGAAACCTACACCTTCAAGAAGAGCACCAAGAAGACTGTCAAGTCTGCCGACATGGTGAAGCTCTACGAAAAGCTCATCGACAAGTACTCCATCTTCTCCATTGAAGACGGTCTCGATGAAGCTGACTGGGCTGGCTGGAAGGTCATGACCGACAAGCTTGGGTCCAAGATCAACCTCGTGGGTGACGACCTGTTCGTTACCAACCCGACCATCTTCGACGAAGGCATCAAGGCCGGTATCGCTAACGCCATCCTCATCAAGGTGAACCAGGTTGGCTCCGTGTCCGAAACTCTCGCTGCTATCAAGCGTGCTCAGAACGAAGGCTATGCTCCGATCGTTTCTCACCGCTCTGGCGAAACCGAAGACACCTTCATCGCTGACCTCGCCGTCGGTACTGCCGCTGGCCAGATCAAGACTGGTTCTCTCTCCCGTACGGACCGCGTTTGCAAGTACAACCGCCTCCTCCGCATCGAAGAAGAACTCGGCAAGGCTGCCGTGTACGCCGGTGACCCGCGCAAGGCTTGCAAGGCCGCTCCTGCCAAGAAGTGCGCATGCAAGAAGGCTTGCAAAAAGTAATTTCTTAAACCAATAGAACTTACTAAGAGAAGCGTTCCTTTTAAGGGAACGCTTTTCTTGTCCTTGTACACGGAATTTTTTTTAGGTACTATATTTATCCGGAGTAGATTGTAAGTAAGGAGGAACAAATGAAAATGTTCTGCAAGACATTTGCACTGCGCATGGGCGGCGCGCTGCTGTTTGCCGTTTCCGGTGCGCTTGCCGCGGGTGGAACCATGAGTGGCGAAGGGACAGCCGAAAGCCCTTTCCAGATCGAAGACATTAAGGACTTGCGGGCTATTGGTACGGGGGACTATTCCGATTCTTCGAACTATGTTCTTGTTGAAGATATCGACGGTTCTTCCGCTGACTTCGAGCCTATCGACTGCGCTTTCAGAGGAGTGTTTGATGGCCAGAAGCATACCATCAGCAACTTGACTATAGACAAGCCGGATGAAAATGCTGTGGGACTATTCAGCTATGTAAAATATGCGACCATCAAGAACCTGACTTTGAAAAATGTAAAGGTCACGGGAAAAAATTATGTTGGTGCTTTGGCGGGAGATATAGACGATTCCCGCATAGACAATGTTTTTGCGTTGAACTGTGATGTTCGGGGAGTCAAATTTGTTGGTGGTCTGGTGGGGGCGGCTGGATATTTGGGACGGTCCGGAACAACGGAACTGAACATTGTTGCCGGTACCGGAAGTGTCTGGGGTCAAGAAAACGTTGGAGGCGTGGTCGGACACTTGTCTGCCTGCATGACAAATACTTTCTCGGTAAGCGTTATCAAGGGCTATGAGAATGTTGGTGGAATTGCTGGCGAAATTGGTACTGGATGGAATGGCTGTGGAGATAGTGAAGAGATTGTCCATGCGTATTCTGCCAGTATAATTAAGGCTCCCGAACCGTCCGGAATTATAGGCCGCGCAAGTTCAAGTTATGGTTATCGCGAACTCAATATGTCGGATGTTTACTTCGATAGCACCGTTGCCGAGAATATCCATGAAGACGAAGGTCGCCGCACATCGGAGATGCTGAAGAAGTCGACTTATGAAGGGTTTGATTTCGAGTCAGTTTGGACGATTCGAGAAGGAAAGTCCTATCCTTATTTCTTCGGCATGGATCCCGTGTATTCGGGGGATCTGAAGGATGACGGAACGGTGAACATGCTGTCGGGATTCGGTACCGAGGCATATCCCTACCTGATTTCGAGCTACGAAGATCTCAAGTATGTGGGCAAGTACGAATACGCGACTAACTTGTACTACAAGGTTACCGCGGATATCGATGCTTCGGAATCGGTGAAGGATAACTGCGATGCCTCTGGCAAGAATTGCAAGGGATTTGAACCCATCGGCCATTTTACCGGCGTGTTTATGGGTAATAGAAAGGAAATTTCGAACTTGACGATTCGTCGCCCCGACGAAGATTCCGTGGGGCTGTTCCGGTCGCTGGATCCTTCGGCGAAGGTTTCCGAGGTGTTGCTGCTGTCGGCAAACATTCGCGGCAAGAATGATGTGGGCGGCCTTGCGGGCGTCGATTTCGGAACGACGCTTGATTGCATCTATGTGCGTGGAAACGTCTACGGGGAAAACTATGTAGGTTCTATCGCCGGGTACAAGAAATCGGGAACGCTCAACCAGAATGCATCGAAGGGAACCGTCACGGGTAACAAATTTGTCGGCGGCCTCGTAGGGTATCTGGATTCTGCCAAAATAGTGGATAGCTATTCGATTGACCATATCCAGGGCGACAGGTATGTGGGCGGCCTCGTGGGCTATTCCAGGGACTCGAAGATAGGTGGTGCCTTTGCGGCGGGACGCGTGGATGCGGAGTCCGATCGGGGTGGTGTTGCAGGTGGCAAGTCCGACACGATTCCCTTTGGCGTGGCTTACTATGACAGCTCGCTTTGGCATCTTGACTCGACCTTCGGTGATGGAGCCCTTTCGACAGAGGAATTGATTTCTTATGTACCCTGGGGCGATCCGGATGATTTATGGGATATAGAGAAAGATTCGACATATCCTTATCTGATTTGGATTTGGTGGGAGCGTGTTACTCCCGGTGTGAATGCAGGCGGCGACACGAGCCTGCTCCGCATGGATGGCTTTGGAACGGAAGACGATCCGTTCCTTGTGAAGACCTACGCTGACCTGAAGTCTATAGGCAAGGGCAAGTACGCACTTTCTGCTGTTTACCGCCTTGCAAATGATATCGATGCTTCTGCATCTAAGTCGGAAAACGAAAGCCATCCGGCCTACAGGGGATTTGAGCCTATCGGGAACCGACTGGTGGATTCTTCGGCCATGTTCTTCAGCAGTTACGGCGACAGGGATACGGCTGGGGTGTTCACGGGCAAGTTCCATGGCGGTGGACACGCAATCAAGAATTTGTATGTAGAAGCGGTGGCCGATAGCGTGCGTAGACAGGCTGCTTTCATCACGCGGATTGGTGCCGAAGGCCTGGTCGATAGTTTGTACTTAACTGCGGCCGTGGATGGAGACGATGCCGCAGGAATCGCCGTTGTCAATGAAGGAACCATTGCCGGGAGCGTCGTCGATATCGTCGTGAAGCACGGGACGGAACCGAGCAACGCCATTGCCGGAGGCGTTGTCGCTTTCAACGAGGTCGATGCGGTGGTTTCTGATTGCCGTGCCAAGGTGAATATCGAAGCGGACAGCATTGCCGGTGGCATTGTCGCTGTCAATGCAGGAACGGTCTCTAAGTCGACTGCGTTGGGAACCATCGATGCAAAGACGACAAAGGCAACCGCAGTGGGCGGGGCAATCGGCTGGAACTATTCTAGCGGCCATGTAGATGGTGTAGGCTCCTTTGTGAACCTCTCGGGAGAAAGGAACGTCGGCGGCCTTGTTGGGGTGAACAAGTGGCATGGCGAAGTTGTCCATTCATTTGCCACTGGAACAGTTAGGGGATTGCTCGAAATGCCGTGGGCGGTAGCAGGATTTGTCGCGGAAAATGAAGGATTTATCAGGCAGTCCTACTCTACGGGCGATGTCTACAATGGAATCGCCTTTGCCGCAAGCAACTCGCGCAGTATCGAGGACTGCTATTCGACTAGCAATGTGTATGAAAGCGCCGGGTGGAAAGGTTCTGCCGCCTTTGCCAATGCGAGCGGGACAAATGCACTGGTCCGCGGATATGCAACCGGGAAGGCCTACCGAGCCGATGGAACTTCATATTGTGTGCAGCAGAATACCCGTGGGAGCAACGACGAAGGATTCTATTTCATTAACGAAGGCTGCTATAACTACATCGGTGTCGGCTTGAAGGAAGAAGACATGCGTAAGCAGGAGAGCTTTGCCCTGTTTGACTTCGATTCCGTATGGACCATCAAGGAAGGGAAGTCCTATCCGAAGCTCCGTGGTGTGACGAATGTGCCAGTTGCAGGAAACGCAGTGCTTGACTTGAAGGACAACAAGTCCCTGACGAAATTGGTGCAGCAGGAAATGGACGATGCCGTTATCGATATGGACAATGGCTCGGACAAGGTTTTGGTCATGGAACCAGCGAGCAAAAAGCTTCTCGATTCGCTTGCCAAGGCAAAGTCTGTCTCTGGAAAGTTCGATTTGATATACCGTGTGGGAATCAAGGTCGGAAACGACACCCTGTGGGGCAACAGCGGCCATGTTGAGCTTCGGATCAATTATCAGGAGGAACAGCGTATCGAGACGGCCGCCGTGCATGGAAAGTCCTTTGCCGTCTCGGTTCAGGAGAATGCGGTCGCGCTCCGCTTTGAGGTGTCCGCCCCGGGGGCGGTTAAGTTCGCACTCCTGGATATGCAGGGCCGCCTGGTAAAGTTCGCCGATTTCGGAAACCGTGCGCCTGGCGCCTATTTTGAGACGGTGTCGACTGGGGCGGTGCCGCCTGGCCGCTATATCGGGGTCCTGCAGGTGAATGGCGGAGTGGCCAAGAGATCGGAACTGGTAATCCGATAGCTTCCTGCGGTCTGTAAAATTCCGTAAACATATTGATGGTCAACGAGTTACGGGGATTGCAAAAAATCCCTTTGTAAACACTATTTTTTAAAAAGCGCAGAACAATTTTTTCATTTAAATCTATATTACGAGAGAAAATTTTTCACTGAAGCTTATTATAGCTTATAAAAGAGGACACAAATGATTGGATTGAAATCGATTGCCAAGACGGCGCTTGCGCTCTCGGCATCCGGTGCGCTCCTTTCGGGTTGCGGCGACGCATCTTCCGAAGGTTCGCTGGGTGGCGCGCTTCCCCGTCAACAGACGCTGTACTTGTCGGGCCAGCAGAACGACGCTCCGGGTTCGTTTAACCCGCTAGCTGAAAGCTGGATGGCTTCCTGGCCGGTGGGCGGACGCTTCAACCTGATGTACGAACCGCTCATCACCTACAACTCCCTGAATGGTAAGATCGAACCCCTTCTGGGCACCTTGGTCGAAGAGCTTTCCAATAACGACTCCATCGTTGTGGACCTGAACCCCGCCGCCAAGTGGAGCGACGGTAAGCCGGTGACTTCTACCGACGTGACCTTCATGTTCCTGCGCGGTTCCATCAACTCTACCGAACAGATTTCCGCTATTCATATCGACACCTTGAAGAAGAACGAAGACGGTACCGTTGCTGAACGTCTTTCCTTCATGGTCGCTAAGGACAAGCGCAACAACCCGCTGACCGTGCGCGACATGTTGCAGTCGACCCGTATCGCTCCGTCGCATGTGTTTGAACCGCTGATCAAGGAAAAGGGTCTCGACGAGACGAAGAAGCTCCCCATGGACCAGAATCCGGTGATTTCGGGTCCGTACAACCTGCGTAGCGCTGACCCGAACAAGATTATTCTTGAACGCCGCGACGACTACTGGGGCAACGCCGCCCTCCATAACGGACAGCTTCCGGCTCCGAAGTTCATTGTTCACCCGATTTACAAGAACAACGAACATAATACCATCGCCATGCGCGAAGGCAACCTTGATGCCTCCCAGAGCTTTATTCCCCGCATTCAGCGTAAGGCTTCTGCAGGCGTCCACACCTGGTGGAACGAGCCGCCTTACTTCCGTCCGGGTGCAATGCCCATGCTCGTGATCAACACCCTTAAGGAACCCCTGAACGACAAGCGTTTCCGCCGTGCTCTTGCTACGGCAATTGACTACAACGCTCTGCGCCAGTTCGCCGTTTCTAACTACACCTCTACCCTCAAGGCCGGCCTCATCATGCCGACGGACCTCGAAGGCAAGTACATTGTTGACGAAGACCTCGAGAAGTACGGTGTGAACCTTGGCATCAGCGATGAAGCCGAACGCCTCGCTGCCGTGAAGCAGATTCTTTCCGAAGCGGGCTTCAAGTCCGTGTTCAACGATGACGGTACCTTGGACCACATGGAAAATGCCAAGGGCGAACGTCTCCCGACCCTCTACATCACTAGCCCGAACGGCTGGACCGACTGGGAAGCCATGGTGACTATCGCTGTCGAAGGCATGCGCAAGGCCGGTATCGATATCCGCGAAGGCTTCGTGGATGGTGGTTCCTACTGGCCGGCCATGGGTCTTGGTAACTTCGACCTCGTGATGCACAAGCCTGTCGCCGACGTGACTCCGTCTCTTCCGTGGAGCCGCTTCAACGAAATTATGGCGAGCCGCGACTGGCAGCCGCTCGGTGCCTGGGCCGGCGTGAACATCGGCCGTTACAACCAGCCGGGTTCCGAAGGCTTCCGCCCCGAAGTTGACCAGCTCCTTTCCGCTATTCCTCTGATGACGGACTCCGTGGAAATTGCGAAGGCCTACCGCGAACTCAACAAGATCTTTATGGAAGACCAGCCCTCTATTCCGCTGGTCTACCTGCCCGAACAGTTCTACGAATTCAGCGACCGCGTGTGGACGAACTGGCCCACCGCCGAAAATCCGTACGCTCCGGCACAGTTGCCGTGGGTGGCTTCGGGTACCAAGATCCTCTGGAACTTAAAGCTTGCTAAATAAAGGTTAAAGGAATACAAATGCTTAAACAATATCCTATGCTACGCTATGTCCTGCAGAAGGGGTTCTGGTATCTCCTGACCTTCGTTTTTGCAGTGGCACTTAACTTCGCGTTGCCGCGTCTTGGCGACAACAACCCGGTCGACATCATTATGGGTCAGGCCGGTAAGGGTCTTTCTCCGACTGAAGCTCAGAAGAAGAAGGCCGAACTCCTGGTGTCTTTCGGCATGGCCGAACTCGACGACCAGGGTAACGTGATTTACGAACCGGAAGTCGACGAAAATGGTCAGATGGTTACCCGTAGGGTCGCCAAGCTTGACGAGAACGGCGCCCCGGTGATGACGACTGTCAAGGAAGTCAACGAAGACGGTACCCCGAAGATGGTGGAACGCCAGAAGGTTGATGCCGAAGGCAATCCGGTATTCGAAGAAAAGCCGGTGCTCGATGCCAAGGGCAAGCCCGTGATGGTCAAGGATCCGAAGACCAAGAAGAAGGTCGAGAAGGTTGAAAAGGTTGCCGTGATGGAGTCCGTCCAGGCTGAACACCAGGACACTCTCATGGTTGAAGAACCTGTTTTCAAGACTGACCCGAAGCTCTCTTCAGCTCTCTCCCAGTTCTTCCGCTACATCGGCAACGTGTTCAAGGGCGATCTCGGTCTCTCTTACCAGAACAACGAACCGGTGACCAACGTGATCAAGAAGTCCCTCCCGTGGACGCTCCTTATCCAGGCTCCGACGATTTTGCTCGGCTGGATCATTGGTAACCTGCTCGGCGCCTTCGCTGCCTACAAGCGCGGCATCTTCGACAAGGTGTTCTTCCCCTGCGCCATGTTCCTGAACGGTGTGCCCTACTTCGTGTTCGGTATGCTCCTCGTGGCAATGTTCTCCATCACGCTCGGCTGGTTCCCGGCTATGGGTGCTTACAGCTCCGACATTCCGGAACTCACCTTCTCCTGGACCTGCATCAAGAGCGTCGCTTGGTACTACATCCTCCCGTTCTTCAGCTGCTTCCCGATTCTTCTTTCGGGTCAGGCAACGGGTATGCGCTCCATGTCGATTTATGAACTCGGTACCGACTACATGAAGTACGCCAAGTGGCTTGGTCTTCGCGAAGGCAAGATCATTAGCTACGTGTTCCGTAACGCCATGCTTCCGCAGCTCACCGGTCTTGCCCAGTCTCTCGGTGCCATGGTGGGTGGCGCGCTCATTACCGAAATGATCTTCTCTTATCCGGGCCTCGGTATGGCGATGCTCAACGCCATCCAGAAGAACGACTACGCAACAATCCAGGGTTGCACCTTGATGATCTCTACCTGCGTGCTCGTTGCAAACTTCGCCGTCGACGTGCTTATCGCCGTGTTCGACCCGCGTGTTAAGGCCGGTCTCCAAATGGGAGGTAAGTAATTATGTTGAAACTCTTAAGAAACCTTCTCAAGTCCCCGATGTTTGTCATCGGTATCTCGATCTTCGTGCTTACGCTCCTGATCGCGCTCTTTGGACCTCTCTTCTACAGCGTCGATACTCACGCTCGTGACATCCTCGCTGGCCCCTATGCAGGTTCTTCTTCTGAACACCTGCTTGGCACTGACCACCTCGGTCGTGACTACGTGTCGCTTCTGATCGCAGGGCTGCGCAGCTCCCTCTATGTGGGCTTCGTTGCCGGTATCATCGCGACGACGATCGGTGTGCTTATCGGTCTGTTCGGCGGTTTCCGTGGCGGCTGGATCGACGAAGTCCTGAACATGTTCACGAACCTCTTCATCGTGATTCCGCAGTTCGTGATTCTCGTGCTCATCAGCTCTGCCGTGAAGGACGGTCGTTCCCTCACCTTGATCGGCCTCATCATCGGTCTTACCGCATGGAGCTGGTCTGCCCGTGCCGTGCGTGCCCAGGCATCTTCGCTGCGTAGCCGCGACCACATCGCTCTCGCTCGCATCAACGGTGCATCCACGCTCACGATCGTGATCAAGCATGTGCTTCCTTACCTTCTTTCTTACGTGTTCATGGTGTTCATCATGCAGGTGGGTTCGGGTATTCTTTCCGAAGCTTCCATTTCCATGATTGGCCTTGGCCCTGTCGACACGACTAGCCTCGGCATCATCCTGAACCAGGCGAAGGACAACGGCGCTCTTGCCGACTCCATCTGGATTGCCTTCATTCCGGCGACCCTGGTGGTGACCCTTACGGTGTTTGCCCTTTACCTCATCAACACGTCTATGGAAGGCGTCTTCAACCCGCGTCTGCGCAAATAAGAGGTAACGAAATGTCTGAAAATGTATTTGAAGTAGAAAATCTCGGCCTCTATTACCTTGGCCGTTTCGGCGACAAGACTCATGCCGTGACGGATGTGTCCTTCTCCATGAAGCAGGGCGAAATCCTCGGTATCGCAGGTGAATCCGGTTGCGGTAAGTCCACACTGGTGTCCGGCCTTATGGGCATGTGCATCCCGCCGCTTTACCCCGAAAAGGGTGACGTGCGCGTTCGCGTGGGTGACCATATGGAATCCCTGATGCACCGCAAGATCGAAGACGTGCGTGCCAACGTGCTCGCCCAGCAGGTCTCCATGATTCCGCAGGGTGCGTTCAACGCTTTGAACCCGGTTCGCAAGATCAAGGATATCGCCGCTGACGTGATCGCTGCTCACCAGCAGCCGGGCAAGAAGCTCGACCACAAGGAAATCTACGACCGCCTTTGCGAACGTTTCGACCTGTTCGGAATGGATACCAAGCGCGTGCTGAACTCCTACCCGATTCAGCTCACCGCCGGTGAACGCCAGCGTTCCGTGATCGGTATTTCCACCCTGCTTAACCCGCAGATGGTGATCGCCGACGAACCGACTTCCGCTCTGGACGTTTCTACCCAGAAGGAAGTGATCAAGATGATCTTCGACCTTCTTGACAAGGGCATCTTTAGCACCATGATCTTCATCACCCACGAACTTCCGCTCCTGTACCACGTGGCAGACAACATCGCCATCATGTACGCCGGCGAAATCGTGGAATACGGCACCGCCGACCAGGTGGTGAAGGATCCGCGTCACCCGTATACGCAGGCTCTGATGGGCGCCATGCTTTCTACCGAAGCTTCCCAGCGTACCCGTCATCCGGTGGCTATCGAAGGCGCTCCTCCGAGCCTGAAGAACAAGATCGTGGGTTGCCGCTTTGCTCCCCGCTGCAAGAAGGCATGCCCCGACTGCAAGAAGAATACCCAGAACATCCGCATTGTAGGCGACCGTCAAGTGAGGTGCGATTATGCTGTCTGATAAACCCGTTGTATTTTCCGCTAAGCGCATCAGCAAGGATTTTGGTGCCGGCAAGTCCCTGAAGACCGCCGTGAAGGATGTGTCCTTCGACATCTACGACGAAGAATTCATCTCCATCGTGGGTGGTTCGGGTTGCGGCAAGTCCGTGCTCGCAAAGATCATGCTCGGTCTTTACAAGCCGACTCGCGGCCAGTTCCTGTATCGCGACAAGCCCATCAAGAACCTGAAGGCTCACTGGAACGAAGTGCAGTCCGTGTTCCAGGACCCGTTCGGCTGCTTCAACCAGTTCTTTACGATTCGTAGCCAGCTGGAAGACGCCCTGAATATCCTGAAGGACAAGCCCTCCAAGGAAGAAGTCCGCCGCCGCGTGGACGAAGGCCTGATGGCTGTGAACGTGAAGCCCGAAGATATCGAAGGCAAGTACCCGTTCGAGCTTTCCGGCGGTCAGATGCAGCGTATGCTTTTGGCCCGTATCTTCGCTCTCCGTCCGAAGGTCTTGATTGCTGACGAAGCTACCTCCATGGTGGACGCCTGTGTGCGTGCAAACATCCTCGATTACCTCCGCAAGTTGAAAGACGAGCTGAAGATGACCGTGGTGTTCGTGACTCACGATATCGGTCTTGCAAACTATGTTTCTGACCGTATCTTCATTATGCACGACGGTAAGATTGTGAACCAGGGTACTCCGGCAGAAGTGCTCGACAACACGACCGAACCGCACACGCTCAAGCTGCTTGACGATATCCCGGAAGTCCACAAGACCGAATGGATCAAGAACAGCCATCGTAGCAAGAAAGGCTAACATCATTCGCCTTCCACGTCATTGCGAGGCGCCGTAAGGCGACGAAGCAATCCACAATTGAAGAACCGCAGCGAGACCCGCTGCGGCTCTTCTTGTTGGTGGTGCGTTAGTTAGGTATAAAAGAAGGGCCCTGCGATTGCAGGACCCGTTTAAGTTCGTAGAACTTTAGGCTCGATTACATGAACCAGTAGGTGGCGCCCAGCTGGAGCTGCATGTTCTTTGCCGGATCGTCGGAGCCAATGAACTTCTTGCCGTCGACGATGGAGGTGAGACCGAGAGCGAAGCGGAAGTTCACGTCGAGGTTCGGCATGACGGCATAGCCAGCGCCGACGTCGATACCGAATTCGAAGGTGTTCAGCATCTCGGCATCGCCGAGATCGGTCGTGGTGGAGTGTGCGCCGAATTCGCGTTCAACTTCGGAGCTCAGGAGGAAGCCGAGCTGCGGACCGACTTCAATGAAGAGCTGCGGAGCTGCATTGATGCGGGCGAGAATAGGAATTTCAAGAGCCCAGGTGCTCCAGGTGACATCATCGTCGGACTGGCGGCGCAGATCGATGTCGACTTCGGGAACAACGCTAATCATCGGGTTCACAGAAACCTTGGCGGCAACACCGGCTGCAAAGCCGAGGCCCCAGGGAGCGTCGTCAGCGGCGTCACCCCAAAGGGTGCTGAAGTTCACGGCAGCGTGGCCACCGACGTTGACCTGTGCAAAGGAGAGGCCGGTCGCGAGAAGCACGGCGGCGAGTACAAGGTAAAGTTTTTTCATTTTGTTTCCTCTTGTTAGGGTTTATGATAGAAATTTAATAAAATGTTAAGAAAAGTGCACCAGTTTTTCTCAAAAATTGTCGATTGTGCCGATAATGTTTTTTTGCCGCTGGTTTCACCTGAAAACGAAAAAAAAGTGGCTTTTGTGCCTACAAATGAATTATTTAGGTATATTCTAGCCATGAATTTCTGTAAATGTGCTTTCTCTAGGATGGGCGTGACGGCATCTGCCGCGACGCTCTTGTTGACTTCTGCCGCATTTGCGGGTCCCCTTATGAACCAGCTGGGTTATGTGCCCGAGGCCGAGAAGCAGGTGGTTTACCCCGGCAGCGACGCGAACGGGCTCGAGGTTCGCGATATGAACGGCAAGACGGTGCTTAAGCTGGATGCCCCGATGGTCTACGAATGGGATTACAGCGGCGAGGAAGTGCAGACCTTCGACATTTCTGCCGTCAAGACTCCGGGAACCTACCGCCTGTTCCGTGGCGGCGAGTACGTGGGTACCCCGATCGTCGTGGGGAAGAATGTCTATGCAGACTTGGTGAAGGCTTCCCTCAAGTGGTTCTATTACCAGCGTTCGAGCATGGCGCTTGAACCGCAGTATGCGGGCAAGTGGGCCCGCGCTGCGGGCCACATGGACGATCATGTCATTATCTATGGTACAGACAAAGTAACGGGCGGCAAGGGCGCAGGCAAGACGATCAAGTCGGCTCGCGGCTGGTACGATGCGGGCGACTACGGCAAGTACATCGTGAACTCCGGCATTACCGTATGGACCCTGCTCGAAATTTACGAGAACTTCCCGAAGTATGCCGATTCGCTCACCTGGAACATTCCGCGCGAATTCCCGAAGTACCCCGAACTTCTCGAAGAAGTGCGCTACAACCTGGACTGGATGCTTACCATGCAGGACAAGGATGGAGGCGTTTACCACAAGGTGTCCACGCTGCGTTTCAGCGGAAGTGTGCTGCCTGAAAATGACAAGGACGCGCGCTACGCAATTATCAAGAATCTGACTGCGACGCTCGACTTTGCGGGCGTCATGGCGCAGGCGAGCGTGGTCTACAGGAACATAGACAAGGCTTACGCCGACAAGATGCTCAAGGCTGCCGAGAAGGCCTACGCTTGGGCGAAGAAGAACCCGACGGCATTCTACAAGCAGCCGGCCGACGTGCAGACGGGAAGCTATGCCCCCGGTAACGAGGACGGCAAGGACGAGTTCCGCTGGGCGGCCGCGGAGCTTTTCCGTGCGACCAAGAAGAAGAACTACCAGGACGACCTCAAGGGCAACGCATTCACCGCCAATGGTGCCTGGTGGGGCGACCTGAACATGCTCGCCGCCATTCGCGTGGCGCTCGATTCCGCTGACTTTGACAAGGACCTTGTTGCCGAAGCGAAGAAGGTCGTGCTGAATGAAGCCAACAACCTGCGTGCCGTGGGTGATACGAGTGCCTATCGCTTGCCCGCTTTCCCGTGGAGCTGGAACTGGGGCTCTAACAGTGCTATGGCAAACAACGGCATGGTGCTGGTGCATGCCTATTTGCTCACCGGCGACAAGAGCTACGTGGATGGAGCGCAGCAGTGCCTGGACTACTTGCTTGGCAAGAACCCGATGGACATTACCTACGTGACGGGATTCGGCTACAGGAGCCCGCGCAATCCGCACCACCGCCCGAGCGAATCGGACATGGTCGACGACCCGGTGCCGGGAATGCTCGTGGGCGGCCCGCACCTGGGCAAGCAGGATATTAACCTGGACGGCAAGGAACATTGGAAGTGCCCGAACTATGCCGCCGCCGACAAGCCGGCCCTTGCCTATATCGACAACCGCTGCAGCTATGCCACAAACGAAGTGGCCATCAACTGGAACGCGCCGCTTGCGTACCTGGCCGCTGCCCTCGAAGCGATTTATAATAAGTAGACAGTAGACGGTAGGAAGTAGGAAGGATTTGTTGTAAGAACAGCATTCTACTTCTAACTTCCGGCTTCAAACTTCCTACAAAAATATATATTACGGATATGGCTTGATGCTGTGTCCGTTTTTTTGTTGGGGGTGTCGATGAAGAAGATTTCTGAGATGACGCGGAATGTTGTGCAGATTGCCGTGCTCGGCATTTTCTTGTTTGCGACGGCACCGCTCTTTGCGGCGGGGCTTGTGAAGCAGTCAATCGACACGACCGACGCGATGGCGACACTCGAAAATTTCGACCGCGGGTTCTATACGCCGCAGGTGTTGCATTTGAAACCTTCGGGAGGCAAGCCGATTGAAAAGCCGTATGGCAAGTTGTTACACCTGCGCGCGGAAATTTCGGAATTCAGCAGTAACGCCTGGCTTTCGATTGACACGACGGGAGGGATACGCGATACGGTGCGCGGCGTGAGCCGGGACCTGACCGAAGACGCCCTGAATGTTTTGCAGCAGACCTTCGACAACATTCGCGACTTTGGCGGGCACGTGATTGTGCGAATCTGTTACGACCCGTGGTACAATGGCCGTAGCAACGTGACTCCGGCCCACGAGTGGGTGCTAAAGCATGTGAAACAGTTGGCGCCTGTGCTTTCGAAAAACACCGACGTGATTGTGGCGCTCGAGATGGGCATGCATGGCGCCTACGGCGAGATGCATTCCGATACGAGCATCACTTACGATCGCGTGGCCGAAGCGGTAAATCTGATGTTGCGCAACACTCCACCCGAATTGAAAATCCTTACGCGCACGGGAAACTATTCGGCGAAGGTGCTGGGCTTTGACAACTGGGGCGTAGACTTCCGCATCGATGGCGAGAAGTTTGCGGAGATTGCGAAGGCGAAGGGCGACACCATGTACCGCGTGGGAATGTTCAACGACGGCTATTTGGGAACGCAGTACGATTACGGCACCTGGGGCGCGGACTGCAAGACTTCTATCTGCCGCGAAGAGGGGGTGGCCTGGCTCGAGAAGTACAGCGTCAACACGCCCTATGGTGGCGAGGCCCTCACGACGGCGAGCGGCTACCAGGTCATCAACACGCCGGAATTTCTCTCTTACGAGGGTTTCCGCACGCATACGAGTTATCTGAACATCCAGTGGAACAACAACCTGATTGACAGCTGGAAAAAGACGCCCTTTAAGCAGAAGGATTTCGACTACGACCCGGCGCGTGTCGATTCGCTTTCGGGTTTCAAGTACATCAACGACCACCTGGGCTACCGCTTTGTGCTGCGCGAATCGTGGCTGAGCGATACGGTGGGGAACGACGGCATTTTGCGTGCGAAACTGCGTATCCAGAACGTGGGCTTTGGAAACCTGACGCGAAAGATGAAGACTTCGCTTTATGTTCATGGAATGGCTGATTTCGGACCGCTAGATACAATCGCTGCACTCAATATCAATAAGTCGCTAGATTCCGTCGATTTCATGAAGGTGCATAGCCGTAAAATTGAAATCAGGGGCGCCGATACGGTGATGACCTTTGACGGCAACAACGAAATTGCGTTCGAAATAAATCTAGGGATGCATAAGGACTGGGATGGAAAACTGCTGGATGCCTACTTGAAGGTTTGTAGCGAAAAGAAAACGGATGACTGCATTCGCTTCGCAAATAACATGTCGTCTGAGGATTCCGCGAATGGACTCGAAAAAATCCATATCGGAAAATTTGTCATGGATAGCCGTGTAGAAACGTCTGCTTTCTTGCGAGCTTTGCCGATACGCAATTCACTAAAGAAAAACGCCCCCTTTGTTCAGAGGGAGCGCAATAGCGTGGTTATCCGTGACAGCGAAAAGCGTTATAAAGCAAATGGAGCTACGCTTAGGTAGATTTTTTTCGATGGCGCTTAACGGCGTTCGTCTACTTGGTAGGCTCCTACTTTGACTACGAACTCGTGACACACGGCTTCGGGATCGGGCTTGCCGAAGATGGCGGAACCGACCACAAAGATATTTGCACCGGCTTCCTTGCAGGCGAGGATGTTGTCGAGCTTGACGCCGCCGTCGATCTGGATATCGAGTTCCGGCTTCATCTGGCGAAGTTCACGAATCTTGTCGAGGCAGTAGGGGATGAGGCTCTGGCCGCCGAATCCCGGGTTCACCGACATGATGAGCACCATGTCCACGATGTCGAGCACGTACTTGATGCTTTCAAGCGGGGTCGCCGGGTTGATGGCCACGGCGGGCTTTACGCCGAGTTCTGCAATCTGGTGCAGCAAGCGGTCCAGGTGGTTCGTGGTTTCGGCGTGCACGCTGATGATGGCGGCACCCGCCTTTGCAAATTCACCCACGTAGTTTTCTGGATGTTCAATCATCAGGTGACAGTCAAGCGGGAGTTTAGTGCCTTTCTTGACGCAGGCCGAGATTCCCGGGCCGAAGCTGATATTTGGGACAAAGTGTCCATCCATGATGTCGAGGTGAACAAGGCCTGCACCACCGTTTTCGACGGCTTGGAGGCCTTTTCCGAGTTCGAGGAAGTTTGCGTTTAAAACGCTTGGGGCGATGATTTGCTTGAGCATGGCCCAAATATAGAAAAGATGTATGGCACCGACAAACGGTTGTTTTGGTGCGATGGACATACTAGACGGAATCTGTTTTTTTTGCTATCTTTGGCGCCAAACAATGAAAGGAGATAGATAATGTCTAAAGGTACAAAAACTGTAGTGGGCAAGAGCACTGCCAAGAAGAGCGCTCCCAAGGCTGCCCCGAAGGCCGCCGCCAAGGCTGCAAAACCGGCCGCCGAAAAGAAGGTGGCAGAAAAGAAGGCTGCAAAGCCGGTCGCCGAAAAGAAGACTGCCGCAAAGCCGGCTGCTAAGAAGGCCGCAGCTCCGAAGGCAGCCGCAAAGGCTCCTGCTGCAAAGAAATCTGCTGCCAAGGCTACGAAGAAGGTGACCGTTGTGTTCGAAGCTAACTGCCCGCTGGCCACCACCGTGTCTGTCGCAGGCTCCTTCAACAACTGGGCTGTTGACAAGGACATGCTCAAGAAGGACAAGAAGACTGGTCTCTGGACTGGCAAGGTGACTCTCGATGCTGGCGATTACGAATACAAGTTCGTTTGCGACGGTCAGTACTGGGACGAAGGCGACAATAAGGTCAAGCACGTCTAATCGAAACCATTTTTTGTAGTAAAGGAACGCCGGGTAAATCGCCCGGTGTTTTTTTGTATGTAATGGCCTTTGTGTGTAAAAAAGGGAGCCCCACCACTTGCGCAGTAGGACTCCCCGAGGTGTTTGATGGACTCCTAACCCTCAAACATTCTTTGCGAACAAAGTTACTAAAAAAGATTCGTTTTGCGAGAGCTAGGGTCAAATTTATTTTATATAAAAAACTTACACTTTGTTCAAGTCCGTTATTTGAATGAAAAAAAAGCGATTTCATAAATTCTTGTATACACAGAAAATTGCAAACAAAAGAATTTTCTTGTATACAGCGGTTGTGGAATTGAATAGCAAATCACATTTTTTATTCGTATTATGCATACGCTTGCGTATGCGCACAAAAATAACCCGCCCCGTCAGGCCGAGCCTTCAGGTGTGCGGGTTATTGGGTGCCGGGAGGGTCTTAGAGAGGGCCGACCCCTCCCTATTTGTTATTACACCTTGTCGAGGGCCTGCGTGAGGTCCGCGATGATGTCTTCGACGTTCTCGATACCCACGCTGAAGCGGATCAGGTCCGGTGCAACGCCTGCTTCGATGAGCTGTTCGTCGCTGAGCTGACGGTGCGTGTGGCTTGCCGGGTGCAGCACGCAGCTGCGGGCGTCGGCCACGTGAGTCACGATGCAAATCATCTTGAGGTTGTCCATGAACTGGATGCTCTTTTCGCGGCCACCCTTGATGCCGAACGTCAAGACGCCGCAGGGGAGCCCGCCCTTGAACTGCTTCTTAGCAAGTTCGTGGTACTTGTTGCCCTCGAGGCCCGCGTAATCGACCCAGGCCACCTTCGGGTGGTTTTGCAGGAACTTCGCGCAGGCGAGAGCGTTTTCGCAGTGGCGCGGCATGCGCAGGTGAAGCGTTTCAAGACCCACGTTCAAAAGGAACGCATTCTGCGGTGCCTGGATGCTGCCAAGGTCGCGCATGAGCTGGGCCGTAGCCTTCGTGATGAAGGCGCCCTTGCCGAAAGCCTTCGTGTAGGCAAGGCCGTGGTAGCTCGGGTCAGGTTCGGTGAGGCCCTTGAACTTGTCGTGATGGGCTTCCCAATCGAAGTTTCCGCTATCTACGATGCAGCCGCCCACGGCCATGGCGTGACCGTCCATGTACTTGGTGGTGGAGTGAGTCACGATGTCCACGCCGAATTCAATCGGGCGGCAGAGAATCGGAGTCGGGAACGTGTTGTCCACGATCATCGGCACGCCGTGCTTGTGGGCAATGTCGGCGAAGCGCTTGAGGTCCAGGATCTTGCCGGCAGGGTTAGCCACCGTTTCGCCGAAGAAGCACTTGGTGTTCGGGCGGAAAGCCTTCTCGATTTCCTCGTCGCTAGCGTCCTGGTCCACGAACGTGCATTCGATACCGAGCTTCTTCATGGTGACGCTGAAGAGGTTGCTCGTACCGCCGTAGATGGCGCTGGTGCTGATGAAGTGGTCGCCCGCCTCGCAGATGTTGAACACGGCAAAGAAGTTCGCCGCCTGACCGGAGCTGGTGAGCATCGCAGCGACACCGCCTTCCATGGCCGCAATCTTGGATGCCACGGCATCGTTGGTCGGGTTCTGCAGGCGCGTGTAGAAGTAGCCGCTGGCCTTCAGGTCGAACAGGTCGGCCATCGCGTTGCTGGACTCGTACTTGAAAGTGGTGCTCTGGTAGATGGGGAGGACGCGCGGTTCGCCGTTTTTCGGAGACCACCCGCCTTGTACGCACAAAGTTTCGATCTTGGACATCCTTTATCCTTTTCCTATAAGTTTTATGTGCCTTAATATAGTTAGTTCCTATAACTAGGTCTATAAAAATGAGGTTAAAAAAGAAAAAAATGTCCCAAAATGCGTCCTGTACAAGGTTTAGGTTATAATCAGTAATAACTTAAAACTATAACTAGGCGAGACTTGTTACTTGCAGGTGCCTATTTTGCCCAGTTCGTGTAGTCCTTATTTCTATCTTTGGCGTCGATGACACCCGCGCGCAACAACATGGCTCTCTGGCATATCCTCGCCATCGCGACGATTGCGTTCTGGGGCACGAGTTTCGTGAGTACCAAGGTGCTTTTGAATCACGGTTTTAGCGCCGTGCAGATTTTCACGTTGCGGTTCGCGGTCACCTACCTGATTCTGCTCGCGGCATCTCACAAGCATTTCCACTGCAAGAGCTGGAAGCATGAGCTGCTTCTGTTTGTATGTGGCGTTACCGGTTGCACGCTGTATTTCTGGACCGAGAATACGGCGCTTTCGATTGCGCCGTCGAGCAACGTCTCTCTCATTGTCTGCATTACCCCGCTGCTCATCATGATTTTCGGGGGACTGTTCTACAAGAGTGAACGGCTCGGCAAGCGGCAGGTTCTTGGCTGCTTCATCACGTTCATTGGCATGGTGCTCGTGGTGATGAATGGCAAGTTTATCCTGAAGCTTTCTCCCGTCGGAGACTTTCTCGCCATCAGTGCCGCGCTGGTGTGGACCATCTATTCGTTGGTGGTGAGAAAGCTGAACGGTGAATATTCTACGCTGTTCATCACGCGCAGGATGTTCTTCTACGGGACGCTCACCTCTATTCCGGCGCTGTTCTTCGAGGCGGACTTCAGCGTTTCGAAGGTGGCGGATATTCCGTGGAGCAATTTTGCGGAACCCGTGGTTTCGCTCAACTTCTTATGCCTTACGGTTTTTTCGTCGCTGTTTGGCTACCTTGTGTGGAACAAGGTGATGAAGCAGCTTGGCACGGTGCTTGCCAGCAACTACCTCTACGCCATTCCTCTCGTCACGATCATCACGGCGGTGGTTACCCTCGGGGAACGCATCACGTTTGTCGCCATCGCGGGGGCGTCAGCGATTGTCGCGGGCATGGTCTTGGCGGAATTGAAACGCTAGGGAATTCTTGGCGGGCTTTTTTTGCTACATTGACTTTTAGGTTTCCCCTTCCCGAGGTCGTTATGAGTCTTGATGAAGAACGCATCCGTGAACTCCAGCGCAAGGACCAGGAACACGATGCTCGCCTAGATATGCAGAAAGAAAAGGACGACGAACACGACGTCCGCATAGATGCCCTTTACAGCAGGGAACGCGAACAGGAATTCAAGCTGAAGGCGCAGATTGCAAAGGATGCCGAGCACGACTTTCGATTGAATTCTGTCGATTCCAAGAATGTGGAACAGGACTCGGAGCTGAAGCGTCAGCGTGTAAAGGACAACGAGCACGATTCCCGCCTGGAGCGGTTGGAAAAACTTTGTGCCGACTTGGCTCTTCGAGTCGGTGCCCTTGAGTCGCAGCTGAAGGACTTGCAGAAGTAATTGGAAACCATGTCGCAGCCCATTCGAAATATCGCAATCCTTGCCCACGTGGACGCCGGAAAGACGACGCTTTCCGAGCGTATCCTTTTTGCGGCAGGCGAGGTGCGCAGGCCGGGCAAGGTCGAAGAAGGTCTTGCGACGATGGACTACCTGCCCGAAGAGAAGGACAGGGGAATCACCATCGAAAGTGGTGTTGCGCATTTCGAATGGAAGAATACCTGGTTCAATTTTATTGATACGCCGGGGCATGTGGATTTTGGCGCCGAGGTGGATACAGCGCTTACGGCGGTTGAAGGTGCCGTGTTGGTGGTGAGTGCCGCTAGTGGCGTCGAGACGCAGACGGTTGCCGCCTTCAGGAAACTTCGCGAAGCGGGAGTCCGCACCATTCTGTTCATCAACAAGCTGGACAATCCCGATTATTCGCTCGACGAGACACTGATCAACGTCGAAGAGGTTCTAGGGGTGCGCCCGGTACTGATGTCGCTTCCGGAATACAGGGGAGGCAAGCTCGAGGGCGTTCTCGATGTGCTGAGCAGGAGTCGCCTTGTTCATTCGGAAACGGGCGAAGAGGTGGTCGACGAATCCTGGCCGCAGGACGGCGAGGTGAGCGAGTCGACGGAAAAACTGAAGAAGTATTATGCCGAGGCGGTCGAGTTTGCGAGCAACTTTGATGACGAGGTTCTGAAACTTGCGCTTGACGGTAAGCCGGTTCCGCCGAAAGCGCTGCTGCGTGGCCTCAAGGAACTGGCGAAAGATGACGACTATGCGCTCTGCTATGCGGGTTCCGCCATGGAGGGCTTCGGGGTCCGTAGCCTTACGACGGCGCTTTCGTTCTTCTTGCCCGATGTCCCCGAGTTTGGCCGCAATGAGCTTGGCCAAGTGATTCGCCTGAGGCATTTCAAGGGCGTGGGCGAAATTTCGCTGTTCCGTAGCCATACCGACATGGAGCGGAAGGAATGGCCCGCCGGTTTTGAATTCTCGAGGCTCAAGGCGAACTTGCTGCAGCCCGTGGATGAAATCCGCTCGGGGGACATTTATGCGATGCGCAGCCCTTTCGAGACGGAGCTTGGGCAGACAATCTACCTGGATGGAAGCGTCCCCGGCGAAGATGACGCGGAACGGTCTTCTGTACGCGACAGGTACCAGCCGCTGTTGCAGACCCGCGTGGAATGCCTGGGTTCCGAGGACTACCACCACGTGGAAAAGAGCCTGAATACGCTTTGCCGCATGGACCCGAGTTTCCGCGTTCAAAAGGACGATGGCGGCTTCTGGTACTTGCATACGGTGGGCGAAGTGCAGTTGGACGTGCTGCTTTCCAGGCTGAAACGCGAGTTCGGCTGCGATGTATGTGCGGGGGCTCCCGAGGTGCGCTGGCAGGAACGTCTCTGCCGAGCCGTGGGTCCCGTCGAAAACACCTTCCAGCTGGGCCCCCACAAGATTTCGATCAAGGTCTCGGCGACGCCGCTCGACGGGGATGCCCACGACATTCGCCTTTCCGCTGAATTTTTGGAGACGGCCCCCCGCGAAATTTTGGCGGGGGTGCGCTCCGCGCTCCTCGAGTCCACCGAAATCGGCGTCCTCGGCAAGGGGCCGCTGGTGGGTGTGCGTTTTGAGGTCCATGAGTTCACCTGGACCGAAGGCGCCTTGCCGCCCATGATCAAGAAGGCTTGCGTCGATGCGGTGGTCAAGCTGATCAGGCCCGCCGACGTGACTCTCTACGAACCGGTGATGGAACTTTCGCTGGAATGTCCCGTGAACTTCGCCGGGCTTGTCACCGGCGACATCCAGTCCCGCGACGGCAAGGTGAAGGAAATCGGTGGCGATGGCAAGACGCATTTTTTGAAGGCAGATGTGCCGCTGAGAAAAATTTTTGGCTATGCCACGGGGGTCCGTAGCATTAGCAAGGGAACGGCCCTTTACAGCATGAAGCTGCTCGGGTATAGGCCTGCGGGCAATCTATAAAAAATTATTTTTTTGATTTACAGTTTGAATGATTGAAGCGATATAGTAGATGTGGAGACTATTCGCTTTTTTTTACATCATTGCCAAGGGCTCGCTTCTACCGGGGTCCAATTTTTTTGCGAAAACGATTTTACCGATACCCTTTTACTTACGATAATATAGGGTAGAAATTGGATTTATTAGGAAGGTAAGCAAGCATGCAGAAGAACCAATATTTCAAGAAGATTTTTCAGAATCTCAAGAACTCGGGAAAGAGAACGTCGGGCAGGTCGGATAGGCTGGACTTTGCGGATCTCAAGATCCTGGAGTATTGGGTGCGCATTATCCGTGAGAGTCCCGAAAGCCTTAACAAGGAAATTGCGATTCGCCTGGTAAACGAACCGTACCGCAGCGCCATCGTGGATGGGTTTATCGAAACGCTCGGTGGCTATATCAAGCCGAAACGCCCCGCCGTAAAAAAGAAAAAGCAGTCGGTCGAATTCAACAATTGCAGGGATTGTGATGCCATTGATGACGATTTCCTCGATGACATATTCGATGAAGATGGCTCGCTCAACGAATCGGATGAAGTCGAGATGGATACCGAATTTTGCGACAGTCGGTTCCTTCGCCAGATCTGCCGTTACCGAAAGGAAATCAAGCTGGGCGCAAGCGACCAGGTGACAGAAAACCTGCTCAAAACAATTGCCGATGTCGAGCCATCTTCGATGGCTCCGTTCCTGTACAAGCGCGTGCAGGGAGTCATCTGCGAGAATTTCGAGAAGTATGCCTTGGAAATGCTTTCGCGGGGAGTGTCGGAAAGGGATCGGGTCTACAAGCGCGTGCAGAAGGTCAAGGAAACCTACCGCCTGAACGATGCCGAAACGGAAATGCTCGTGTACATGTGGCTGCACAATCGCGAAGAGTTGCAGATCGATTCGGATGGCGAATTCTTTGGAAGGCGCCGCCGCCATTTCGGTTCGCCAAATATTACGCAGAGCATGTTGCGCGAACTGGCCCGCGCAACCGGATTGGAACAGGACTATGTCTCCAGCCTTTTGGGCCAGAACGGCACGCTGCGCATGCTGAACCTGTGTGACGACGATCTGGACATTCCTCCGGAAGTACAGTCGTACCTGAATGGTTATGGTGACAGTACCGGCCTCAAGGCGTTCCGCCTTGCCGAGCCGGGAACGGTCCCGTTTGCGCAGCTGCAGGGGAACAATCCAGACGTATTGCTTGCGCTCGACATGATCAAGAATCACGACCGCAAGCATCCGCTGAACATCCTGTTCTACGGAATCGAAGGTTCGGGCAAGACCGAACTTGCAAAGGCGATTGCAAAAGAGGCGGGGCTCCCGCTGTGGGAAGTGAGCATTGATGCCGACAATGCCGATCCGGGTCGCCGCATGGAGTCGCGCGCGCAGAGCCTCATGTATTACCGCATCCGCGCTGCGATGCTTGCCAACTGGCAGTGCGAACAGGAGCCCGGTATCATCATGATCGACGAGGCGGACCTGGTGCTTAACGGCTTTGAGAAGGGAAGCCTGAACCATTTCTTTGAACAGATGCGCACGCCGATTATCTGGATTACCAACTCCTTGCACTTTACGGAAGGGAGTACCCGCCGCCGCTTCGATTTCTCGATTGCGTTCAAGGGACTTTCGAAGGACGAACGCCTGAACATGCTCAATTCCGTGCTCAAGTCGCAATCTGCCGAGACGATGCTTACGCCCGAAGAAAAGCTGAAGCTCGTGGTTGAATACCCTGCAATGGCGGGCGGCTTTACGCTTGCGGCCCAGCATACCCGTGAACTGCTCGCAAGCGGGATTGCGACCCAGGCGTACCCGACGATGGCACGGATTCTGAAGGCTCATACGAAGCTTCTCGGAATCCAGAACGGGACGCTTCGCGATGTGGAGTGCCATGCGCCTTCGTATTCGCTGACGGGGCTCAACATCGAAGGCTCTGTCGACGAGATCATGGAGGTGGTGCAGGCCTACGATACGGTGTGGAAGAGGCTCGACGAAGATTCTGCCCCGAATTCCCTGAACATCTTGCTCTATGGTCCTCCGGGAACGGGCAAGACGGAGTTCGTGCGTCACTTGGCGCGTACCTTGGGCAGGAACCTGATTGTCCGCAAGGCGAGCGATCTTCTTGGCATGTTCGTGGGTCAGACAGAAGCGCAGATTGCCGCTGCGTTCGAGGAGGCGGAACGCACCAAGTCGATTCTCTTCTTCGACGAAGCCGACAGTTTCCTGCGTGACCGCTCCGGTGCCATGCAGGGGCACGAGGTTTCGAAGGTAAACGAGATCCTCACCCGTATGGAGAACTTCAAGGGTATCTTCATCGCCGCGACGAACTTCAACGATTCGCTGGATTCGGCGAGTCGCCGCCGCTTTGCGCTGAAGCTTGGCTTTGGCTACCTGAAACCCGAAGGGGTTCGCCACCTGTGGAATGTGTTCTTCCCGTCGGTGCAGTGCCCCGATTCCGTGACGGAACTGCCGATGCTTACCCCTGGCGACTTCAACGCGGTGAACGGGCGCCTGCGCTACCTGCCCGAAAGTGTGCGCAGCGCAAGCCGCATCGAGGCGGAACTCCGCAAGGAATTGCAGGCGAAAGACGCCCATGCCGGCCGGACCATGGGATTCTAGGACTCGGCAGGGCCCGCGAAAGCGGGCTTTTGCTTTTTTTTCCGTCTTTTTTCCTATAGTTTTTCAAGGTTGGAGTTTCTTGTTGTTATATTTAGATTCCCTAGACTTTGTGGCGTGGAAATGCGGTACTTTCCGTAAAAGAAACCCACGGGTTCGGAAGCGCTCCATACTTTTGGAATGCTTCTTAGGGATTTATCCATCAAGTTTTGTCTACTTTTAGGAGTTTTAATGGCAAATAAGTGCAAGCGCGGAATTTTGATTAGTAAGACCCCTTACGAAAAACGTATCGCCATCATGGAAGACGGCGAACTCGTTGAACTTGTCGTCGAGGGTGTATCTTCTAATCGAGTTCTGGGCAATATTTATAAGGGCGTAGTCCAGAAGGTGCTTCCGGCACTCAAGGCTGCGTTCATTGATATTGGCCTTGAAAAGGCAGGCTTTTTGCATCAAGAAGACGCCATGGACAGAAACGAACTCCTCCGCCGCGAATATGGCGACGACGATGACGAGGGCGGTTCTTCCAAGGAAGTCTCCATTGACGAAATTCTGCAAGAAGGCCAGGAAATCATGGTTCAGGTGGTCAAGGAACCGATTAGCACCAAGGGTGCCCGTCTGACCACGCACCTGAGCTTTGCAGGTCGTTTCCTCGTGTGCATGCCGGGCACCAACTTCATTGGGGTGTCCAAGCGTGAACGCGACCCGGCCAAGCGCCGCGAATTCAAGAAGGTGGTCCGCCGCCTCAAGGGTCGCGACGTGGGCTACATTGTTCGTACCAACGGTCTGAACGAATCCGAATTCGAAATCAACAAGCAGATGCGCGAACTCGAAAGCAAGTGGGAACAGACGAAGTACAACTTCGAAAACCAGCCTGCCGAAACCTGCATCTACGAAGAATCCGATTCGATTGAACAGACTGTGCGCGAATACTTCAGCGATAACACCGACTACGTGTATATCGACAACCGCGACGAATACTTTGCCCTGCGCGAATACCTCAAGGTGCTCTCGCCGGACAAGCTCGACAAGGTGAAGCTCTGGAGCTCTAACGAAAGCCTGTTCGAATACTTCAAGATCGAAAACGACTACGCACGTTCCCTGCAGCGCCAGGTACCGCTCCCGCGTGGTGGTAACCTCGTGATCGAACAGACCGAAGCGTTGGTCTCTATCGACGTGAACACGGGACCCAAGGTGCACGGCAAGGACCAGGGCAAGATCATCCTCGAAACGAACATCGACGCCTGCTACGAAATCGCAAAGCAGCTGCGTCTGCGTGACGTGGGCGGCCTTATCATTATCGACTTTATCGATATGGAATCCGAAGAAGACAACGAAAAGGTCTACCAGGAATTCCGCAAGGCAATCCGCCGCGACAAGGCCCCGATCAGCCCCGCTCCCATCAGCCAGTTTGGCCTCATGGAAGTCACCCGTAAGCGCGTCCGCGTGAACCTGATGACCGAAAAGACCGAACGCTGCCCGGTGTGCGACGGCGATGGCCGCATTGCAACGCTCGAATCCACCCTCGGCATGATCGACCGCTGGATGGCTCGCGCCAAGGCCAAGGGTAAGCTCCGCGAAGTCACTCTCGTGGTAAGCGCCCAGGTGATCGACGTGCTCTGCAAGGACCACAACCGCATGTTCAACTACTTGGAATACAAGCATGGCATGAGCATCAGCCTGGTGGAAGACGAACACGCCCACATTAACCAGTTCTGGTTCTACGACAAGAACAACGAAGACATTACCGACCTCTACAAGTTCGTGTAACCCATTCGTCATTCCGGCCTCCGAGCCGGAATCAGCAATTCAACAAGACCGCTCAACTGAGCGGCCTTGATTTTTTGTAAATGGGATTTTATATTTGAGTGAAAAGGAGGAAATGATGTTTAAGGGGTTATTCTTCACTATTGCTACGCTTGTAACGCTAGCCAATGCATATACCATCACATACAATTATACAGGAGCCGAAGGCGGTTCTTGCACCGCGTCTGGAGTTAAGGATTCTGTTAGCGTCAAGTGTTCTGCGCCTAGCGGATATACTTGGGCGAGCGCCTCTTTAAAAGGTGAAGGTTCTTCAATCAGGTATTGCGTTCCTGACAGTTGCGTGGCAGACATCAAGGGCGACGTAACATTCAATGCCGAATATGCAAAATCCGAAAACGTCCGCAAGATTTCATGGCTTGAAACGGGATTCGGACTTCAGAATATTGTTCATGGTTATGCCATTGTAACCGATCCGGAGCAGACCAAGTTCCTGCTTGCGGCGGCCGTTGGCGATTCCGTTAAAATGACGCCTATGCCGGTAGAACGTTACCATTGGAAAAAATGGTACGACCGCAGCGGTTCTTCAAGAACTGAAATTAAAACAGAAGACAGCGTGTACGTGTTTGAAATGCCCGATATGAACCTTTCATTGGAAGCGGAATTCGATTATAACACTTACCGTGTTGTTGCAGACATGAATGGTGGCCCCGGCGTATACTTCGACAGAGTCTGTTCAACTTTCGATTTCTGTTATCTTTGGAAAGATTCGACACATTGGGACGGCCATATTTTCCAGGGCTGGATGTTGGAAAAAGACGCTCAAGACACCTTCTTTATTCCGTTTGCCATGTTTACGGAACCGCTTACGATACTACAATGGGACAGTGTCACGATGTATGCAAAATGGTTCGAGGCGAAGGTTCCCCAAAAGGTCAACGGATGCTATCAGATTGGCAGTGCAAACGAACTCTACGGATTCTCCTACCTTGTTAGCGGCAAGGACGGCTATGAAATAGAACAGGATGCCTGTGGCGAACTCACTGCCGACATTGTCGTGAACAAAAACGTGTTGACTGCAACCGATTCACTCCGTAAGGATGCCGACCATTTGCTGTACTGGGTACCGATTGGAACGGCTGCCAAGCCCTTCATGGGAAAGTTCAACGGCAAGGGACATACGATTAGCGGACTTTACCTGAAGAATTCTGCTGGAAACGACGTCGGTTTGTTTGGCAAAGTACAAAGCGCAGAAAATAAGGTTGTTTCTATTGACAGTGTGGGCGTTATTGATTCTTACATTGAAGGAAAGGAACGTGTAGGAGGCTTTGTTGGTGCAGTCGTAGAAAAGACGAATTTGTCTATAACTCACTCGTATGTTAACATGACCATTGTTGGACGCGAAATTGGCGGGCTTGTAGGCGGAAATAATGATTCCGTGAAAATCTCTATTGACCATTCTTATCATTCAGGGAAAATGTATCCTAACTCATCAATTCGTGACAAAGCCATTATGGGTGGCTTGATGGCACGTGCCGGAAGCGAATCATCCATTGCCATATCCAATTCCAATAACAAGGGAACTATAGATATCGCGGATTATATATTGGTCGATGCAGGCGGGTTGATAGGAACTGCGGAAAAAACGACTGCGTTTACTATAGACAAAAGCTACAATGCGGCAAGAATAACTGGAAACAAATATAACGAATATTCCGCCGGAAGAGAGGTCGGAGGATTAATTGGTCGAATAGCTTCCAGGCATGTGGTAATATCGAATTCGTACAACGCGGGAGATATCGACTTGAGCTCTGGGGGATATTGCAATAATATGGCTGGAGGTTTATTAGGTCTCTCTTTTGTCGATTCACTGGAAGTATCTGGTTCTTATAACCGTGCTTCAATTACCGCCGACATTGCATCGGGCCTTATTGCTGAAGCAAGTGGCTACAAACTGACTATATCGACTTCTCATAATGATGGAAAAATTCAAACTCAGTCTGATTCACACAGTATGGCATCTAGGTGCAATGCTAGTGGTTTAATTGGTATTAATGAAAATACTTCGATAATCAATTCGTACAATATAGGCCAGATTGAAATCTACGACTCATACAATAAGAAAACCATACAGGGTGGTGGATTCTCAACAAAAACGGAAAGTCTTTCCATCATCAATTCTTACAATATGAGCGAAAATGCTTTCGACGTTTGCCAAGCGCTTCCCAAAGTGATGGCTAATGTCTTTTTCCGCAACCAATCGACTTGCGAAGGTTCAGTTAGCAAGAATTCGCCCGAAGAATTCGCTGACGGTTCTATTGCCTGGGCGTTGTACAATTATAGCGCCGAAGGCGTAGACAGCCATGTATGGGGCCAGAAGGTCGGCACCGATCCGTATCCGCTCCTGAATGGTGCCGGTGTCGAAGGCTACGATGGCGGACGTACCTCGGTTGCGTTCAAGCCGAGCGTCAATTCCTTTACGATTGCAACTCAGGGTAGAAAGGTTCAGATCACGGGCGCTGCCGTAGGTGCGCCGTTCCACGTATTCGATATTCAGGGCAGAAATATCCCTGTCGCAGGATTTGCAAACTCGCGAATCAATACGCCCGATTTTGAAATAAGCTTGCCGAACAAGGGCCGCTACCTGATATCTATCGGCGGAATCACAAGAACCATTTCCGTAAAGTAAAAACTGTTTGAAAAAGAAAAGGCGCCTCGTTAGACGAGGCGTGGTTGCGAGAGCGAGGCGACATCACATTCTTGTAGATGCAATAGAGCCGCGCGGTCTTAATTAGCCTGGACAGCAGTCAAGGCAATCGTGCCATGGGAACTGCGCTGCACGGCCTTGTAGCCGATGTTACCGGCAGAGAGGCTCGGGAACACGAACACGGTAGCCTTGCCGGCGACGGTGCTGCCCGGGGCCTTCAGGGAACCCACGCTCGGCACGGTCGCGGCCTAACCCGCGAGATGCGAGATTGTCGAAGAAAATAAAGAAGCCGCACACGAGTGCGGCTTTCTTTTTTATGACCGAATCGGCGATTCGAGAGAGATGTTTTAGTCGGTTCTGTTACAGCCCGAAGTCCAGTGCGTTTACCTTGCCGCGGCGCACGCCCCACAGGAAGTCCTGCGTACGGTCCACCACGGTCTTGCTGCCGACCTTGATGCGGTATTCAAGCCTTGCGATGTAGACGCCGGTCGATGCGAGGCGACCGTTCTTCGCGCGCATGTTCCAGGCGAGGAACAGCTTGCCGTTGTTGTCTAGGCAGGTGCCCTGTCCGTTTTCCTTGAAGATGTCGCTGTTGCAGGTGATCACGTCGGAGTTGCTGTTCACGAATTCGCCGAGGCTCGAGTAGTAGGTCGCCTTGTAGCGCAGTTCCGTGTTCTCGGCGACGGCTTCGACAATCTGCTTGATGTCGGCTTCGGTGCCGCGCTGGAACTTGTCGATGTTGCGCGAGTCGAGGATTCCGTTCTCGTAGGCTTCGGCGATGACCGGGTCGATACCGAATTTCTTCTTCGCTTCCTTGATGCTCATGTCGCCGTTATCGACCATGGCGATGATTTCTTCGATGGTGTAGCTCCTGGGAGTCGTTCCGTTCTTCTCGGCTTCCTTCGCTTCGTCCTTGTTGACGTAGGAAGGTGTGCTCTGAACGGCCCTTACGATATCTGCGATTTCGTTTTCTACAAGTTCGGCCATGTTCAGGTCGCCCAGGAAGTGTCCCTGCGTGCCGTAGGCGGCTGCGGCTTGTTCCGCGGTCAAGATGGAAGGATCCTGGATGATTTTCGTGACGGTTGCTTCGGGGCTCTGGATGATCGCCTTTGCGCTGTCGAATACGGCGGAACCGGGTTCAAGCGTCACCACGCCCGGGCTTGTGATGGTCACCTTCTGCTCGCCCGTGATGCGGACCCACGGGTTGTCCTGGTGCGGCTTGTTGTTTACCAAGTCCAGTGCGGAAGAAATCGCAGATGTCGGCGAGAAGCGCACGGAGTCGCCCACGGCAGGAATGATGTCGGTGTCCGCGCCCTTCGGGAAGATCAGCTTCCACTGGGTGGCGCTGCTTGTCGAAATGTCGCTTGCCTGCTTTACGTTGGTGCTCATGATTCCGTTTTTCCAGACATGGAAGCTGAACATGTCGGAAGAGGCGTTGTTGCTCTGGAGCGCTTCGCTGAACGAAATAGTGAGCTGCGTGTTGCCGTCCTTCATGTAGGAAACTTCGGCTGCCATGATGACGGGACCGATCCTGTCTTCAAGCTGTCCTTCGGTGGGGAACACGGATGTCTTTCCGTTGTCCTTGTAAGTGTACCATACCTTGAGCTGTCCCGTGTAAACTTTCTCTTCGCCTCCGGTAAAGATGCTTGTTCCAAAGCCGTTGCCGTCTGCGACAATCGTTGCGACGGAGTCGCCGACATCGTAGTTCGCAGTGTACGCCTTGTCGAATACGGAACCGAAGGTGAACTTCACGGAATCCAGCGAGTTCTTGCCGCCGAGCGTTCCGTTGAAGTGAACCCAGATGCTGTCGCCGCGGCCGTCGCCGTCGCGGTCAAACATGTAGGCGGTCTGAATTTGCGGAACCGGCGGGAGAGCGAAGTTGATGGCACTCCAGATGGCCGTGTTGCCGGATGCCTGGCCCTTGACATAGAGCGTGCCGCCCCACAGTTCGCCGACTGCCTTCACGTAGAAGGTCGCTTTCCCGTTGACGAGCTGGACTTCGGTAATCGGGTTTCCGAGGGAGTCGCAGGGGATCAGCGCGGGATCGTTGGTGGAGGGGTAGATCTTGTCGTTGGAATTCATCGCCCATTGGTCGGCGTATTGCACGTAGACCTTGTAGGACTGTCCCACCCACATGGTGACGTCCTTCGTCAGGTTGAGCTGCAGCGTGTCGCTCACGATTTCTGCGCCGAGCATGTTGCCCTTCGGATCGGTGAAGGTCAGGTTCGGAAGTTCGTAGGCGCCGACAACGAAGTAGACGTCCTTGTGCTGGCTGTTGTCGGCGACAAGGGAGACACGCAGGTAGTAGACGCCGGGGGCAAGCCCATGGGCGTCCTTGATGGCTTCCTTGTCGACCTTGAATGCATCGAAGTTCTTGCCGATGTCAATACCGCCGAACCAGAGCCCTGCGGAGTCGAGTTCGATACCTGTGGAAGGAAGGTTTCCGCCGAAGAGCGTGAAGGTCGATGCGCCGCGTTCAAGCGTGAGCTCCTTGCCGGCTTCGGAGAAGTCGCAGGCGAGCTTGCTCTTGCGGATCCTCTGGTAGATTTCTCTTTCGATCACGTCGCTGTTGCTCGATGGGCTCCTAAGCAGGATGCTTGCTTCGGTCTTCAGGTCGATAGACGTGTGCATGCGGAAGTTCGAGGAACTCGTATGGCGTTCGGCGTAGAAGATGTGGAAGTTGTAGGTACTGTCCGGAATAAGGCCGAGCGTGTCAAGATCGACGGCGCCTGCCACCTGGGCGTGCTGGCCGCCGATGTCCACCACCAGCTTGTTGTTGATGAACACCCACACGTCGTCGTCGCCCAGGAAGTCAAAGTACTGGCCGGGAACATACTCGAAGGTCGCCTGGATCTTCATGGTGAACCCGAAGTTGTGGTTCCTGTTGTCGCTACCGCCGCGCAGCTGGTCGTAGTAGGGGTTCGGGACCTTTTGTGCGGAATCCAGATACTGGAAGTCGTCCAAAAGGAACATGCCGCCTTGGTTCGCCTCGTTGCCCTTGGAAATGGCGTCCTTCGAGACTTCGGCAAGCCAGAAGCCTTCGTCGTCCATAGAAATGTAGAGGTCGCGGCAGGTCATGTTGGTGAGCGTGTTGCCCTGGGCATCGACTGCGAGGGATTCCGGAATGAACCAGTAGTCCAGATGTTCAGTAATCTTGCAGTTCGTGGGGAAGTTCGCTGCACTCACGGGAACTCCGTTGGGGCCAAGCTCAGTTGCCACCATGCCACGCATCGGGTTTCCGCTGCAGCCGCCGGAGCCGAAGTCCGCGCTGATGCCGTATTCGGGACTTCCGTTGCCACGGGTGCCGTCACCCTTGCTGCCGTGCAGCCAGTCGAACATCATGACGGGGAGCTTCTTGATGGGGCAGTCGCCCAGAACGCCTGCGGGGTGTTCCGAGTAGATGCCCGGGGCGCCTTCCTGGTTTCCCTTGACCCAGATGGTGTCGGAAAGCGCAGCGACGGAATCGAGGCTGATTTCGGTAGCGGAAGTGGGCTCTGTCTTGGTAAGGCCTTCTGCGCCGACGAAGTTCGGGCCGATGGTCTGCTTGAAGTAGACGCCGAAGTTGTCGTTTGGTGCTTTGACGCCTGCAATGAACCACCCGCAATACTTCTCTTCGACAGGGACCATCGCCGCGCTGTCACCGTTGGAGAGGAAAACTTTCGCATTGGTGTTGGTCCATGGGGTAAAGAACGCGATGAACTTCAGGCCGTTCTTGGGAGTGTCCTTGCCGGGATCCTCCGGATCCTTGGGGTCATCCTGGCCCGGGTCTCTTGGATCTTCGGGATCCTTGGGATCGTCCTTGGGTCCCTCCTCCGGGTCGTCTTTGGGCTTGTTTGTGAAATTCCAATTTCCGTTTCTGTCAATGTTGATTATTGCAGAATCGGATTCTGCATAGAGCTCTGCTCCAGAAATAGTGGCAATCAGGTTTCTTTCTTGGCAGGGGCTGCTTTTATAAATTGCGAAGTCTTCCTGGGTAATGTCATCGGTGGAAAAGGCAAGTCCATTCTGGATGTTCCTGCACTGAGTTCCCCTTGTAGTTTCTACAGCGATATAGGTCGCCCTATTGTTGTCATAAGTCGCTTTTATGTAATAATCGGCAGCCATTGCCGCAGGTACAAGCAAACCGAGCAACCAGGTTGCTCTCTTTACAAATCCACACCTCATCCAATCTCCTAGAGGGTTCAAAACCCTATGCGCATTTAGATATATCTGTAGTAGAAATAACTTTTTTTGTAAAAAAATGCAACACGGCAACTGTGAAATTGCCGTTAATTATGCTTAACAAATGTGTAAATTGTGTGTTACTGGGGCCTAAATTCCCAAATCTATGGCATTTACCTGTCCACGGCGCACGCCCCACAGGAAATCCTGGGTGCGGTCGATAATGATCTTGGTATTTACCTTGATTCGGACATGCAGGCGAGCGATGTAGACACCCGTTGCGGCGAGCCTTCCATTTTCGGAACGCATGTTCCATGCAAGGAAAAGCCTACCTTCGTTTTCAAGGCAGTTCTTGTTACCGCCTTCCTTGAAGATGTCGTCGTTGCAGGTGATGGTTCCCGAATGCATGTTGACGAAATGGCCGAGGCTTGAGTAGTAGATCGCCTTGTAGGAAAGTTCTGTCTGGTCGGCGACAGAGCTTACGATCTTCTGGATGTCAGCTTCGGTACCGCGGGAATAGTAGGCGAGGTTCTCGCTGTTCAAAAGTCCGTTCTCGTAGGCGTCGACAATCACCGGGGAAAGGTCGTACTTCTTCTTTGCTTCCTTGATGGTCATTTCGCCCGCGTCGACCTTCGCGATGATTTCTTCGATGGTGTAGGTCCTGGGCGTCGTGCCGAGCTTTTCAGCCTCTTCGGCTTCGTCCTTGTCGACATAGCTTGATGTCGCCTGCACGGCCTTCACGATTTCGGCGATTTCGTTCTCGACGAGTTCGGCCATGTCGAGGTCGCCCAGGTAGTGGCCCTGGGTGCCGTAGATGGCTGCGACCTGGTCGGCAGAAAGCGTGGTTGCCCCAGAAACAAGCTTCGGCACGGTGGCGTCCTTGCTCTGGATGATCTGCTTTGCGTTGTTAAATGTTTCGGAATTGCGGTCGAGGCTTACGACCTTCGGGCTTGTCACGGTCACCTTCTGTTCGCCGGTGATTCGGACCCACGGGTTGAATTCGTGCGGGCCGACGTCGACCAGGTCAAGGGCCGCTCCCAGCTGGGACGGCGGCATAAAGCGCACGGAGTCGCCCACGGAAGGAATGATGTCTGTCTCGGCTCCCTTCGGGAAGATAAGCTTCCACTGGTTTGCGGGCGTGGTTGTAAAGTCGCTTGCAAACTTTACCAGGGAATCCTGGCGGTTGTCCTTCCAGCAGTGGAAGCGGAAGAGGTCCGTGCTTGCGTTTTCATCCTTGATGCCTTCGCTGAAGTTCAGCAGCAGCTGCGTGTTGCCGTCCTTTAGGTACTTGACTTCGGCGGCAATGATCACGGGGCCCACCTTGTCGGTCAGGGAACCGTCGACGGGGAATATCGCAGTCTTGCCGTCTTCGGGGTCGGTGTAGGTGTACCAGATGTTGATCTTTCCGGTATATCCGCTAGTCTCGCCTCCGGTGAAGATGGCATTTCCGAAACCGTCGCCCTTGGCGGTGAGCGATACGGATGCGTCGCCGATGCTGTACTTGTCGGCCTGGTAGGCGTTGTCGAAGCTTGCGCCAAATACGAACTTGAGAGAATCGATCACCGTTTGTCCGTCAATCGGCTTGGAGAGTTTGATCCAGATGCTGTCGGCGCGGCCGTCACCGGTGCGGTCGAAGATATAGGCGGTCTCGATCTGCGGTACGGGAGGCACGGCGATGTTGATCTGCGTCCAGCTGACTTTCTTGTTCTTTGCCGCCTCGGTGCTTACGGTAAGCACCCCGTTTACGACTTCGTCGGTCGCCTTGACAAAGAAGCTTGCGCGGCCTTCCTTCAGGACGACTTCGGTGATTGTATTGCCCATGGAATCGCAGGCGATCAGGTTCGGCGTCGAAGTGGAGATATGCACGGAGATGCCGTTGTAGATCGATGCCCATTCCTCGGCGTACATGATGTTGATCGGGTAGGAGCGCCCGGCCCAGAGCTTTTCGTTTTTATCCAGGTTGATGGGGAGCGTGTCGCTGGAGACGTTCCTGTTGAGCGAATCGCCGAAGGCTGCCCAGAATTCGGTGAAGTTCAGTGTGTCCTGGGTGTCGAAATCCACGATGAAGTAGGTGGAATCCTTGATGCTTGCAAAGGCGAGGTTCGGCAGTTCGTAGGGGTCGATTGTGAAGGGGATGTCCTTGTATTCGTCGGGGTTGCTTTTTAGGCGAACGCGGATGTAGTAGTTGCCTGGCGGTAGCGCCTGGGCCCTGCTGATGGCCTTGATGTCGATTTCGATGGACGTGAAGTCGTTCAGGACGGTGATGCCGCTGTAGTAAGCGGAGTCGAGCGTCTTGAGCGCTACACCGTTCTTGTCCAGGCTGCGGCCGAACAGCACGAAGTTGGACGGGCCTTCGACAGTGTCCTGCAACTCGGGGCTAGACGAGAAGTCGCAGGCGAGAGCCCTTCTGCGTACGATTTCCCAGACGTTCTTCTTGATGAGCTTCGGGTCGCCAGTCGGGATATCCTGCAGCAACATGCTTCCTTCGGCCTTCAGGTCCATCGAGGTGCGCATCTTGAAGTTCGATTCGACCTTGTGGCGTTCGGCGTAGAAGATGTGGAAGGGGTAGGTTTCGCCTTCGGTGAGTCCGAGCTTGTCCAGGTTGATGTGGCCTTCGGAGGCGTGGTGCTGTCCGCCGATGTCCACCACGAGCTTGTTGTTGATGAACACCCACACGTCATCGTCGCCCAGGAATTCGAAGTATTGGCCCTTCACATATTCGAACTGGGCTTGGATCTTCATGGTAAAGCCGTAGTTGTGCGTGCCGAAATCGCCCGTAATCTGGTCGTACATCGGGTTTGGAACTTTATGTGCCGAATCCAGGAACTGGAAGTCGTCCAGGAAGAACAGGCCCCTTTCGGGACTTTCGGTGTTCTTCTGGCCGAGCCAGAAGCCGTCGTCGGTAAGGGTGAGTTCCAGATCGCGGCAGGTGGCATTGGTGTAGGTATTGCCGTCGCTTCCTTGGATTTCTTCGGGCAGGAACCAGTTGTCCAAGTGTTCGGTGTATTTGCAGTTGCTCGGGAAGTTTGCTGCGCGGACGGGGACGCCGTTTGCGCCCAAGGTTTCTTCGACCATTCCCTTGGTAAGGGCCGCGCATCCGCCTGTACCGAAGTCCTGGCTGGTGGTGCCTACCTGGGATTCCCTGTTCTCGGTGTCGTTACCGTCTCCGTGCAGCCAGTCGAACATCATGACGGGGAGCTTCTTGATGGGACAGTCGCCGAGTTCGCCGGGGAAAGAGGTATGAAGTTCCGGTTCGCTGTACATGGTGGCAGAAATCCAGATGGTGTCGGAGAGGGCGAGGATGGAGTCGAGGAGTATTTCCTGCTCGGGCTGGATTTCTTCCTTGGAAAGTCCTTCGGCGCCGATATAGTGTCCGCCGATGGTTTGCTTGAAGTAGACGTAGACATCTTTCGGGGTGAGTGCCGTGCGGTATTCGAACCAGCCGCAGTAGGGGCTTCCCACGGGCGTCATGTAGTCCATCTTTTCGTTCAGGATGATGGCGGCACTCGTGTTGCTCCATGGCGCAAGGAAGCGGATTGTCTTCTTGGCGGGTTCTACGATGACGGGCTTGGTCGTGGTGGTCGTGAGGGTTCCGTCGGGATTGATTTGAATCCAGATTTCGTAGATGGGCTGGTCTTCTTCTCCTTCCTTGTAATCTGGGAAGAGGGTGTTGAGGAACGGTTCGTCGCCCTGGTTCAGGTAGGTTTTGCAGGAGTCGCCACCTTCGACGCAGAATGAGCCGAAGCGCAGCTGGCGCTTGTCGATGGCGGATGCCTTCAGGCGTTCCTGGGTGAACTTGATGGTGAATGTGCCGTCGTCTTCCTTGCTCAGGGACTTGTACTTCAGGTTGGATTCGTTGTCGGCGTAATAGAGGCTGTTGCCATCATAAATAACGTGGGCTATGGCGACATAGTCCTGGGCAAAGGCGCTCGCTATAAAAAGGGTCAGACATAAAAACAGACCCCGGAAAAAGTTTTTGCACTTCATCCGCTCTCTCCATAAATTCCTAAACACATGTCAACCAATAAGAAAAATAGATTTTTTCAAAAAAAACATACGAAAATATTACTTTACAATGTTGTCTTGCGCGATTTTCGCCCATTTTCAGGCAAAAAAATGGTCTTTCCAGTGGCAAAATCCTAATTTTAAGGTGGATTTAGAAAAACAAATAGGAGATTTCTATGAATCGAGTCTATCTGGTTGCCTCCGCCAATATGGAAGCCAAAGTCAAAGAAGTCGTTGATGCCGTGGCCGCTGCTGGCCTGAAGAGTGTCACCTACAAGCCCTGCGTGAACGGGGCCGATGCCGTGAAGGAACTGAAGGCCCACAATTCCGCCGTGCTCATGGAAAAAATTGCAGCCGACTTCCTTTCGCAGGACTTTGATTCCGTAGACGCCGTGGTGGTCGAAGGCGCCCAGGGCATGAGCGACGTGATGGCCCAGAAGTATAACGATACGCTCGCAACCGCCCTCGACGCAAAGATTTATTCCGATGGCGAAGATGCCGACCTGTTCTGCCCGAACCGCATTCTCTTCTGCCCCAAGTGCCTCGCCAAGGACTTGGCTGCCGAACCTGCCGAACGCAAGACCAGCCAGGCCATGTTCCGTGCGGGCCTCCTCCTGAAGGCATCCAAGGCGAAGAAGCGCATCGTGCTCCCCGAAGGTTCCGAACCGCGTACCGTGCAGGCAGCAAAGCTCGTGATTGACCGCGGCATCGCAGTACCCGTGCTCATCGGCAAGAAGGATGAAATCCTTGCCGTCGCCAAGGAGCAGGGTGTCGCCCTCCCGGCTGGCATCGAAATTATTGAACCGTCTGCAGAACTTGCCGAAAAGTACGTGCCGACGCTTGTGGAACTGCGCAAGTCGAAGGGCATGACCGAAGACCAGGCCCGCGCAGCCCTCGCCGACAACGTGATGCTCGGCACCATGATGCTTAAGATGGGCGAAGTGGACGGCCTTGTTTCTGGCGCTATCCACTCTACCGCCGATACGCTCCGCCCGGCACTTCAGGTAATCAAGTGCGCTCCGGGCGTGAAGTCCGTGAGCTCCGTGTTCTTCATGTGCATGCCGGACAAGACCTATATCTACGGTGACTGCGCCATTAACCTGAACCCCACCGCCGAAGAACTCGCCGGCATTGCCCAGCAGTGCGACGACACCGCAAAGGCTTTTGGTTTGCCGAGTCGCGTGGCGCTCCTCAGCTACAGCACCATGAACAGCGGCAAGGGCCCGGATGCAGACCTCGTGCGCGAAGCCACCAAGATTGTGAAGGAAGCCCGCCCCGAAATGCTGGTGGATGGCCCGCTTCAGTACGATGCGGCGACCGTGCCGAGCGTCGGTTCCCTGAAGGCGCCGGGCAGCACCGTCGCCGGCAAGGCAACAGTGTTCGTGTTCCCGAGCCTCTCTGCCGGTAACATCGGTTACAAGGCCGTGCAGCGCAGCGCCCATGGCACGATTGCTATTGGCCCGATGTTGCAGGGCTTGGCCAAGCCGGTGAACGACCTTAGCCGCGGTGCCCTCGTTGAAGACATCGTCTACACGATCGCTTTGACTGCTGTCCAGGCGGGTTAATAAAATAGGGCGCTAACGCGCCCATTGCCTTTATAGCAATGCCGGGTTTCGACCCGGCTTCTTTTATTTCTTGTCGAGCTTGGCGTTGATTTTTTTCTGCAGCTCCTTGAGCTGCCAGCGGCCACGCTTGTCTTCGAGGAAGTAGCTGGTGCGGATTCCTCGCGAAAGTCCTCGGTCAATAATGTCAAGGGCGTCGGCGTAGCGCTTCTGGTCGAAGCGAAGCTCGGCGAGGAAGAAGTAATTGTAAAGGTCCTTCGGGTCCTTTTCAAGGGCGAGGTTTAGGTACTTGTCGGCGAGTTTCTTGTCTGGCCAGGAGAGCACGATGGGCACGTAGGGCAGCACAAAGTGGGCGCGCCCTAGCACCTGGTAGTCATCGACGGAGGTGGCGACGTCGCGCACGGTGGTGGCTACCCCTTCTTTCACCGAGGTGAGCGCCCCGCGTTCGTTGCCCCACATCGAAAGGGCCGACGCATACACATGGGCGATTTCCTTGTTCTTGGGGAACTGCTTGTAGGCGGTTTCGCTGATGGCTTTCAGGCTGTCCAGTTTTGCCTTGCGGTGCTTCTTGTCGAAGTGGACAAATCGGAACGAGAAGAACAGGCTCTTGACATAGCCTTCGGTGGCGCGCTCCCAGACGGAAGAGTCTGCCATGGCCTTCAGGTACGAGTCAATCATGAGCTTTGCGTTCTTGGGATCCGCCTTGTCTCCCTTGGCTCGCTCTGCGCGGGCCGCATAGCAGGAATCAGCCACACGAAGGTTTTCGTTGGCAAATCCGATTCCCCATGCTAAAAGGAGTGCTAAGGCGAGAAGAAACTTCATCCTGATACTCTTCGGACCTAAACCTTCCAGTTTTGCAGAAGCTTGTTGACTTGGGCGATTCTTGTCTTTTCGTCGTCAAGGCCGTGGTATGTCTTGAACAGCAGGTAACGGTATTCCATCAGTGCGGTGCGAATCAGTACTTTTTCCTCTTGCTTTAACATTGCTTCTTGTTTCCTCTCTATTAATCCAAAAACTAGATCCTTCGGCTTCACTTCGTTTCGCTCAGGATGACACTTATGAAATGTGTAATTAATCATTTCACATTACACATCCCACATCTCCCATCCCTATCTACTTTTTCCCTTTGCCCTTTCCGGAGAAGTAATCCTGCTGACGGGTAATTCCGAGCACGGCGTGCCACAAGACTCCGTTGGGGTTGATTTTCTTGCGTTCGTTGACGGCGTATTCGATAGGCACGTGGGAGAAGGCATTGTTCATGCTACCCACGACCATATCCGTCTTGCCGGCCATGCCTGCGTGTACGGCGGCTTCGGCAAGCTGGAAGCAGAAAATGGCGTCGGTGCCCTGAGCGGGAATGCTACGAACCATGTAGCTTGGGTCAAAGTACTTGATGTTAATTTCCTTGCCGACCTGGTCGAAATGTTCCTTGATCTTTCTTGTCAGGAATTCGCCGATGTCGTTCTTCAGGATATTGCCGCTTGCATCCCTACGTTCGGGCTGCCCCTTGAATAGTTCCTGACCAGCGCCTTCAGCGACGACCACCACGGCGTGTGTCTTGCCGCCGTTGTAGCGACTTTCGAGAGCCTTGAAAAGTCCGTCGAGCGTAAAGGGCACTTCGGGAACAAGGCAGATGTTCACGACCGTCGTCGCAAGAGCTGCGTATGCGGCGATAAAGCCGGAGTCGCGGCCCATGAGCTTCACGAGACCAAGCCCGTTGAAGGCGCCGTTCGCTTCGTTGTGGGCGCTGGTAATCACGTCGGTGGCGCTGAGCACGGCGGTTTCGAAACCGAAGGTGCGATCGATCAGGTTCAAGTCGTTGTCGATCGTCTTCGGGATGCCGATAATGGAAATGGGCTGGTGGCGCTTCTTGACTTCTTCGGCGATAGCGTGGGCGCCGCGGAGCGTACCGTCACCACCGATGCAGAAGAGCATGTTGATGTTGAGGCGCATCAGGGTGTCCACCATGACAGAGGGTTCCTGCATGCCGCGGGAACTGCCGAGAATGGTGCCGCCGTCTTCCTGGATGGCGTCAACCACGTCGGGGTTCAGGACAATCGGCGAATAACCGTAAGCGGGGTTCAGTCCACGGTAGCCATAGGGAATACCGAAGATGTTACGGACGCCGTAGTCGAACCAAAGCACCTGAACAAGGCCCTTGATCACGTTGTTGAGACCCGGGCAGAGACCGCCGCAGGTCACGATGCCTGCACGCGTCCAGGCGGGGTCGTGGAAGATGGTTTCGCGGGGGCCGGCGGCTTCGAGGGAGGGAACCTCCTGTCCGCGGTCGTAAAATTCCTTGATGCGGTTCACGTCAGTCGTTAAGCTCACGCGGTCGCTTTCCGAGACAAAGGGGACGCCCTTCATGGGGGATTTGAGGGTGCCGGTTCCTACGGATTCAATGGAAAGGTTGTACTTTTCCGGATTATTGAGAATGTCTTCCTGTGTCATATCATAAAAAATACTAAAAAAGAATATGCCGGGGCTTGTGAAAAAGAGGGTAGACCCTATTTTTTTAAATTTGCGGTGACACTTTCAACTTCCGTTGGTGTTACAATGGTATGAACGGGAAAAATCTCCTTAACCACATGGCTTTTTCGAAACTCTACGAGGCTTATGCCCCGATGGTTTACCGCCGTTGTGTCTTTTTGCTTAAGGATGAAGACGAAGCGAAGGATATGTTGCAGAATGTTTTTTTGCGCATATACGAGCGTCTCGATTCGCTGGATTTGGCGCAGCCGTCCAGCTTGCTGTGGAATACGGCGACCAGGCTCTGCCTGAACCGCATCCGCGACAAGAAGCGCCGCGGTCTCGATGTCGACACGAGCGATTTGCTTTTGAGCATTGCCTGTGCCGAAGAAGACGGCGGACGTGAAGCCGGTGGAATTTTGGCAAGGATTTTTTCCAAGGAGCAGGAATCGACCAGGACGATAGCGGTCCTCCACTATGTGGATGGCATGACCCTGGAAGAGACTGCGGAGACTGTTGGACTTTCGGTGAGCGGCGTGCGTAAGCGTTTGCGTACCCTGCAGGCGAAAGTCAAAAATCTGGAGGTTGAAAGATGACTGCTGTCAATAAAATTTCCGATTTGAAGGTGGAGCGCTACCTGCTCGGGGAACTGAGCGAAGAAGAAATGTCTGCCTTGCAGAAGCGCGAAGCGGAAGATGAAATCTTTGCCGCCCGTGTGCGTGCGCTCCGCGAAGAGAACGCCCGCATTCTCCGCGACAATCCGTTTGCGGGGCTGGAATCGAAGCTGGAAGAATCCGTGGATCGCACGGGGGCGTACGGTGAGGAACATGTCGGATTTGGTACCTTGTGGCTCAAGGTGGCGGCCGCCTTGGTGGTTGCGGTGGGTGTTTTCCTGATGGTGGCCTTGAACCGCAATGTTTCGACCTACGATAGCCCCGATGCTACGATGGAAGTGGCTATGGCGGGTGAAGGTGCTGCTCCGGAAGTTGCCGATACGCGCATCAAGGGGCTGGGCGTCCGCATCGAAGTGTGGAAGAAGACTGCCGATAGCGCCGTGCAGATGTCGAACTTGGACGAGGCGCGCGAGGGCGACGAAATCCAGTTGCGCTACTCGGTGCCGGAAAAGTGCTTCGGGATGCTTTTCAGCTTGGACGGCAACGGTACCGTTACAATGCACATGGCCGACGAGAACCGCGCCATTGAACTTGCCCCGGGCAAGATGACGACGCTTCCGTTTGCCTACAGGCTCGACAATGCGCCGAAGTTTGAAACATTCTACTTGCTCACATCGGACGAGGAATTTTCAATCGATGCAAGCGATATTGACGCTGCGTTCAAGAGGAAGGGGGTGCGCCAGGAGCACTTGACGCTTCGCAAGTTGGAAAAGTAAGGGGGAGAAGATGAAAAAGTTTTTGGGTAAAATTCTATTCTGCGATTTTTTGTCGGGTTCGGCGGTGCTTTGCCTGGTTTGCCTGGTGGCGATTTTGGCTGCAGCGAGCAATGTGCATGCCGCTACGAATTCCGGCGAAATCGCGATTAACCGTTACGTGTTTGCGGTGAGCGCGAACAACGGCGGCAAGGGCCGCCCGGTACTGCGCTATGCCGAAAGCGATGCCCGTGCATTTGCCAATGTGCTTTCGCAGATGGGAGGCGTTGCAAAGCAGAATGTGTACCGGGTGACGGAGCCGAGCGTTTCGGAACTGCAGAAGCAACTGGACATGCTCGACAAGAAGCTTGTTTCGGCTAGGGAATCCAGAAAATCGGCGAATGTGGCGGACAACTCCCGCGAAGAAGTGCTGGTGTACTACAGCGGACACGCCGACGAGAAGGGACTTCGCCTCGGCGAAGAAATTTACAGCTGGAAGGAATTCCGCAAGCGCATTGATGCGCTCAATGCCGATGTAAAGATTGCGGTGATTGATGCGTGCGGCTCGGGCGCCATTACGCGTGCGAAGGGCGGTGTCGCTGTCCCTGCGTTCATGGTGGACAAGAGCAGCGACATGAAAGGCTACGCCTTTATCACGAGCAGCACGCAAGATGAATCTAGCCAGGAAAGTGACAAGCTGAAGGGTTCGTTCTTCACGCATTCGCTGGTGAGTGGCCTCCGCGGCGCAGGCGATGCAAGCGGCGACGGCAAGGTGACGCTTTCCGAAGCCTACCAGTTCGCCTTCAACGAAACTTTGCAGAAGACCGAAGCCACAATGGGTGGTGCGCAGCACCCCAGCCGCGACATGAACCTGGCGGGTACCGGCGACGTGGTGATGACGGATTTGCGCAGTACGAGCGCAGGCCTTGAACTGGACGAAGACGTGGACGGTCACCTGTTCATTCGCGACGAAAAGGGCGAACTGGTCGCCGAACTCTACAAGAAGTCCGGCCGCGCCATGAGTCTTGGGTTCCCTGCCGGCAAGTATAGCGTTCGCATGGAGCGCCCTGCCGAGTTCAAGGAAGCGTCTATTACGCTTTATGACAACAACCGTGCGCGACTCTCCAAAAAGCAGTTCAATACGGTCACTGTCGAAAAGACGGCTCTTCGCGGCGAAATAAGTGGCAAACGGACTTGCGAAAATGGAGATGCGGCAAAGTGCTCGCTGGATTCCTTGGACCGCAACGGCATTTCCCGCACGACTTTTGACTTTTACGACCGCGACAAGGAGCCGCGCAAGGGCGTGCAGCTGGGCCTTTTTGCCACCAAGACGAAAGACTACATGGTCGGTTCGCAGGTGAGCCTGTTTGTGAACAGCGCCGACAAGGATATGCGTGGCATCCAGGTGACGGGCCTCTTGAATATCGCAAACGAAAATATTGACGGAGCCCAGATTTCAGGTTTGGTGAACTACGCCGAAAGTGTCGATGGCCTGCAGCTGTCCTATATCAACTGGGCGTCGGAAAGTTCCGAAGCGGCGCAGATTGGTTTTGTGAATGCCGCTCTCGATACCATGCGCTATTTGCAGCTTGGCTTTGTGAATGCCTCTGAATACAGTAAAACTCACATCGGTTTTGTGAATGCGAGCGTGGGCTCTGGCGTGCAGGTGGGCTTTGTGGATGCCGCCAAGGACGCCGATGTGCAAGTGGGCTTTGTAAATGTGGCAAAAGACAATGATGTTCAAGTCGGCTTTACGAACGTGGCGGTTAATTCCAATGTAGGCGTGGGCTTTGTGAATGTGGCTGCTTGGGAAGGTGGAACCCAGGTGGGATACGTGAATGTAGCGCCCAAGTCCAAGGGCCGTCAGGTGGGCTTTGTGAATGTGTGCTGGGAATGTGAAAAGACTCCGGTGGGCTTTGTTAGCGTGGTGGGTAACGGCGTATGGTCGGCAACGACCACCCTTAACGAAATGGGTGCTCTGGGTCTTTCGCTCCACTTGGGGACGGCCTATTTCTACACTGCTTTTGAATGGGCTCGCCCTTTCGAAAAGGGGAATGGCTTCAAGCATTTTGAAGACCGCTACGAAAGCGGCTACGGAATCGGTACGCAGTTCGGCAAGTACGGTAACCATTTTGAATTGGAATACATGCTCCTGAATGCCTACGATGATTTCTCGTTCAGTGGCGATAGAGATTGGAATTATCACCACCGCCTGCGTCTAGGCTTTGTGCACAAGCTGTTCCCGGGTGTTGGCCTTGCGGTTGGTGGCTCACTGAACCTTGTAACCCTGGGCTATGCGGACAAACTCTGGCCAAAACCTTGGAACAACTACCACGACGACTTCGGCAGCGAAAAGCATAAAGGTCGTTTCTGGCCTGGATTCTACTCGGGCATTACCGTGGGTAGGTTCTAAAAAAGAAGTGACACTTTTTGCTCCTTATAGTGTTACAATGGCAAATAGGGATTCCTATTTGCTATTTTTAATTTGAATGCGAGAATTTTTTTGAGACGCTATATTGAAATTTTTGCTTTGTTGCTGGCTATGTTGAGTGTAGTCGCCGTGGCACAAGAACCTGTGCCCGATTCGCTTGCACCCCAAGGAATTACTTTTAACGGAATCGTACAGGATTCCTCTTTTGCCCCGGGCGAAAAACTCAATGTCGAAATCCTGGAATCGGGCGAGGCGCTGCAAACCACCGTGGGCACGCCCTTTAGCATTGTGCTTCCCGAAGATACCCTTTGGAATGTGTGCGTCACGAATTCGGACACGGCGGGCGCCGAAAAGGAAAAGTGCTACGAGCTCAAGTACATTGGTGCAGACCGCAGCTTTTCGCAGGCGCTGGGCGAGGCTTTTGCAGAACCCGATTCTATAGTAGAAGGGGAAGGCCTTCCCCTCGCTGCTGCCGCTGACACGGCATCCGCTACCCCTTCTAGCGGGGGCGGGGACGCCCCGCAACGCCCCGACTCGCTTGCAAAAGATACTTTGGCACAAGATTCCGCGAAGCAAGACGTCGACGTCGATGCTCTCCTTGCTGCGGGTGGCAACGAGAAGGTGACCGAGCTCAAGAAGGTCGTGGTGCAGCTGCGCCGTCGCCCCAAGCGCAAACCCGGCGAATCTGTAGTGTCGGCTAAGTCCATCAAGCGTATGCCCAGCCTTGCCGAGGCCGATGTCATCAAGAGCATCCAGGCGCTCCCGGGTGTGGTTGCCAGCTCCGATTTCAGTTCCAAGATTTATGTGCGCGGGGGAGCCGCAGACCAGAACCTGTTCTTGTTCGATAACGCGGTCGTTTATTCTCCGGTGCATTTCTTCGGGCTGTTCAGTACCTTCCTGGTCGAAGGCATCGATGACGTGCAATTCTACAAGAGCGGTTTCCCGGCGCAGTATGGCAACCGCCTGAGTTCGGTGCTCAAGATGGACGGCCGCGCCGGTGGTCAGGATACCGTTGACGAATGGTTCAGCAAGTCGAGCATCAAGATCAGCACCTTTGCGGCCCAGCTTCACACCGAAGGTCACCAGGGCCCTGCCCGCTGGGTGGTGGCGGGTCGTACGACCTACATCGGCTTCATGCTGGATTTGATGAATGCCCTCGATATTATCGACCTTGCGCTAGATTACGAATTTACGGACGTGCAGGGTACCTTCATGTACAACTTTACCGATGACACCCGCATGAAGTTTAGCTTCTATGTGGGCAAGGACCGTCTGAGCTTTGATCCGCTTTACATGGATTGGGGAAATGTCGCCATTCCGCTCGGCTTTACCCACCGCATCAATGGCGACTGGGACTACAACGCGACCCTTGCCTTCAGCGAATTCTACCAGACGATGAAGATAAGCGACCTCATGTCGATTGAGATGTTCCTGTATACCTTCGCGGGCAAGCAATGGGTGAACTTTCGCGGTATCCCGAACCACACGCTCACCGTGGGCTATGAATTGGAATACGACTACGAGCGTTACCGCGAACAGATGTCGACTATCAGCATAACGGACATCCAGAAACCCTTCCACCATGTGGGCTACCTGCAGGATGCCTGGAAGTTCGCGCCCGATTACCTGCTGCAATATGGCCTGCGCTTCAATTACCAGACGGCTGCGGAACATTTTGGCGTAGAACCCCGCGCATCGCTCACCATCAATGTCGACGACGACAAGACGGTGGAACTTTATGGTGGCTACTACCTGCAGTACCTGAATTCCCTTGTCTACACCGACCAGGAAACCCTGAACGAATTCTACTACCCGGCAACGACGACCACCAAGGGCAAGCACATCGATCCTGCTTCGTCTTGGCTTATTGCTGCGGAATATAGCCAGCGCGGCATTGTGGAAGATTACGATGCCACGGTGGGAGTCTACTACAAGACGCAAAGCAACCTGAACACCTTTGTGGCAGTCCTCGACAGTAACGACGAGACGACTTCGGACGACTTTGTGCTGGCCGATGGGTTTGGAACTGCGGAAGGCTATTCTTTCGGTTACGAACTTTCGCTGCGCAAAGATAAGGGTTGGTGGTTTGGCGGTATCAACTGGAGCCAGAGCATTAGCGTCATGAAGACGGATGACGGCACCAAGCCGTATTTCCCGAGCTGGCATCAGCCATACGCCTTGAAGATGGATCTGGGGCTTAACTGGCGCGGCCCCGATGACGCCTTGTCGCGTCACCCGACGCAGAAGGACATGTACATGCGCTCGTCGGTCATCATGAAGTATTCGGCGGGCATGCCGATCAGCGAATACAAGGGCTACTACATGGCCGAGGAACTCGGGGGGCAGCGTTATTCCGATGACATCGTCGTTTTGCCGGGAAGCCGCAATGCGGCTAGGCAGACAGATTACTTCAGAATCGATGTGAAGGCAATCGATGTGGGCCGCGAGGGCAAGTGGAGCTTTAGCTGGACAATCATCAACCTGACCGACCACAAGAACATGTTCTACACCTTCTACGACACGCGCAAGAATCCGCCCGAAAAGACCGAGATTACGCAGTTTCCGTTCTTGCCGGTGATGATCAACTACGAATACTACTTCTAGCTAGGCGTTTTTCAGGCCGCCGAAGAAAGTGTCCGAAAGCGTGGCACGGAATTGATGGATGCGGTCTGCGTTTGCTTCGCGGTGCGGGTAGGTGAAGTTGCTGAGCAGCACCACGGCGGCTCCCTGTTTAGGGTCTGCGACGATGCTTGCGCCGGTGAAGCCCGTTTTTCCGAATGTATGTGGCGAAATCTGGGTGCCCATGAACTTTTCGCTGTTCAGCTCCCAGCCGAGCGCGGTGCAGGCACCCTTTGCATTGGAATACTTGTTTGCCGCTTCGCCTTCGAAGGCGTTCTCGCTGACCATCTTCAGGATTCCTGTCGGGGCGACTTGGACATCGCCTGCCTTGCCGTCGCTTAGGATCATCTGCACAAAGTTCAGCAGGTCGGGCACGCAGCTGAACATGCCGGCGCTACCCACCGGAAACAGCTTGCGCAGCACCCAGGCGCTTTCGTCGTGGATTTCTCCCTGGATTTCGCGGCCCCTGAAGCTGCAGATTTCGGTCGGAGAAATTTCATCTTTTGGAATCGGGTTCCAGTTGCGGGTAAGCGGATCCCAGCCGGAGCGGTTCATGCCGAGCGGAATAAAGAAGCGCTCCCGGCCTTGCTGTTGCAGGTCCTTGCCGGTGAGCCGCTGCAAGATAATTCCAAGCAACACGCTTGCGGGGTTTCCATAGTTGAAGTCTGCACCGGGCTTTTTTTCGAACTGGTAGGTGTAAAGGGCGTCCAGGATGCCTTCGGGTGAAAGCGTCCGGAGAGTCTTCATGGGGACGCGGTAGTCGAGGTTGTGGGTGAGCAGGTGGAAAACGCGGATGTCTTCGCGGTAGTTTGTCTGTAGTTCGGGAATGTAGTCGATGACCTTGGTGTCGATCGAAAGTTTGCCTTCGAGAATGTAGCTCAAGGCGAGCGTGGACGTGGGGCACACCTTGGTGAGCGAGGCAATGTCGAAAACGGTGTCTTCGGGGGTGTTCAGGGTAAGGATTTCGCGGGTGCCGTCGGGCAAAATGAACCCTGCGACTGCCCTATCGAATACTTTTTGAGACTCCGCCTTGTGCAATAAATCGGTCAGTGCATCTTTTTTAAGCTTCATATTCCCAAAATAGGAAATTTTTTTTTAGAAAACTTATATTTAAAGCGTGCTTTTAAAAAGTATCGAAAACGAGAGGCAGTTAAGGGTAATTGGTGGAATTGTCCTTGTAGTGGCGGGCGTATGCCTTGCCGCCATTACGGCCTATGTCCTAAATAACTGTATCGACTCCATTAAAAAGGAAACTCTGCTTTCGGGCAAGGAATCCAACGAGAAGGATGCCGAGCAGGTCAACACGTTCCTGATCAGGGGTGGATCCGTATTGCAGGTGACCGCCCGCATGGTCGAAAAGCTCTTGGAGCGTGGCGCTCCGCAGGAACAGATCGAGTCCTTGCTTGTTTCGGAATCCGAATATTACAAGCGCATGGACGATTTCGCCCTTTGCAACCTGTTTGGCATATTCAGGGGAGAGTTCTTCAACGGTCGCCGGTGGACGCCCGCGGCAGGCTATGTTCCTTCAAAGCGCCCCTGGTACCAGAATGCCTTTATGGCCCGTGGAAAGCTTGCCCTAGTCCCGACACATTCAAGTCCGCGTGGCGGTGAACAGGTCGTCTCGATCAGCCAACGCCTTTCCGATAAGAAAAGCGTGATTGCGTTGGACCTTTACCTGAAGGATCTGGTGGCACGCGTTAAGCGTGGAAACTCTACAGACATCCAGCTCATCATCGATAAGGATGGTCTGGTGATTGCCCACACGAACATATCGCAGCATGGCCGCAATTACTTGTCGTCGGAATACTGGGGCAAGGAAGAAGAAAAGCTTGTCCGCGAAATTTTTATAGCGGGTGGGGAGCCGTTCTCGTTCAAGTTTGGAGGTACGACATATCGCGTGTTCTCGTCGCTGGTGCAGGGAAAGTGGTATGTGGTGCGCCTTGTCGAAGAGAGCATCCTGTGGCAGCCGCTCTACAGGATGGTTGGGGCCAATGTTGCCGTTATCTTCGTCCTTTATGTCGCATTTGTCTTGCTGGTGATCTTTGGCTTTAAAAGGCATGCAAGGTCGATTCGCGCAAATCGTTCCAAGATGGCATTTTTAACGAGCATGAGCCGCGAAATCAGGACGGTGGTGACGGGACTTCTTGGGCTGAATTCGATCGTCCTTAAGGAATGTCGCGACGACAATGTCAAGGACTATGCAAAAAACATCCAGAATGCGGGACAAAGCGTGCTGTCGCTGGTAAACGACGTGCTGGACGTGTCCAAAATTGAATCGGGCAAGCTGAGCATTGTCTCGATGGAATACGACGTGTTCTCGGTGCTGCAGGGATGCCACGACGAATATGAGCCGAAGGCCAAGGCGAAGAACCTGAACTTCCGCATTGAATGTGACCCGGATGTTCCTTCGAGCCTGTGGGGCGACGAGAACCGAATTGTCCAGATTATCAACAACCTGCTTTCGAACGCCATCAAGTACACCGAAGTCGGCGAAGTGTCCCTTTCTGTAGGCTTTGAGCGTCTTCCGCCGATAGGGACGCTCCGTTCGGATGACTATATCATGTTGAAGATCACGGTAAAGGATACCGGCATGGGTATCCGGAGAGAAAAACTCGCCTCCATCTTCAACACCTACGATTCGGAATACTATACGGGTAGCGAACAGATAGAAGGGGTTGGCCTTGGGCTTAGCCTTACCCAGGAACTCCTGGAAAAATGCGGTGGCCACATCTCCGTAGACAGCCATTACGGAGAAGGGACATCGTTTACGGCGGAAATTCCGCAGCTTGTTTTGAACTCCGAACCGATGGGCGACTTTGCGTTAAGGTACCGCAATGCGTCGCTACACAACAACAAGGATTTTTCCGATGTGTTCTTTGCGCCCGAGGCCAGGGTGCTGATTGTCGACGACATCGAGCTCAATCTCAAGGTCTTCCGCGGTTTTCTGAAGAACATGCAGGTGAAGGTCGACGAGGCCATCAGTGCGCACCAGTGCCTGGAAATGGTGGAAAAGAAACGCTACGACTTGATTTTCCTGGACCACATGATGCCTGCGATGGACGGACTGGAAGCCTATAGGCAGATGAAGTCCAATAAGGACTTCCTGAACAGGAACACTCCGGTCATTGTCCTTGCGTCGGAAGGCGAGACGCTTTCCAAGGAGTCTTTTTTGTCGGAAGGCTTTACGGATTACCTGCTCAAGCCCATTAAGGAACGCGATTTGCTCCGCGTGTTGAAATGGTACCTGCCGAAGCAGCTTGTGCTCACTCCAGACGACCTGCGTGATTCGCTGTCCGCTTCGACGGTTTCGCTGAGCGAGCCGGAAAGGGATGCTTCTGCAAGCGTAGATCGATTCAACATGGATGAGAGTGAAATTGTGCTGCATTCGGTCACTGCTCCCACGCCCATGGAACGGTTCAAGGTGTTCAACGAGTTTCTCGATGTCAAGGCGGGGCTGGAATACTGCGCCGACGACGAAGAAATCTATGTGGAAATGTTGCAGGAGTATGTGGGATCGCCCCTTTGCAGAAATGTGGATGCGTGCTACAGGAGCGGTGACTGGGACAACTATCGCTTCTATATGCATGTTCTTTACGATTCATCGATTGCGATAGGAGCCACTTCGATGGCAGAAAAGTTCCGCAACCTGGAAACGGCGTGCCGCGAGGTGCGAATGACGGTTGTCCACGAGAAACATGAACTTGCCATGGCACTGCATGCAGAACTGATTGAAAACATTCAGAAGGGGTTGGAAAAACGATGAGGTGGATGGTTCTAGCATCAATCCTTGTGTTTGCAATGATCGTCGGAGTGCTGGTCGTCTCCAATCCGGGAGAGGCTCCCGATGAAACCCAGCAAAGGAACCGCGTGGCGATGATCATGACGGGGTTTCGCAATGACCACAGCTGGAATGAGTCGCATTTCGACGCCCTGCAGAAGGCGGAAAAGGACCTGAATCTAGAAGTCGCCTATTATGAAAATGTTCCTGCGGACTCCACGGCGCAGGGGATTATGGAACAGGCCATCAGGAATGGTGCAAAGATCGTCATTGCCAATTCGTATGGCTTTGGCGAAGCCGAACTCCAGGTGGCTAGGAACCATCCCGAAGTCAAGTTCTTCCACGCCACTGGGCTACAGTCTGCGACGAACTTTTCGTCCTTCTTTGGTCGGGTGTATCAGCTGCGGTACCTTTCGGGAATTGTGGCGGGTCTCAAGACGAAGACGAACGAGATTGGCTACATTGCGGCATACAACATTCCTGAAGTGATCCGCGGAATCAATGCGTTTGCCCTCGGGGTGCGCAAGGTGAACCCCAAGGCAAAAGTCTATGTCAGCTGGAGCCGTTCCTGGACCGACGAATCGCTTGCCGCCGACGCTACCCGCGACTTGTTGCATAAGCATCATATCGACGTGCTTACGGCCCATGTCGATGCGTTGACTCCGTTCGAAGTTGCCGACGAAAGGGGCGTGTGGATCATCGGCTACAACAAGGACAATTTTAAGCGTTTCCCAAAGCATTACCTGACATCTCTTGTCTGGAAGTGGGAGAATTTCTACATCCCGAAAATCCGCGAAGTCTTCCAGGACAAGTTTGAAGGTCGCAACTATTGGCTTGGCCTGGAAAGTGGAATCATGGAGCTTTCCGAAATGACGGAATTCGTCGATGACGCGATTCGCAAGACCGTCGAAGAGGAAAGGAATCGTCTTGTCCATGGGAAGTTTGATGTATTTTACGGTCCGATTGAGGACAATCAGGGGGTAGTGCGTGTTGGCGTTGGCGAAAGCATGACAGATGATGCGCTGCTGAATCGATTTGACTGGTTTGTCAAGGGAGTTGTCGATGGAGTTAACCCCTAAGAGTGTGAAAATTGACATCAAGATGGTGGTGTGGCTCGCCATCGTTGTCTTCGTACTGTGCCTGGTTTGTGTACTGCTCCGCGTAAAGCTCGAAACCCTTTTGGACAACTATGTCTCGAAGCAGGTTTCCCAGCAGGCGGTCCTGTTTGCGGAACTTTCCAATGAAAAGTTGCGAATGCGCCTGGACGCCTTGGCTATGCAGTCCCGTAAAATTGAAGCTGACGGCTTGAATCTTGAAAATATCAAGGCATTTTCCGATATTCAGGACGATGATACCCGCTATGGTATGATTTCCCTGGATGGGACCATCTATACAGCAGATTCGGTCTATAAGATGCGCGATGAGGACTTCCGCTGTGCCATGGAATCGTTCCGGGGAAAGCCCTCGGTCTGCTACAGCGAGGAGATGAACCATTGGCTTGGCGTTCCCGTTTTCAACCGCCACAATGTCCGTTATGTACTGTTCCGGCAGTACACGAAAATGCCGGTCAACAATTTCTTCGATGTCGACTGCTTTGACAAGAAGTGTTTCATTCAGGTCACCGATGCTCAGGGAAACATCCTGGTCAAGAACAATACCGGTGTGTGGAGCGAGGATTCTGTTTGGAAGAACATGGACTTCCCCAAGATCTATGGACAGCTCCAGAAGAAAATGAATAGGGGACTGTCGACGTCTCTGAAAGTGGATGTTGCGGGTGAACCTTATTACTTCTATATGGCGAAGCTTTTACAAGGAGATTTTTTCCTTGCGGGAATGTTTGATGGAAAGGAGGTGGCAGGGGAGATTGGCCGCCTCACCTTCCTGGTGTTCTGGGTCGTGTGCCTTTTGATGTTCCTGTTCTTGACGGGACTTGGAATCCGATTCCGCTTCAAGATTGTCCGCAAGCCGCGTGACCTGGACGGCAAGGATCCGCTCTTGCGCGTGTCTGAACAGAAGAACCTGCTGGAGACGCTTGGTCAGGAAATTCACGAACCCGTCATGAACATCCTGAACAAGGGCGCCATCCTGATGAGGGAAAATCCCGAGATGGCAAACAACGCCTACATATCCGAAGTCCAGGATTTTGGTCGCGAACTTGAACTTCTGTCCAACGATATTTTTGACATCAACAAGATTGAGTCGAACAGTCTAGAAATCAATACCAAGGAATACGACCTGTTTACCTTGCTTAGCCTTAGCTATAGCGCGGGGAACGGCTTGAACAAGGGAATGCATTTTGAACTGCAGGTGGAACCCTCCATACCAAGCAGGCTCGAAGGCGACGATGTCCGCTTGGGGCAGATTCTTTCGAATATCCTGTTCAATGCGGACAAGCTGATTGCAAACGATGTGAATGTGGTCCATGTGGGTTATGAATGGATTCAGAGCGAAGAAGACAACGACTTTGATCAGAGAATCATGCTCGTGGTAAGCGTGCCGGATTCGGGCGCGAGCTGGACGAGTACTTCCCTTACCCTGGTTCGCATGATGGTGGTGGCCCTTGGAGGCTCGATTCAGAAAAATGTGACCAAGGAGGGCTTAGCCGTTGTCCGGATTGAATTGCCGCAGAAGGTGATCAAGAATGAACCGGTGGGAGATTTCCGGGCCCGCTACGAAGAATTTATCCATGCATCCGAGAAGAAGGCGGAGCATTTTGTGGCGCCGAATGCGTCGATTCTCGCCATTGACGAGGTGCCGATGAACTTGCGCGTGATGAGTGGACTTGTGAAGGAATCCTGCGCCCAGTTTGAGTCGGTCTCGAACGGCATGGAGGCTATTGAGTGCTTTAGGAACCACCATTACGACATTGTTTTCCTTGACAATACGATGCCGATTATCGATGGACTCGACATCCTTACCATCATGAAAACCCTACGGAACCATCCGAACGAGAATACGCCGATTATCATGCTCACGGCAGAAGACAATGCGTCGGCAAAGAACATTTGCGAGTCGCTTGGCTATACCGATTTCTTGACGAAGCCGGTGCACGAACAGGCTTTGTCTTCGATCCTGTTGAAATACCTGCCGCAGGAAAAGATGACCTGGTATGATGAGCCCGTGAAGAAGGATGCTGAAAAAAGGCGCAATACGGCTGCTGCAAGGGCTTCGGAGCCGGCTCGCGAAAATGCGTCGGAGTCGGCAGCGCTCGACACGCCTGCCATTGAACAGGTGCTGCCCGAGGACTTGCGTGCGCTTTCGATGACGGGTGCGGTCAATGTCGCCGTGGGACTCTATTGCTGCGAGCGGAACGAAGCCCTGTACCGCAAGAGGCTGATGAACTACATGGATGAACACTACGAAGCTACGCTTGCGCAGTTCTTCAAGGAAGAAGATTTCGAAAACTATCGTCTGTCGGTGCAGTCCCTGAAGAGCGCATCTCTGTACATCGGGGCAATCAATATCGCAAGTATTGCAAAGATTCTGGAGTACGCTTGCAACGAAGGAAACTACGACCTTGTGCATATCCGCCACAATGAACTGATGAACGGTTATAGGCAACTGATCAAGATATTGAAGGAACAGCAGAGGAATGGAAGAGCAAATTGATGTGTTGAATGCGGACGGGACTCCGGCGGGCTATGCTTGCGGGCGTTCCAGGGTCCATGCCGAAGGGCTTTGGCACAGGACGGTTCATATCTGGGCGTTCGATTCGGATGGACGTATCTTGTTTCAGCTGCGGAGCCGTGTCAAGGAGAACAACCCGGGGCTTTTTGACACGAGTTGTGCGGGGCACATTTCGGCGGGTGATTCCAGCGTCCATGCCGCCGTGCGCGAACTCTCTGAAGAGCTTGGCATCAAAAAGAGTCCGCGCGACCTCGAATACCTATTCGAGGCAACACACGAATGTGTGTTAAACGGCGGCAGCTACTTAGACAACGAATTCTACGATGTGTACAAGATAACGCTCTCGGACGTAGAGAAGAAGTCGCTCGTGCCGCAGCCGGGCGAAGTGGACGACTTCGTGTGGATGACCCGCGAGGAGTTCTTTGCAAAGCGCAAGCTGCATCCGGAAAAGTTCGTCGACCACCCGAAGGATTTCCAGTGGCTGATGGAAGTTGTCCTCTAGCTGCAGAAGGATTTCCCCATGTCGAAGGCGATTGAAGGTCACAGGTACCGCCACTACAAGAAGCAGTCTATGGTCTACACCGTGGTGCATGCCGGTGCGCTCGACTGCGAATCGGTAAGGCCGCTGGTTGTCTACCGCAGTGAATACGAAACCCCCGACCATCCGATTGGGACGCTCTGGGTCCGCGACCGCGAAGATTTCGAGAGCAAGGTGACCCTCGCCGATGGTACTGTGGTGGACCGCTTCACCGAAATCGACGGCTGATGCCCTCATCTAAAAATTTCTAACTTTGGCGAAAACAGATCCCTTTTTTGCCAAGGAGTTTTTATGGGCGGCTTTTGCGGCGTTGTTTCGAAAGAAGATTGTGTCAGCGACCTCTTCTTCGGGACCGACTACCATTCACATCTTGGAACTCACCGCGGTGGTATGGCGGTCTTGAACTCTAACGGAAGATTCCACCGTTCGATTCATAACATCCAGAACACTCCTTTCCGCAGCAAGTTCGAACATGACCTTGCCTCTTTCTCGGGCAAGGTAGGCATCGGCGTCATTTCCGATACGGATCCGCAGCCGCTCGTGATGACATCCAAGCTTGGCACCTTCGCCATCGTGACGGTCGGGCTCATCTCCAACATCGAAGATCTGAAGGACGAACTCTTCAAGAACAACTGCATGCAGCTCCAGTATTCGACGACCAGCGGAATGGTCGGCCCAACCGAAGTCGTCTCGGCGCTTATTGCCACCCGCGACTCCGTTGTCGATGGACTCAAGTATGTCCACGAAAAGGTGAAGGGTAGCTGCTCTGTTCTTCTGATGGACAGCGAAGGAAAGTTCTATGCTAGCCGCGACAAGTGGGGTCGCACGCCGATCGTGCTCGGCAAGAAAGAAGGTTCGATGATCGCCGTGCAGGAAAGCTGCGCACTTCACAACCTGGGCTACGACCACGTTCGTGACCTTGGTCCCGGCGAAATTGTCGAGATGACTCCCGATGGAGAAACGACGCTCGTCGCCCCCGGCAAGAAGATGGCCATCTGCTCCTTCCTCTGGGTCTACTACGGTTACCCTGCATCAAGCTACGAAGGCCGCAATGTCGAAATGACCCGCTACCGCTGCGGTTCCGCGCTTGCAAAGCGCACCCCGACCGAAGCCGATGCCGCCTGCGGCATTCCGGATTCCGGCACGTCGCATGCCTTGGGCTATGCCCACGAGGCAGGCATCAAGTTTGCCCGCTCCTTTGTCAAGTACACTCCGACCTGGGCCCGCTCCTTCATGCCGCAAGACCAGAAGCAACGCGAACGCGTGGCTTCCATGAAGCTCATTCCGATTCCGGGTCTTATCAAGGAACGCCGCCTCGTGTTCTGCGACGACTCCATCGTGCGCGGCACTCAGCTCGGCAAGCAGGCCCTGAAGCTTTATTCGCTTGGATGTAAAGAGACGCACATGCGTATCGCGTGCCCGCCGCTCGTTTACCCCTGCAAGTTCATCAACTTCTCCCGTTCCAAGAACGAGTACGATCTCATTACGCGCCGTTATATCCGCGACCAGGAAGGCGAAAACGCCGATATCGAGAAGTACACGAACCCGGACGGCGAAGCCTACAAGGGCATGGTGGAATACATCCGCCAGAAGCTGAACTTGACGACGCTCGCTTTCCAGCGCATCGACGACCTGATCCAGGCTATTGGGCTCCCCGAAGACCAGCTCTGCACCTACTGCTGGAGCGGCAAGGACTACGCCGAGACGGGCGACTGCTACCATTGCCCCTGCCACTGCCAAAAAGACACGTCCGATAAAGAGTAGAAGGCCCCAAGAAGGTTTTCTGGGTTTACTCTAGATGGATTTCGATGCATCGGTGATCGCTCTCTACGGCGCCTACTTTGTGCTGGGTGCCGTGGTGAGCCTTATCAACAGCATTGCCGGCGGAGGCTCCACGTTGAGCCTTCCGTTGATGATATTCCTTGGGCTGCCTGCCACTGTTGCAAATGGCACGAACCGCATCGGGCTTATCATCGGGAACTTCAGCAGCGCACTCAACCTCGCCCGTCACGGCTACCTGAATTTAAAGCTGTTCTTCCAGCTGCTGATTCCCACTTTCCTCGGGGCACTCCTCGGCGCCTGCTTTTTGGTGCGCATCGGAGACAAGCTTTTCCAGGCAATCCTTGCTGTCGTCATCTGCCTTGTGGTCGTGATGAGCAACCTGAACAAGAACATTCTCGGAAAGCCGCCTGAAAATCCTCCCGAAAAATTGACTCTCAAAGGGGCGCTTGGATTTTTCGTCATCGCCCTTTACGGTTGCATCGTGCAGGTAGGCGTGGGTTTTGTACAAATTTTCGGCCTCACGCGCTACACGGGACTTTCGCCGATAGAAATCAATGCGCTCAAGAATGCGCTTACCAACGTTTTTTTGCTAGTGAGCACCATCGCGCTTGGACTTAACGGAAAAATTGACTGGGCGATTGCCGCCCTGATGGCCGGCGGCGCCTGGGTCGGCGGCTATTTCGGCAGTTTCCTGCAGCGCAAGAAAGGCAACAAGTTCATCCAGCGCTTTATCAGCATCTGCAGTATCGGCATGGCCATCGCACTCGTGGTGGACTTGATTGTGAAATAAGCCGATCACTTTGCTAAAAATTTTTCTCGTTAATATCGGTCCCTTTGAGCCCCTAAATCTTCGAAATTCGACCAAAATCGCCATTTTGGGCGCATTTTCGATGTAAAGCGATTGGGCTTGACGGGGGAACTGTGCCGAAGATATATTAAAGGCATGGCAAAATTGTCAAACACAAAAATTTACATCTTATACACTTATTATTGATTTTAAATGTATAAGATGTTATATTTAGGAGTATGGAAATCATGCAGAAAATGCGAAAATTTTCCAATAGGGGGTATTTCTCCCTTAAACAGTGCCTGGAGCACGGTGTTTCTAGGTACGACCTGAAGAATCTGGAGGATTCCGGAAAAATAAAGAAGGTCAACTACGGACTGTACGCATTCGCTAACGTGGTTGAAGACGAATACTACATTCCGCAAGTGTTGAGCGACAAAGTGGTGTATTCCAACGAGACCGCACTTTATTTGACCGGATACAGTGACCTTCTTCCTGAAATTTTTACGGTAACCGTCCCGAAGGGTTACCATTCAAAAAAAATGTGGCAGAACTTCTTGGTGCGTCAGACCCCTGCCGAATTGTTAAACGAAGGCGTTCAAGAAATCCAATCGTTCTACAGCAATCCCCTGAAAGTTTATTGCATCGAACGGACCTTGTGCGAACTGCTCCACAGCCGAAAAGACTTCAACAAGGAAAGATATATTCCCGCCTTGCAAAGGTACATGGCATCAAAGGATCGAAAAATCTGGAAACTGACGGATTACGCTCGAATGTTCAATGTCGAGAATAAAATTCGCCCGTATCTGGAGGTGCTGATTTGAAAACTCGCAACGCGATGCAACTCAAGTCCTTTATCAAGACCCGCGCCATTGAACTGAATCTCCGTCCACAACAAATGTTACATACCTACTATATGGAATGCTTCGTCAACCGCTTAGCACATTCCGATTACGTAGACAATTTCATTCTCAAAGGCGGATACCTGATTTCCAATTTAATCGGTTTTCAGGCAAGGACAACGATGGATGTGGATACGACCGTCAAGAACTTTCCTATCGACGAATCCGCGATGACTGCGGCACTCACGCATGTTTGTCAAGTTCCTGTCGAGGACGATTTCACTTTTGAATTAGACCATCTGGAACGTATTCGCGAAGAAGACGATTACCAAGGCCTCCGTGCATTTTTGAATGTAAGCTATGGTGAAATACGTGGTACGCTGACAATGGATATTACTGCGGGAGACAGCATCTATCCCGGTATCCAGCAAATGTTTTTCAAAAGAAATTTCGGCAATTCGCTCATCAAAGCCTGGTCGTACCCAGTCGAAAACATTCTCGCCGAAAAACTGGAGACAATCATCACAAGGGACGAATTCAACACGCGCCCCCGTGACTACTACGATGTATATATGCTCACGAAACTCGTTGAGTTTGATGTCCCGACCTTAAAGCGCGCCCTGCTTGCGACCGCAGAACATCGCAAGTCCACAGATGTGGTGACAAAGGAATATGCCCAGCGATTGAATATTGTCGAACAGAGCAATAATGTTCGACGACTGTGGAATAGGTATAGTTCAAACTTTAACTATACCAAAGGAATTTCTTTTGAAGCCGTTTTTGAAGCCACCCGCAATTTGCTAGAAAAAGTGATGAAATCATAAACTATTCATGGTCACTATAATTTGCCAAGTCTACCCTAAAAAGGGGACTTTTGGCAGATTATAGATTGTTAGCTATTCTAGCAAATATTCTCTTAAAACTTTTGATTTGACATTCATTCGTCTGCCAAATCATAGACACACAGATATGTAGCGCCATCCAATGGAATAATTTCACCAGATGCATTTATATGATTATAGTAAAAAGAGTAATGCGTACCTGAATAATACTTTGCTCTTGCAAAATAAACGGAATTTTCTCCTATAATTGAAACAATATTGCTTTGAAGAGCAAGAACATCCGAAAAATTAAAGATTCTCCATCCATCATATCTTCTCTTTAATGATGAAATTGTTTTCCAACATCCAGGATATTCCCAAAAATCGGGATCCACGATGGCACCACATTGATGCCAGCAGTAATATGAATCACTGCTCAATGTTGAACTATATATAGCATCGGGAAACGCATAATCATCTTTGTGAAAAGCTGTATATGCAGTTGTATCATAAAACACCCCCTTATAGACTTTTCCTTTCCATTTTTTTGAAACAATGGTATATCCGGCATCAGTTTCAGTAGTATCATACAAAGTAATTGATGTGTCTCTCGGAATTTCATCTATGGAAGTCTCTAGATTGCGATAAATAGAATCAATAATTTGGATCAAGCTAGTGTCATTAACAGCATTGTAGATCGTGTCCGTTTTATAAATATAAACGACAGAATCTTTCGTGGTTACAGAATAGATAGTGTCTTTATCTGCAAGATAAATCGTATCTTTGGAATTTTTATAAATAGTATCTATAGAAGCCTTAATAATCGTATCCTTCGACACCTTACAAACGGTATCTTTAGATGCCTGTATAACGGAATCTGTTATTTCCTGTACAACAGAGTCCTTAAAGATACTGAAGATATTCTGCACATCTTCATCCGTATAACCTTTGATAGTAGTTTCATCGCCGCAGCCAATCATGAAAACTGCCATTGCCAACGCTATAACTATTTTTTTCATTTTCCTCACCTTTCTGCCAACGGCAGTTTGTGAGCAGCGATCTTGTATTGAGCCGAGAAAACAAAAAAGGTATGGTGTCGCTCGGCTCATTGTCTGGAGGCTCTGGTAAACCCGCTATCGATAAGCACGACGGTTATATATCGGCAAAGCCAAAAACCGTGGGCAAAAGCCCAACGACCCACACCCGATCGGTGTGAGCGTTCGTCTTATTCCCCGATAGCAGAGCATATGCTCTCGAAAAATTTACCAGATTTTCCAGACCGGGAACAAGAGTACTACTCTAATTCAATATGTCAAGAGAAATATACATTAATCCAAAGTAGAAAGCAGATTCCGTATCAAGCAAGGAAAGACAAAACGACCTGTTTAAGTTTACTTTCTGTATGAAAATTTCGCAGTTTCGTGATAAAAGTAAACCAAGTATCATTTGGAAGTAGCAGAGTTCTTCTTTTGCACCCGTTTTTCGCGGCGCTTGCGGGCGCGGGATTCTTCAAGGGTTTCGCCGAGGCCTGCGAGCAGTTCCGCAGCTAAGGTTTCGTCACCAGCAGCGAGCAGTTCTTTTTGCGAGCGGGGCAGTTTCTTGATGCGAGCTTCCAGGCGGAGCGCCTCTTCGTGAGAGGCAAGTTCAAATTTTCGCAGAATGCACTCCGGCGGGAACGCCTTGGTGAACTTGGCACCCTTGCCAGATTTATGTTGTTCAAAACGAGCTTCGACATCGACAGCATACCCCGTATAAATGCGGTCTCCCGCACAACGGAGCATATAGACGAAATGAGGCATTTTTAATTATTCATTTTGGATCCCGTCGGTCGTTACACTCCCTCCAGGATGACTTCTGCTAGAGATTGCGTCCACCACGCTTCGCTCGAGGCAGGTTCCGCGATGCTCCTCGCAATGACGATTTGCCTATGGTTTAGTGTCTGTTTCTGACTCGTGATGCGCCTTCGACACGATGCTCATGTAGATGGTGCCGAGGATCGCTGCACAGAAGCTACCCAGCAAGATACCGAGCTTCGCGGAATCCTGACGGTCGCCTACATCGAAGGCGAGGCTTGCCACAAAGAGCGCCATCGTAAATCCGATACCCGCGAGCATGCCGCCGCCCCACAGCACCTTCCAGCTGTAGCTCGGCTTCACCGACACGCCAATCTTCACCGCCAAGAGGCTGAAGAGGAAAATGCCGATCGGCTTGCCGAAGATCAATGCGAACGCCACCGCACCCATCACGGGCACTTCTACGCCGCCGAGTTTGATTTCAACGCCGGCGTTGCTGAGCGCAAACAGCGGCATAATGAAGAAGTTCACCCACGGCACGAGCGGCTTGAACAGGCGTTCCTGCATCGAGATACTTTCGCGGGCGCCGCGCTTCAGCAGCGTAAACACTTCGTACTGTTCGTTGCGGTCGTTCGTTTCGCCCGAAAGCTTGCCACCGACGCTTCCTGCAAAGTGGGCGAGTTTGCCCTTCGCGAGCACGGGCTTTGCCGGCACCGAGAGCCCGAGCAGCACGCCCGCAATGGTCGGGTGCACGCCGCTTTTTACGAAGAAGGCCCACACGGCAATGCCGATCACGCCGTGCAACAGCATGTTGCGGACACCGATGCGGAACAGTACGTTGATCAGCGCAAGCAGCGCAAATCCGGCGCCCAGTGCAAGGAAGTTGATTCCATCGCCGCTTGGGTAACCAATCGCAATCACCAAGATCGCGCCGATGTCGTCGGCAATCGCGAGTGTCAAGATCATCACGCGGAGCGCATGCGGCACCTTCTTTCCAAGAATCGCCATGCAGCCCACCACGAACGCGATATCCGTCGCTGTCGGGATTCCCCAGCCGTGCGCGGCACTGTTTGCCCCGTGCGGGCACAGAGCCAAGTAAATCAGCGCCGGGAAAAGCATGCCGCCCGCCGCTGCAATAATCGGCAGGCTCGCCGCCTTCGGGTTCCTGAGCTCGCCGTAGGTCATCTCGCCCTTGACTTCGAGACCGATATTGAAGAAGAATATCGTCATCATCGCGTCGTTGATGAACCAGTGCAGGTCCGCAGACCCCACCCAGCTACCAATCGTCATCGCGATGGGCAGGTGCCAAAAGTGATGGTAACTTTCAGGAGAAAGGTTCGCCCACAAAAGAGCCGCAATCGTCATGATGATCAGAACGATACCGCCAGTCGTTTCCACCTTCATCAGGCGTTCCACCGGCGTGATGATCTTGCGGATGGATGTTTCCGGGAACAAATCTTCTATCTTGTCGCTGCTTGTAACTTTTGCGGACATAGCTACCTGTTAGTTGGTTGAGTGATTCAGCCTTGCGCCTAACAAAATAATCATTTTTTGTTAAAGTGACTGCCCAAAACCGTACTTTTTCGCGATTTATTCGACAAACCGCCCAACTTTATACATGAATGACCTGGGTGGGGAGGCCACCGTAACGCCCCCGACAGCCCATATAGCCTTTTTTGGGGATTTTTTGTATATTCTTGGTGTAAAAGAGACTTTAAGATGCTAGATAAAGAAGTTTTGAAGACCGTGAGCCGCATCGAACTTTCTGTTCGCGGCACGCTCGACACCGTGATGACCGGCGCTTACCATAGTTCCTTCAAGGGGAACGGCATGGAGTTCAGCGAGGTCCGCGAGTACATGCCGGGCGACGACGTGCGCACCATCGACTGGAACGTGACCGCACGAACGGGCACGCCGTACGTGAAGAAGTTTATCGAAGAGCGCGAGATGACCATGCTTTTGATGGTCGACGCGTCCAGCAGTTCGGAGTTCGGTTCCGGCAAGCAGATGAAGGGAGAAGTCATGGCGACCCTCACGGCGTTGCTTGCCTTTGCCGCCATCAAGAACAACGACAAGGTGGGGCTTTTAATCTACACCGACCAGGTCGAACTGTTTATCCCGCCGGAGAAAGGCCGCAAGCACGTGCTGCGGCTAATTCGCGAAATCCTTTACTTTAAGCCGCAGCACCACGGCACGAATACGCAGGTGGCGCTGGAGTACGCAGGCAAGATTCTGAACCGCCGTGCCGTGGTCGTGGTAATGAGCGACTTCTTGGACGAAGGTTTCGAAAACGCCTTCAAGATTTTGCGCAAGCGCCACGACGTGCTTGCGGTATCGGTGGTGGACCCGCGTGAAATGGAACTGCCGCCTGCAGGCCTCGTAGAACTCGAAGACCCCGAAACCGGGGAGACGCTTCTGATTGATACCGGCGATGCGGCATTCCGCGAGGCGTTCGCCCGCGAGGCAAAGCGCCAGGGCAAGGCGACCAAGGAACTGTTCCAGCGCATGTCGATTGACTTCGTGCGCATCGAGACGCATGACGACTTCAAGGAAACCGTGGCCCCGCTCATCGAGCACTTCAGGCGCAGGGCAAAAAAGAACCGTTCCTGATGCCGACTGCCAAAAAACGGCAAAAACCTGAACTCTTGCGAGCGCCCTCAACAATTGAGGGCGTTTTTACATATATTTACAGAAAAGAAGAGAGGATTTCTATGGGATTCAATTTCCGTGGCTTGGCTTTCAAGCAGTCCATGATGATTCTTGCGGCGATTACGGTCGTCTTCGGCATGATTTTTGGCCTCATGAGCTACAAAACGCAAGAGATGCTGAACCGCATAACGGTCGAAAACGGCGAAGAGTCCAGTCGTGCAAACGTGAACTACATCGACAAGCTGTTCAACGCAGGAAAGCTTGTGGGTGACGACATTGCCGCGACGCTTGGCAAGCGCAAGATGACCAAGGCAGAACTGGACGAGTTCCTGTTCCAGTCGCTCACGAATGCCCGAAACCTGGTGCCCCAGATTGTGGCCGTTGTGCTCGCCTACGAACCGGGAATGGGTCCTGAAACTCCCAAGGGCGAGTTCATGCGTCTTGCACGCTATACCGAAAATGAAATCAAGCTCGTTACCGGGGGGCATTACGACGACAAGGAATGGTATGCCAGCACCAGGGATGGGAGGACGTCCCGCTGGCAGGAACCGTTTATCGGTGAATTCGTCCCGGAGCCGATCGCCGTATACACCGTTCCTATTTTCCAGAAGAACAAGGCCGGCGAAGATGTCCTGGCCGGTGTGCTCGCCATAGATATGTCCATCGAGTTCCTTAAAGACGAAGTCGCTGCGATTCCAGTTTCAAACTCGGGATACGCTCTGATTACAACGACCAAGAACAAGGCTGTGGCTTATCCGAGAAGTATTGCCCAGGGCAAGAGGAACAGTGACATTGTTGTCAAGGAAATCCGTGGAAATAGCGCCGTTGAGTTTGAGCGTAGGGATAGCAGCGGGCTCTTCATCGGTACGGTTGCCGGCGGCGAAGAATCTGCCGTTTACTACACGACGATCCATTCGACCAACTGGACCTTCATGGTCGTGTGGCCCATCCAGAAATATCTCGAGGACCAGAGCTCTGTGCGTAAGCTGTTCCTCGCACTGTCGCTTGGCGGTTACGGTATCATTCTTGTCATCATCCTGTTGATTTCGTTCCGCGTGGCAAAGCCGCTCAAGGATCTTGCCCTTGCTGCCCGCAAGCTTGGACGCGGAAATTTTGACGTGGCGATTCCAAAAATTAAGGGCCGCGACGAAGTGGCCGAATTCGCGTGGGCGTTCTCGAACATGCTCACCGAACTCAAGGACAACGTCGAGAAGCAGAAGGACATGAAGCGCATCGAGCGCGAACTCGACCTCGCCCGAAACATTCAGCTTTCGATGCTGCCCGGCGAAGAGCGTGACGAAAATTCCGATGACGACCGCCACGAACTCGCTCCGTTCCTATTACCAGCCAAGGAAGTGGGTGGAGATTTCTACGACTTCTTCAAGATCGACAACGATCATCTGTGCGTCGTCGTTGGTGATGTGTCTGGCAAGGGTGTTGCCGCGGCACTCTTCATGATGGTTGCACGAATTATCCTCCGCACCATGACCAAGAACCTGAAATCGGTTGGCGATGCGTTCAACAAGACGAACTATGCACTTGCAAAGCGAAATCGCCTGAACATGTTTGTGACCGTGTGGGCGGGCATTATCGACCTGCGCACGGGACATATCGACTTTGCCTCGGCCGGACACAACCCGCCTGTCGTGCGGCACAGAGACGGTACTGCCGAATTTATCCCGAGCAAGTCGGACATTGTCATGGCCGCCATGGAAAATACGATTTACAAGCAGCAGACTTATGATCTCAAGCCGGGCGACATGCTATTCCTTTACACCGACGGTGTGACCGAAGCGACCAACTACAACAATGAACTGTTCGGCGACAACAGGTTGCTTGAAACCATAAGGAAAGGTGGTGAACTGTCTTCCGCAGAAACCTGTGCCTTGGTCAAGAAGGAAATCGACCACTTTGTGCAGGATGTTCCGCAATTCGACGACATTACCATGCTTGCCGTCAAGTTCAACGGAATCGACGAACCTGTGTGGGAACGCTATGAAAAGACTATCGATGTTTCCAACAACGGCAAGAGTGGAGAGCTCAAGTCGTTTGTCGAGGACATCCTTACACCAATGGATGGAGCAAAGAAAATGCAAATGAAAGACGCTTGGGAGCGTTATGAAAAGATTGTAGATGTCATTCCGGAAAACCAGGACATCTTGACTGCGTTTGTCGAAGGAATTCTCGCCCCGATGGAAGGCTCGATGAAGTCGCAAATGCAGATCAATATCGCCATTGACGAAATCTATAGCAACATCGTCAAGTTCTCGGGTGCGACCGAGGTGACCCTGATTGTGGAAATTCGCAAGGCGACGATGATGGCAAGACTCACCTTTATCGACAACGGAAAGCCCTACGATCCGATTCGTCAGGCTGACCCCGACATCTCGCTCCCGATTGAAGAACGTGAAATTGGTGGCCTTGGCATATTCATTGTCAAAAAGACGATGGATAGCGTGAGCTACCGCAGAAACGGTGACAAGAACGAACTTGCCATTACCAAGACTCTGTAAAATTTTTAAATTGTAAGAAGAGGAAAAACCTATGCAGATTACAAAGACGAACGAGAACAATGTATTGACGATCGCTCTCGAAGGGCGCCTGGACACGTTGACCGCTCCGCAGCTGGATGCCGAAATCCAGGGCAAGCTCGATGGAGTCAAGTCGCTGGCTTTCGACTTCAAGAAGCTCGACTACATTTCTTCTGCTGGACTCCGTATCTTGCTCATGGCCCAGAAGGTGATGAATAAGCAGGGTACCATGGTCGTGAAGAACGCAAGTTCTGCCATCAAGGAAATCTTCGAAGTCACCGGCTTTTGCGATATTCTGACTATTGAATAGTCGGCCTATTTAATAGGATCGGTGCCCGCAGGATTTTACCCCCGACCCTGGTCGGGGATTTTTTTGTTACCGTGCCGTTGACATGTTTTATGCATATAACTATATTTATGCATAAATAGAACCGTAGGGTGCAAAACCCGCGCCAAAAGGAAACATTATGGAATACAAAATTAAGGATATCAACCTTGCAGTGGAAGGCCGCAAGGAACTCGACCTCGCCGAAACCGAAATGCCGGGCCTCATGGCGCTGCGCAAGGAATATGCAGGCAAGAAGCCGCTCGCTGGCGCCCGCATCATGGGTAGCCTCCACATGACCGTGCAGACCGCTATTTTGATTGAAACGCTGGTGGACCTCGGTGCCGACGTGCGCTGGGTCAGCTGCAACATCTTCAGCACGCAGGACAACGCCCCCGCCGCCGTCGTGGTGGGCAAGAAGGGCACCGTGCAAAATCCGCAGGGCGTGCCCGTGTTCGCCTGGAAGGGCGAAACCCTCGAAGAATACTGGGAAAACACCGCCCGCGCCCTCGTGTGGCCCGACGGCAAGACCGCAGACCTCATCGTGGATGACGGCGGCGACGCCACCATGCTCGTGACCTGCGGCGCCGAATTCGAAGACGCGGGCTCGGTGCCCGAATTCAACCCCGCTACCGACAGCGAAGAATGGGGCGTGTTCCTCGCCACGTGCCGTAAGATTTTCGAGAAGGATCCGAAGCAATGGACCCGCGCCCGCGAAACTCTCCGCGGCGTTTCCGAAGAAACCACTACCGGCGTGCATCGCCTCTACCAGATGGCACAGGCTGGCCGTCTCAAGTTCCCGGCAACCAACGTGAACGATTCCGTCACGAAGTCCAAGTTCGACAACCTCTACGGCTGCCGCCACTCCCTCATCGACGGCATCAACCGCGCCACCGACGTGATGATGGCCGGTAAGATTGCTGTGGTTTGTGGCTACGGCGACGTGGGTAAGGGCTGCGCACAGTCCCTCCGCGGTCAGGGCGCCCGCGTGATCATCACCGAAATCGACCCGATTTGCGCCCTGCAGGCTGCCATGGAAGGCTACGAAGTCAAGACCCTCGACGAAGTGGTTAGCTACGCCGACATCTTCGTGACCACCACCGGTAACACCGGCATCATCAGCGCCGCTCAGATGAGCAAGATGAAGCACCGCGCCATCGTGGGTAACATCGGCCATTTCGACAACGAAATCGACATGGCTGGTTTGAAGAAGATTCCGGGCATCAAGCGTAACGAAATCAAGCCGCAGTACGACGAATGGATTTTCGCCGACGGTCACAGCATCCTTATCCTTGCTGAAGGCCGCTTGCTGAACCTCGGCTGCGCCACCGGACACCCGAGCTTCGTGATGAGTGCAAGCTTCACGAACCAGACCATCGCGCAGATCGACCTCTGGCTCAACGCACAAGGGAAGGCTACTGTCGCCGGCATCAAGTACGAAAGCGGCGTCGTCTATACACTCCCGAAGATCCTCGACGAAAAGGTCGCACGCCTGCACCTCGAAAAGCTCGGCGTCCACCTCACGACCCTCACCAAGGCCCAGGCCGACTACATCGGCGTGCCCGTGGAAGGCCCGTACAAGGCGGATCATTACAGGTACTAATGAGGTCGCGCTTCGCGCTTTGGGGTCGCTGCGCTCTGAGGCGTGAGCACGGCACTTCGTGCTTTTGAACAGTCATCCTGAGCGACCATAGGTCGCGAAGGATCTAAAAATCTCCCCGTGCAAAATAAAATGCGCGGGGATTTTTTTAATCCCTATAATATCAGATCTCGTTTCTTTTCAACAATCTGCCAAATTCCATCATTCTTGACTAGGCGAATAGAAAATCTTGCACTGCCTTCCCATACATACACTACGGCAATGTTGAAAACGTTGTTATAAACCACTTTTGAAATTATCGGGTACGACGAATAATCAAATGCATACGCATCATGTTGTATTTCTACAGAAATCGCTGGCTCAAAAAATTTAATTCTCGACATAGCCTCTTCAAAACCGGGCACAGTATAAACATCAACAAGACGAAGTCCCTCATCACGCTCCTTTACACCCATAAAGGTATTCAGCAATTCATGATATTCTTCCGTCAGAACAAGAACTTCTTGACCTGAAGATGCTGCACTAGGACAAGCCGATTGCAATTTTTTCCATTCATACTGGTCTTCTTTTAGCACATCGACATTTTTCAAGCTTTCCAGGCTAGAGTCCGGCGCAACACGATAAGAGATCCAATTGTACAAGACAAAATACATTGGCCTATGTTTATTGTTTCTCCAAATATCGTTTTTCAAAACAGTCTCATAAATGGAGCGGATATCGGCAACCAACGAATCATCTGAATTTACCGCACCGCAAATCGAATCAGAAACGCCCTTCCATCCAGTAAAAAATTCATCCCTATTTTTTTCCATTGAATCCGTAAGCGACGAATCCTTCGTTTTTACAATCTGTCTATACATTTCAAAAGATTCTACTAAGGGTTTGCCCACAGAATCATTCCTCAACACATCAAGACGCCTTGACGCATATTCGCGTTCTTCTACAAGATTCCGTACATCATAATCCTTGCTTATATCGTTTTTAAGGTTTGCTTCAACACTATGGTAGTCGATAGGGGCGCCAAACATTTTCTCAAACAAATTCCTTATTTTTTTAGCACTCAATTTTGAAAAAGGGGCATAGGTAAAGCGACTTACAATTTCTCGTTTTTTGTAATCCACAAGAGTTACTCTTATGGATTCGTCACGATAATCACTTCCTGTTATAGATACTACTAAATAATCCAAAGTCGAATCAAGAGGTTCAAACTGAACCACTTCAAAACCTTTAGCGGCAAGAACTTTTTCAAAGTTCTCTTTTGCAGACTTGTATTCTGGTAATTCATCATACCTAAAAACAACCGCCACCTTGGATTGACTTGGATTATGAATATCCTTATAACGCCGCACCTCTGTTAAAGAGCAACCAAACAGAATGAATGCAGATATTATAATTCCAAGGATTTTCTTTGTACTTGTAGCCATCAAACCTCTGTCAACAAAAATCCCATGTACATGGGCAATGTGAGCGTTTCACCGTTGCGACCGACATTGTAGTCGCCCAGTTTCAGGGCTTGTTCCACATGGTATTTTTCTTTGTTCTTGAGCACGGTCCGCATGGATTTGGCATTCCCGTTTCGAGCCTTGCATTCTACCGGTGTACATTTGCCGCGGTAGCGCATGACAAAATCAAGTTCGACTCCGCTGTCCTTATGATAGTAATAAAGCTTGCGTCCCATCTTGCCAAAAATGTCGGCAACCAGGTTTTCAAAAATGGCTCCCTTGTAACCAAGCAAGTCGCCGCTCAGAATGCTCGACTGCGTTCCATCTTCGAGCATAGAAATCAGCAGCCCGATATCAGCCATATAAACCTTGAACTCGCTTGGAATCTTGCTGCCGTCTAAAGGCAGTTCTGTCTTTTCAATATTATAGCAACGCCGGATGATTCCCGCGTCCTCGATCCATTGCAGGCTTCCGGCATAATCACGCCCACGACCGCCCTTCTTTACAACGCTATACGAAAATTTTTTGTATTCACGCGCAAGTTGCGAGGGAATAGATTCAAAGCATTCACGAATACGCGCCTTGTCCTCTTTCGCGGCGTACTTGACCATGTCGGCCTTGTATTCGTCAACAATCCGCTTTTGTATGGCAAGCGCCTTGCCAACTAGCCCGCTTTCTAAAAATGTTGTCACCACTTCCGGCATGCCGCCGACAATCACATACTGGTTGAGCAGTTCCCTGAATCGGTCGTGAATCGCTGCATCAACAGGCGTTTCACTTTGCAAACATTCCTTGAGGTAATCGAAATGCATCGGCTTGATTCCGTTAGCCCAGAGCCATTCCTCAAAATCCATCGGGAACATTTCGACAATGTGTTCGAAACCCACCGGGATAGATGACTCCTGTTCACCCCCCTTCTCGTCTTTTGTCTTGTAGCCATGCACTCCAAGTAGCGAGCCCGTACACATCACCTCGTATTGACCATCCAGAAAAAAATACTTGAGGGAACTGCGGGCCAGCGGGCAATCCTGAATTTCGTCAAACACCAAGCACGTTTCATGGGGCACGATTTCTGCCGCAGGGAGCGCTGCGGAAATGCGCATGATGATAGACGCTACGGAAACATTGGGTTCGAAGAATTTCTTGTAATCCGGGTGCTCCCGAAAATCCAGGTACACCACGTGCTTGAAATGACTTTCCGCAAAAGCCCTAACGCTGCTGGTTTTGCCACACTGGCGAACCCCTTTTACCACAAGGGGCTTGTGTTTCGGTTCGTCCAGCCAGTTTTCCAGAATTTGGTCGATTTTTCTCTTAAACACGTTTTCCTACCCAGTTTTTTTATAAATATACACATTTTCCTGCCCAATTTTCAAGAAAATTGCACATTTTTACAAAAAACTATTTACTGAGTGTTTTTGCGGCATTTTATCAGGCGTTTTGCCCCCCCCCACTTCTCAAAAGCATTCCACCCACTTGCCGCGGGCGACGGCGCGGGCGTGAATGGGCCCGAGCATCCGGCTGCCTTCCAGCGCCCAGAACACGAGGTAGCTCGACGCGAGATCGACCATGTGCATGCAGTACCTTGCGGTCGCGAGGTTGTGCCTTTCGCGGTTGAAGCACGACACCATTAGCAGGCGCCCGCTCTTCACGGCCTTCTTGCAGAAATCGGGCAGGGTATCCGGCAACTTGCAGCCCATGAACCACACGGCAGAGCCACCGTACTTCAACACGTAATAAAGAATTTCGCATTCCGACTGAGAATGGAATGTGCCGGCAATGCACTTGCGCTGCCGCCCCTTCGATATCGCCCACTGTTTCCTGATAATGCTCTCCGCATTATCCAACTGCCGCGACGCATAAACGCCGATGCGCGCATGCGGTTTCTGCAGCAGTTCCACATTACCTATCGTCTTCATTCCGACCATTTCAAATTCCTTCATCTGTACTCCTATTCGGGTTTATTTTTACCGCATAAAAAAAAGACCGCTTTCGCACATAATGCGAATTAACGATCTAAAAAACACGGGCTAGTACTTAACCAGCTATCTCAAATATACAAAAAATGAACTTAACGAACCAACATTATCGGTTCCAGCCGGAATGACCTTCGCCGTAATAGAGGGCGGCATCTTCGGGGCCAAAGTCGTCGGCTACGGAATCGCGCGGAGAAAGCCACCCGCGCATTTTCTTGATGCGGGTCTTGCGAGCCTCGGCAGCGGCTTTGTCTGCGGTTTTTGCTGCCACATCTGCAGATTTCTGCTCTTGCGAAACAGAATCCTGCTTTTTGTTTAGTAAATCGCTCATGACATAAAGATACATTTTTCTAGAAAATAATGTATTTTAAAATCAAGCGCAATAAAGGAGGCTGTATGAAATTCTTGAATATTCCCGCACTAGTTTGTGCTGCGGCATTCATGCCGACTGTGTTTATACAGGGCGCTTTCGCACAAACGGCATCCGACACCGTCTCGTTCGTGAACTTCGAGAACCGCGAAGTCGGCGTGTACGGCAATGCGGAGGCCAAGGAAGACTTCAAGCGCAACGACTACGACAAAAGTTGGTGGTACGCCATGGACAAGAACAATGGCGAAAACTCCAAGATCGTTTACGACGGCGAGGAACATGGCAACGTACTGCAGCTCAAATACCCCAAGGGCTGCGTAGGCCCGAACGACAACGACACGCCCGCCTGCGCCGCGCAAATCATCCAGCCGCTCGTGAAAACCGCCGACACCATGTGGAGCGCCTACGACATATTTTTTGAAGACGGATTCGAATTCCAGCTCGGCGGCAAACTCCCCGGCCTATGCGGCGGCAAGTGCTACACCGGCAACGCCATGCCCGAAACCGGCGACGGCTGGAGCGCACGCATCATGTGGCGCAAAGACGGCAACGCCGTGCAGCTCATCTACTTTATGGGGCAAGAGTCCGTATATGGTGACGACTTCAAGTGGGACTTGAACGGCACCATCCCGCAAAAACAGTTCACCACCGGCACCTGGCACCGTATTGTAAATAAAGTAAGTATGAACACCATCGCCTCTCCCGGCAACGGCGACAAGAACGGCCGCGTGCAAGCGTGGATTGACGGCGAACTCGCGCTGGATGTGGATACGCTCAGGCTCCGCGACTACGACACCGTGAAAGTCGACAAGTTCTACCTCTCCACGTTCCACGGCGGAAGCAGTGCCGAATGGGCCCCCACCCACGACTGCTTTATCCGCTACGACAACTTCACCGTATCTACCGACTCCATCGCGGTAAAGGCGGGCGCACCGGACACAACCGCCCCGGGCTCCGACCGCATTGGGGCGCAACGGCAGAACCGCGCGGATGCGGCCCCCACGGGAATGACGCCGACCAAAGCATACCGCATTGACGGCAGCCAAGTCGGCAGAAAAAAAGCGAATTACGAAGTGAAAGTCGGAAGATAGGTTACAATGATTTTTGATTACTTCGCGTAGCCCACGGGGTTGTTCAGCAAGGGCACCTGCGAGTCAGAAAGCTTGAGAAGCTTCTTGATGGCGGGAACATCCATGGTCATGCGCGGACGGGTCACCAGGCCCATGCCGGCACAGAACAAATTAATATTCTCGCTCACGATTCCCGCGTCGGTCCCCATCGTCACCTTCGCACGGGCGTCGCTGCTGCCGAACTTGGTCTCGTCTGCAACGATGAGGATGCTGACCGGGGCCGCCTTCGCCCAATCCTGACGGTCGGCAACGAGCCCCCTATGGTCACCCTTCGCCACCTGCTTCAGGGCGTTTTCCTTGTTCAGGTATTCCGAGACGCCCTTGCTCGTGAACACGAACACGCGGATTTCCTGGAAGTTGCGGGCAGTCGGTGAAGTGAGCTTGCCATCGGCAGGGCGGTTCACACCGATAGCCGCGAAGAGCAAGTTCGAAAGATCCTGGTCACTGAGCATCTTGTCGCTGAACTCCGTGCCGGAAGCCCTGCTCCAGAGCGCCTCCATCACAGGCTTGCCACCGGTCTTTGCCGGGGCGGGAAGCTTTTGGAGCTGGGCCATGGCGAGCGTGCTGCAGATGAGCGTTGCCATAAGCGTGAGTGCAAAACGATTTTTCATGGGAGACTCCTTGAGATGGGTGGTAGAAAGAAAAGTAGAATAAATTTCACAAGGCAAGCCATCCCTAACGCAAAAAGTATATATTAGAATCTAGCTGTCAAGGAGACACGCAATGACTCAAAAACTCTGGAACAAATGCAAAAAGTGCGGCTGCGACAAGCCCGAAGACACCGAGAAACTTTGCGAGCAGTGCAAGGCAAAGCGGAAGCAATTCTGGAGCGACCTCAAGAAGGTCTGCGGCGTTGCTGCGGGAGCACTCTTGGTGGTGTTTGCTGGCGGGAAGATGAGGAAGAAATAGAGAAAAGTCCAAATTATTCCGCGTTTTCTATACATTTTGTATTGATTTTTTGATAAATTTCACAAATTTACGGCAGTAAACGAATGACGACACCCCTATCCGGAACCCCAATCAGACTGTCAAAAAATGAAAATATTATTGAATTTTAATACATTTTGTATTGTTTTTTAATAATATTTTCATAAAAATTATCTTTTTTCAGTACAATTTGCTATTTTTTGTACAGTAACGGGGAAGAAACGCTATGTCAATCATACAGATACAGTCCATTACGCTAAACAACTTCAAAAACGTGGTCCACGGTTCCGTTGAATTCAAGAACCACGTTCTGGGCGTTTATGGTCAAAATGGTTCCGGCAAAACGGCAATTATCAATGCTCTTGAATTTTTGCAATGTCTCGCCAGAGGGGACTCCCTGAACCCGAAAGCGGCTCACTATATCTTTCGTGGGCAAAAGTCCTCCGAATGCACGTTCCTGTTCAATGTTTTTGAAAATGATGAAATAGTCAAAACACTAAGCTACACCTTTTCTGTAGAATTAAACCAAGAGAGTGGCTTGCAGGTTGTTGCCGAGCAGCTAGTTGAAAAGGTTCCTGAAAAAAAACAAACGACACTTGTCAAGTACGAAAAAAACAATGAGTCGCAGTGGCTAACTCCGGCAGCCGACTGGAAAACGATTATCTCCAATAAGGATTACGCCATCAAGCTCGGCGTTCTTCGTGAAATTGCCGGCAAGGAAAGGCGCTCTTTTATTTTCTCGAATGACTTTTCGAAAATTGTCCGCGAGTCACAGCTT
>NZ_JAZSAF010000074.1:0-19241 GCF_045601785.1 Fibrobacter sp.
CGTGATACCGCGGGCCTTTTCTTCGGGAGCGTTGTCGATTTCGTCGAAACGCTTGGCGGCGGCGAGGCCGCGTGCAGCGAGGGTCGTGCAGATTGCGGCGGTCAGAGTGGTCTTGCCGTGGTCAACGTGGCCGATGGTGCCGATGTTGCAGTGCGGCTTGCTTCTGTCAAAATGTTCTTTTGCCATTTTTTCCTCTTCTTCAGCAGAAGGTTTATCGCTTCGAATCCTAGGAATGGTGCGGGTTAAACACGTATTCCGGTTATTCCGCAAAGCATAGGAAGCGGTACTTTGCGAATTTTGCCGAACAAATTTAGCAAATTCAAGAAAATTTTCAAGCATTTTTTTTTGTTTTTTGCTCAAAAACGCAAATTTTGGAGTTGAAATTGGCCCAATCTGCGTTCAGGCACCCCCATTCGCCTATGTCTATGCCTGTCAACGAAATTGGCTTTTTTCGTCAAATTTCAAGGGTTCATTTTTTTAGTCCTATCGTAACTCCAGTTTATCAACAGTCTAAGAACATCTTGGTGAATCACCAGCGGAGCCACTCAAGTTTGTGAATAAATATTTGTAAAATGTTGTTTACACATAAAAAATTTACAATTCGTTCCCTGTCGGCCTTGTCTTATTGTCCATGCCAAAAAGTGTGAGCTTACGCAAAAACAGAGTACAAGAAATTATTTTTACTTTTAAAAGGAACTCACTTTGGCTATTTTTAGATAGCGTGTTTGAGAAATCCCAAGGAACCCCATATGAAAAAGATCTTTCTTAAGTCGGTCATCACCCTTGCGACAGCATTGCTCCTGTGCAACTGCGGCGATGTAACCAGCTCAAATGCTACTAACTACATCGTCACCAGCCAGTCCTTCCTGTACGAAGGCGATGGCGCCGACTACATCATTGACCAGGCCACAGGAATCGTCACCAACGCAGAAACCGGTGAAGTCATCGGCTTCGCAGATTTCAACACGGGCCGTATCATTGCCCCCGACCAGGTCACCGTTCTCGAAGAAGGCATCGTTTTCTCTGAGCTCGATCAGCTGACTCCCCCCGTCATCACCTCCGACGCATGGGTGCTGTCCGCCGACGAAATCTATGTCATTTACCCGGGAACCTTCCACGTAACCGACGCAAACGGAAACACCATCGGAGCCTTCGTCTTCGACACGGACCCCGACACCGGACTTCCCGCCGTGGACCCGGAAACCGGGATGACCACGACATCGGGCAGCATCGTCGACGCCAACGGCGAAGTCCTTGTGAAAAACGTGGACATCGCGACACTAAAGCCGTACCAGGCAACGGTCAACCCTAACGGCGGCAACGTAAACCCCGGCATAGAAAGCAGCGAAAGCGCAATCCCCGGCCCCCAGAGCAGCGATGCCAACAACCTGCCGTACTCCAGCGAAGGAATCCCCATGAGCTCCGATTCCAACCAGCCGGGCCTCAGCAGCGCAACGAATACGCACAGCTCTTCCAGCACCGCAAAGTCTAGCTCCTCCGCAAAGTCGTCGAGCAGTTCTGTCAAGTCTTCCAGCAGCCAGAGCAGCGGCTACCAGATCAAGTACATCAACGGCGGCAAGAGCGGATCCGGCTACGCAACGCGCTACTGGGACTGCTGCAAGCCCCACTGCGCATGGCCCGAACACGGCGGCTCTGCCAAGACTTGCGACGCCCAGGGCAACGAAATTGGCGACAAGAGCGCAACCAGCATGTGCGACGGCGGTAACGCCGGCATCTGCAGAAGCCAGTTCCCCATCATCATCAACGACACCCTCGCATTTGCCTTCGCGGCAACCCCGGGTGGAGAAAACAACTGTGGCAAGTGCTTCGACCTGGTCTTTGACGGCGGATGCAAGTACGAAGCTGCGGGCATCCACAAGGCCATGAAGGGCAAGCACCTGATCGTCATGTCCAACAACGTGGGCTACGACGTGCAGGGCGGCCAGTTCGACGTGATGATCCCAGGTGGTGGCTACGGCATCTTCAACGGTTGCTCCCAGAAGATGGGCTGGGGTTCCCAGGGCTCCCAGTACGGCGGCCTCCTGGACGAATGCGAAAAGGAAAACAACTACAATACCAGCAAGTACAAGAGCTGCATGAAAAAGAAGTGCGAAGCATCCTTCTCGAACGACCCCGAAGCAAAGGAAGGCTGCATGTTCCTTGCAACATGGATGAACTCCGCCGGCAACCTGACCCACAACTACAGGGAAGTGGAATGCCCGAAGGAACTGACGGACAGATACTAAGGTCCAACTTCAAATCTGTTTAGAATCAGGCCCAGGCTAAAAACCTGGGTCTTTTTTTATGTGACGAATATCGCGTAACTGCGTATCTAACAAAATTTTACATGAAAACGCAGGGCAATTAAGCTATCTTTAGGGTAGGATGGAATTGGAAGGGCTTTCTATAGAAAGTCTCGTTGATTTTCTAATGGTTTAACCAAGGATACCTATGAAACACCAATTCCTGAAGTCCGTCCTGGTCCTGGGATCTGCACTGGCCATTGCTGCCTGCTCCGACGCCACCGACGCCCTCGACGATATCGACCTCTCCGCCCAGCAGCTGATCGAAGATAACGGCGGCAATAGCGACATATCCGCACAGGAACCTTGCTGGCTTTTGAATGCCGACCAGCCCTACCTGATTTACCCATCAGGAATCGTGACCGACCTGAACGGTCAGAAAGTGGGCTCACTGCAGCTCGCCGAAGGCAGCACCACCGCCGGAACCATCGTCGGTAACGACGGCAACGTCATCCTGGAATATGTGGACACAAGCGTGCTCCCCGCAACGACCCGCGAAATGGTGACCGCACAGATTCCCGCCTCCTCTGCCGCTGCAACCGACCCGAACCAGCAGCAGTCTACCGACACGAATACCACCGCGACGCCCACTTCCAGCGCTGTCGCGACTGCCAACAGCAGCTCCTCTACAACCAACACCACGGTGAGTTCTTCTGAAAGCAAGCCCGAAAGCTCCTCTGCGCAGCAGGTCGTGAGCGACGGCAAGATTACCGTGACGGGTAGCCTAAACCAAACCGTTGCACAAAACGCAAAGACCTCTGCCATCACCTTCTCCGGTGTCAGCAGCGCGGAAAAGGCCGTGCGCAAGAGCTGGAACGCCTACTTCCTGAATACCGAATTCAATGACGGCGTATTCACCATCAAGGCAACGACTATTCCCGACTACTTCCAGACCGGCAAGACTACCGAAACCTTCGAAATCGAAGGCAAGTCCTACGAAGTGGTTCTCAACGTGACTCAATCCAACGGCCAGCAGAGCAACGACGAAAAGAGCTCCAGCAGCCAGCAGCAGGCAAAATCTTCTTCTAGCCAGCAGCAGCCCAAGTCCTCGAGCAGCCAGCAGGCAAGGTCCAGCTCCTCCGTGAAGTCCTCTTCTAGCACAGCCAAGTCGTCCAGCAGCCAGAACACGAACCTCTCCGGTGACGAAGCCAAGTATGTCGACGCGGGCAAGGGCGGAAAGCCCGGCTTTGCGACCCGTTATTGGGACTGCTGCAAGCCCCACTGCGCATGGCCAGGCAATGGTACCGCCAAGACCTGTGACGCAAGCGGAAACACCGTTAGCAGCGGTGCTACCAGCATGTGCGACGGCGGTAATGCAGGCATCTGCATGGGCCAGATTCCTATTGTCGTAAGCGACAAGCTCGCCTACGCCTTTGCCGCAGCACCTGCGGCCATCGGCGGACAGTGCGGCAAGTGCTACGCCCTCACCTTCACCGGCCAGGGAAAGTACGAAACCAAGGGCAACCATAAGGCCCTCGTAGGAAAAACTCTCGTGGTGATGATTTCCAACATCGGCGGCGACGTGGATGCCGACGGCGGTCAGTTTGACATCATGATTCCGGGTGGTGGCGTAGGCCTGTTTAACGGATGTTCCAAGATGGGCTGGTCCAACAACATGGGCGCCCAGTACGGCGGTCTCCTTTCGGACTGCGAATCCGAAGTCGGATACGCAGGCGACGTGAAGAGCAAGCGCAAGGAATGCCTGACCAACAAGTGCAAGTCCGTGTTCTCAAGCAACAAGCAGGCCCAGGAAGGCTGCCTCTTCCTTGCCAACTGGATGGAAGCCGCTGGCAACCCGAAGACGGAATACAAGGAAGTGGAATGCCCGTCTGCCCTTAAGAGCAAGTACTAATAGTCACTTTTACTACGGTATGACAGAAGCCGCGGCTAGAGCCGCGGCTTTTTTGTTTCTTGCGAAGCAAGGACTGTAGGGAGGTTTTAGGAGGGGCTCCTCCTAGGAGGAGGGGTAGCGGATGACCGCCGTGCGGGCAGGAGCGAGGGGAGGGCGCTCCCCCTTTGTTTTTATATTTCGGGAAAAAGGAGCCTATATGTTTGGGAAAAAATTTATCGTGGCGGCCTTTGCGACAAACGCATTAGCAGCGAACGTGGCCTGCGTCGGCAACAGCATCACCGAAGGATATGGAATCTGGGGCGACAAGAAATACCCCGACCACCTGCAAGAAATGCTCGGTAGCGACTACAGCGTCACGAACTTCGGTGTATCTTCCATGACCTTTGCGGGCGAGAAAATCAAGGCCGGCGACAACAATTTCAGCTACTGGAAGACCGAAAAGTTCAAGGCGGCGCTCGCCTCCTCGCCGGATATCGTCGTGATTGAGCTCGGCACCAACGACAGCAAATACTTCACGGACAAATGCATCTGGGAGGGTGCCGAAAAATACAACTACCTTTACGGCCAATGCGAAATCTCTCAGTTGCACGCCGATTACGAGGCGCTGATCGACACCTTCGCGCACCTGCCCACAAGCCCCGAGATTTATGCCACGCTGCAACCCTACAGCAACAACTGCGACTGGGCAATCATGGACACGGCGATCGTAAGCCAGATCAACCCGGTTATCAAGGAGACCGCAATGGAGAAAGGCGTGAACATTATCGACCTGCATACGCTTTTCAAGACACCCGCATGGTTCCTGGACGACAGCGTGCACCCAAACGCCACAGGCGCCCAGGAGCTCGCGAAAATCGTGAACAAGTATGTTACCATGGCAAAGCCCAAGATTGCGCAAAACGGGGTAACGCTCTCGGTGCAGGGCGACGCCTACGCAGCACGCTGGTACAGGGACGGCAAGATGATCGAAGGCGCAGACAAGGCATCGCTCGCCATTTCCGAAACGGGCGCCTACAGGGCGCTCGTGAAAGTGGAAGAGGGCAACGATTCATGGCTCCTGAGCGACGAAATCGAGGTCACGAACCTGAACGGCGGCACCACAAAGATTGCACCCAAGCGCAACAAAAAAGCGCAACCGATGCTGCGCAAGTTACACCACAGGGTGGACGTGAAGGGAAGGCGCGCCGATTAAAGGCGACTTTCAAGGAACAGGAACATCTTTTGGTAGGCGCTGTCGCGGGCAGGTTCATGCGAAAGGAAAACATCGTGAAGGCCGCCTTCGATTTTTTCGAAGCGGACATTCTCGCCAAGATGGGCGCCATACTCGCGGATATGATCCACATTCAAGACGCCGTCGCAGTGTTCGTATTCATCGGCCCATTCGGAATCCTTGAAACTGCAACCGCTGTGCATAACGAGCACGGGGACCTCTAGCTGCAAGCCCTGCTGAATGCGGCTATGGCCCTTGTGAATTGCGGTGAGCCAGCCAAAGTCAATCGGTAGGCTCCCTATCACCTTCAGGGTCGTGTCGAAATCCCATTCACCGCGCGCCGAACGGTGCAGGCTGAAGCCGTAATTGGGATTGTCGCTCCTTGGAATCGGCAGGTCGGGAAACACCGCGCCAACAAGCGAAAGCAGGGGGACGCCTGCCACACGGACAATCCAGGGATAGTTCATCTCGAGAAAGGGGCTGTTCAAAACCAGGGCCGAAAGGCCACCTCCGTTGCCACGGTCGGCCGCATAAAGGCATGCGATCAGCCCGCCGGTGCTGTGGCCAAGAATCACCAGCGGAACGGAATCGCCTTCGATGTCTCGGATGACCGCGATGGAAGAGTCCAGCTCGGCATAGTATTCAGAGATGTCGCGGAGTTCGCCAATAGTTTCACCTACTCGGTAGGAACGGCCGTACTTGTGCAAGTCGATGGCATAAAACGAATATCCCGCCGAATCTAGCTTCTCGGCGAGGCTGCGCTGGAAAAAATAGTCGTTGAATCCATGGATGTAAAGGACGGCGCCCTTGGGCGAAAGGGAATCGATGAACGGATAATGCACCAGTGTCGCATGAAAATCACCAGCATCGATGCCACAGGTCCCGAACGGCTCACCCAGCAAGGCGTCACCTTCCCAGGCACGCTCCAATGCAAACAGCGTCGTTGACGCAAGCAGAACAAGGCAGCACCACAATCTCATAAAGCGCAATATAGTTTATTGAGAGGGGAAACAAAATTACATTTTTTGTATAATCATTTTTTTGAACGCAAACTATAGTTGGCGTGATTTTAGAAGATGCGTTTTTAAAATTGCAACATGTTCGATGATGAAGTTCATAAGAATGCCATCAAAGATTTTATCGCTTTCTTAAGGACGATGACAACCCAGAAAAACATCGCTTTTTTCAGCGATGTCTCGAGAGAATACGTAAGGAATTTGGGAAAGGGGAACAAGATTCCCACGATCAGGGTGTTTTTCAACATCATTGAGTCTGCGGGACTAGACCTGAAAGAAGGTGCCGCACTCTATGTTGACTTCCTAGAAAAACAGAAAACAGCCCTCGCCGCCGAAAGGAGCAAGGGCCTAGAGTATATCAAACGAATACACGAGAAAAAGGATTCCGGGAAGAAGAATCCCTAGTAGAAGTTCACATTGAACCAGCCCTTCTTGCCATCGGCAGAGAGCGCGATTCCACAGGCGACCTTGGTGTAGCTCTTGTTTTTCATGTTCAGGTAATGGCCGATATAGGGATAGTCCTCTTTCTTTTCAGGATCGCGTTCACCGCTTGTAACGAGCGCCTTTTCTTCTTCCCACATCATCTTGAGGTAGTATTCGGCAACGGCAGAGGCATCCTTTTGCCAGCTAGCGCTGAAATTCGGGCCGCTGTTCTGCGCGAATTCGCCGCAGTCGCCGAAATGCCCGTGGGGAGAGTTTTCGGCAAGGTCCGCCGCGGCGGCTTCTTCGGCGCAAGTCTGCTTTTCTTGCGCTGCGAGCGCGAGCGGCGGCAAGGATTCGGTAGCGCGGTACTCGTTGATTTTGGCGAGGCAGTCGTCGCGCCAGCCCTCGTTTATAAACGCTTTATCCGAAGCGGAAGAAGCCGCAGCCGAAGAGCTTGACACATCTTTTACCTTCTCGGAAGAAGAAGACTTTTCCTTCGATGCCGAAGAACTCGAATTGTCGTCGGAGACGACAGAGGAACTGGATTTCGGATTCGAAGAGCTGGAAATATCTTCATCCGATGAACTCGTGACTTTTGAATCGCCCGGTGCATCTCCCGTAGGGACATCGATCGTGATTTCGTCGCCGGAATCAATATGCACATTTACTGACGAGGAATCGTCAGAACAGGCGGAAAGGCCAAGGAACATCGCAAACGAAGCCGATAGCGCCATCAAGGCGAGCGGACTAGGGAATTTTTTCATCATCAGGCACCTCTTTTTTTCAATAATACAAAAAGACGCCCTTAAAGGCGTCTTGATTTTGCAATAAGCGCTACTTTAGGGAGACTTTTTGCAGTTGTCCTCCGATACGAACCAGATAAGTGGCAGAACAGGGCACGGTCAAGCTGAAGTCAGAAACAGCAACCCTGCCAGACATCATGACGCGGCCTTGCATATCGAACACGGCATAGGCAGCTCCCACACGGGCGTTTACCACCTGAATTTCGCGACCGGCGACTATGAGAGAGAACTGCGGAACAAAGCCATCGGCGACAATCGCGTCCTTGCCCTTGCTGGAGCTGGACTTGCCACCTGCAGAACTGCTGGAGTTCACGCCGCTGCTGGAAGAAGCCGCCTCGCTTGAGCTCGATTTTTCAGAACTAGACGAAACCTGCGAACTGCTCGAAGCAACGCTAGAACTACTCGGGATAGACTTCCATTGCGATGATATGACCAAATTCCCAGATGCCGTGGCAGGAATTTCTGTCACCAGCGCATCACCAAATTCCCAGCCCAAGAATGTTTGGTCACTCAGAGAGGGTGTGGGCAAGGGCATCTCCTGTCCGGGCGTATAGAAAAGAACGTAACCATACGGTTCCTGCATTTTGGACACATATAACCAAGCAACATTGCGCGTTTCGCTGCCGGTCAATACGGGATATTCGTCGCCCTGAATCCAGTTCGCGCCATAAGCACTGCCCGCTATCTCATTACCGAGAGCATCCTTTTGCACATAGTCGTGCAACGCCTTTGTAACAGTTCCATCTTCAAACGCCGAAGCTTCGACCGGAGTCCCGATGCTGTCGCGAGACAACGTTCCATCCAGATAGAAGTTGTTATCGAATATCACTATCCAATAATAATCCAGCTCCGAAGGCACACCGCTGATAATCGAGCCCTTGCTATGGTTATTAAGAACAAAGGATTGCTCGGGCCTGACTGGAGCCCTTGCATGAATACGTTGATCGGTTTCAACATAATAGCCCCCTATCAAGCCATTAGCATAACAATCATGACAATCAAAGTCGGCAGCATTGTAGTTATTCACTATGAAAAAGTGCGTCGAAACTTCTCCAACAAGGCCTCCAACATCTCCTCTGAAGGGGAATTGGGTTTCTTTTTCCTCATCGCCGACAAAGCGACCTTCATTGGAGTTCTGTATAAGGAACGTATAGTAGTCGGAGAGTCCCACAAGGCCTCCGGCCGCACTGACACCTTTCCCAATATCGATGAGTCCACGATGGCTGCTATTTCTTATAATCAACAGATTGTGGGCTTCTGCAACCAATCCACCGACATGAGTCAAGTAACCACCGTGTGCCACTATGGTTCCGTCAAAATGCGTATTCTCAATTTCTATATGGGCATAGGCATCGGAATGGCTGCCAATAATTCCACCCACACCGACACTGAGATCCCTCGAAACGAAGGAATCCCGTACTTTCAAGTTATGGATAACGACTTTGGTTACAGCATACTCATATGGTTGCCCCGTGTAGAACATTCCATCGGCATCTTCCATATAAAGCCCCGAAATCGTGTGACCCTGCCCATCAAAAAATCCATTATATAGAACAATCTCCTTCCAGGGGATAAAATCGTTTATCCTTGAACTATCGAGCGTACCATCTCGCTTCAAGACATTCTCGTTGACCACGATATCCTTCGTTAGCTTGCCACAAACATTAGCCAGATGCTCATCCTCATTGTATTTCCCTGTGGTAAACGATCCGTCTACGAGTGCCGAAAATCCGTAAAGTTCCGCGGCATTCGAAATGATGTAGCAGCTGTCCGCAGGATCTATCGCCGGTCTCTTGTATTCGTACCACTTCGCATAGAAATCCTTGTCGCCCTTGTCGCTCGTTGTAATGGAGTCGACAGGATCGCCCGCCAATTCCTCGTTGTCGTACCAGCCAAGAAACATGCTGCTGTCACGATAATATCTATCACGCAGATTGCTCCCAATACCTCCCAGATAGCAGGAAACATCGCCAGTCAGTATGAGTACATCTTGATAACTCTTGTTTGGATTGCCACAACCAATATAAGGCCCAGGATCTTCCATCTTACCGCCATTGGGATGGTAGGTTACCTTGTAACGGTCATACATCTTAGCCCAGTATTCAAGATCGCCCGTTGTCGTATTGGAAATTGCCGTATCGTTTTCTCCGCTGAATTCGGCATCCCTATACCAGCCGCCAAAAACCTGGTTTTCCTTGGACGTTCCCTTAGGAAGCATCGTAATAAGGCCGGCAACATAATTGTCAAGATATCTAGCCGTATCACTATCGAAAGTATGGAATGTGACATTGTACCTAGCCGCAATGGAATTCTTGAGTGTTCCAGTAAAAATCGGATAGGGATCACGGCCGACATCCTGCCCCCAAATGGAGCCTTCCGCATTTTCTCTCAATAGAAATGTCAACGCACCATTAAACAATGCAGCCGTATCCACCAATGTTCCATAATCGATATATTTAGAGGAACTCAGCTTTATCGCATAACTGTTGATGACATTGAGGGATTCATTACTACTCCTTGTATAACCCAGCAATCTGGAATCATAGTTATTCCAATTATCTACAAGGTTTGCTACACTATAGCAGTTTGTCAAGGTCAATGATGCACCGCTTACATAACCCACGACACCTGCGATATAGGGATTGCTTTTCGTGGACTTGATAGTGGAGAATGTATAGAAATTGGTTATCTGGGTCTTTCCAGACCCGTAGACAAAATTTACAAGAACGCCAAGATAATCCGTCGATGAAAAGTACGAATCAAGTATTCCCAGATCCCGGACAACGACAACGGAATTCTCCGGAGATGTGATCGACTCAAAAAGACCCGCTCTGTCAGGTGAATACAGCCCCGAAATCGTATGACCATTCCCGTCGAATTTTCCCGCAAAGTCAACCATCGGTTTCCATACGGCTAAGGTCTCGGCGCTGTCACTATTGAGCAGGTTCCACTTATTCAGGACGTTTTTATTTACAACGATATCCTGCATGAGTTTGCCGCAAACAGACGGATTTGCCTCAATAGAATCGTGTCCGTTTACGATTTGGGCAAAACCGTAAAGTTCCTCGGCGGTTGAAATCTGGTAGCAGCCATTAAGCGACTGTGACGGGACGGCCGGCTCAATTTCTTTGGCTCCGACAGCAGCAATTAGCGCCAGTAAAAAAACGGGTGTTCTTTTGATGGACATGCATCCTCCTTCTGGTTCACTTTATAAGATAACAAAAAAAACTATCTTTAATCCCGTGATTCAAATTCAGAACATTTCTAAGTCTTTTGGTGAGCAGGTGCTGCTTGACGGCGCCTCGATGCTTGTAGGCGACCACGAACGCGTGGGCCTTGTAGGCCGCAACGGTTGCGGCAAATCGACCCTTTTCAAGATGATTCTCGGCCAGGAATGCATCGACGGGGGCTCCATCGACATTCCCAAGAAATACACGCTGGGTTACCTGCAGCAGCACCTGAACTTTACGCACGCCACGGTTCACGAAGAAGCCTGCAGCGTGTTAAAGCCCAATGAAGACGGCTGGATCGAAGAACACAAGGTCGAAGCGATTCTGTTCGGTCTGGGTTTCGACGAAGAATCCATGCACAAGAGCCCCGCACTCCTTTCGGGCGGTTTCCAGATTCGCCTGAACTTGGCGAAGGTCTTGGCGAGCGAACCCGACATGCTGTTGCTCGACGAACCGACCAACTACCTGGACATCGTGTCGATGCGTTGGCTCAGCCGCTTTTTGCGCAGCTGGAAGGGCGAAGTGCTCTTGATTACCCACGACCATCACTTTATGGACGAGGTCTGCACCCACACGGTGGGCATTCACCGCCACAAGATGCGCAAGGTCAAGGGTACGGTAGAAAAGCTCCGCGAAACCATTGCCGAAGAAGAGGAAGTCGCGCAGCGCACGCAGGAAAACGAGGCGAAAAAGAAGGCGCAGCTGGAACAGGTCATCGAACGTTTCCGCTACAAGGCCGCGAAGGCCGCCATGGTGCAGTCCAAGATCAAGGCAGCGGCAAAGCTTGCCACCGGCGAGCGACTCTCCCACGAACGCAACCTGGATTTCAGCTTTACCGAGGCAGGTTTCCCCGGCAAGAGAATGCTCCAAATCAAGGGGCTTTCGTTTGCATACCCGAATGGCCCGGAGCTCATTACCGACCTCACCATGGAAGTCTTCAAGGGCGACCGCATCGCCGTCATTGGCCCGAACGGACGCGGTAAAACGACGCTCCTGAACCTGATTGCAAACGAGCTCAAACCGGTCGCAGGCGAAATCGCACCGAATCCGAATGTGCAGATCAACTATTTCGGCCAGACGAACATCAACCGCCTGAATCTGGACAACACCGTCGAAGAAGAAATCGCCTCGGCCATCGTCGAGGTTTCGCAGAAGAGCCGCGCCCGCGGACTGGCAGGCCTCATGATGTTCAGCGGCGATGCCGCGTTAAAGAAGGTGAAAGTCTTGAGCGGTGGCGAGCGCAGCCGCGTGCTCCTCGGAAAGATTCTGGCAACTCCCTGCAACATGTTGCTGCTTGACGAACCGACGAACCACTTGGACATGGAATCCATCGAAAGCCTGATCGACGCCCTCGAAGATTACGAAGGCACCGCAATGGTGGTGACCCACGACGAAGAACTGCTGCACGCGTTTGCCACAAGACTCGTCGTATTCGACGGCGGCAAGTGCCGCGTGTTCGAAGGCACCTACGCCGACTTCTTGGAGAAGGTCGGCTGGGCCAGCGAAAAGAAGCCGGGCGGCTCTGAATCGGCCAATATTAAAGTTTCCAATATCGACGTAAAAACGGACGGCGGCAACGCTGCCGCGAACAATGCGGCTGGCGGCGCTCCCCGCGCAAAGGAAGACCGCAAGGCCCGCGCCGACTACATCGCCGAACGCAGCAAGATTATCAAGCCGCTCGAAAAGAAGCTTGCGAAGCTCGAAGAAGATATCGCGAAAGCTGAAGCCCTGGGCGGCGAACTCGAAGCCAAGCTCGTGACCGCCTCCGAAACCGGCGATGGAGCCACCATCACCGCAATCGCTAAAGACATGGACGACAACAAGAAGAAAGTCGACCAGCTTTACGAGGAATGGGAAAAGGTCAGCGCCGAACTTGAAGCGGCCAAAGATAAATGGAAACTATAAAGACCGTTCGCGCCCATTCATACAAGTTCGTACCCTGAGCGCTCACTCTCGCAACCACGCCTGGTTAATACCAGGCGTTTGTTGCTCACAGAGATCGCTAAAGATTCTCAATTCCTGAGACATCGTCGGGAACATCCTGGCGCATCACCATCAGCACGGCATTCTGCGAGATGATTACGTAGGTTTCACCGCCGATTTCAATTTCATAGCCATTGGCATGCAAATACAGCGCCTCGTCGCCTTCCTTGACTTGCAGCGGCAAGTACTTGACTTCGTCAGGGGATTCCCCGCGGAACACGGCGTCGCTATCCTGCGTCACAGGCAGCGGGTATCCCGGCCCCACACGCACGACCAGGCCCGTATGGACCGCGTCGCGTTCCTTGACGCTTGGGGGCAGATAAAGGCCGCTTCCGGTCTTGTTCGATGCTTCAAGGGGCTTAATCAGGATTCGGTCGCCAATGATTACGATATTCTTTAAAGGATCCAGCATAGCCAAAAGATAGAATTTGCGTGCTTTGCTATAATGTAAGGCGTGATATTCATTATCCTGTGGACAACCATTTTCGCCTTCCTCACAGTCTACCTTGGGAAAAGCCCCAGGGTACGCAGCTGGCTCAAAGTGATAATCAGGGCACCTAAGCTGTGGCGCTTTACCATCGGCATCGTCGCTGGATTTTCGGCCATCGCCATTGCCTTCTGGCTAATTCCCAAAACGGAGGTGCAGAGCACCGATGAACGGCTCCTGTTCGAAGACTACGCGGCAACGGCAATTATGAAGCTCGATTCGCTCAAGGCGCTGCAGGTGGACACCAACTGCAACCTTATGCACCCCGAACCGGAACTCGCCTATGTGCTCCCGCTAATCCTCGAAGCCTACGACAGCATCGTTACAAAGCCCACGCTGCCTGTTGTCATGCGCATCGACGATACCCTAGAGCTTGCCATGAACGGCTACAAGCAATTCAAGAACAGGGGCATTCGGCTGAACAAGCTGCTGCAAAAAAAACTGGGGAACCGCTACTCGACACGCATTACTAGCGACGGGCAGAACCACACGCTGCATGTCACCTATACCGGTGACCCCTGGGACACCGAGCAGCTTACGGCACTCCCCGTGATGGAAGCGGCGCACAAGAACCACCTAGATCCGGCGCTTTTAATGTCGCTGATCCGCCACGTGTCAAACTTCAACTTCGACTTTCGCGGCCAGAAGGATTCCAGGGGCATCCTTTCGCTTACTGAGGGAGACGGCATTGAACAGATATTCCGGGGAGCGGAGCGCCTAGGCAAGATGCTCCAGGTGGGCATCAGCCAAGAAAATGCCGTCGCAAGTTTCTACCCGTTCCATGGGATCACTACAAACCCCGAAAATTGGAGCAAGTCCCCACTGACCAAGAGCTGGGTAGACCAGGTCCTTTCCGACGTGGACTTCTACCACCAAAACGGGTTGAATCACTTTGTCAAGTAGAAGCTTTCCGGATTGATGGAGATTCCATCGATGCGGACTTCGTAATGCAGGCCAATACTTGACTGGGTGCCACTCTCACCAATCAATGCAATCGGCTGCCCACGGTGCACCAGATCACCCTGCTTTACCAGGGCCTGGCCCAGGTGTGCATAGAACGTGCGCACATCGTGTCCGTGGTCCAGCTTGACCGAAAGACCGAAGCCGCGGTGCTTGCGGACCTCGATGACAGAACCCGCGCCCGTCGCGTACACCGTGTCGCCTTCGGCTGCAACATAGTCGATGCCCCTGTGCGGAAGCTCGCTGTCGGTGAACGGGTCATAGACCATCTCAAAACGTTTCTTTACCGCATGGTCGTTCTTCATCGGGTGCAGCACCGGAATCTTCTCGGCGGCTACCGAATCGCGCTCCAGGGCAGAGAGCAGCTTCTTGAAGGATGCTTCCACCTCGTTTACGCTCTTACGCTTCTGCAGCAGGGAATCGTCCATGGCCGCGCCATCCAGCACAAACCCAAGCCCGCCCACCTTCAGGGTGGAATCGCGGAGGATACGCGTTTCCTCGGCGCGTAAAATCGACGAGTCCACCGAGGCACGAATTACCTTGAGTTCCTTTTTGATGGATGCATTCTGGCGATAGACGTTCGTCACGTTTCCGCTTGTTATGTTGTCCAAAATTTGCACCGGCGAGAACAGCAAAAAGCCGAAGACCGCGGCAACCACTGCCACTACGGCGACAACCGCTCCCCAGAAGGAGAAACGGTAACTTCTACCCGAAGCGGTCTTGCTCGGGAATACGTGGATCTCAAGCTTCTTCACTTTCAGACCCGGGGTTATCGATGCGCTTGCGGAGGGACTCGATGATACGCTTTTCTTCTTCAATGGAACCAAGGAGCTCCACCACAGAAGGATCATCCTTGATGGTCTCTAGCAGGTCGTCGCGGATGGCTCCGTGGAGCTTCTGACCGAGTGCCATGAAACGCTTTTTGAGTTTGGATTCCTCGTTTGCAAGCTCCACACGCAAAAGGGCTGTCGATGCCAAATTCAAAGCCCTGTTTTTTATCTTATTTAGCGTTTTTTCTGCCATGTCCTTTTCCTTTTGTCCGTAAAAAAATTAGTTTTTTACGCGTATATAAATGGAGACACTCTATGAGTCGTAGCGACCGCAGACGCGCAAAACAGAATGCAAAGCAGTTTACCCCTAAAAAGGCCAATGCCCTGGACCCGAAAATTATCGCAGTCCTTGCGGCAATCGCCGTTATCTTCTTTGTTGGAACCATGCTTATCCAAAGAGGCGCATAAATGAAGTTCAGTATCAAGAAATCCGTGTTGCAGGATGCGCTGCAGATTGCCATCAGCGCCATTCCCAATAAGTCGACACTCCAAATCCTTAACGACTATTCGCTGCGCCTGGAAGGCAACTTCCTTGAAATCTGCGCCACCGACTTGAACCTGGGTGTGAGGATTAAGCTCGAAGTCATGGGCGAACGCGACGGCGAAGCCCTGATCAATGCCCGCAAGTTCTCCGACCTCATCAAGGCCCTCGTGGAACCGAGCATCGACACCATCAGCGTGGACGTGCAGGACCACCTCACCCGCATCAAGTGGAGCGAACGCGGCCAGGCATCCATCACGAGCTTCGACGCAAGCGACTTCCCGCCGTTCCCCGAAGTGGAAGGTGCATCGCTCACGCTCGCCGCAAGCGAACTTGCATTCCTAGTCGAAAAGACCGCCTTTGCCGTCTCTACCGACAACACCCGCCAGAACTTGAACGGCGTGTTCATGGAAGCGAAGGACGGAAAGATTTCCATGGTCGCTACCGATGGCCACCGCATGGGCCGTGCAAGCATCGATCAGGAAGGCGCGAACCTCGATTCCGGCATCATCGTACTCCCGAAGGTGCTGCAGCTGGTTCTCCGTCTTGCAAAGAACGAAGACTCCGTCGAAATCTGCACCACCGAGACGCACGTGCTGTTCCGCATCGGTGCCACCCAGATTATCTCGAAGCTCATCGAAGGCCCGTATCCGAACTACCGCGCCGTGATCCCGCAGAACTTTGAACGCACCGTGCAGGCGAACGCCACCGAACTGTTGAACAAGGTCCACTGCATCTTGCCGATGGCCAACCCGCGCACCCACCAGATCCGCTTCCAGATGGACGGAAACAACATGGAACTCTCTGCGACGGACCCAGATGTCGGCGGCGAAACCCGCGAAGCCATTGCCGTGACCCACAACGGCGAAGGCAGCTTCAGCATCGGTTTCGACGGTCGCTACTTCTACGAAATCCTGAACATGTGCAAGAGCGAAGAAGTCGTGCTCAAGATGAACACCCCGATTGGCGCTTGCATCATCGAACCCGTTGGCGACGACATGGGCTTCAGCTTCCTCCTGATGCCGCTGCGCCTTGCCGACTAACGAATCGGGTTAGTTACATACAAATTAACTGAAGGTTCCGTGCAGGCGGAGCCTTTCTTTTTGTGTGAGCCGCTACACGATTTAAAAAATTATTGTAGGCCTACTTTACATGGGCAGTTTCTGAATTTATATTTATCTTTGTCCTTAAAAAAGGAGACGATATGCTTTTTGGAAAAATTTTAAGACACGGCCTGATAGCGTCAACGCTGATTTTGGGACTCGTCGCCTGCTCCGGTGAAGACGGCAAGGAAGGTGCCGTCGGTCCGGCGGGTGCCGAAGGCCCCAAGGGTAAAGACGCGAAGGTCAATGTCGACTCCATTGCAAACGCCATCCGCGAAGAGGTGACCGGCACGCTCTGGGACACCCTCTACGCCGAACCCTACGTGGACACCGTCTACCAGATCCTGTTCGACAACGCGTTCGGCACGGCCTGGATGGATTCCACGCGCCAGGCGCTTATCGACAGTCTCAAGGAGGCTGACTACGACTCGCTCTACAAGAAGCTCTACGACAGCGTCTACGCAGACATCTACAGCGAAAGCGTCATCCGCACCTTGAACAGTTCCATCGTATATAGCAAAGAAGACATCTACGGGGCGTACGCCAACCAGTACCCGCTGATGTACAAGGACTTCACCAACTCCAAGGGAGAGGTGCTCCACGTGCCGCTGGAATATTACGTGAAGAACAATTGCGACAAGCAATCGAAGGGCAACTGCCGCTGGAAAAAGGTGATGCTCAAGGCCTGGATCGAAGGATTTACCGACACGGCAACGGTCACGGACTTCGTGAACCCCGATACATCGATCCGCATGGCTCCCTCGTTCAAGTTCAATACCAAGGCCCTTGCAGCGCTCAAGACCGCCGAACCGGCACAATACCAGGTAGAAGCCTACGCGCTCGAAAACGACCACGAAATTCTCCTGTTCTCGGAGTCGATTCCGACCACGATTCACCCCATGCAAATCAAGGGAGCGGAACTCGCTGGCATCAAGAATCCCAAATGGTGGTATAGCGTATGGGTGACACCGCAGGCCGATTCCATCAAGAACATCGTCGACGACATCGCCAAGAAACTCCCAAACGGAGTGCTGAAGGTCTACCAGCAGTACGAAGATGACGAATCGATAGGACAAAGCTCCGTGCGAGTCGCTTCTGCCGTATTCGAGGTCCTGCAGGCACGCGGCATCAAGTACGTGCAGAACGACGGCGCGGCAAGCAACGGGCAGTATGTCAAGTATGTCAACGAGACATTGCGCGAAAAGCAGGGCATCTGCATCGAGACAGCGAACTTGTTCGCCTCGGTCCTCGAACGCCTCGGCTTTAAGACCATGCTTGTGCTTATTCCAAGCCACGCATTCGTAGGCATCTTCAACGACGAAACAGAAGAAAGCACCGTCACCTTCATCGAGACGACCATGATCGGCGACAAGAATTCAACATTCGCAGGTGCGGTCAAATCGGCAAACGACAAATACAACGAACAGGTGGAACTGGGCAACTTCAGCTCTGGCGATGCAGAAATCATCGAGATCGATAACGCGCGCAAGTTCGGCATCATGCCCAACGACATTCCGTAAGTCAAGTTTACGGCAACCAAAATCATTAAACAAAACCGAAGAAGAATTATATACCAGCCATTACCCAAATATGGTTAGGCTCCCATCGGAAACTATCGACTATTTCCTCACAATCACTTATACCCATATACTCAATTGCATACCAATCATCCCATCTTCTTCGGATATAATCCGCCCATGCAAGAGTAGGAAGCCAGTGACCCTGTTCTTTATAGACATCGGGCCAAAAAAGAATGGATTTGGGCATGATCTAGACTCCTTAGAATAAAAAGAAGTAATAATTCAAAATAATCTAAAAGTATGAAGAAAAGGCTAAATAGTCATCAAAGAGAGTTATTTATCTGAAGACAAATAAAGATACTTATCAACCTTTATTACTATGGTATAAATTTTGTCTTTATACTGATACGTTCCCAAAACATTTCCGTTATTTTTCCATCCCAGATCATTCAACTTTATGAAATCTAAATCTCCATTGGGCGTGCAACGTATCGTTTTATCATCGATATGAAGCCATTTGTCTGCGCATATGCCATCATACAAAAAATTATCTGCTACAACGGATAAATCGCCCCATTCATATGTACGAATTTCTTCTTGTAATGATGCTGTTAGGGTTTCTGACTGATGAGTAAGTACTAATGTTACTGCGGAATCGATGCTAATATTCTTTTTGTAACTAAAAGTTGCTGGAGCAATTTGAATCTGCTCAAAATCATTCGCCACAAGCAAATTTGAATACTCTGTTGCTTGTGCTATCGAAATATGGGCTGTTGCTTGGCAACCGCCACCAAAGATGTCTTCATAAGCAATAGCTGAATATGCTGGCAAATATTTATTTGCCAAGGCACATGTGGATGTTGATGGATTTGTTGGATTGAGCGTATTTATTGAATCGGCTGATTATTCCGGAGCGGCGGAGCCGCCAGTCCGGAGAAGTGAGAGCCACTAGTCCGGCCTGACGGAGCCACCTGTTTTTTGCCCTACTGGGCTTCCGACGGGTTCAACCCATACACTTCCCTCATGGACTTGTCAACCGA
>NZ_JAZSAF010000075.1:0-60974 GCF_045601785.1 Fibrobacter sp.
GTAGGTAACCAGGTTCCATGCGCCGTTGTTCAAGGAGCCGTGGGGGCCATATTCAAAGCCCGGGTCGAAAGTCCATGCGGCTTCCGTCGGGACGGTAAAACCCTTGTGCGGGTTGGTGAGCGGGCCATCGAAACGCCTGAGGGAGTAGGTGATTCTGGAGGTGTCGCCGGGTTCACCAGCCAAACTGCTGCCGGTTCCAGTCAGACTGCTGCTGGAATTCACGCGAGAGGGATCGGCGCTACTGGATCCTATCGCTCCGCTCCAGGATGACGATGTAAGTAAAGAGCTACTAGATGAACCCTCTGTTCCCCCGGATTCGCTGGAAATCGGTGCTGGCGTCGTGCCCGCAGAACTCGACTCCTCGACCGAGGCGGCACTGCTACCGTCGTCACCGCAGGCGATGAAACTTGCGGCTAACAGTGCTGATGCTCCTAAAAGAACAAATTTTTTCATGCTCCCGTTCCCTGGTTTTAGTTGTGAAAAGTGGCGTTTCCCTAACACATCTAATATATATCTTTTCGGAAATGAGAGCTTTTGGTTGGATGCGAATATGACCGTGATTACACTCTGCCAAAGCGGCGGGTTTTGCGGAATGGCTTGTCGCCAAAGCTTCGCTCGTCGTGGTCCTTGCGGAACGGGCGATCTTCGAACTTGCCCGGCTTACGGTTCGCAAACATCTTTTCGCGGCGGGCCTTACGGTTTTCGAAAGGCTTGTCATCACCGAACTTTTTGCCGTGACGGTCGCCAAAGTCCTTGCGGCCTTCACCGCGGTGGAAACTGCGGCGGTCTTCGCGGCTGGCGCGCGGGCGGGTTCCCGGAGCGGGGCCGGTAGGCGGTTCGTCGGTCATCAAGCGGAATCTGGATTCGTTTCCGCGAATTGTCATGTCGGCCAAAATGTCGAGGACTTCCTGCGGCATGGTTTCGGGGAGTTCAACAGTGCTGAACTTGTCGAACAGTTTGATGCGCCCGATGTTGGAACTGCTGATGTTGCCTTCGCCGGCGATGGCGCCTACGATGTCTCGCGGTGTCACGTGGTCGCGGCGGCCCACGCCCAGGTAGTAGCGTAGGTAGCCTTCTTCGACGCCGTTTGCGCCTTCGTTGCGTTCCTTGCGGAGCCTGCTCTTTTCTTCGCGGTCGAGGCCAAAGTTGTCGTTGCTGCGGTCGCGGCGTTCGCCTCTTTCGCGCGGAACGTCAAGCGGCTTGAGTTCCGGGAACAGCGGCTGCTTTTTCTGCCATATCTTGATGACGGCGGCGGCGATGTCTGCGGCGGTCAGCGGTTCTGCACCTTCGGTGGTGCTTTCGCTCACCATGCTTTCGACAAGTTCCTTGAACTTGTCGAGTTCGCCGGTGGTAATCACACTCTTGATTTTGTCCTTGAAGGCGGCCACGCGCTTTGCGCTGATGATTTCTGCCGTCGGTAATTCCATCGTTTCGATCGGCTGGCGGGTCGCCTTCTCGATAATTTTCAGCATCTTCTTTTCACGCGGCGTGATAAAGAGAATGGCGTTTCCGCTGCGGCCTGCGCGGCCTGTACGGCCGATGCGGTGCACATAAGATTCGGTGACGAAGGGAATGTCGTAGTTCACCACATGCGTAATGCGGTCCACGTCGATTCCGCGGGCGGCCACGTCGGTGGCGACAACGATATCGAGCTTACCCATCTTGAGTCGGTTGATGGTGCGTTCACGCATGGATTGGGCGAGGTCGCCGTTCAGCGGGGCCACGTTGAATCCGCGGCTTTCGAGTTTTTCGGCGACTTCGGTGGTGTTCTGCTTGGTGCGCACGAAAATCAGTACACCGTCAAAATCTTCGCCTTCGAGCACGCGGGCGAGCGCTTCAATTTTGTGCTCGTTCTTTACGAGCAAGTAACGCTGACGGATGTTTTCCACCGTCGTCGTCTTACCTTCGATGCAGGCTTCTTCGTATTCGCCCAGGTGCTGTTCAATAATTTTCTTGACTTCTTTAGGCATGGTGGCGCTAAAGAGGGCGCGCTGGGCGCTTGCCGGGATTTCCTTGAGGATGGTTTCCACATCTTCCATGAATCCCATGTCGAGCATTTCGTCGGCTTCGTCGAGAACGATGGCCTTTACGCCCGAAAGTACGATGGAACCGCGCTTGATGTGGTCAATCAGGCGGCCTGGAGTGGCGACCACGATGTTCGCCTGGCGCTTGAGGGCTCGCAACTGCACGGCGATGTCCTGTCCGCCGTAAACCGGAACCACATGCACCTTCGGCATCTTGGCTGCGTACTGCTGAATTGCTTCGGCTACCTGGATCGCGAGTTCGCGAGTCGGCGTGAGCACGAGCATCGAGGTTTCGTGACCGTTAAAGTCGAGTCTCGAAAGCAGCGGGAGCGAGAATGCTGCAGTCTTTCCGGTACCGGTCTGGGCGGTGCCGAGCAGGTTTGCTCCCTGCAACAGGGCGGGAATCGCCTTCGCCTGAATGGGGGAGGGCGTCTCGTAGTTCAGCGCCTTGATGGCTTCAAGAACTTCGTCTGCAAGTCCGAGGTCTTCGAATGTGACCAGCGCTTCGTCAGCGGGTTCCGCATCTTCGGTCTGTTCATCGTCAGAATTGATGTCGGATTCTTCAGCAACAGTTTCGTTGGCCGGAGCTCTGTCAGCGGCGTCTTCCACAGCGCGTTGTTCTTCTTCGACCGGTTCGGCGCAGTCATCTTCGGGCTGTTCGACTTCGCCTTCTTCAATTTCGACCTTCGTGCCGACTTCGATGGCTGATTTCTTGCCCTTCTTGAGCACGTCGCCTTCTTCGTCCACGACCACGCCGTTCGGGTTCACCTCGAGGAATGCGGCTTCATCTGCTTCGTCTTCGTCGGCACCGCCAGCAATGGCGTTCAAGAACGCGTCTGCTTCGCGTGCAATCTTGGATTTGGGGTCAATAGATTCTTCGGGAATACGTTCTTCAGTATTCTTCGTCATAATACGCCTTCAGGACCCGTAAACTTCATCTGCGGCCCATGCCGCACTATCGAATGGTTCTTATGCCGGTTGTCCGGCTGAACCTTGAAAAGCCCCGAAGCGCACTCGCGCTTATAAACCTGAAGTTCTTTGGATCCATTTTGTTGGATTTGCGGCCAAATGTAGAAATAAGATGGCCCTTTTTAAAGGGCGTGAAATTTTTTAGTAAAAATGTATTGTTGCGGGAGGGAACCCAGCTCGGAGTGGACGCTATGCGTCCGTGGCTACGTTCAGTCATACAGGCAAGTAAACTTGCCTGTGCGACACTCACTTGCACACTTTTGCGAAGGCCGCACGGTTCCCTCCCTGCACCCTCCCTTTCCTTGGCCGACGCTTTTTCTCTCAAAACAAGAGCGGGTTTGGACTACAAGCTCATTTTATTTCACTAGGTGTCCTCCTCTCATTACGAGAGAGGGATAAGACAACAATTTCTCTCCGTTCAATTGTTGTTCTTCTATACATATTCTTCAAAATGAGAGAGGGATGGGACGATTCAGTCACTTCGTTTCCTTCATCGCCCTTCGGGTTACGGCCTTTGGCCGTAATCCTTAACTGCGCTTTGTTCGCTTCGCTCTCGCGCAGTTAATCGAACCCTCTGCGAGGGTTCTCTTCCTATTTTCAGTGAAACAAAAAGCGGAGCCATAAGGCCCCGCTTTTTGTTTCAAGGAGAGAGAGGGATTCGAACCCTCGGTCCTGTGACAGACTCCGGATTTCGAGACCGGCCCATTCGACCACTCTGGCATCTCTCCGAGGTTTGCACAATGTAGTAAAATATTTTTCGGTTGTCTACGAGCCCAAAGCCCTTCTTTTTGCGGAAACAAAAAAAAGGAACCTTTCTTTCGAAAGGTTCCTTTTATACCCCCAAGCGGTTTCGAACCGCTGTTGCGGGAATGAAAATCCCGAGTCCTGGGCCACTAGACGATAGGGGCGATTTGTGAGACCAAATATAAGAAAGTATTTTACGCTTGTAAAGGGTCCAAGTCAAAAAAAATTAAATTTTTTTTGTGCATCTGAGAATTTGGCTGAAAACTTCCCTAAAAAAAGGCGTAATGCGCTTCTTGCCGATGGCTTTGTTGGCTAGTGCAGCCGATGCGGCTGTGCTTTGGGGAATACGTGCCTTCATCGATATCGTGGGAGGCGTCGCGAAAATACCCTTGGTGGCCTGGCTCCTGGGAATGCTCCTGCTTGCCTTTGCTCGCCTAGTCTTCCTGTATTACAAGTCCAAAATATCGGAGTCTTGGCTTTACGGGGTGTCGTCACGGGTGCAGGCTTGGTTTCTGCATCGGCTACGCTCCCTGTCTCCGCGTGTGTTCCATACTGCTACGGGTGACCGCGAAGTGGAATCCGCTTACGAAGCGACGGTCGTGCTGCAGAATAACGGGGGTGTCTTTTTCCAGGCCGTGCAGGCTGTGCTGCAGCTGGCTGTTTTTTTGCCGGTGCTTTTCTATATCTCCTGGCCGCTTACCGCATTCCTTTTCGTGGTAATTGTGCCGTTGGTGGCGGTCCTTCAGCGTAAGCTCCATAAGCTTGGTCCCGCCGAAGAGACTCTGATGCGATCCCGTTCCGATTTTCGTGGCGACCTGACGCTTGCCCGAAGCCTTTTCCGCAAGTGGAGCGCCCGCGATGAACGGCGTGAAATTTCAATGGGGCTTCTGCGCGCAGTCCGGGGCATCCGCGACAATGGACTCTCTTCTTCTATCAAGAAACAGGGACTTTCCCTGTTGGCCGAGACCGTTTCGGTGGTGGCGATGGTTCTGGTGCTTGCTTTCTGTGCCTTGCTGATGGAACGTGGTTACATGGATGCTTCCGGCCTGGTGCTTTTTACCTCGGCGGTGTTGCTTTGCTACAAGCCTGTCAAGGAATGTGCCCGGGTCATGCCGCAGTTCCGTGCGGCAATGAGCGCCCTAAACGTGTTGGATTCCTTTGAACAACTGAAAACTGCATCTCGGGATGCGGTCCGGTGCGGTGGTGACGAATTGGGAGTCCTTGTTCGCGGAGGTCGCTTTCATTACGAAGAAACTCCGTCGCCTGTATTCGATGGGCTTGATATAGAGTGGTCCCGCGAAAAGCCTGTGCTTGTCCGCGGCAAGAATGGCGTGGGCAAGTCTACGCTGCTTCGCCTGCTTTCGGGGCTTGAATATTGGGAATCTGGCGAAGTAGATGTTTCTCCCCATGTTTTCTTTGTGGCGCAGGATTTGGAGCTCCCTCCCAGATGGATGCTGCTGCGGCTTCTCGAAAAATCGACGAATCCTGCTGTTGAAACCTTTATAGAAAGGTCTGGGGTGGCATCGATTCTGAAAAAGAGTGGACTATCTGGGGGTGAACGCGCGAGAATTGCGCTCCTTTGGGCGCTCGTTTCGGATTCGTCGACGGTGCTGCTGGACGAACCTTTTGCCTCGGTTGCCCTGGACGACCGCGAAAAATTGCTCGTGGCGTATCTGGACGCCGCCCAAACTCTAGGCAAATGGACCATTATTGTCAGTCACGATGTGCTTTCCTCCGAAGTTGAATGTATATTTAAAGTTGTGTGCTTTTAGCGGAGGTGTCATGGACGAACCAATTAAAAATCAGGACGAACAGATAAAGCCGGTTGAGAATGCTGTCGAACAGAGTGAAACTTCGACTGTCGAAACGGCTCCGCTTCCCGAAGAGAAACCGAAACGCGAGTTCCTTTTCCGCTATCGCGGCTGGGTTCTTGGAATTCTTTCGCTTGTGATGCTGGCGTTTGAACCGGCTGATCTCGAAATCATCATGTTCCTTGTTTTTATCAATATATTCATCTTGGCGTTTTACATGCGCGTCAAGACCCGCCGCGTCATTGGCGAACACACGCGCGGCGATATTCAAGAGGCGGATCAATTGGTGACCTGGGGGGCCTACGCCAGGTTGCGTCATCCGTTGTACGTGTCCAATGCGGCGTTTGGAATTTCGCTGATTTTTTTGCACCTAGGCGTAAGCCTGCGTGTCATTCCGTTCATCGTGGTTCTTGTCGCGTTTGAAGCTTACCTGGGTAAGCTCGATGACCGTTTCCTAGCGAAAAAGTTCGGCGACGAGTGGAAGATTTGGGCCCAGCAGACCCCTGCCTTTATTCCGCGTGAATTCCACCGAGAAGGCCCCATGCGTTCCGCTCGGGAGGCTTTTCTTGCAGACCACTTTACGTGGCTTTGGATGGTCATGATTCTTATGTTGATCGTTGTCCGTAAGATTCCGTTCATGCTATGGGATTAGATGTTGCAAAAGCGGGGCGCTTAGCAGTCGGTGCCGCTGTCGAAGTGGTGGCAAAAATTTTAAGCAAGTGTCCTGGCCTAGATAGCGAATACGGCATCGAATCTCGGCTGCGTGGCCCGTGGCCTACGGGCCCTTGTCTTTGGCTGCATGGTGCAAGCCTTGGTGAATGCCGCATGCTGATTGGGCTTGCCCGAAAACTCAAGGAAGATCTTCCCCGTTGTCCCCGTATTCTGCTTACGTCCCAAAAGGCAGAAATTGTCTCTTTTTTACAGGGGAAATGTGCGGGACTTGCTTCCGTTGCTGTTGCTCCTGCAGATTGTCCATCGGCTCTGACGGAATTTGTTCGCAGCGTTGAACCGCTAGGGTTGGTTCTTGCCGAAAACGAACTTTGGCCGGGCTACCTTTCTACCTTGTCGCGGATTTCGACCAAGAAGAATATTGCACTTGTCTCGGGCCGTTACCGCAGGTCTTTTCCCGGACTGGATTTTTCGGGGGTAGGCCTTGCCTGTATGCAGACGGTGGTTGATCTAGGGCGCTTTGCAAAGACATCCAAGGGTCGCGTTCCCTGTACGGTCGGTGGAGACTGGAAACTGCTTTCGTGGGCTCTTGGAGAAATTTCCGCTAAGGAACCCCAGGAACCGGTTGTTGATGTCGCCTTCCTTTCGTTCCATCAAGAAGAGGCGGACTCGTTCATTTGGATGGCCAAGGCCTGCATCGAAAAGGGAATGTCCGTTGTGCTTGTGCCGCGGCGCCTTTCGGAATCGGTGCAGTTCCGCAGTCAGATGAAACAGGCTGGGCTGCCCGTTGTGGACTATCCGTCGGTGCAGCGTGGATCAGTGTCCCTGGTGAGCTGCTTCGGTGCAGTTAAGGAAATCCTTGGAATGAGTCGCGCAGCCGTTGTGGGCGGTTCTTTTTCTCGCAAGCTTGGCATCCATGATTTCTGGGAGCCGCTTACTCTGGGCGTCGAAACTTTCGTCGGGCCCTATGCCAAGGGACATGAAGATTTAGTTGCGCAGCTTTGCCAGGAGAGGGCTGTGACGCAGATTCGCCGGGCCGAAGATTTTTTAAATTGCAGGCGTCCTTCGATAGCGTGTGCCCGGTTGTTCCTTGCGGGCGAAAAGAAGAAGGTCTGTGAATCCTATTCGATGTTGTTGAAATTTTTAAAGGACCTGGTCTGATGAAAAAAGTGATCCTTGCGACTCCTCGCGGTTTTTGTGCCGGCGTAGACCGCGCCATTCATGTGGTGGAACGCGCCATTGAAAAGTTTGGCACGCCCATTTATGTTCGTCACGAAATCGTGCATAACAAGTTCGTGGTCGATACGCTCAAGTCCGAAGGGGTGGTCTTCGTTGATGAACTGGACGAGGTGCCGTCGGGCTCAGTGGTGATTTTCTCGGCCCATGGTGTTGCCGAAGAAATTTATGCGGATGCGGAACGGCGTGGACTGCAGGTGCTGGACGCCAGCTGCCCGCTGGTGCTCAAGGTGCATTACAGTGCCAAACGCCACTATGCTGCCGGTCGCCATATCATATTGATTGGCCATGCGGGCCATGCCGAAGTGATTGGCACCTTGGGCCAGCTCCCGCCTGGTGCGATTACGCTGATCAAGAATGAGGAAGATGCACGCACTGTAGAAGTGCCTGCCGACAAGGAACTGGCCTACATTACTCAGACGACGCTCTCGGTGGCCGAAACCCGCAAGATTATCGATGCGCTCAAGGCTCGATTCCCCGCCATCATCGGTCCCGATGCGGGAGACCTCTGCTATGCGACGGGTAACCGCCAGGCGGCAGTCCTCGATCTCTGCTCCAAGGTGGATATGCTCCTGGTGGTGGGGGCGAAGAATTCTTCCAATTCGAGCCGTCTTATGGAGCTGGGGCTTGAACAGGGAATCAAGAGTCACCTGATTGCCTCGGTAGATGATTTGCAGCCGGAATGGTTCGAAAACATCGAATCGGTCGGAATTTCGAGTGGCGCGAGCGCTCCAGAGGTGCTCGTTCAGGGGGTGGTAGATTGGATTAAAGAAAAATTTGCCCCCGTAGAAATCGAAAATTTCGTAAAATTGGTAGAATCTACCAAGTTTAGCCTGCCAAAGGCACTGCAAGAATAACAATTTGACCTTGACGGATTGACGATTTTTTTCTAAAATTGCGTCCGTTATAAAACAACGGAGTTTATTATGAGCCGCATTTGTGAAGTTACCGGCAAGGCCGGCCTCGTGGGCAACATGGTTTCCCACTCTAACCGCAAGAAGTTGATGAAGCAGCTGCCGAACCTTCAGAAGAAGCGTTTCTACATTCCTGAAGAAGACCGCTGGGTGACGCTCCGCGTCAGCACCGCTGGCCTGCGCACGATCAACAAGCTTGGTATCCAGGCTGTTGCCGCTGAACTCGGCATCTAATTACTTGTTGCCAGGTTGAAATTTCCGCCTAACGGGGTGTATCTCTGTTAGGTGGTTTTTGGCATATAAAAAAGACCCCAGGATGCTAAGTCCTGGGTTTTCTTTTTAGGAAGCCTAGATATTTTATGCCTTGTTGATGAACTGGGGGATTCCCTTGTACTTTTCCATGTTCTTCATGATGCAGGCCATTTCCCAGTCCTTTTCCTTGAAGCGTCGGCGGAGCAGCGCCACGAACACTTCCATAAGCATCAGGCAGTCATAGACGGCGCGGTGCATCTTGTCGGATTCGATGTTCATAGAGATTTCGTCTCTGCGCTTGAACATGGCTGCCAGGATGCCGAGCTTGTGGGAACTAGCTTCGGGCAAAATCGCCTTGGATATGGCGAGGGAGTCGATGACCGGGTTGCCCGGCACGAGCTGCGGGTTGTTCTTGTAGGCGACGCGCAAAAAACTTGCGTCGAAGTTCGCGTTGTGGGCGAGCAGTATTGAGCTCTGGCCGCAAAATTCGGTGAATTTCTTGATGGCGTCTCCAACGGGGGGCGCATCCTGCACGTCTTTGTCGTAGATGTGGTTCACGGAAGATGCTTCGGCGGGAATCATCATGTTCGGCTTCACGAAGGTTTCGAGTTCGCCGAGCAGCTTGGGGACGACTTTGCCGTTCTTGGTTTCGACGGTGAACTTGACGGCGCCGATTTCGATGATTTCATCTTTCTGGTTGTTGAGACCTGTGGTTTCGAGGTCAAAGGCGACAAATTTGGGAGGCATTAAAATCACGATATGTTCCTTAGTTAATATGTCATCACCTTGGTAGTTTTGCAATTACAAAGATAGTTTAATTTCGATGTCAATTGATGTCAGCGGCAGGGGCAAAACAAAGTTATCCCAAGTTTTTAGCGTAAAATGAAGCCCATATTTGACATTTAGCCCCCAAAGGGGGCGTCCGCTAGATTTTGAAAGCCAGGGCGATCCTGGCTTGATTTCCATGGCAGGGCCATGTGGCCCGTCGAGGGCCATACCTACAAACTTTCCTTCGTTTAGGGCCTTCAGCAGGTGACGCACGTTGCTTGCCCCGTGGCTGCTAGAGCCGCGGGTCACGACATAGCCCAGGTTCTCAGCGACTGTTGCGTAAAGATTGCCGTCTTTCGATTCCGAAATCAGGGCATGTACTCCCCATTTCTTGAATGCGGCCGTTGCGGCAAGGAGGTCTTTGTGCCATGCACCAAGGACACCCGGCGCGAAATTCTCCGGAGTGGAGAGCCTGACGCGAAGGCTTTTTACCCAGAGCGAAGCGATAAAGGCTGCCAGTCTGACCTTGAGTGGTGGTTTAAGCATACATAAAAGATAAAAAAATGCAAAAAAAGGCCGGTTTGCCCTTGAAAAAGGAAATAAATTTACCTATATTGCGTTTCACTTTGGCGACGTACCCAAGTTGGTAAGGGGCGGCTCTGCAAAAGCCTTATTCATCAGTTCGAGTCTGATCGTTGCCTCTCAAAACTCCTTCTCACCTCGAGAAGGAGTTTTTTTTGCTTGCAAGGGAATATCAAAAAAAGACGGACAAAGTCCGTCTGATTTTATACTAAACCACCAGCCTACCGCCTACAGTCTACTGTCTACTGTCTACTGTCTACTGTCTACTTCCTACTGTCTACTAAACCACCGGATTTTTCCGTGAGCAACAAACGCCTCGTATTGACGAGGCGTGGTTGCGAGAGTGAGGCGAAGCTGCATGTCTATGAAGGCTATGGAGCCGAACGGACTTTCCGTGAGCAACAAACGCCTCGTATTGACGAGGCGTGGTTGCGAGAGTGAGGCTAAGTCACATGTCTATGAAGGCTATAGAGCCGAACGGACTTTTCTAGGTCTTCCACGTCCGCGCTTTATTGGAGTTCCGTCGGGCATCATGGTTGCTTCGGGGTGTCTGGCCGTAAAGAATTTTTGAATCTTCTTGGCGCGTTCTTCGGCCTTTTGCTTAGCAAGGTCTGTTGCCGACACGATGACTGCCTTGGGCTTGTCTTTGCCCTTGATTCCAAAAGATGCTTTTAGGACGCGTCCCGTCGCGGGCATAGGGATTTCGGATAGTGCGTGTGCATGAATCTTGTGCTCTGCTGCGGGTTCTGGATTTTCTGCAAACTTGTAGACCGAAAGGCTTTTGCTGCTCGGGGTGAACGCCGTGTTCAGCATGGACTGCTTTTCGTGGGGAAGCTCGCTGATGGGGGATATATGCGTAAGGTCGGCCCTGTTTTGGAAAATGGCGGCGATGCGGTCTTTTTTGGAAGGCCTTGCCGCCCCGTTTTTGCGTTTTCCGCAAAAGCTCTTCCTTGGCTTTTCGGAATTTTCGATAATTTCTTCGTCGGTCATGCCACGGAGTTCGGGGGGTACATCAATCACTTGGAGCGTAGAATTGGTTGAATTTGGATTCATAAAGGCTTTTTGGATCGTTTTTTTAGCTTGTCAAGAGTAAAATTTGTCTTTTTATTGTAAAAATGTGGAGCAAATTTAAAAAAAATGAAAAAAAATGCTTGTCAAGGTCTAGAAAAAAAATTTTTTTTGGACTATTTTTGGCATACATGCTTCGCTTTACTCAAGAAATACTACTTGCACTCCGCGCTATCTCCAATGAGGAGGAAGCGCATGAAATGTCAAAGAAGGCACGTGAACAGTTTGACTTCCTCGGAATTCGGCTTGTTCCGCGTCGCGAGGTGACCTATCCCATATTCGATAAGTATCCTCCCAAGGATGGTGACGAATTGGTGGCTAGGGTTGAGGACATGTGGGCGCAGCCGTACCGCGAAATCCAGTATGCTGCTTGTGACTACCTGTTCCGTCACAGGGCTTTGCTCGGTGGACAACACCTTGCTTTCCTAAAAAAACTAATCAAGACCCGTGCCTGGCGCGATACCGTCGATACGCTCGCTGCTTGCGTTCTGGGCGACTTGGCTCTGCGCCTCCCGGCGCTTCGTTCCAAGATTGCCTCCTGGATTCGCGACCCGAATGTCTGGGTGCGCCGCAGTGCGATTATTTTCCAGATCCAGTACAAGGACCGCACGGACTGGCCGCTTCTTAGGCAGTTCTGCCTGACTTGCGCAAAGGACGACGACTACTATATTAGAAATGGTATCGGCCGAGCCCTTTCGGAATACGCCCGAATCAACCCGACCGAAGTTCGCCGCTTTGTGCAGGACAATACCTTCGCCGAGCAGACCGCCCAGGAAATTCTCCGGCTAATCTAAGTAATAAAATCGTAAACTATTCAGGTGCCTTTTCTGCGGGGAGTTCAGAAAAGGCTTTTTTTTATGGTGTCCGAATTAGCTAAATTTGGAATATGCGTTACGGTGACATTTCTTATTTCCAGAGCGGCGTAGCCGTTCCCCTTTTTAGCCTTTACAGCAAGCAGAGCATTGGCATTGGCGAATTCCTGGACTTGATTCCGTTTGCACGGTGGGCTAAGTTCTGCGAATTCAACATCATCCAGCTCTTGCCGGTGAATGACACGGGGGCGGAATCCAGCCCCTACAGCGCTCGCAGTGCGTTCGCTCTGAACCCGGTGTTTATCAATGTGCAATCGGTCGAGGGCTCGCAGGAATACGAAGATGAAATTCAGGATGCGAAGTTCGAGTTTGAAAAGCTTGGCAAGATCGACTACTACCACATTTCGACGTGGAAGCGTTTTGTCCTCCGCAAGATTTTTGACAACCGCTACGACGAACTTAAAAAGGATAGGGATCTGCAACGCTGGATCGATGACAATGAGTGGTCAAAGCCCTATTGTATCTACTGTACCCTGAAGGCGAAGAACGAGGAATCGAGCTGGAAGGATTGGCGCGAATATCGTGACCCGTCGGCAAAGGACATCGAAAAGCTTTGGAAAAAGTTCGAGAAGGACAACCTGTTCCAGGCTTGGATGCAGTTTGAAGCCGAAAAGCAGTTCGGTGCTGCCGTCGCAGAAATTTCCAAGATGGATGTCCGCCTGAAGGGCGATATTCCGATTTTGATTAACGAAGACAGCGCGGACGTTTGGGCCGACCGTAAGTATTTCTCGCTCGACGACCGCGCGGGAGCGCCTCCTGACATGTTCAGCTACAGTGGACAGAACTGGGGTTTCCCGACCTACCGCTGGGATGTCATCGAACAGGACAACTTTGTATGGTGGCGCCGTCGTCTCGCTCAGGCAAGCAAGTTCTACCATGCCTACCGCATCGACCATGTGCTCGGTTTCTTCCGCATCTGGTCCATTCCGCAGAGCGAAGTGACGGGAATCCTTGGCTACTTCAATCCCTGCGTGCCGCTCACCTGGGATAAGCTCAGTTCCGCAGGGTTCATCCGCGAAACGCTCGAGTACCTGCGCCGCCCGAACTATGGCGTGGACCAACTCCGCGAATTCCTAGGCAATGACACCGACCGTCTCGCTCCCGTCTGCTTTACGCAACTCGAAGGCCATCCGGATCGCCTTGTGCTTAAGCCGGAGTACAGCTCCGAAAAGGCCATCCTTGCTCTTCAGGAACCGCAGGAAGTCAAGGACAAATTGCTCAAGGTCTACTGGAACCGCGTGTTCGTTCCGTCCGGAGACGAGAACACCTTCTACCCCTACTGGTACTGGTACAATGCTCCGGTGCTTTTCACGCTCCCCGAAAACGAGCAGGCGAAGCTCCGCGAAATCATCAACGAAAACGAGAACGCTCAGAACGGCCTATGGGAAGCAAACGCGACCAAACTTTTGTCGGTGCTTTCTCAGGAGACAGACATGTTGGTCTGCGCCGAAGACCTGGGCGCCGTTCCCCCTTGCGTGCCGACCGTGCTCAACAAACTCAACATTCTTTCGCTGCGTATTGAACGCTGGGCCCGCAACTGGAACGCCCCGTATTCGCCCTACTACGACATGGACGAATATCCGCGCATGTCCGTGTGCGCCACGAGCTGCCACGATACTTCGACGCTCCGTGGGCTGTGGCAGGAAGCCGACTTCGATCGTGAACTTTACTGGTCGCATGCACATCTGCCTGGCAAGGCTCCCGAAGAGATTACGCCGTCGGTGGCCCGCATCATTCTTACGCATGTGTTCTCGGCGAATAGTCTTTTCTGCATCTTGCCGGTGCAGGATTACTTAGCGCTGTCGGCAAGCCTTTCCAAGTGCGCGCCCGAAGAAGAACGTGTGAATATCCCTGGAACTGTGGGCGGCAGGAACTGGTGCTACCGCATGCCATGTTCCGTGGACGACCTGATGGACTACTCATCGCTTTGCTCCGACATCCGTATGCTCGTGGATGTGCGCAAGCGCCGCCCGATGTGGAAAATCTAGGAGGTTTGAGTTCGCTCCCCTTGCAGGGTCGCTTTGAGTTTAGTATTGTAAAAGATGTTGATATTAGGATCTCAAAGGGGCGAAGCCCCGACCTCATCACTCAAAGGGCCGTAAGGCCCGCGCTCATTACCGCTTATGTTTGCTCCTGCCTGGGTTAAAGACGCAATCTTCTATCAGATATTTCCCGACCGGTTCTGCCGTTCGGAGCGTTACCGTGCCGTAGGCAAGTTCGTCCCGTGGGGGAGCAAGCCCACTCGCGAAAACATGTTTGGCGGAAACCTCGCAGGTATCGAGGACAAGCTGGAATACATTGCGGGCCTAGGCGTCAACGCGATTTACCTGTGTCCGATTTTCAAGAGCAATTCGAACCACCGCTACCACACGGTGGACTACTTCGAGATTGACCCGGTGCTCGGTACGCTCGAAGATTTTGACCGCTTGGTCAAGAAGGCGCATAAATTAAAACTCCGTGTGATTTTGGATGGCGTGTTCAACCATTGTTCTCGCGGATTTTTTCAGTTCAATAGCCTGATGGAGCTGGGTGAGCATTCGCCGTACGTGGATTGGTTCCATGTAAAGGGCTGGCCGCTGAACGCCTATACCGATAAGCCCAATTACGAATGCTGGTGGAATTTTCCGGCGCTCCCGAAATTCAATACGGACTGCCCCGATGTGCGCGAATACCTTTTCTCGGTAGGCGAGTACTGGATGAAGCGCGGCATTGACGGCTGGCGCCTCGATGTTCCGAACGAAATCGACGACGATAGCTTTTGGCAGGAATTCCGCCGCCGCGTGAAGGCGGTAAACCCCGAAGCCTACATTGTGGGCGAAATTTGGGAAGAGCCTTCTCGCTGGCTCAAGGGCGACCAGTTCGACGGCGTGATGAATTACATGTTCCGCAAGGCGGCGATGCAGTTCCTGTTCGACGAAAATCCTATTTCGATCAAGGAATTCGGCGAGCGCTTGCAGAAGGCTTTCCCCGAGGGTCGCGGCGACATTCCCATGAACTTGCTCGGAAGCCACGATACCACGCGCCTCTTGTCGCAACCCTGCGCAAGCCTCGAACGGATCAAGCTCGCATATACGATTCTCTTCTTCTTGCCGGGGGCGCCGTGCATTTATTACGGCGAAGAACTTTCGATGAAGGGCGGCAAGGATCCTGATAACCGCCGTAGTGTTCCCTGGAGCAGGCTTTCCGAGATGCAGGCCATGCCGCTGTACGGTTTTATCAAGCAGATGATTGCACTGCGCAACAAGAATGCTGTCCTTCGCGATGGCTCGCTTGAAATCCGCTCTGCCGACAACGGTTTTGCCATCGAGCGTACCTTCGGCAAGAAAACGATGACCCTCGTTGTGCTGCAGGACGGCGCTGAATACAAGTTTAATATAGTTTAGCAGCAAGTTGAAAGCTATTGGCATGCCCAAAGGCGGAAGAAGATAAGTCGTCGAGAGGACGGTAAAGGCCGAAGGCCGTAATTTGTCCGCGAGACGAGCTGGTACACATAGAGTATAACTCAACTACGGCAACAAGTTGCCAAGTTTCGTATAGATTCTGGAGCCGTTGGGGTGTTGCAGAAACACCTTCGGCTCAGCCATAACAATTCGTGCAAGCACGATTGTCGCGGCGTTCGCCTTGCGGGGTTTTAGGGGCAAAGCCCCTAGGCGAAGGGGTAGCGAAAGACTTGTACCGATGTTGTAGGCCGACTGTGAGATTTGTGACGAACGAGCCCCGGTGTAACCGGCTAGCGAGTGAGTGCAAATATCGCAAGGAGGCCTGTGCTAAACTTGGCAAGGCTTTCGCGAGGGGGAGTCTTCCCCCTTTTATTTGTTTTGAAATGGATTGATGTCAAAAAACAAGTTTTTTGACACGATATTCGCCTTACGCAAATATCTCCTTTCGTCTAAATTTCTATTTTTGCGCGCAAAACTTATCGATTAATGCCTTATTAAGGGATTACAAATGAAAAAAAATAGATTCGGCATGCGAGAACTGATTATTCTCATTGTCATTGCACTTTCGGCCTACACTGTATGGCCTTCTATCCAGGTTCACACCAAGAAGGGCGAAGAAAAGAAGACCTTCCTCAAGGAAAACCCGAAGATTGCATCCAAGTCGATCAACTTCGGCTTGGACCTTGCCGGTGGTACGGCGATTACGCTGGAAATCGACAAGTCCGGCATCAAGGGCGACGATATCAAGGATATCCAGGAACAGTCCCTCGAAATCATCCGTAACCGTGTTGACCAGTACGGTCTTTCTGAACCGCAGATTTCTCCGTCCGGCGACGATCGAATTGTGGTTGAACTGGCAGGTGTGGACGACTCCACTGCAAAGGCCCTCGTGGGTTCTACCGCAAAGCTCGAATTCAAGATCTTGGCCGAAGCTGAAAAGTTTACTCAGGTGGTGGGGCTCATCGACCAGTACCTGACCCGTCAGACGACCGATATCGTGGCAGATTCCGCCGCTACGGATTCCACGGCTAAGGATTCGACGGTTGCAAAGGCCGATTCCGCCAAAGATACGACCAAGATCCTTTCCGATGATGAACTGCTCGGTAAGGCTCCTGCCGCTGAAGTTGCTGCCGCAGATTCTGCTAAGGATTCCGCCCAGGCCCAACCGGCATCTGAAGTCGGAATTGCTCTTAGCGCTTACTACATGAGCTTTGGTAACGGTGGCTTCATCGCCGAAGAAAATGTTGAAAAGGTGAAGAAGCTCCTTGAAACCGAAGGTGTCCAGAAGCTCATCCCGCGTGATGTTGCCTTTGCTTTTGGCAGCGGTCTCGAACCGGTGCAGCGCGATTCCAAGATCAAGGCCAAGCGTCTTTACCTCCTCAAGCGCCGTGCCGAAATGGCCGGTGACGATGTGTCTGACGCCCGCCCCTACCGCGTGGGTGACGGTACCAACGCCGGTGAAGTGGCTGTGAGCCTCAAGTTCTCTGGCATCGGCCCGAAGAAGTTCTCTGCCGTGACTGCCGCAAACATTGGCAAGCAGATGGCCATTGTGCTCGACAACCAGGTGATTTCTGCTCCGGTCATCCGCGACCGTATCCCCAACGGCGAAGCCCAGATTACCGGTCTCGACGACATGGCTGAAGCAAACCGCCTCGCAGTCGTTCTCCGCGCCGGTGCCCTGAAGGCCCCGATGAAGATTATTGAAAGCCGTAGCGTGGGTGCAACCCTCGGTGAAGAAAACATTGTGCAGGGCTTCGGTTCCGGCGCTATCGGCCTTATCCTCTGCTTGGTGTTCATGGTTGCCTACTACCGTCTTGGTGGTCTTATCGCAAGCCTCGGTATGGTGATCAACACGCTCGTGACCGCCGCCGTGATGTCTGTGTTCAACGCCACCTTGACTCTCCCCGGTATCGCAGGTTTCATCCTCGTGGTGGGTATGTCTCTTGACGCTAACGTGATTATCTATGAACGCATCCGTGAAGAAATCAAGAATGGCCTTACCGCCCGCGCCGCCGTGGCCAAGGGTTACGATCGTGCCTTCAGCGCCATCTTGGACTCTAACTTGACGACGGTTTTGACGGGTCTTATTTTGTACAAAATCGGTACCGGTTCCGTGAAGGGTTTCGGTCTTACTTTGACCATCGGTATTCTGACTTCCTTGTTCTGCGCCATTACGGTTACCCGCGCTATCCTTGACTGGAAACTCGCTAAGCGCGATGCGACGACGCTTTCTATCGGTGGTGGCTTCAAGGCTATCAACGAAGCTAACCTCCAGATTATTCCGAACCGTCGCCGTTTCGGTCTCGTTTCTGTGATTCTTATCGTTGCAAGTATTGCGTTCATCGCCGTGAAGGGTTTCGACTTCAGTATCGACTTCACCGGTGGTCAGGTCTATACGATTCAGTACCAAGATGACGCCAAGCACGAAAAGGACTTGAGCAAGGCTCTGTCTGCTGCAGGTATCTCTGGCACGAAGGTTCGCACCCTGGGTGGTACTTCCGCTAACTCTTACCAGATCAGCATGCGCGCCTCTGACGACGCTCAGTTTGAAGTCAAGATGCAGCAGGCATTTGACAAGGCCGGTCAGAAGTGCCAAATCGTTGCCAAGGACAATGTGGGTCCGACCATCGGTAAGGAACTGCGCTTCAACGCGATCCTTTCTGTGATTCTCGCTTGGCTCGGTATTCTGATTTATGTGTGGTTCCGTTTCGGCAAGTTCGGTCTCGGTTTCGGTGTCGCTGCCGTGCTCGGCCTGGTACACGATACCATCATCACCCTGGGCTTTATCTCCGCCTTCGGTCTCTCCTTCGACGGCGCCTTGATTGCCTCGCTCCTTACGATGATCGGTTACTCCGTGAACGACACCATCGTGAACTTCGACCGCATTCGTGAAAACACCTCGGTATTTGGTTCCGGCAACTTTGCGGAAACCATCAACAAGTCCCTGAACCAGTGCTTCAGCCGTACCATGGTGACTTCTCTCACGACCTTGTTCGTGTGCGTGATCCTCGCCGTGAAGGGTGGCTCTTCCATCCGCGACTTCGGTCTGGTGCAGTGCTTCGGTATCCTTATCGGTACTTACTCTTCTGTGTGCATCTGCTCTCCGATCGTTCTGTGGTGGAGCAAGCGCTTCAAGAAGGGTGTGTAATTTAGCACTAATCCTCAAAAAAGCTTAAAAAAACCTCGGTTTTGCCGAGGTTTTTTTTATATTTGAAGCCGTTCGATAAAGGGGGCTCCTATGCTCAAGAAGTACTACAAGATCGAATCGGGTCGCCTCGCTAGTGCCCCGAACGAAGACAGCGCCGACATCGTCATGATGGGTTCCTTGAGCCAAGAGCAACGAAGCGTGCTTGTTAAAGAGTACGAAATCACCGAACATACGATAGCTTCCGCATTCGACTCGGACGAGCTTTCCCGTATCGAATACGACGATGATTTTACCACCATCGTGTTCAAAAAACCGAAGAACTATTCCGCAAGCGATAACTTCCAGTTCCGCGTGGAATCTTTCGGTATCTTCATCTTCAAGGACTGGGTGCTTTTGCTGACCGACTCTGATATTCCGGTGATGGACGAAAAGCGCTTTTCCAAAATTGACAGTTTGAACACCTTTGTGCTGCGCGTGTTGAGCTACGCTATTTTCCACTTCAACGAACACTTGAAGATTATCAATCGTATCAATGACGAGTTGGAACAGAAACTGCGTACGGCCATGGAAAACAAGTACCTGCTTTCTATGTTCAGCTTGAACAAGGGCTTGATTTACTACGTGAGCGCCTTGAACAGTAACGATACGCTCCTGAAAAAGTTGCAGATTGGCCGTAGCCTGAACTGGACCGAGGGCGAACGGGAACTGCTGGACGATATCGTGATTGAGAACCGCCAGAGCTTGCAACAGGCCGAAATCTACGCGAACATTTTGACATCCATGATGGATGCGCGTGCAAGCGTTATCAGCAACAACGTGAACACGCTGATGAAGAACCTCACCATCGTGACGATTTCTATTTCGCTCCCGACGTTCTTCGCAAGCTTGTTCGGCATGAACGTGAAACTGCCCTTCGGCATGAACGGAGACGCCACAGTCGGTTCGCCCATGGCATTCTGGCTGATTATCGCGGTGTGTATTCTCTCGGTGCTTGCGTTTCTCGCTTTCTGGATGCGCCGCAAGTAAGCCGCGGGGCTTTTGATGCCTCATTTTGTCTACATGTTGCGCTGCGCCGGAGGCCGTATCTATACGGGCTATGCAGTCGATGTCGATGCGCGTTTCAAGCAGCATTTGGAGGGCAAGGGCGCGAAGTTCACCAAGGCTTTTCCGCCGGAAAGTATCGCCTGCCGTTTTGAATTGCCTAGCTACGAGTATGCGCTTCGCCTGGAAGCCCGCATCAAGAAGTTGTCGGCGAAGGACAAGGAGCGTCTGATTGAAAAGGATGCCGAATTAACGCAGTCCCTGTTGGAAGGGCTTGCGGAGAGGCTCCCGCGCAAAAAACGCAAACGTTAAGTAAATTGCACATTTGTTCACTAAAAATTAGACGGCAGGGCCGTCTTTTTCTATATTGGGGGGCATGACAAAGTCTATCGAAATCCGCGACGCACACGAACATAATTTACGCCATGTGAACCTTTCCATTCCACGCGATTCTATCGTGGTGGTGACCGGAGTGTCGGGTTCGGGCAAGTCGAGCCTTGCCTTCGATACGGTGTTCCAGGAAGGGCAGCGGCGTTTTGTGGAGTCGCTCTCGGCGTATGCGCGTCAGTTTATCGGCCGCATGAAACACCCCGAGGTGGAGAGCGTGCGCGGCATTTCTCCGACGATTTCGATTGACCAGAAGACGGTGAACCGTAACCCGCGTTCGACGGTGGGTACGGTGGTGGAAATCTTGGACCATTACCGTTTGCTTTTTGCCCGCCTCGGCGTGCCGCACTGCCCCGATTGCGGGCGCGTAATCCAGGCGCAGACGGTGGACCAGATTGTCGATAATTTGTATGTGAGTGACGAAGGCAAGCAGATTACGGTGATGGCCCCGATTGTGCAGGAGCGCAAGGGTGAATACCGCAAGGAATTGGCCGAACTCAAGGAAAACGGATTTGTGCGTGCCCGTGTGGACGGGACGATTTACAGGCTTGAAGAAGTGCCTGCGCTGGTGCGTTACGAGAAGCACACGATTGAGGCGGTGATTGACCGCTTGACGCTGGAACGCAAGAATATGAGCCGCCTGCGCGAGGCGCTGGAAGGCGCACTGAAATTGACCGACGGAAAACTGGTGAGTTTCTTGCTGTCGGCTGGTGGCTCAGGGAAGGATGGTGCGGGGGATGCGTCGCAGACTGGAAATGCGTCGGCCAAGGAAGAATATCGCTTGCAGGGCACTTTGCTCGCTTGCCCCAAGTGCGGCATCTCCATCCCGGAACTGGAACCGCGATTCTTCAGCTTTAACGACCCGAAGGGCCGCTGCCCCGCCTGTAAGGGCATGGGCGAAAGCTACAAGTTCGACTTGGACCTGATTATCCCGGACAAGACGAAATCGATTAAGGACGGCTGCATCGCGACGATCAAGAAGGATGACGGCACGCTGATTTTCAGCGACTTCGGCCGCCGCAACTTGCGTAACATCGCGAACGAGATGCATTTTTCGCTTGATACGCCGTGGAACAAGCTCAAGAAGGCGCAACAGGATGCCGTGCTGTACGGCACGCCCAGCGGGAGCGAACGGGGAATCATGCCCATCATGGAAGAACTGTGGGACATGTGGCACATCTACCACTTCCGCAAGTACATGCAGATTGGCGTTTGCCCCGAATGCCACGGCACGCGAATCAACCGCACGGCGAATGCGGTCACGTTCCATGGCGTGAATCTGACCGAGATGACGGAATGGTCCGTCGAGAAGTCGGTGGAATTTTTCAATAAGATTGACTTGTCCGAGAAGGAAAAGCGAATCGGCAAGGAGATTCTGAAAGAGATTCGCGGGCGTTTGAGTTTCCTCAATGCGGTGGGGCTGGGTTACCTGACCATCAACCGCAAGGCGTCCACGCTTTCGGGCGGTGAAGCGCAGCGAATCAGGCTTGCAAGTGCCGTGGGCGCCGGCCTGCAGGGCGTGCTTTACGTGCTTGACGAGCCGAGCATCGGGCTCCACCCCCGCGATAACGATAAACTGCTCGGGATGCTGGAGCATTTGCGTGCGCAGGGCAACTCCCTGATTATCGTGGAACACGACGAAGATACCATGCGCCATGCGGACTGCGTGATTGACGTGGGGCCGGGTGCCGGCGTGGAAGGCGGCCGCGTGATTGCGGCTGGAACCGTCGAAGAGTTGGAGAAGAACAAGGCTTCGCTGACGGGCGCGTACTTGAGCGGTCGTAAGGCCATTGAAATTCCCGATAAACGCAAGAAGATTGACAAGAATACGCCGAGACTCAAGATTTGCGGTGCCGCCGAAAACAACCTCAAGAACATCGATGTGGAAATCCCGCTCGATGGCGCCTTGACTGTGGTGACGGGTGTTTCGGGTTCTGGCAAGAGTACGCTGATTAACCAGATTCTGCGCCGCGAATTGGCCCGCGTGTTCTATAATTCCGAAGAGCCGGTTGGCAAGTTCGACCACCTGGAAGGCCTCGAGAATATCGACAAGGTGATTGAAATCGACCAGACGCCGATTGGCCGCACGCCGCGAAGCAACCCGGCAACGTACACGAAGATTTGGGACGATATTCGCGACCTTTTCGCCAGCATGGAAGAAAGCAAAATTCGCGGGTACAGCAAGAGCCGTTTCAGCTTCAACGTGAAGGGCGGCCGCTGCGATGCCTGCGAAGGCGCGGGCGTGAAAATCGTGGACATGCACATTTTGCCCAGTGTGCAGGTGACTTGCGAAGTCTGCGGTGGCAAGCGCTTTAACGATGCCACGCGCGAAGTGTATTTCAAGGGCAAGAACGTCTCCGAAATTCTCGATATGAGCATTGCCGATGCGGCGGAATTCTTCAAGGATATTCCGAAGATTGCAGAACCGCTGAACTTGCTTGTGGAAGTGGGCCTCGGCTACCTTACTTTGGGCCAGCCTTCGACAACGCTCAGCGGCGGTGAAGCGCAGCGCATTAAAATTGCTTCTGAACTGCGTCGCCCGGGTACAGGCAAGACGCTTTACCTGCTCGACGAACCGACGACGGGCTTGCATTTCGAAGATATCCGCAAGCTCATGGATTGCCTGAATCGTCTGCGTAGCCTTGGCAACAGCGTCGTGATTATCGAACACAATTTGGACGTGATCAAGTGCGCCGACTGGATTATCGACTTGGGCCCGGATGCGGGTATTCACGGCGGGCGAGTGATTGCGACGGGAACGCCGGAACAGATTGCGAAGAGCAAGAAGTCCGAGACGGGTAAGTACCTCGCGCCGGTACTTGCGAAAAAGCACGGCGAAAATCATCATTTTGACCGCACGCTCAAGGGCGGCGAAGACTTGTCGCTGGATATCGAGGTGCATGGCGCCCGCAAGCACAACCTCAAGAATATCGACGTGACGATTCCGCGCCACAAGCTTACGGTGGTCACAGGCGTTTCGGGCTCCGGCAAATCGAGCCTCGCATTCCATACGCTGTTTAGAGAAGGCCAGCGCCGCTTTGTGGAAACCTTGAGCACGTACGCCCGCCGCTTCTTGGGCCGCCCTGACCACGGGAGCATCGATTCCATTTCGGGCTTGGCGCCTGCGATTGCGATTGACCAGAAGAGTGCTAGCAAGAGCCCGCGCTCTACGGTGGCGACCCTCACCGAAATTTATGACTACTTCCGCATTTTCTGGGCGAGGGTCGGCACCCCGCATTGCTTGAAATGCGGGAAGCCTGTGTCTTCGTACAGCGCGGGCGACCTGATGCAATACGCCTTCGACCGCGACTTGAACAAGAAAGTCACGGTGCTTGCCCCGTTCGAAATCAAGGACGTGCTCAAACTTTCGAAAATCCTCACTGAGAAGGGCTACCGCAAGGTTTACCTCGGCAATAAGCTGGTGGAACTTCCGCTGCCGAAGATTCCGACTCGCGAAAAGCAGTTGTTCGCCGTGGTCGATACGGTGGTGGTCAAGGAAGAAAATCGTGCCCGCCTGGTAGAAGCCTTTGAACGCGGCTACCGCGATGGCAACGGAATTCTGTATGTGGAAGACGAGAAGGGCGGTCGCTTGGCCTGCTCCGAAAAGCCGGGCTGCCCCGATTGCGGCTGGTACATGGATTCGGCGCTGAACCCGAAACACTTCAGCTTCAACACGCACTGGGGCGCTTGCGAAACCTGCCTTGGCCTCGGCCACTTTAAGGATGGCGAAGTTTGCCCCGATTGCCACGGCGAACGCTTGAAACCGGAATATCTGGCGGTCCGTATCGGCGACAAGAACATTATGGACGTGAACCACATGAGCATCGCCCAGGCGCTCGAATGGTTCAGTAACGAAAACTTCAAACGCGACAACTTTAAGGGTGACAAGAATCCCGACGGCAAGATGACGGTCGCCGAACCTTTGCTCCGCGAAATTGTCGGACGTCTCAACTTCTTGAAGGGCGTGGGCCTAGGCTACATCGGCCTTGACCGCGCGGGCGACACGCTCAGTGGCGGTGAATCGCAACGCATTCGCCTCGCAAGCCAGATCGGTAGCGGCCTCGAAGGTGTGCTTTATGTGCTTGACGAACCTACGGTGGGCCTGCACGAAAGCGATACCGCCATGTTGCTCGATACGCTTTCCCGCCTGCGCGACCTCGGCAATACGCTCGTGGTCGTGGAACATGACATGAAGATGATGCAGGCGGCGGACCACATTATTGACATGGGCCCCGCGGCGGGCGAGTTCGGCGGTGAAGTCGTCGCCGAAGGTTCTCCGGAACAGCTTTCCAAGCCTTACGCCTTGCAGCAGTTCCCGCGTAGCGAAACGGTCAAGTATTTGACGCACACCATCCCGATGGCGAACGAGATTGCGGCAAAGCCCATTACCGATTCTACGGAATTCTACGAGTTCGAAAAGCTCAAGCACAACAACCTGAAGAATTTGTCTGTAAAATTCCCGAAGGGTGCGATTAGCGTGGTTTGCGGTGTTTCGGGTTCGGGCAAGAGCTCCATGGTCATGGACGAAATCTACCCGCGCCTGAAAAAGAAATTCCAGGCCCGCGGTCGCAAAAAACAGAGCGGCGAAGTGTTGCTGGTGGACCAGAGCCCGATTTCGGGGACGCCTCGCAGCACGCCCGCCAGTTTTACGGGCGTGTTTGACGAAATCCGTAGGCTTTTCGCCAAACTGCCGCAAGCCAAGTTGAAAGGCTTTGATTATGGCCGCTTCAGTTACAACTTGGCTCGCGGCCGCTGCGAGGCCTGTGAAGGCCGTGGCGCCATTTCGGTGGAAATGCACTTCCTTTCCGACGTGTGGGAAGTCTGCGATGTCTGCGGCGGCAAGCGCTACAACCAGGAAACGCTTACCGTCACCTTCAAGGGCAAGAACATCGCCGACGTGCTCGACATGCGCGTGGCCGAAGCCTGCGAATTCTTCAAGGACCAGCCTAAAATTCTTCCGAAGTTGGAATGCCTGCGCGATGTGGGCCTCCCGTATGTGAAACTCGGCCAGTCCGTGACGACCCTCAGCGGCGGCGAATCGCAACGCCTCAAGTTGGCGGCGGAACTTGCCCGCAAGCCTGCCCAGGAAATGGTCTACCTGCTCGACGAACCGACTACAGGGCTCCACCTCAAGGATATTCAAATCCTCTGGAACATGCTCCGCAAACTTTCTGCCCGCGGCGATACGGTTATCGTTATCGAACACCATCCGGACATTATCCGGCTTTCGGATTGGAAGGTGGAATTAGGCCCGGTTGGGGGCTCCGAAGGCGGTTATTTGCTCAAAATGGGGGCTAATCAGGACTAAAGATGTTATCTTTATGTGAGAAAATTGAAATGTTTTTATATTTCTATTAGGTATGAATACAGGAGTTATTATGTCCTTTGCTCGTTTGCTTCCACTTTTGTTGCTGTTGCCAGCTCTGACTTGGGCGGCAGATAACGACAAAAACTTCAGGGTTGCCCCGAATATGTTCAAGGAGGGGGTCTTGATGGAGCCTATCGCCAACATGGCGATTGTTAAGAAGGAATCCATGATCTTGTCGGAATCTCCGATGGTTCCGTTGCGCTCGAACATCATGTTCCTGCGCCACAAGAAGGGCCCCAAGGAATACCTTTGGTTCTCTGGTCCCGTCCACGGGAGTAATTTTGAAAAGCTGCACGCCTTTAGCTTGGCCGAAAACTACCTTCGTCCCGCCGAAGTGATGCTCCTGCGTTTCTATGGTACGCAGACTTCCAGGGCTTTCCAGGACGAAGCAGATATCTACTTTGATAGGGAATACATCTATTCTCCACGCGTCCCCAAGCTTTATTTCAAGAAGAACGGGCAATGGCAGATGATTCAGGAAACGGGCCGCCCCGGCATCATTTCCATCGACAAGTCTGTGCCGGGACTTTCGGTGAGCTCCCTTACGGTTCCCATGAAGGATGTCCCGTCAAAGCTTTATCCGATGAAGCCTGGTGTTTACACCTTCTCGTTCTCTGCGCCTAACCGTCTGCCCTATGTCGATGCCGTATCGGTTTCTGAAGGATCAGTCATCGATCTTAAACCGCAGATGCTAGTTGCCGATACGGCCGCCAAGGTCAAGGTGACGACGTCTGTCACGCTGGAAGCGGTTGCCGCCGCACAGTCCCTGGAAGAAACGGAAGTCCTGTTCGATACGCTTGCTTCCGATGTTCAGAAGAAAATTGACCTGGTCGATACAAACGCCTTTGCATCCAAGTATCCCAAGCAGCGTAGGGCCCTGATGCTCGGTGTTTCTGCCGATGACAGCGTCTATATCAAGTATGCGAATTTCTACCAGGCCAAGCGTGAAGAAGCTAAGCTCCGTTGGCGCATCGACAAGATGGGCTCCGCGGGTACCGTCAATAGGGCTATTCGTCGCAAGCTCGACAGCCTGCAGGCTCTTCCGCTCCAGGTGTCGCTCGTGCCGACCAAGATTGAAGCTGTCAACGACGAAAACGATTGCGAAGAAGTCGTTGTCGAGTCTGCCAAGGCTCCTGCCGCAGCTCCGGCAGATTCTGCTGCCCCGGCAGATTCCTCAGCTGCACCTGCCGAGGAAAGCAAGCCCAAGACGGAATACAGGTGCAAGGTCAAGGAAGTTCGCCTGTTCTTCGGAAAAGAAGGTGAACGTTACGATGTGTCTTGGTCTGGTACCGTAGACGAATATTCTCCGGATGAACTCTTCAAGCTGCTGAGCTCGGGCGCTTCTTCCCGTGCATTCATTTCCATTGAGAAGAACAACCCGGTGTGGATTTACGATCAGGGTGTCTTGAAGGGACGCCACCACTATCAGTATGTCAAGTTGACGCTCTCCGTCAACAACAAGGAACTCACGACCCATGGCGGTTTTGAGCTCCCGCAGTACATCTTTGACCAGCCGGAAGTTCAGGAATGGCTGAACCGTCCTGTCGAAGAAAAGACCCACAAGGTCAAGGAACCGAAGGCGAAAACTTTGAAGGTTCAAGATGATGGTATTGTTCTCGATGTCGCCCTGCATGTACCGCGTGTGGTCCGCGACAGGGAACGCGGCAATGTCGCTTTGATTGATTCCGGTTCCTTCCGCTATAAGGGCAAGGTGGTGTCCATGTCCCCGTTTGCCATCCAGACGACCGAAGTGACCCAGCAGCTCTTTGCCGATGTTATGAACAAGCAGGATTCCACGAAGCGCATCAAGGATCGTTCTACGTTCAAGGGGCCGCGCCATCCGGTGCACAACATTACCTGGGACGACGCACAGGCCTTCTGCAAGATCCTTGGCGGTGACCTTCCGTCGGAAGCCCAGTGGGAATTTGCTGGCCGTGCCGACAACAACGAAGGTGCCCTCTGGAATTTGGATGAAGAACCCAATCCCAGCAACTATGCTGTCTACAAGGCCAATTCCTATAGCCTAGGCAAGAAAAATCCAGGTTATGGTCCGCAGCCGGTGAGCAGCAAGAAGTCCAACGCTTGGGGTATTTTCGACATGTCCGGTAACGTTGCCGAATGGACCCGTGACAAGTACTTCATGTTCTCGGTCTGGGTGGAAGCATCCAACCCGACGGGTGCCATGATGGGTTCTACCAAGGTGTACAAGGGCGGTTCCTGGAAGGATTCTGAAAGCCTTTTGAACTTGACTGAACGCGATGACGAAGATCCGCGCTACTGGTCCGAATCTATTGGATTCCGATGCGCATTCCCTAGGAGCCTGTTCGAAAGCAATGGAAAGTAAGCAAGTCAATCAGAAGGGATTTATGCAGCTTTTCAAGAAGCTGACTGCGATTCCCTATTTACTCGTCCTGGTGGCTCTGCTCATGCCGATGGCAAATGTCTCCTGCGACGACGATGTCGTTGTTGCTGAGCCCACCCTGTACAAGGTTGCCTCGGGCATGGACCTGGAGCAGGAACTGAAGGAACCTGCGCTGGGAATCTTGAACAAGATGCAGACCGGAAATCCTTCTGCCATGCAAAAGTTTAGGCAGACGATGCCGAACTTCCCGAAGATGGAACCGGTGCCGTTTTTGTACGCAATCCTTATCGGAGCGGTCCTTGCGGGCGTATTCGCCTTGTTTACGCCGCTAGGGTCTATAACTATGGGAATGCTCACCATGGTTTCGATGTGGTTCTTCTTGGCGCAGCTTGGCCAGCTGAATTCGGCTCTGGGCATCCCCTTGCTGAAGGTGGAACCTGGTGTGGGTATCCAGGCTGCATCGTTCATGATCCTTATCGGAACTGCGATGAATCTCGCAAGCATCATTCGCCCTATCGTAGATGAATTTAAAGCGAGGCGCGCCGCAAAAAAGAAGGCGTCGTAAAGCCCTCCGCAAAGCGCAAATCGAATGTGAAAGAGTCCGCTCGTGAAGGAGCGGACTCTTTAATTTCACACTAGGCATATTTCCCCGGACTTTTCCGGAGCAGATTTTTTTGACTAGATCTTCTTGAGCACCAGCAGGTGACCAGGAGCCTTGGCGGGATCGAGCCGCACAAAGTTCTTGTTGCCGCGCCACACAAAGCTTTCGTCGGTAATCAGGTCCTTCAAGAAGAAGAAAGAGTCGTCGTTCAGACCGAGCTTTCTCATGTCAAGTTCCACCATGCCTTCCTGGGCGTTATCCATGTCCATGTTGCAGACGCAGAGGATGGTGTCTTCACCAGACTTCTTGGAGTAGACCATCAGCTGGTCGTTGGCGCAGTAGTGGAATTCAAGATTGTCGTATTCCTGGAGTGCCACATGCTCCTGACGAGCCATGTTTACACGGCGTACGAAATCCTGGATGCCGGGACCGTACCAGTTGTGAACCTTGTACTGGTATTTTTCGCTGTCCTGCAGCTCTTCCTTGATCGGGCTCGGGATGTTTTCGCAGAGCTCGTAGCCGTTGTACATGCCGGTGAGGCTAGAAAGCGTACCGGCCAAGAAGTAGCGCTGCTTGAATGCATTCGGGCCCTTGTAGGCGAGGTACTTCGGGAAGATGTCCGGAGTGGTCGGGAAGAAGATTCCGCGCATGTATTCCTTGGCATCGGACTGCGTGAGTTCCTTGAGGTACTGTTCGAATTCCCACTTGGCAGAGCGCCAGGCGAAGTAGGTGTAGCTCATGTCGAAGCCCGACTTTGCAAGGCGGTGCATCATCTTCGGGCGGGTGAACGCTTCAGCGAGGAACACCAATTCAGGATGCTTTTCCTTGACGTCTGCAATCAGCCATTCCCAGAACGGGAACGGCTTGGTGTGCGGGTTATCGATACGGAAAATTTCGATGCCCTTGTCGGCCCAGAACAAGATAATGTTTTCGATTTCCTGCCACAGGGCCTTGTAGTTCTTATTGTAGTAGTCGAACGGGTAAATGTCTTCGTACTTCTTGGGCGGGTTTTCGGCGAACTTGATGCTGCCATCCGGTTCGTGGTAGAACCATTCCGGGTGCGATTTCACGTACGGGTGGTCGGGGCTGCAGTTGAGCGCAATATCGAGCGCGAGGCGAAGTCCCTTCTTGCGGGCGGCCTTGGCAAAGTGTTCGAAATCCTTCATGGAACCAAGTTCGGGGTCCACATCGTAGTGGCCGCCGTTCTTGTTACCTACGGCGTACGGGCAACCCGGTTCCAAGGGCTTCCCCTTCTTGTCCACCTTGGCGTGCAGGGCGTTGTTCGCGCCCTTGCGGTTCGTGACACCGATCGGGTGAATAGGTACAAGGTAAACGGTGTCGAAGCCGAGGCCAGCGATGTAGTCAAGCTGGTTTTCGCAATCCTTCCAGGTAGCGCTCTTCTTGGGGTCGGTGCCCTGGCTCTTCGGCCACATTTCGTACCATGTACCGATGCGGGCGTAAGACGGATCCACGCGGAGTTTCATCACGGGGCTTTCGGTCGGCTCGTCCTTGGGTTCCACGGTCCAGGCGCAAATCTTGTATTCATAGTAGCCGATGTTGTTGACCGTGAAAGAGCCTTCCCACTGGTCGTTATCGACAAAGTGCATGGGAGCTTTTTCCCATTTTTTCTTGGAATCGTGGCGGTAGAAAATCGCCGCGTCATATTTTTCGTGGCTGTGGCGGAAAATGTCCGCGGTAAGCGTGACGGTGTCGCCCGGTTCACGCTTGAGCATGAATCGTCCGCCTTCGATCTGGGGACGAATGTTTTCGATAACGAGATTGTCTTTGCGAGTAGGAATTGTAGCCATAGTAACTAAAAATTTAGCAAAAAAGGCCCGCCGTGGCGAGCCTTAAAATTCGTTAAGCTTTTTTACTCTAGTCGAAGAACCTGGACTTCCTTGATCCAGAACTTGCGTTCTTGTCCGCCAAGGTTCATTTCGAATCGTGCGAACGGATCGCTCTCCTTGGCGTCGAATTCGATTTCGACAGAGTGACCAGTAGTCTGCACGTTGACATGCTGCTGGAACCCGACGGTCTCGTAGGTGGAGTAGGAACCGATTCGCACCGTAATGGAGTCTTCGATGTCAGACCAGATGGTGAATATGCACTTGTAGTGAACATCCTTGACGAGAGCCACGTTCTCCTGAATGAGCTGTACGCTGTAGGAGTGCTTGCCTCCCTTGGTGACGTCCACATACATGATGCTCGCCTTGCCTTTCTCGTCTAAGACAGAAGTGTCTGCCTGGCCGCCAAACTGGTTCATCAGAATCCAGTCCGTGGTGAACGGAGAAGCAAAGTTCCCGTTGATAATCGTGTTTTCGCCTTTCTTCGCGGCGATGCCGTTCCAAATGTCCAGGACATATTCGGAAAGCTCTTCGCCGGCGGCTGTCGTGTAGTCGTAGCGCAGCGGCTGGAAGCTTGTGACGAACTGTTTGTTGAGTTCTTGCCACAGTCCCGAGTTGTACTTGGAGTCGATGTGGATGACGCTGTCTTCGCCGACCTCTACACCGGAGAAGTCGAGACCACTTGTGAACAGCTTGACCCTGAAGACAACGGACAGGTTCGCCTTTCCGCCCGCAGTGTCGATCTGCGAGTAGTGGTAGCGGAGCATGAGCGTCTGGAAGTTCGAGAGACTGTAGACGAAGGGAATGTACTTCTTGCCGATTTTCAGACGGCCGAATATGGCCGAGGTCTCGTCGGGACGGAAGCCGACTCCCATTTCCTTCAGGTAGCCTTCTTCTTGCAGGTCGATGTCCCTGAATGGGTCTTCGATAGAGGAACCTTCAGTAAACGAGATTTCGAGTTCTTCCTCGGGGCTGTCCTCATAGGGCCACAACTGGAGACCAAGGACTGGATCGATTGAGACGCTAGTATAGTAGCTGGAGAACGAACGCACCTGCGTGAGCACGAGCGAGAACGAATCCAACAGCATCGGTTCTTCTTGGGCGGCCTTCTTGGCGAACGCCTGGGAACTTGCGTCAGAGTAGTCAATAGAAAATGCTGCGACTAGCGGAAGGGCGGGCTGCTTCTTTTCGGCAGTGTCCTTGACGGTAGTATCTTTTTCTGTGGTATCTGCATCGGCGAGTTCTGGATTGCCGATTTCGATGCCTGCCATGGACTTGTCGTTGGAGCATGCGACAAAGGAAACGGTTAAAGATAAAACCGTAACGGCATAAGCGGCAATCGTGGCAATGGGCAAAAAGAAATTCATCACACTCCTCGGGTCAAGGGGAAGAGCTGGATGTTGACTTGCACAACATCTTCTGCTTCTCCTGCTTTAGCAGAGAAATCTAGTAGTTCTTTTCGCATTAGTTGGATGTGTTTTTTCAAATTGGGGAAATCTGAGCGCTTAATTCCAAAAGTAAGCGCCGAAATGTCCCTTTCTGCCCCCGGAAGATCGCTGAGCATGGTCGCCGAGAGCTTGAGCATCTGGAAATGATAGAGTTTAACCATCATGTCCTGCACTTCGTCATCGGTGGTCAGCAACGGGTCACGCTGGCGGTAACCGTTCGCGGTTTTGACCAGCAGTCCCAGTTCCATTAGCAGCTTCAGGGATTCTGAAACCTGCGCCGGGGTGACTAGCCCGCGGAGCTTCTTTGAAATGGCATCGGGAATGGGCCTGAAGTCCTTGAGCCCTACCATTTCAAGGATTACGGAATGGTGCCATTCCTGGAAGATGCGGAACTGGGCCTTGTCCATCTTGTGTAGCTTAGAACGGGGGCTTGCCTTGATGAGCTGGGCGTAGTAAATCTGCTTGTCTGCGTCAGTCTGTGCCTGGTTGAAGAACACTAAGCTTTCGAAATAGGCGGCGCGCTGGTTTTCAAGCCCGAGGCCGTGAATGAGCTTAGTTACAGTGTTCTTGGTAATGTTTCGCTTGCCGTCAATGGCGAGCTTTAAGTGGGCGTGGCTCGAAAGCCCCGCCTTTTCGGCAAAAAACCGCAAACTGAAGGCCGTCGAGGTCTTCTTCTTGTATTCGTAGTAATCGCGCAGGAATACCCTGTAGTTCGTGTACTGCAGGATATCTGGTTCTACGAGTTTCTGCTTTTCTCCATTTTCCATATTCTAAAAAATAGAAGAGTTTCTTGCCCAAAAACAAATATTTTTTGCGTTTCTCGTTTACCCCAGTAACCAATGTAACCGTTAGTAAACATCGCGGGCGAGAAGCGAGAAGCGCCTGTGGTCCACAAATTTCCCGTTTATGAGTTCAAAATCGCGGTTTATGCCCTCTTCCACAAAGCCGCAGCGCATGGCGACGGCGGCGCTTTTCCCGTTGTGGACGGACACAAGCAGTTCCAGGCGGTTGAGCTTCAACTTTTCGAAGGCGAACTTGGAGATGAGTCGGACCGACTCGGTCATGAGCCCTTGCCCGGTAAAGGGCTTGGTGAGCCAGTAGCTGAGCGTTGCGGAATGGTTTCTTAGGTTGATTTCTGCCATAATGGCGCCGGCAAACAGCCCGTCAGAATTTTCGGGGGTGTTCTTGAAGATGAGCCAGCAACCGCCTTGTCCGAAGCGTTCGTTCAATACCCAGGAACGGATGCGCTTCTGGAGATCAAATATGTCTGTTTCCTGAATCCAGGGGAGGTGCTCGTTGAGAAATTCGCGGGAACCCTCAATGGCATTGAATATGTTTTCTGCCGAGCCGGGACCTTCGGCGGTCTCGTGGATGCCTCTGAGCGTAACGAGCTCGCCCTTGATGGTGGCGGTCTCGAAGTTCTCGGTGAAAAAGTCCTCGTAGTTCTCCATACATGTGAATGTAGTAAATAGTAGACAGCAGGCAGTGGGCGGTGGGCCGTTGGAGAAAATAAAAACCGTCGGACGAATCCGGCGGTTTTTCAGTGCGGATGAAAGGACTTGAACCTTCATGCCCTTGCAGGCACTAGAACCTGAATCTAGCGTGTCTACCAGTTCCACCACATCCGCGTGGGGTAAGCCAAATTTTGAAAATTTTGCCTTTTTTGTCAAGGGTTATTTAGAAAAAAACTCTAAAAACCACTCTTTGTGCTTGTTTTGCCAGTAACTCCAGTCGTGTTCGCCCTGCGGGTCGAACTTGAGGTCGCAGGCTGTGCCTATGTTTTGGCAGAATTCCTGTATCCAGGGGAGCGTGGCTTCGGCGGGGTAGAGTCGGTCGGAGCCGCCCTGGATGAACCTCCAGCGTCCGTTTTTTAGCGGAACTTGTCCTGCCACCTGGACTGCCGGTCCAAGCGAGACCCCGTAGGAACTCATGAGGACTCTGTTCTGAACCTTGCGCTTGCCCCAAAGGGAATAGGCAATGACGCCAAGGGAGCCGTCTGAAATCCCGACAAGCGAGACCGTTTCGATTTTCTTGCCGCTCCTCTGGGAGAGTAAGTCAAGCGCATTGTCGACAACCTGTATGGTAGATTCATCGACCCAGTGGTTCTGCTTGCAGGCCGATGCACTCACAATGGTGTACTGGGGAAGCAACTTGGCTAAGTCGCTCCCGGCGATGAGCCCTTTCTGGCAGTTCCCGCTGGTCATGCCGCCGTGGAACCAGAGAATGGTCCCTGCTGTGGACTTGTTATTGGGGAGGCGCCACACTCCGACAGGGACTTCCGATGATTTTGCGCCAGACGAAACCAGAAGGGGGCCTTTGAGTGGAGAATCCAATCGCTTTACGAATAACGTGTCGGAAGGCGGATCGGCTAAACAAAGCGCTGCTAGCGACAGAATCAGAAAGAATAATTTTGACATGTCTAGACTATCTTCGTCTCTTTTTCACGAGCCACAGGATGAACAGGATTAGCGATGCAAGCATCATGGCAAGCACGATCGTGCATCCGATGAATCCGTAATAGACCTGGTAGTCCATGACAAGCGTTTCAAAGTCCATTTCGCCGTCGGAAGAGGCTAGGCTATGGACGATAAATGTTTTTTCGTCGATGCGAGCTGCCGAAACTTCGAGCGGAACATCGCCTGCGTTTATGGCGGCAAAGCTGTACCAGTCCGACATATCGTCGAGCATTTCCTTGGATGCGTACAGTACAAAATTGACCTGGTCGTCCCCATTAATCTGGAAAATGGTCTTGTCGAAAAACGGAACGTTGCTCCCGCCAAAGACGCTTGGGATCGCCGCATGCGAAACAGTGCCGTAGAATAGTTGGTCTTCTTGAATGAGCCCTTTGAGTGCGGGGAGAATGTAGGACATGAGCCACGCGGCAAGGAACATCAGCAAAAGCGAAAAGTTCAGCAGGGCGGGTTTGCGGGAAGTAAAGAATCGCATCGTAACTCTATTGCTTGGAACGGAAAATGAAGAAGAAGGTGGAGAGCATCAGAACGAGAGTGAGAAAGTAGAACGCCATTGGAATCTTGGACTTGAGCGACATCTCGTCTATGATTTTGCTCTGGAAAAATTGGATGAGGTCCTCGCTGTACATCACGGCCATCTCGTTGTTGAAACGACTCCATGCGAGACATAGTTCCTCGTTTTCTTGCAGGAGAGCTGCGATGGATTGTTGGAGGGTATCGGGAATCGTGGCGACGACGCTATCTCCAAGGCCGGCCAGTCCGACCAGGTAACCTGCGCGGGCCGAGTCCAGCAAGTTTTGGATGGGTGCTTCTGCAGGAGAAGAAAGTGCGGCGACATGTTGCTTTACGGTCTTGAGTTCCGAGTGCCAGGCGGCTCTGCTCGCCGCATAGCGCCGCATTCCGGAAACCTTGGCGAGTATTTCCCGTTCGAGCCTCTCAACGGATTCGCGTGAGGGGGCTTTGACTCCAAGTCCTCGGATTTCATCCATTTCCTTGGAGAATGAAACGGCCATTTCGCGGAGTGTCATCGTTTGCGCCTGCACGAACACGGTGTCGATTCCAAAACCGATGCGGACGCGTTCCATGCTACGCATGGTGTAGGATTCCTGTAGCTGAAAGTCCGACAGCGTCTTGATGTAGCGGGAGTACATGATGAGCTGCGGTTTCTGGGAAAAATAGAACAGGACGGTGAGCCCAACGGCAACCGCCAAAACGACCCACGCCCAGGGGGAGCGGATCCTTGCGTTAAAGGTATCGGCAATCGATTTGTTCTTTAACTCTAGCACTTTTTAGAAATTAACTTTTTTATACTTTGATAGCTATGAGAAATTTCATTTTTTTGATGTTTTTTGCGGTTTGCCTCTTGTTTTTGGGGTGCACGGTGGAACGAGCCGAAGAAACGGTGCTCGCCGAGCACGCAAACGGGGCAAAAAAGACATCGATCTGGGTGTACCCCGATGGTGAAATCCTGAAAAGGAACGAATGGTACACTGACGGCATCAAGGAACTGGAGATTCCCTATAAGGACGGGGTGCCGCACGGAGACTTCAAGCGATGGACTGGCTTTGGAGATGTAGCCTTGCTTGGGCGCTACAAGAAAGGACTTAAAGACGGCAAATGGACAGCCCTTTTTAGCGACAAGAAGGTCGAAGCGTATTACTATTACGAAGACGATCATCCGGTAGGCGACTGGGAGGGCTGGCACTACAACCGCATGCGTGCCTTCGAGGAGCATTACGACGACAAGGGGGACGCTGTGGGCATCTGGAAGAAATGGTACGACAATGGCGCCTTGCAGCAGGAAGGAAACTGCCATGCCAAATGGGACCCCAAGCGTGAAATTAAATCGGCCCAGGGCAGGCAGGACAGCGTGGTTTACTTGAAGCGTTTCTCCAAGGATTGCCACCTGCTCGAAGAATGGACCTGCAAGGATGGAAAGCTGGTAGGACCGTTCTCTCTCTATTACGAAAGCTACGGCGATGTGGTGGATTCCGCCAACTGTGGAAAGGGACGTCTGCGGGTGCAGGGGGTACTCGGCGAGGGACCGACAGGAAAGGACAGCGTACTTGTTGGAACGGTTACCTACTATAGGGCCGACGGGACTCCCATGAAGCAGGAACATTGGAGAAACGACGGCAAGCGGGACTCTGTATGGCGGTGGTTCAACGAAAATGGAAATCTCGCCCGCGAAGTGGATTTGCGCGTCTCCGGGGTGGTCTATGGAGCCTGTGACGGCGACATGTCCAAGTTCTGTGCCGAGACCTCGTATGTAGGCGGCATAAGTGGGGTACTCGATGGTTCCAATCTGTCGCAGAGTGTGGGTTTTGAACAAAGTATTGGTAAATTCCCGGCGACGATTCGCTATGTCAAGCCAGGGCGCCTGCTGCTCTACGAGGAATATTGGAAGGATGGCCAAATTGTTGAAAGCAGGAGCTTTTTCCCGGACAGTATGGGTGGGCGTCTTGCGAGCGAAGTCTTCTGGAGCGTGGATCCGAAAGATGGCTTGTTGAAGCGTAACGGAATCATGCGCAACTGGTACAAAAATGGCGTGTTGATGGATAGCCTTACCTATGTGAATGGTGAACGCGTGGGCGAACAGTTCAGTTACGATAGCACAGGTAAGTTAACAATCCATAAGACAGAGGCCGGCAAGAACCGGCCTGTGATTATGCATTTGCTGGGTGAGGGAGCTCCCTGAGCATAGCGATGCGCGACAATCCCTACCTGTACATGTAGCTTGTTCCGTTGGGGAACTTGAGTTCCTGCATCCCAGCCGTATTGACCTGGGCGACCGAATTCACATCGCCACCGTAAAGGATGTAATTGCCTTGGTAGGTGGGCTTGAAAGCGGCCTTGTCGGAGCCGTAGTAGTTGCTACTGTTGTAGGTCTGGTTTGCGCAGCTGGGAGTGTCGGTGGAGAAATTGCCGAATGCGAGGAGTACACCGCCGGCAATCGAGAATCCGTCATCGGTGTCGATGAGACCTCCTGCAAAGTTATAGGCTCCGCAGTTGTTGCCGCCCTGCTGACTGGGACCCCAACCCATGCCCATCCCCATTCCCATGCCACCCTGATTTTCGTAGCTTTGGCCGGTAATTTCAAGAATCAACACGCCGCCGGTCATCTTGGCGGTGCCGTTTGCGTCCAGAACGTCGATCATGTCGCCTTTCGCGCTGATGTAGTGGTAGCCTCCGCTAATGGTGATATAGCCACTGCTCTCGCTGAACATGGCCATGGAGCTGCTGTTGTTTTTGGGACCACCACCGCCGTTCCAGCCGTCGTTGGTTGCAAATACAGATGTCACGCCGCCTTCGGCGAAAATCTTGAATGCTTCTATGCCTTCGAAGGCCGTGACGATGTTGATGGTAGATCCTCTCAGGTACAGGGCAGAATCGGCGTGAATACCTTTTTTCTTTGTAGAAATAGTCACGTCGCCGCCGTTCATGTAGACTTGCCAGTTGGTGCGCAAGGCGGAAGAATCAGATTTTACATCGATGGTGCCGCTGTTGATGTAGAGAAATTTTTCAGCAGATATTCCCTTGTTGGAAGATTCAATCTTGACGGTCGAGGGTTCGGTGGAATCGCTAATGTCAATGTAGTTGGCAGCCTTGATACCACTCTTGCGCCCTTTGATGGTAAGGTTACCTCCTGAAATTTTTACGAAGCCCTTGTTTGCCACGGTGTCCTTGAAAGAACCGTCTGCGTTTTCGACACATTCGTCGCTTTCGAGGCCATCGCCCGCTTTGGCGGTGATATTCAAGGTTCCACCGGAAATATGGAGACTGCCCTTGCCCTTGATGCCGTCGTCGGCTGCGATTACGGTGATGTCACCATTTTTGATTTTAAGGTCATTGCTGGACTGGATGCCGTTCTTGAAATTGCCATTCACGGTCAGCTTGCCTGCTCCCTTGATGTTCAAGTCGTCTTTTGCGTAAATTGCGGCCTTGGCCGTATCCTGCTTGCCGTTGACCGTTGTGAACAAATGATTCCCGTTGCCGTCTTCGACCACATTGGTGGTGCCTTTGACCAGGTGAATCACCGTTTTGTCGGCGTTCTTCACGAGGATGGGGGAATTGGAACTTTTCAAGGTGGCGTTATGGAGATAGATGCCGGTGTTGCCTTCGTTGTCGGTACCCGGAGTATTTACGACCACCTGAAAATCGGAAGATTCTCCTGTTACATAGTAGGCGCCCGGGCAAGTAATGGTTGCAACTTTGTCTGCAACTTCGACACAGCCGTTGTTGTTTTCAACCGTAGCCGATGTGCCGGAAAGTTTCAAGAGAATTTGCGTGCCGTTCAAGGTGCGAGCGTCTTCATTGTCGTTTTCGTCATCGCCAGTTTCGTTGCTCGGATTCGGGTTGGGAGGGTTGCCTGGGATAGCACTGCTGGAACTGAAAATGTCGTTGCCGCCTAGCTCACCGCCGGGAAATTCGCTGCTTGCGCTAGAAAGTCCTGAGTCGGGAAACTGATTGCCAGGAACCTGGGGGCCTGAATTTTGGTAGCCCGGATATTCTGTTCCCGGATTTTGGGTGTCAGGAATATCGTTCGTCGGAATCTCGTTGCCTGAAATAAATTCTTCGGGAGAAGTGGCGTAACCTTCGAGATTCGCTACGGCGTTATTCTCGTCGGAACATGCTGCAAACCACAAAGTTGCTGACACCGCGAACACTGGCAACTTGTTCAATTTCATACACACTCCTTTTTGCTTTTCGACATCCCAAAAAGGTAGACACCGCCTACAATAATAATTGCAATGGGTGGTAAAGTCAATAAAAGTAAACTTCTTTTTGTGTAAAAGGCGTGTAAAGTAGATCTTGATGAAATAACTACATTTTAGGAAGGTTGCTTTGATTTTGGAGAAAACAATGCGGCGCAAGGATAGAGAAGTTTTAGGCGACGAAAATATTGCAAAAATTATCGAGCAGTGTACGACCTGCCACATTGCGATGATAGACGATGTAAACGCGGGAATGGCCTACGTGATTCCGATGTCGTTCGGGTATAGTTTGATGGATGGTGTCCTGGAATTGTATTTCCACTGTGCGCATGTCGGCAAGAAACTCGACTGCATCCGCAAGAATCCGAATGTGGCGTTCAGCATGTGCGTCGAGAACCGCATCGAGATTCACGAAGATGTTTATTGCAAGAGCGGACGCTTTTATGCAAGCGTTGTCGGGCAGGGCAAGGCCGAAATCGTTGAGGATAGTGCAGAAAAATGCCGCGGGCTCTCGCTCCTGATGGAACGACAGGCCGCAGGCGCCGCGCACGGTTCAAGTTCCGCGCAGTCCGCAAAACCGGCGCAGTCTACGCACGCGGCCCCGCACAAGTTCGAATTCACGCCCGCACAGGCCGCCGCCGTGACCGTATTCAAGATAACGAGCACGAATTTTACCGGGAAGTCAAAGCCAGGCGTTACGGGCGCGGCGTTTGAGCGCCCGTAGAGGGGGAAGCGGCAGACACGGCGGAGCCGTGACTAAAGCGAGGGGGAGACCTCCACCTTTGACTGAAAATTGCTAAATTTGTAGCCACTATGAGTGAAGCTATTAACAATGTGAAGCAGGCGTTTGACGCAGAACTTGCGCAAACCGACCTTACGAACCAAGAAGCCGTCAACAACCTCCGCGTGAAGTACCTGGGCAAGAAGGGGGCCGTCACCGACCTCATGAAGCAGATGGGGAGCTTGAGCGCCGAGGAACGCCCGGCTTACGGCAAGCTCGTGAACGAACTTAAGGTCGCCGTCTCCGAGGCTATCGACAAGGCTATCGAGACCGCGAACCAGGCTGCCCTCCAGAAAAAGCTGGAAAGTGGCTTTGTAGATACGACGCTCCCGGGCGCGGGAATCCCCGCCGGCAGCACGCACCCGCTTTACGACGTGCGCGAAGAGATTATCGACTTCTTTAGCCAGATGGGTTTCGAAGTGGACTTCGGTCGCGACATCGAGACGGACTGGTACAACTTCGAGGCGCTCAATACGCCGCCCGACCACCCGAGCCGCGACATGCAGGATACGTTCTACGTGGACGACAAGGTGATGCTGCGTACGCATACCTCCGGCACGCAGATCCATTACATGGAAACCCACAAGCCGCCGTTCCGCATGATTGCTCCGGGCCACGTGTTCCGCGTCGACAACGATGCGACCCACGCCCCGATGTTCCAGCAGTGCGAAGGCCTGGTGGTCGACGAGAACATCAGCTTTGCAGACCTCAAGGGTGTCTTGCAGGTGTTCATGAACAAGCTGTTCGGCGAAGGCGTCAAGACACGTTTCCGCCCGAGCTTCTTCCCGTTCACGGAGCCCAGCGCCGAAATGGACGTGAGCTGCGTGTTCTGCGGTGGCAAGGGCTGCCGTCGCTGCAAGGGAACCGGCTGGATGGAAATCGGCGGTTGCGGTTCCGTGGACCCGAACGTGTTCAAGAACTGCGGCATCGATTCCGAGAAGTACACGGGCTTTGCATTCGGCTTCGGTCTCGACCGTATCGCGATGCTCCGCCACGCCATCCCGGAAATTGGCCTCCTGACCAGCAACGACCAGAGATTCCTCTCCCAGTTCTAAGCGGTGCGAGGTCGGGCTTCGCCCTTTGAGGTATGAGGTCTACCCATAGGGCATAACAACGACTAAGCCAATAAATTGGCAAGTCTTGTATAGCTCGCTTACAGCTCGCTTTGAGTATAAAAAACGGACCGTGTGGCCCGTTTTTTTGTATTAAATCGTTTTGTTTTCGGCGAATAGCCGAGTCGCTTACTTGATGCGGAGTCTTGCGTATTCGTACAGACCGAGCGAAAGTGCCACCGAGGCGTTGTAGGAGTGCGCTTCGGGCATCATCGGGATGCGGAGCACGGCGTCGCACTGCTTGCGGATAAACGGCGGGAGGCCCACGTCTTCGCCACCGACGGCAATCACCGCCTGGTCGCTGAATTCAAAGCCGGCGAGGTTCGTCTCGGTGTCTGCATCGAGACCGAGAATCTGGTAGCCTGCGAGTTTGAGTTCGCCGACGGCGGCTTCCAGGTTGTTCGGGCGGCAAATCTTCATCTTGTCGAGTGCTCCTGCGGCAGAGCGGGCGACAGCCGGCGTAATGCCGCACATGCCCTTGGCCGGGAGCATCAAAAGGTCTACGCCCAAGGCGAGCGCGCTACGGATGCAGGCGCCCAGGTTGCGCGGGTCTTCGATGTTGGTGCCCACGGCAATCAGCTTGCGTTCGCCTTTTTGCTTGGCGGCAAAGTATTCTTCGCGAATGTCTTCCCAAACCAGGAGTTCCTTTTCGTTCAACAGGGCGACCACGCCGTGGTGCTGCGTCGTATAAGTGTTCAGCACCTTGGAATCCACCTGCTGCACGTGCACATGGGCACGCTTCGCGAGCTTCTGCAGTTCGTAGAGCTTGGGGTTGCCCGACTGGTGCATAAAGAGCACGCGGTGCACTTGCATGGGGCTGCGTTCCAGAAGGTCGGTCACTTCGCGGATGCCGCCGATAGCGGTTTGCGGAGCGCCATCGGGGTCGCCGAAACTTGTGCGGCGGTCGCCATCGGTCTTGCGGCGTGTGAAACCTTCGCGGTCCTTGTTGAATCGCGGACGTTCGCTGTTAAAACCTTCGCGCGGCTTGTTGAAATCGCGGCGGCGGAAATCCTCGAATCCTTCGCGGTGTTCGCGGGAATCGTCACGCGGTTCGCGGTCCTTGAAGTTGTGGCGGATAATGCCGAACTCAGTTTCTTTGTTCTTGTCGAAAGCCATGTTTCTTCCTTTTAAAAATTTTCCTTGGATTGCTTCGCACGGCGTGCTTGCAACGACGTCCTGTCTTAGGGTTTTTCCCTACAAATGATAATCTGGTCCATCTTGATGTCGGTCAGCTTTTGCACGAGCGGCTCGACGCTAATCTGCTTGGGTGTCGCGATGCCTGCCTTGTGGGCGTTCGGGTGCTTTGCCAGGAACCTGTCGTAGTAACCCTTGCCGTGCCCGCAGCGTTCGCCGGTCAGGTTGAACTTGGTGCCGGGAACCAGGAATACGGTGAAGTCGCCTTCGTAGGCCGGAATGTCGCCGCGGGGTTCCATGATGCCGAACTTGCCCTTGACCAAATCTTTCTTGAGGCTTTGCACGTGGCAGAACTCCATGGTCGTGGGGCCCGTGCAGCGGGGGAGCAGCAGACGGTCTTCGTCGGCGAGCTGTTCAATAATCGGCATGATATTCGGTTCGCCCGTGAGCGGGTAGAACGCCGCCACCTTGCGCGATTCCCTGTAACCCTTGATGGCGTGGACTTCTTCCCACGGGTTTCCGATGAGTTCTTCGCCGTCGCGCTTTTTGCGCAACATCTCGAAAAGCGGCCGGGAGCCGAAAATCAAAAGGAGTAAGGCAGAAACGAGAAGTATAGATTCCATAGTATGCCTGCGGGGGATTTGTCCAGTAGCGGGCGGTTGAGGTGAGTCGTAAAAATTTAGTCGGGGTCGCCTACGCGCTTTGCGTTGGGCAGGTTCTGTTGCAAAATTTCGGTCCACAGGACGCGCTGCCAGTTCATGAGGTGCGCCTCTTCGTAGCGGGCCTCCCAGGGCATGTCACCCGGAGCGGCTAGCCAAATGAGCTGCGCCTTGTTGGCCAAGAGCGACGGGTCCAGTTCCAGTTCTTCGGCTTTAAGGTCGCGCCAGGTCTTGAGCACCGAAAGCAGGTCGGAGTTCGGCACCACCGGCGGGGGCGGGGCCTTGGGGAGTCTTTCGGGCCAGTCCGATTGCGGCACGGCCACGGCCGTCTGCAGCATGTTCACGAACGAATCCAGACGCTCGTCGCGGAAATTGCGGGGGAGCTTCGGCAACTTTTCCAAGTCCACGGTCGGGAAGTTGGCCTCGCTGCGGCGTGCGATGGCGAGCATGAGTTCCACCGGCATCACCTTGTAGGGTGGGCGGTCCAGTTCCTGAGCCTGGTTTTCGCGCCATTCCCAGAGGAACTTGAGCACGTTCAGGGCGCACGGCGAAAGCGGAGCAGAACCCGTGACGCGCCAGGGGTCCTTTCTCGGCGGGGCAGGGTGCTTGGCATGTTCGATCAAGGCATCGCACTGTTCGGTAAGCCAACTCATGCGGCCAGCTTCCTGCAGTTTTTCCACGAGAATCGCGCAGAGTTCGTGCAGGTAGAACGTGTCGTGGATGGCGTATTCGCACATTTCGAGCGGCAGCGGTCGCGTGGTCCAGTCGGCGCGCTGGTTTTCTTTCTTGAGTTCGTCACCGAAGTATTCGCGCACCAAGTCCGCAAGGCCCAGGTGATCTTCGCCCAGGATCTTTGCCGCGAGCATGGTGTCAAAAATCTGCTTGGGCGAGAATCCGTAAGTCTGCCACAGCAGTCGCAAGTCGTAGTCGGCGCCGTGGAAAATGAGCGTCTGCATGGCGCGGGCCTTGAACAGAGGGGCAAGGTCAAGCCCACACAGCGGGTCCACAATGTAATGGTGCTCGCCGATAGTAATCTGGATCAGGCAAAGACGGGTGGTATAATGGTACATGGAATCCGCCTCGGTATCGACGGCGGCCATTTCGTACAGCTCCAAATCCGCGAGCAAATTCGCGAGCGATTCTTCGCTATCTACCAGTATGTATTTCTCGTCTTGCATCGGTAGGGTGAAATGTAATAAAATTTTTAAAGGCAATCCGGATGACTTATAAAAAGGGGGAAGAATCCCCCTGCTTGCAGCCCCGGCATACGTCATTGCGAGCGTAGCGAAGCAATCCATAGCCGGGTCTTCCAGCACCCCCTCACCTAAGGGGCTCCGCCCCCTAAAACCCCCGGGAAAAGGGATTGTTAGCCCGCAATATTCCTTGCTTGCGCAAGGTTGCGGTCTAACCCTACGGGCTCGATGCAAGCTGCGCTTAAGAGCGTCAAAAGGGATTGATTCGTCGCTAGTCTCCGGTCTGCGACCGGCTAGCTCCTCACCCTGACGGGCTTATCGCTGCGCTCAAAGTCCTAAATTCTTTTCACGGGCTTCGCCCACAAAAGAATTTAGTCGGCCCCTCTTCGAGTGTCCGTGTCCATCGCCTACTTGTAAAAACAAAAGAACCACCTGTTAGGTGGTTCTTTCGTTTTTAGAGCGGGAAAAGGGACTCGGACCCTCGACCCCGACCTTGGCAAGGTCGTGCTCTACCAACTGAGCTATTCCCGCGGGGTTGCCCAATTATAGAATAATTGGGCGGAGGTGTCAAGGGATTTGGAGGGAAAATTGAAATATTTTGCAAATTATGCAGTTTTCCCTTGACAAAAGAACGGTTTGTTTCTATATATGAAAATATGAATAATTGTTCATATATAAAAAATTCGGAAAGCGAAGTCTCGATGGACGTTCTTTTTGAACTGTCGGAGTTCTTCAAGTTCTTTGGCGATACCACGCGTATCCGCATTATCCACTTGATGCTTTCGGGCGAAATTTCGGTGAATGACATTGCTGAAAAGTTGAACCTGGAACAGTCCGTGGTGAGTCACCAGTTGCGCATTCTGCGTACGGCGAACTTGGTCAAGCCGCGTCGCGATGGTCGCAAGATGTTTTATTCGCTTGACGATGAACATATCGGATTGATTTTCAATACGGGTCTCACACATATTCTGCACAAGAAGGGTAAGTAAATGCCTGCTGTTTTAGAAATTCTGGAAAAGTTTGTTTGGCAATTCATTACACTGTTTTCGGAGATGGCGCCGTTCCTTTTGCTCGGCTTTTTGCTTGCGGGCATTTTGCATGTGTGGGTGCCGAATCACTTGTATGTGCCAAAGATTGCAAAGCCGAATTTTAAGTCGGTGCTTTGGGCTGCGCTGTTTGGCGTGCCGCTCCCGATTTGCAGCTGCGGCGTAATTCCCACATCGATTGCGCTCCGGAAAGAGGGGGCGAGCAAGGGTGCGAGCGTGAGCTTCTTGATTTCGACGCCTGCGACAGGCGTAGATTCTATTTTGGCAACGTATTCGCTGTTAGGCGGACCGTTTGCGATTTTGCGCCCGGTGGCCGCTTTTGTAACGGCAATGCTTGGCGGCGTGTTTACTAACTTGGTCACAAAGAACGAGCCTGAAACGGGTGTTGCCGTGCTTGAAAATTCTCACGAGCATGAGCATCACGAACATCACAATCACAAACACCGCGATTGTGAAGGCGACCATTGTTCCTGCGGCCATGATGATCACGATGAGCATGCGAAAAAGTCTTTTGCGCAAAAGTTGAAAGAAACTTTTGAATACGGCTTTGTAAACATGATTGGCGATGTGAGCAAGTGGCTGACGATTGGCCTTTTGCTCGGTGCCCTGATTGCCGCCTTTGTTCCGGATGATTTCTTCTTGTTCCTGCACGAATACCCGCTGCTTTGCATGTTGGTGGTGCTGGTGCTTGCCATGCCCATGTATACGTGCGCGACGGGCTCTATTCCGCTGGCGTTGGCCCTTGTAGAAAAAGGCGTTACGCCGGGGGCTGCCTTGGTGCTGTTGATGGCGGGCCCTGCCACGAGTATCGCAAGCATGTTGGTCGTGGGCAAGGCTTTTGGCAAGCGCACTCTCGCGGCCTACCTTGTTTCGATTGCACTTGGAGCCATGTTCTTTGGCTTTGTGGTCGACACCTTCTTTATGGATTCGTTCCTTGCTTCGATGCTCTCGCACGGTTCTGCGGAATGTCACGGTCACGGCGCACTTGGCGTATTTGACTACGTTTGCGCAGTCGTGTTTGCCGCGCTGATTATTTACGCGAAGTTTGCGCATAAGGGTTGCGGCTGCGGACATTGCGGCTGCGGTTGCGACGATCATGATTGCTGCTGCGAAGGCGAAAACCATTGCGAATGCGGTGAACATCATCACGAACATGGCGAACATCACCATGAAGAACATGTGGTCAAATTCTATCGCGTGAACGGCATGAGCTGCAGTCACTGCAAGGCTTGCGTCGAAAAAGCCGTAAGGGTTCTAGACGGCGTGATTTCGGCCGAAGCCGATGTCGCGAAAAAGGAACTCCGCGTGGAATGGCACGACGAAGACGATATAGACGAAACCGACCTCAAGAAGGCGGTCGATGAAGCCGGATTTGAATTCGGCGGAAAAGTTTAACGGGCGCGGCTTGCGAAAATCTCGAAGTCTTCAGGGGTCGTAAGTTTGTCGTTCAGGTTGTTGCCTTTCACGATGTAGACCGGCTCGCCGAAGTATTCGAGAATGCTTGCTTCGTCGGTGGGGGTAAAGTTTAAAGGCTCTGCGGCAATGCGCCCGTAGAGCTTTTTCAGTAATGCGACCGAGGCCGCTTGCGGAGTCTGTGCCATCCATACGGTATTGCGGTCGATGGTCTGCTGCACGCAGCCGTCTTTTGCAATTTTGATGGTATCGACTGCGGGCTTTGCCACAAGGCAGCTGCCTTTTTCGACAAGCGTCTTGCACACATCGAGGATAATTTCTTTGCTGATGAACGGGCGCGCCACATCGTGCACCAGCACGAATTCGGCATTACTCGTGAGTGCATTTACGCCGTTTTCCACGGACTGCCAACGCTCTGCGCCACCCACGACAATTTTCAGTTTCGGGTGCGAAAAATCTTTCTCGAAATGATCTTTCCAGTCGGCGGGTACGGCCATCACGACTTCGGCGATTTCATCCATCGAAAGGAATGTCTCGAGGCTGTAGCGGTAAACGGGCTTGCCGCCCAAAACCATAAGCTGCTTGGGAATGTTCCCGCCCATGCGCTTGCCGAGTCCCCCCGCCGGGAGCACCGCTGCAAATTTACCAATCAAGTTTGCTTCACACATACCGAAAATCTAATATTAATTATCAATCATCAATTATCAATTATCAATTAGTCGCCCACGTGGCCGTTGTGGAGGCGTTCAAGGTAATCCTTGGTTTCTTTCGAGACAATTCCGCTCAAGAGAATCAGTGCGACCAGGTTCGGGAATGCCATGAGGCCGTTGAAGATGTCGGCGCTAGTCCATACGGCACTTACCGTGAGGTACGGGCCGATAAAGATAGCCGCGATGTAGACCCAGCGGTAAATCAGGGTGGCCTTTTCGTTCTTGCCGCCCATCAGGTACTGCAGGCACTTTTCGGAATAGTATGCCCAGCCAAGAATCGTGGTGAACGCAAAGAACACCAACGCGATGGCGAGGAAGAACGGTGCGATGACAGATCCGGCCGGAACGATGGCAAGTCCGCGGGAGAAGGCTTCCATGGTGATATTCACGCCTTCGAGACCGAGCTTCGGGTCCCATGCGCCCGAAACCACGATGGCAAGGCCTGTCATGGTACAAATGATAATGGTGTCGAAGAAGGTGCCGGTCATGCAGACGAGTCCCTGGCGAACCGGTTCCTTGGTCTTGGCGGCGGCCGCTGCAATCGGGGCAGAACCGAGGCCTGCTTCATTACTGAAGATGCCGCGGGCGATTCCCTTCTGCATCGCGATAAAGATGGTGCCGACGGCACCGCCGGTAATGGCGCTCGGGTTGAATGCGGCTTGCACGATTGTCTGGATCGCCAGCGGAATCTGGGCGAAGTTCAAAAGCAGCAAGAGCATGCAGGCGAGAATGTAGATAATCGCCATAATCGGGACAATGTAGGTCGAAACTTTTGCGATGCGCTTTAAGCCGCCGATGATAACGGTTGCGGCAAAAATCGTAACCAAAAGGCCTGCGATGGCGGTGGTCCAAGAAACGGAATTGCCACCGAGGTTAATGAATTCAGGGGCGTTCGGGGTGAGGCGGGCCATGGCGCTGGTGATACCGTTCACCTGAGTGATGGTGCCAATGCCAAGGAGACCCGCGCCGATGCCGAATACGGCAAATATGACAGCGAGCCATTTCATGTTCCAGCCAAAGCGTTCCTTGATGCCAGTTTCGATGTAGTAGAACGGGCCTCCCAATACCTTGCCGTCTTTGCCGATAGTGCGGTACTTGACGGCGAGCAGGCCTTCGGCATACTTGGTGGCCATGCCGAGGAATGCAGCCACTTCCATCCAGAAGAGGGCACCCGGACCACCTGTACCGATAGCGGTGGCGACGCCCACGATGTTACCCGTGCCGATTGTGGCTGCAAGGGCTGTGCAGAGGGCTCCAAAACTCGAAACTTCGCCTTCGCCGCCTTTTTCGTTGTGGAGCATGTAACGCAGTGCGTTGGGCAAGTTCAGAACTTGCATGCAGCCGAGGCGGATGGTGAGCAGGAATCCTACGAAGAGGATAATGACAATCAGGGGGACTCCCCAAACATAGCCGTCAATAGTATCTAAAATGGAATTTAAAGTTTCCATGAATAATCCCGTAAAAAAGGGTGGCTGTTTCGATTAACGGCCCCAAAGATAGAAAAGTTGAATCAGGAATCATTTTAAATTGCTAATTTTTGACACGGAATAAACAAAAGAGGAAATTATGTGCGAAAATTGCAATTCTAACCGTCCTGTCCGCGTCCGTTTTGCCCCGAGCCCCACGGGTTACCTGCATGTGGGCGGTGCGCGCACCGCTATTTACAACTATTTTTTTGCAAAACACATGGGCGGCACGTTTTACCTGCGTATCGAGGATACCGACCGTAAGCGTTACAACGAGACTGCCCTGCATGACCTGATGCGCGACCTCAAGTGGCTGGGCCTCCAGTGGGATGAAGGTCCGGGTTGCGAAGGCGACTGCGGTCCGTATTTCCAGAGCGAACGCCTGGACATTTACCATCGCGAAATCAAGAAGCTTTTGGATGCGGGCTGTGCCTACTACTGCTTCTGCACCGAAGAACGCCTGCAGGAAGTCCGCGCCGAACAGGAAAAGTCCCACGTGCCGGTTACGGGATACGACCGCCATTGCCGTAACATTAGCCGCGAAGAAGCCGAAGCCCGCATTGCTGCCGGCGAAAAGGCGGTGATCCGCTTCAAGGTGCCCGAAACGGGCGTCACCGAATTCGACGACATGATCCGCGGTCACATCAGCTACCAGAACGAACTTCTGGACGACCTCGTGCTCATCAAACGCGACGGTTATCCGACTTATCACTTTGCAAGCGTCGTGGACGACCACCTGATGGGTACGACCCACGTGCTCCGCGGCGATGAATGGATCAGTTCCACGCCGAAGCACGAACTCTTGTACAAGGCTTTCGGCTGGCAGCCGCCCGTATGGTGCCACCTGCCGGTGATTCTCGACAAGAACGGCGGTAAGCTTTCTAAGCGCAAGGGAGCCGCCTCCGTGGGCGATTTCCGCGACCTCGGCTACTTGCCAGAGACTCTCGTGAACTACCTCGCTCTCCTCGGCTGGAACCCGGGCGACGACCGCGAAGTCATGACCATCAAGGAAATGGTCGAAAGCTTCACGCTGGAACGCATCAACCCGAAGTCCGCGAGCTTCGACGAAAAGAAGCTGCAGTGGATGAACGGCCAGCACATCCACCTGTGCGACGACGCTTTCCTCAAGAACATCATGAAGGAAGGCCTGGCCGCCAAGGGTATCGACCTCTCGAAGGAACCCGAAGAACGCCTTGACGAAATCGTGAAGCAGCTGAAGCCTCGCGCCCACTTTGTGCAGGACCTGGCCGACATGGCGGTGTACTTCTTTGTGGCCCCGATGACTTACGACGAGAAGGGTGTGAAGAAGCACTTCGGCGAAGGTTCCAAGGAAGTGGCGACCCTCGTGCGCGACATGCTCGCTTCTATCGAAGACTTCAAGACTCCGGTTATCGAGAAGGGTTTCTACGATCTCGCCGAACGTTGCGGCCACAAGGTGGGTGAACTCGTCGGTGCTCCGCGTCTCGCTGTTTCTGGCGTGACCGCAGGCCCTGGCCTCTGGGAAATGTTTGAAATCATCGGCAAGGAAGAAGTCCTCCGCCGCATCGACGTCGCAATGCCGCTGATGAAATAGTTTTGAGCTATGGGGGCGCTCGTAAACTCGCTTTGGGCAACCTCAAAGGGAGCTGGCCGAAGGCCGTAGGCGACCGACCTCATACCCCAAAGGCACGAAGTGCCGACCCCATAGCTAGCACTAAATCCTAACCACCAACCACTAACCACCAACCACTAATCACTAACCACTTCTCATGCGATCCCAGTTTCCCCATAGGTTGTACACTCAAAGGCTGTTTTGCCGCTGTTGCCAAAAGGTGACAGAACACGGCGTCTATGCCCGCGAGGCGTATTCCACCTTTGGTGGGATGGATCCGCATATACCCTTGCTGTGTTGCTGTGATGCGTGCAAGACCATCTTTGTCGCATTCTCTCACGAGTTCGTCTTTTGCCGCCACGACTGCGTAAACCAGGACTATGCAAAAATCTTCGGGTTCAACCGTATTGCTCCGGGCAACTGGATCTACTTCAAGGGAACGCCCAAGCCGGGTGTCGTCAAGAGCATATTCCAGGGACCTGACAAGGAAATCGTCGTGGTCAATTACGATGGCGGGCCAGACCAAAAGTTTGAGCTCCCTAAGGTGGAATTGGACCGCGAAGAATCTCCGGACGGTTACAGGCTCTTACCGGCACAGAGTGCGTTTACCTTGCTGGGCGATTATGTGTACCATGCCATCCGTAACCAGTTTGGAATTGCGGTCGGCCTTGTAAACGATGGTGAAAAAGACAAGTTAGTCGTATTACTCAAGGACAATACGCTGGTTTTCATCACGCTTCCGCCGCTGGCGCAGAATTTGCCTAACGATAAGTTGTGCGAGATGGTGAAGGGTAAGCTCTCTCAGGTGTTCCCTGAACATTGCGACAAGATTTTGGTGGAAGCGGGGCAGGGAATCGTTTTTCTGAAGGGCTTGGTCAAGAATTTTTCGCTCCAGCGAGAGATGGATGCCTGCGTGAGTGCGCTTCCCCGGGTGCGCGGGTGCGTCAATTTTACCAAGATACAGGTTTCTCCGTTCATTACGGATTCTGAAATTGAGAATGCGGTTTATGAACTGCTCGAAACGCCCGGAATGTGCATGTTCGATTATAAGGTGAGTGTGTCTGGAGGTAGGGTGCAAGTAGAAGCGTCCTGCTACTCTGGAGAACGTCCGAAGGATATCGAGATGCGTCTTGGAGAGATCCCGGGTGTCCGTGACCTTATTTGTTTGATCAATGAAATTTCCGATCCGATGAATGTGGAACTCTGCAAGGAAATAGAGACTGAGCTTTCGATGAATTCCCTTCTGCACGGTACATCTATCCGCGTTTCGTGCAACAACAAGAAGTTCTTGTTGGAAGGTCGGGTGCAGTCGACCATTCAAAAGCAGCTGGCGTTGTTTACGCTTCTGAAAAAGGCGAAGACGACCGCTGTCGAAAATCGTTTAAGATTGAAATAGGAGATGCCTATGGCTACCAGTTACGAAAAAATCAATGCCATTAAAAGTAAGCTGAAAGTCAAACAGACCGTGAAAAGCCTTGCTCATCTGATGGGTTGCGGTCCCCGAACCATTTTCCGCCATCTCGAAGTCATTGCCGAAGAAAATTGCGGACTCCGCAAGTTCAAGGAAGCGGGCGAAACCTATTATATTATCCAGACCGAAAAGAGCGCGAACTTTAATCAGGATGTGGTTAAACAGCTCGAAAAGATCAAGAAAAACTTGTCCGAGACTTCTGCAGCAGATATCAAGACGACTAAGCTGCTGGACAAGCTGATCAAGGTCATGCAGACCACCGATCCCGAAGATTTTAAGCCCGATGCCATTACGACGGACCCGGACTATGTGCTTGATTACGGTCCGTTTAGCGACGACAAGCTGAATTCGACTCATGTCAATAAGGTACTCAAGGCGATTCATGAAGGTTTCGCGATCAAGATTCAGTATAGCCACGCAACCGATCATTCCGCTGTCATCGACGAAAACAAGGAAGTTTTCCCGGTCAAGGTGATTATGCGAATGGATACATTGTATCTGATTGCCGGCGAAGAAGACGACAAGGGAAATCAGGTTTTCAAGAATTACCTGTTCGAGCAAATCAAAAATGTACAGGAAACGAACCATGCCGTGCCGAAGTTTGTTTTTGACGCCGCGACGCATTACAAGTACGCATTCGGCAAGTATACGGGCAAAGACAAACCCGAAGATATCTCGCTGGAAATTCGCAACAGGTGGCTGCAGACGCAGTTTGAACGTTCCCACTTTAATCCCGCGATTTCAAAGCGTTACGACAAGAACAAGAATATGATTGTGGATATGAAACTCCGTATTACGCCGGACTTTGTTTCTTGGCTGATGGGTGTTGCGACCGATATTCGTATTCTGAAACCTGCTTCGCTTAAGGAAACGGTCAAGCAGAAACTGAAAGACGCTTTGTCCGAAATGGACCGTTAAAATGGAATCGCATAATCTTTCCGATTACAATTTTGAGTTCCCGAAGGAGCTGATTGCGAGCCGCACGGCAGGCAAGGGGAAAACCCGCATTTTGCATTGCCCCAAAGATGGCGGCGAACGCCGCATCATGAAGGCTCCTGAAATTGTCGACTTGTTCAAACCGGGTGATTGTCTGGTGGTGAATAACACTAAGGTGATTCCGGCACGCTTGTACGGCCATACCATGCACGGCGGCGAAGTGGAAACGCTCCTGGTGCAGGCCTTGATTCCTGCCGAAGATGGCTCCGCTCGCTACGAGGCGCAGGTGCGCCCGGGCAAGGCATTCAAGATTGGTCGCGAGCTCGATATTGCGGGTGTCAAGACTGTTGTCGAAGACATCAAGGAAGACGGTGCCCGCGTGCTGCGCTTTGCGGTAACGCCGGTGGAACTCGAAGCGGTGATGAACCGCGAAGGCCATGTACCGCTGCCACCTTACATTGACCGCCCCGATGACGAAGACGACAAGAAAGCGTATCAGACCATTTTTGCGAAGTATTCCGGCGCAGTGGCCGCCCCGACGGCGAGCCTGCACTTTAGCGAAGAAATGCTCGAAGCCTTGAAGGCGAAGGGCGTTTACGTTGCCGAAGTCACGCTGCATGTGGGTCCGGGAACCTTCCAGAATATTTCGGTGGAAGACTTTACGCAGCACAAGATGCACGGCGAACATTATGAACTCACCGCCGAAAACGCCGACATCATCAACAAGGCCAAACGCGACGGTGGCCGTATCGTGACGGTGGGCACCACGAGTACCCGCGTCATCGAAACGATTGCCGATGCGAACGGATTCCTGAAACCGCAAAAGGGAATTACCCATGCGTTCTTCTATCCGGGATACCGCTACAAGATTGTGGACGGCCTCTTGACCAATTTCCACTGGCCGAAAAGTAGCCTCATTTTGCTGGTGTCCGCCTTCTATGGCCGCGAAAACACCCTCGAAGCCTACAAGATGGCTGTTGAAAACAAGATGAAGCTTTTCAGCTACGGCGATGGAATGCTGATTCTTTAGAGTCCGCTTTTTAAGGCTGCTTCAGGAATCCAGAACCAGTCGGGCCTGTATTCCAGTTCGTAACAAGCTTCGTAGATGGCCTTGCCCAGTACATAGGGCGAGGCCTCTTCTTTTAATTGCGCAACGGAAATGCCGGATTCACGGCTGTAGCCTTGCAAGAAGGCTTCGGCCGTGAATTGCTCGAATTCCTTGTCGCCGCGGCATTTTTCTGTTGCGTTGTTTTGCCGAACGGCGCTGGCATAGGCGAAGCTGCGGAGCATGCCGGCTATGTCGGCGGCGGGGGAGCGGAGCCTGCGCCTGTATTCCAGAGTGCGGGTGGGTTCGCCTTCAAAGTCCAGCACGATAAACTTGCCGTCTTTATAAAGCAACTGTCCTAAGTGATAATCCCCGTGAATGCGCTGCGGCGCTAGTATCTTGGAGGTGTCTGTCATTCTGGAGTGACCAACGGGAGCGATAGAATCTATATCGGTTGCGCTTTTCGCAATCGTTTCCACTCGCGCCACCAGATCCTGTTTCCCGTTTGCCTGCAGTAAGGCAATCAATTTGTCGAAGGGAACTTCTTCGGACTGTACGGGCGTGCCGTCTAAATCTTTGAGCGCCTTGTGCATTTGGGCGGTCGTGCGTCCGAGCTCAAGTGCCGCGTCTGCAAAAAAGTTCTGGCTGTCGGATTGCGTTTTCTCGTTCGGTGTGCGGACCATTAAATCCCAAGCACTTGTAGCGCCTTCGATATGATTTTCGAGAATGCCGATAGCGTAACTTGCGGTGTAATCTTGATATTCGATGAATCCTAGAAGTTGCGGAACACCGTCAAAATGGGTCGCGTTCAGTTGCGAGAGGATTTCTTGTTCGGGGTGAATGCCTGCCTGTAGACGGCGGAACATCTTGAAAAAGGACTTGCCCTTGACATAGAAGGCGGAATTGCTCTGCTCGGCACCTAGCGGGGTTGCTGTTGCGAGCGACGCGCGGTCAAGTTCTGCGAACCGCTGGAATTTGAAAAACCCGTTGCGGGCCTTGTACGCCTGGATTGCGGCAAAGCTTCCAAAACCTTCGGCGAGAAGGGCGCCCGCTTTAGATTCGTCGCTCATGGTGGCGTACAGGTCGCATGTGCCGTTTTCGAATTCAACTTTAATAATTTGGAGTTGTACGCCCGCGATTTCGGCAGAATCCATTTCGCTGATTTGACGGATGGCCTGCCCCTTGCCCATGAACCAGCGCTTGGTAGAAATATCGGAAAGCATTTACCTAATTGATAATTGATGATGGATGATTGATAATTTAAAAATATTTATTGTCCATCATCAAATCCTATCTTCTACTTGGTAGTGCAGAAAAGAACCCTTGGCTTCTCAGTGTGGCAAGGATTTTGAGTTGATTTTCAAGGTGCTCTTTGAGAAAACCTTCGATGACAAATTCGGGAATTCTTTTTTGCGGAACGAAAGCTTTGGGGACGTCCTTGTAGTCGCTGAGTTGCCAGTTGGCAAGCAGCTTGGGCAGAAACTGGTCCCAGGGGAAAGTGTCGCCGCGATTCAGGAAAAACCTAGCCGGTTTTTTCCCGTCTTTTTCTTCGAGCAGAAGCGAACCGTCTTTATAGCAACAAAAAAGCGCAGCTCGCCGTTCCTCGTTCGAGGTGGCGGGCTGCGCGGGAATGACAAGAACCATCTGCAAGGGTCATTTCCTTAGGCGGCGAGTTCCCGTTGGATTTGCGAATATTGGTAGCTCGAGATTGCTGTGATCTTGAGAACCAGTTCTCGCGTGATGCCGGCCTTGATTAACGCCTTCGCATACTGGAGTCTGCTTGTGTTCGACATGATTTACCTCACACCATTAGACGTTGTCGATCCTTTAGAATGAAAGATATATTAAATTTTTGACACTGGAAAGCCCTCAAAAATTATTTTTTTGCCACGCAATTTTGAAAAAATGAACCTAACTTGTTGATAGGTAGTGGATTAACTGCAATTTTGCAAAATCTGTATAGTGTGATTTGGATCAATCTAAGATGAAATATTTTGGATTGGAATATTTTGGATTAGAGTAAGTCTCTTAAAACGGGAAACTGTTTTCGATAGTTTTCTTGAGGTGCAGATTCGATGCGCGCCTGGATGATTTCGTCGCCTTCGGAGTGTGCCTGGGCGATGATTTCTCCTTTCGGGTCGATGACCATGGAGTAGCCGTTGTAGGTGCCGTCGGAACTGGTGCAGTTGACTGCGGCGATGTAGACTTGGTTCTCGATGGCGCGTGCCTGTAGCAATGTTTTCCAGTGTGCAATTCTTGCAGATGGCCATGCTGCCTGCACCGTGATGAGCCTAGCTTCTGCCTTGACAGCGTCGCGGTAGAGTTCGGGGAATCTCAAGTCGAAACAGATGGTTGCCGCGATATTCCAATCTGCTATTTTGAATAAATTAACTTTTTCGCCGGAGTTGAACTTTCCCTGCTCCATGAAAAAAGGACGGCGCTTGTCGTAGTAGGCGAATTCTAGCGGATTGCCCTGCTGGTAAACGCTGCTGTGGTTGAACAGTTTTCCGTTCAAACTTTTGATGCCGGCACCCATCACTGTACATCCGGTCTCGTTGGCAAGCGTACTTAAAAAGTGGGCGGTTTCCCCAGAGTCGCTGCTCGAAAAATCTTCGGCGGCTGTTTCCGGGTGCAGGGGCAGGTACCCGGTGGCAAACATTTCCGAAAGAATAATCAGCCCAGGGATGGAATCACTCGGTGTTTTGCGAATGCCTGCGGTCAGTTCAAGGACCTTGGCGAAGTTCTTCGCCTTGTCATTTGGGGCGATTTCCATCTGTACTAGGTAAATGTCGAGCATACGGTAAATATAGAACTTCGTTGGTAGAACTTAGAACTTAGTTTTTTCTATTTTAAAAAATATGAGATTACGCGCCCTGTTTGTTTTTGTGCTGTTTTTGGCGGTAGCCGTGTTTGCTGCCACTCCGACTTTGATTGTGGGTGTGGTTCTGGAATCGGAAACGGACTTGCCGGTGAAGGATGTTGAGATTGCCTATGTTTCGGGCAAGAAGGTGGGCGAAACGGATTCCGATGGTCGTTTTGAATTGACGGTCGATTCCAGGAATGCTTCGCTCATTTTCAAGAAGCCAGGCTTTGACAGCGTATCGGTGGAACTGCAGGACTTTGCCGACCTGTTCGACATGGTGGTGACGATGCAGACGACCGCCGATGTGCGTAACCTGGGTACGAGCACCGTGGTCGGCGGTGGTGGCGACAAGGTTCAATGGACCTTTGAGCGTAAGGTAAATCTGGACAAACTCGAAGATGCTGCCGGCATGCGCTTTGATGTGACCGAGCACCTGAGCCAGATGCCTGGCATTTCGGGACAGAAGGATTTTAGCAGCGCCCTTTACTACGAAGGCTCCCGTGCAGGTGATGTTGCCTACCACCTGGGTCGCTTGCGCATTCCGAACATGCGCCACCTAGATGTCGGTTTCCCTGGAAACCTCTCGGTTGTGAACCCGCACATCTTGAGCGGCATCGAAATCCACGACCACTACGGCGAAGGTCCCATTGGTCAGGGACTTGCAACATCGGTGCAGTACATTCCCGAGCAAACCAAGGGGGAATGGGGCCTGCGTGGAACCGCTGGCATTACGCTTCAGGAAGTGGTGGTCGATGCTCCGTGGATGTTCTGGGACAGCTTCCGTTTTGCATTCCGCAGGCTCGACGACGAAATGCTCAAGAATCTGGGCGAAAAGTTCTTTACCGAATTCCGCAAACGCGACGGGGAATGCGTCGATAATTGCAACGTGAAGTCTTCGGATCCGTTCGATCTGACTGCCTATGACATCTACGCGCAGTTCAATGGTTCCGATTCCAGCGGAAATACCTGGGCGCTTCGCACCTTATACAGTTCCGATGAATACAGCATCCATCAGGATACCTCTACCGCCTACGACCAAGTGAACTCGATCGACATCATCGAAGGCAAGCAGGAATACCTGGTGGTGGGTGCCGAATACAACTCCCGCTTTGGAACTTCGGCACATGCGGGCTTTGTCCGCGAAGCTATTGGCGATACGCTCCGGGACACGACGGGCTTCCGCAGCACGGCGAATTCCAAGGATGCAGCGACCTTCATCGACGGCTACGAGCAGACCCATACGACCTTGACCGGTGGACTTGACAAGAACTTCAAAGGCTCGATCCTTGGTTCCAAGCTGAGTGGTGCAGTGCTCTATGAACACCATATCGTGGAACGCAAGTATCCGGACTTTGGCGGCAACCTGTCAGATGATTTCCAGACGGGAGTGCTTTCGGGTGCAGGTAGGCTCAACTGGCAGAGCGACTACTCCCAGAAGATTCTCTCTGTAGGTGCTATCGCTGATGCAGGCGAACATGAAGCTGCTCCGACGGCGTCCGTTGACTTTGAACAGAACCTTTCGAAAATCGATACAGCCTATTGGCGCCTGTTTGCAAATGCCGCCTACCGTAGCGACTGGAAACCTTACTACGATGACGGCGACTTGACGGGACGCCTAGAATCGGGTGTGTCCGGCAAGGTGGGTTTAGGCTACAATTCCAAGTACTTTGTGGCGCAGGGTTCCGGCTTTGGCCGCTACTATCCTGATCCGCTGCTTCCGATGCCTAAGGCTTATGCGCAGTACAATGACGTGACCCCAATCGACTTTGCGTGGGTCGCCGGCGCTTCGGGTACGATCGAGTTCAAGACATCGCACCATTTCTCGATGGCGACCAATGTGAGCTCCGTGTACGGTGAATATGAACTTGACGGCGGAAAGTCGCTCCCGTGGGAAGCCAATTCCCGCTTCGACATTCTGTCGCACTTCCGCTACTATCCGCGCAAGGACTCAATTGTCTCGGTGATTATTACACACCATGCGGCACTTCACCGTCCGGTGTACTACTACAAAATTACACCGTCCGATCCGAGCGACCGCAGCAACGGTACGCGCAGGCTCAAGGACTTCCACGACTTTACCGACATGTTCCGCACCGATGCCCGCGTGAACCTGGACCTGTTCGGCAACAAGTACTTCTTCAGGAGTGCGCGCTTCTACGTGGAAGTGGACAACATCTTTGCGAACCTGGATGTCGATGCGCTCAAGTTCCTAGGTAGCGAAAATGCCCGCGAGCGTTCGTGGGTGACCCGTGACGACAACGAGAACTCTGCCGATGGCTACGACCTGGTTCCCTTCATGGCGAAGGGTATGGGACTCTATGTGCAGTTCGGTGTCGAAGTGCAACTGGGAATTTAATAGGTCGCTTCGCTTTGAGGTAAGAGCTCGGTCGCGTAGCTCCCTTTAGGCTTTGAGTAAAATGCGAAGAGTGGCATCCTGAGCGGAGCCGAAGGATCTTGAAAGAATTAAGGATGAAAAAATTTCTAGTAACTTTGTTGTTCTTTTGGGGTTCGTTTTGCTTTGCGCACGAAACGGATTCCCTGTTTGTGCCGCCGAAGCCTGAAAAGCCTCTGCGTTACTGTTCTTCGGTAAAGAAGTGGATTGATTTTGCGACGACGGATTCCAACATGGTCGAGATTACGCGTCTCAAGGGTGTGCGCATGGATTTGCGTTACGCGACCTTTGAAAATGTGACGGGACATGACCTGTATTGCGGCGTGCAGCGCGCCTTTGTGCATAAGGATGCTGCCGTAAAGCTCCGCAAGGCAATCAAGATCATGGAGCGTGAAATGCCGGGCTCTGTGCTTGTGATTTTTGATGCCTCGCGTCCGCTGTATGCGCAGGAGGCTTTGCGCAAGACGGTGCGTGGAACGCCTTATTCGACCTATGTGTCGTCACCGACGACGGGTGGGCTCCACAACTTTGGCTTGGCACTAGACTTGAGCATTACCGATAGCATCGGTGCTTTGCTCGATATGGGTACAGATTTTGATTCGTTTGAACGCTGTGCCGGTGCGGTGGGCGAGGCCGATGCGCTAAAGAGCGGACGACTCACGCAACAGCAGGTCGATAACCGCAATAAGCTTCGCAAAATTATGAAGGGTGCCGGCTGGGTTCCGCTTGGCAGCGAGTGGTGGCACTTTAACGCATACCCGAGCAAGTACGTGCGCGAGAACTATTCCAAGTTTCCATTATAGTGCGGTGCATCCGCACTCTTTATTCGATTTCTACCTTGATATCGACACCCTGTACCCAGGGTTTCGCGCCGTTTATGACGGGGGAGAGAATCCTGCGAACAGGTGCTAGGTCTTGAGTCTTGATATAGAGTTTCGTCCAGTGTACATTTTGAACGACGGGTATGAATGCGTCTACAGGGCCAAGCACCATGAGGTTCTTGTTCGCACGGAGAAGGGCTTCGAGTCGCTCCGTGGTATGGCGGAGCATGTCTTCGTCGCGGCTTCCGCAGCTGATTTCCACGAGTTTACAGAAGGGCGGGTAGAAGGCGGCACGCCGGTTTTCAAGTTCCTTCTCTGCAAAACCGTCAAAGTCGTGGTTCACGGCGAACTGCATCACGGGTTCAGAGGGCTTGAGCGTCTGAATGAGCACCTGGCCTTCGCCGCCGGCACGCCCCGCGCGACCTGCCGTTTGGCTTAAGAGTTGAAATAGCCTTTCGGTGGAGCGAAAATCGGGAATGCCGAGTCCGCTGTCTGCGCCAACAACCCCGACGAGTTGCACTCCGGGAAAGTCGTGGCCCTTTGCGACCATCTGCGTGCCGAGCAGCACGTTGTATTCCCTGTTGCGGAAGGCGTCAAGAATTTTTTCCGTTGCTCCCACGTTCTGTGTGGTGTCGCGGTCCATGCGCACGACTTTTGCGTTGGGAATCCATTCGGCGATTTCGTCTTCGAGCATTTCTATGGCACCACCCACGAATTCGTAAGTCTCTGCACCGCAAGCGCTACACGGCGTGTTTACCGGGTAAAGCGTAGCGCAGTAGTGGCATAGGAGTGATCGGTATTGCTTGTGGTATACAAGCGGAATGTGGCAGTGCTTGCAGTAGAGCGTCTCGCCGCATTCGGTGCAGACCCGCATCTTCGAAAATCCGCGGCGGTTCATGAGGATGATTGCCTGGTCCCCGCGCTCAATGCAGTCGGTCAAAGCTTCGCGGAGCGCGGGCGACAGGAGAATGCCCTTCTGCTGGTGCATCTTTCCCATGTCCACTATTTGCACTTTCGGAAGCGGCGCCTGCGTGGCGCGTTCCTTGAGCGTAACCGTCTTTAAATTTTTTGACTCTGCGTTATAGAATGTTTCGAGGCTCGGGGTGGCGCTCCCGAGAACCACGAGGGCACCGTACTTGTACGCCAAATGGAAGGCCATCTCGCGCGTGTGGTAACGAGGTGCCGGATCTTGCTGCTTAAAGGAGGAGTCGTGTTCTTCGTCGAGGATGACCAGGTCAAAATCGAATGGGGCGAGAATTGCGCTGCGGGTGCCGAGTACCACGCGGGAATCTCCGCGCAGAATGGAGAGGTAGGCGTCGCGTTTTTTGGGGGCGGAAAGGGCTGAATGGAGCACGACCACGTCAACTTGCAGAAAATCGCGGAAGCGTGCCGCCGTCTGCGGGGTGAGCCCGATTTCGGGAACCAAAATGAGTACCTTCTTGCCTTTTTGCATGGCGTCGCGGGCAAGTTCCTGGTAGACGCGCGTCTTGCCTGAACCTGTGATGCCGTGGAGCAGGACTCCGCGGAAACCGTCCTTGTCGAGTTCTTTGCGGAGTGTATCGAATGCGTTAGTTTGTTCTAATGTAAGCGCCGGTGCGTTCGGGGGC
>NZ_JAZSAF010000076.1:0-10265 GCF_045601785.1 Fibrobacter sp.
CGCGGAGAAGAAGATTCGCAAATACCTGATCGACAACAACTATGTGGACTGCGTGATCCAGCTGCCGGCAAACCTGTTCTTCGGCACGTCCATCGCCACCTGCATCATGGTGCTGAAGAAGAGCAAGACGGACAACCGGACCCTGTTCATCGACGCCACCAAGGAATGCATCAAGGTGACGAACAACAACAAGCTGACCCCCGCCAATATCCAGCGCATTGTGGATACCTATGCCCATCGCAAGGAAGACGCCCATTTCTCCCATCTGGCGGATTATGACGAAGTGGCGGGCAATGACTATAATCTTTCCGTCTCCACCTATGTGGAAGCGGAAGACACCCGTGAACAAATTGATATCCAGGTGCTGAACGCCCAGATTGCCGAAATCGTTGCCAGGGAAGCCACCCTGCGTCAGGAAATTGATGCCATCATTGAAGAAATTGAAGGCGAGGGGCAGGCATGAGCAAGCTGGAAGAATTGATTCAGGAACTGTGCCCGGATGGGGTTAGTGTATATAGAATAGATCAATTGTGTTCTATATCACGAGGCCGTGTAATGTCCAAGGACTATATAAACGAAAATAAAGGCTGTTTTCCTGTCTATTCATCTCAAACCGAGTTGGATGGGGAACTTGGTCGTATTTCTTCCTACGATTATGACGGAGAATATCTTACTTGGACAACCGATGGAGCAAATGCTGGAACTGTATTTTACCGAAATGGAAAATTCTCAGTTACTAATGTATGCGGTATTTTAGGAGTAAACAATGAGAAGATTATAACTAAATATCTATACTATTCACTAAAGCGTGAAGCACCAGCACATGTAAATAGCGGTATGGGAAATCCAAAGTTGATGAGCAATGTAATGGCACGTATTCAAATTCCCGTCCCGCCCATTGAAGTGCAGAGTGAAATCGTGCGTATATTGGACAAGTTCACTACGCTTACAGCGGAGCTTACAGCGGAGCTTACAGCGCGTCGCAAGCAGTACGAGTACTACCGCGACGCGCTGCTGTCCTTCGGAAAAGTTAGCCCCCCCCTAACATTTGGTTTAAACAACGAAGAAGTAAGGTGGATGACCTTGGGCGAGATAGCGACAGATATTTTCCGTGGAGCAGGAATAACAAGAGACCAGATTACACAATCTGGCATTTCCTGTGTTCGCTATGGAGAAATCTATACCACCTATGGCGTTCACTTTGACAAATGCGTTTCCCACACCAAGTTGGAGAACATCCCTTCTCCAAAGTTCTTTGAACATGGAGATATTTTATTTGCTATTACGGGTGAAAGCATCGAAGATATTGCCAAAAGCACAGCGTACATGGGAAAAGAAAAATGTTTAGCTGGCGGTGATATTGTTGTGCTAAAGCATAAGCAAAATCCCAAATACCTTGCATACGCTTTATCTACAACGGACGCACAAAAACAAAAAGGCGCTGGCAAAGTCAAAAGTAAGGTCGTTCATTCAAGTGTACCCGCCATTAGCGAATTGAAAATTCCTGTTCCTTCGCTCGCCTTGCAAGAAAAAATCGCGAATGTTCTTGACAATTTCGATGCGGTTTGCAACGACCTAAACATTGGTCTTCCTGCCGAGATTAGTTTGAGGAAGAAACAATATGAGTATTATCGCGACAGGATTCTGTCCTTCAACACAAATGTAAACAATTCTATACACGGGGGGGGTAATCTCCAAGACGAGATAAAACTACTCCAGTATGTATTTGGTTATGCTATGGTAAGATTGGGTGACATTGCAACGATTATGCGTGGAGGAAGTTTCCAGAAGAAAGACTTCTCGGCTTTCGGCGTTCCCTGCATCCATTACGGTCAAATCTATACCAAGTACGGTTTACACGCTGATAAAACGTTCACATTTATCAGTGAAACTGCGGCAGAAAAACAAAAATTCGCAGAGCCAAACGATGTTGTAATGGCAGTGACCAGCGAAAACGTAGAAGATGTTTGTAAATGCGTTGCATGGGTCGGAAAAGAGAAAATCGCCGTTAGCGGTCATTCTGCCATTATCCATCACAATCAAAACGCAAAGTATCTGTCCTATTACTTCCACACATCAATGTTCTTTGAACAAAAGCGAAAGCTCGCTCATGGAACAAAGGTCATTGAAGTCACGCCCGACACTCTCACAAAAATTCAAATTCCCATTCCTACACTTTCCGAACAGGAACGTATCGTTGCGATTCTCGACAAGTTCGATGCTCTTGTAAATGACCTTTCGCAAGGCATCCCCGCCGAAATCGAAGCAAGAAAAAAACAATACGAATATTATCGGGATAAACTGCTTTCGTTCAAAAAAGCCGGATAAGCCCAATATTTGAATGCGAACGACTTTCTTTTTCCGCATATTATTATATATTTAAAGGGAAAAGACTTGTTTTTCATGTTCAATAGGTAAATCATGGCCGTAGCAACAAAAGAATCCATAACCGAATCGTCCGACATAAAGAAACGCCAATCGGTATATTCCAGGGCGGGTGTTGCCGCTTACAAGAAAGCTCTCTTGAGCGGAGTCCCGGTCTGCTTTACCGAAGGAACTGTTATCTACAAGATGTTCCCTAGTGGAAGAAAAACTAGCATCGGGCATGTAAAACCGCCAGTGAAGCTATCCAAAAAGGTTTTCTCCATATGATAACGAAGCGCTTCAGGGTTTTCGCCGGTCCCAACGGTTCTGGCAAATCCAGTCTGTATGACTATCTCGTGAAGCAGAACTTCTTCACCGAAAGGCTTGATGTCAATGCAGATAAAATCGCCAAAGATTTAAAACAGAAGGGGTTCAGCGTCAAGGGCTGGCCCATTTCATGTAGTGTGGACGAATTTCTTGCATCCGCCCGCAAAAATACCCGCCCCAGCAACGACATTACCATCGAATACATCCAGAAGAAAATTGCATTCGAAAAGAGTCTTTTCACTTGGAAGGGAAAAAGGGACTACAAGACTATCAACACGATCGCCGCCTACCTTGTTGATTACCTGACGACAAAGATGCTCGAAACCGACGGCACGTTTTTCTACGAGACTGTCTTTTCGCACAAGTCAAAGCTGCAATTGTTGCAAGAAGCAAAGGCCAAGGGGTTCAAGGTTTATCTCTACTTTGTTTCGACCCAGGACCCGGCAATCAACTGGGAACGCGTTCAAAGCCGTGTACGGCAAGGTGGTCACAAAGTTCCCAAGGAAAAGGTGTTCAGCAGGTATTACAACTCTCTTGAGAACCTTTATCCAGCCCTAAAGATTGCCGACCGAGTCTATTTTTTTGACAACTCAGAATCGGGCAAGACTTCTTACTTGAATTTTGCCGAATGCAGGGATGGCGAGATTGTCTTTACGGAAGGAATAGACGAAGTTCCCGAATGGTTCAACAAGTACGTGATAGAAAAGACAAAGTGACCACTATGTACAATACCGTTGCCCAGACAAGTGAATCTACCGTCGTTGCCGAATACAGGCCGATTCGTTCCAAGTCAAGCGCCTACCAAAGCGAAGCTGACCTTGAACGCGAGTTCATCAAGCAGCTACAGGCACAGGGCTACGAGTATCTTAGAATCAAGTCCGATGCAGACTTGATAGCAAATCTTCGCAAAAAGCTCGAAGAACTGAACCACTACAAGTTCAGCGACGACGAATGGGAACGTTTCTACAAGCAGGAACTTGCAAACGCAAATCAGGGCATCGAAGAAAAGACAGCAACAATCCAGGAAGACTCCGTAAAGACATTCAAGGACGACCACGGGCGTTCAAAGAACATTACGCTTATCGACAAGAAGAATGTCCACAATAACAGTGTCCAGGTCATAAACCAATATGTCATTGGAGAAGACCAGGGCGCAGCTCATGACAACCGCTACGATGTGACAATTCTCGTAAACGGCTTGCCGCTTGTTCATGTGGAACTCAAGCGTCGCGGCATTTCCATCAAGGAAGCATTCAACCAAATCAACCGCTACCAGCGAGACAGTTTTTGGGCTGGGACAGGGCTTTTCGAGTTCATCCAAATCTTTGTCATAAGCAACGGAACAGAAACTAAATACTATTCAAACACCACACGCGACGGCCATCTGAAAGAAGCAGCGGGGCGCCGTGGCAGAGTCAAGACTAGCAACAGCTTTGAATTTACAAGCTACTGGTCTGACGGCAACAATAAGAATATACGCGACCTGGTGGATTTTACCGCCACATTCTTCGCGAAGCATACAATTTTGAATGTTCTCACCAAGTATTGCATCTTTACAGAAAAGAGAATATTGATGGTGATGCGTCCCTACCAGATTATGGCGGCGGAACGCATACTGGAGCGTCTGAAAACCTCGACTACCTACAAGAAGATGGGAACGATCGATGCTGGCGGCTACATATGGCATACGACTGGTTCGGGCAAAACACTGACCAGTTTCAAGACGGCTCTCCTGGCTTCACAAATGGAGGCTGACGAAAAGGACAAAATCGACAAGGTGCTCTTTGTCGTCGATAGACAGGATTTGGACTATCAGACGATGCGCGAATATGACAAATTCCAAAAAGGCGCCGCCAACGGGAACACATCTACAGCAATTCTCAAAAGACAGCTGGAGAACAGAAACGAGAAGGGCGGTGTACAGGAATACAAAATCATCGTCACAACCATTCAGAAACTGGGCTGTTTCATCAAGCAGAACAAGACGCACGAAATCTATAACAAGCACATCGTCCTTATATTCGACGAATGCCATAGAAGCCATTTTGGCGAGCTGCATCAACGCATTACAAAGACTTTCAAGAACTACCATATTTTCGGCTTCACGGGAACACCCATATTCCCACAGAACTCCGGCAGCGGCAAGCTCCCGCAGTTAAAGACAACGCAGCAGGCCTTTGGCGACAAACTCCATCACTATACCATCGTAAACGCCATCAATGATGGCAACGTTTTGCCGTTCCGCATTGACTACATAAACACAATCAAGGCAAAGAAGGGTGGCAGCGACAAGCAAGTTTCTGCAATCGAGACGGAAGAAGCCTTGCTTGACGGGAAACGCATCAGCGAAATCGTCAAATATGTACTTGACCACTTCGACCAGAAAACAAAGCGCAACGAGGCGTACGCACTGGAAGGAAAGCGTCAATATGGTTTCAACTCAATCTTCGCGACTGCCTCTATCCCTGCTGCAAAGCTATACTACAATGAATTTAAGAAGCAAATTGCAGAGCGTAAGCCAGGAGAACCTGGTGCGGGTTTAACCATTGCAACCATTTTCAGCTACGCTCCAAACGAAGAAGATTCAGGCATCCTGCCCGAAGAAGACTTGGATTCCCCTGACGGCCTTGACCAATCTTCAAGGGATTTCCTGGAATCTGCAATTTACGATTACGACAAGACTTTCAAGACTAACTTTAGCGGAAAGAATAAGAGCGCAAAGGTTGTCGCAAGCAAGGGCGGAAACTTCGACAACTACTACAAGGATTTGTCGGAAAAGATGAAGACTAGGCAGGTGGACCTGCTTATCGTCGTAAACATGTTCCTTACAGGCTTTGATGCAACCACGCTGAATACGCTATGGGTCGATAAGAACCTACGCCAGCACGGCCTGTTGCAAGCCTATTCCCGTACAAACCGTATTCTCAACTCTGTCAAGACATTCGGAAACATCGTATGCTTCCGTTCTCTCCAAAAAGAAACGGACGATGCAATCGCTCTCTTTGGCGACAAGGATGCAGGTGGAATAGTCCTTCTAAAGACATTTAAGGATTATTACGAGGGCTACACCGACAAAGGCAAGCACGTCAAAGGCTACCTCGAAATCGTTGAGGAACTCGAAAAGAAGTTCCCGCTCGAATACCTGACAAGCGGAGAACCTATTGGCGAGAAAAATGAAAAAGAGTTTATCCAGCTTTACGGCGCCTTGCTCCGCCTAAGAAACATTCTCAACTGTTTCGACGAGTTCAAGGACGACGAATTTTCCGCAAGGGCCTTGCAGGATTACCAGGGCGAATACCTGCGTCTTTATGAAAAATATAAGCCGCATCCAGGCGAGAAGGAAAGTATCAAGGAAGACGTTGAATTTGAAATCGAGCTTATCAAACAGGTGGATATTACCATCGACTACATCCTTGAACTTGTCGCCAAATACCACAAGAGCCACTGTAAAGACAAGACCATTCTTGGCGAAATCAACAAGGCCGTAAACGGTTCTATTGAACTACGTAGCAAGAAAGAACTTATCGAAGCGTTCATCGAACGGGTGAACACCAAGACAAACGTGGATAAGGACTGGCGTGAGTTCGTCCGCGAAAGTCGCGACGCCGACCTTGAAGAACTTATCAAGACAAATAAGCTCAATGATGAAAAGACTCGCCAGTATCTTGCAGATGCATTCAGAGACGGCAGCATGAGCGACATAGGCACAGGACTTCCTGCCCTCATGCCGAAAAAGAGTCTTTTTGCGAAGAAGGATGAAAGCTCCGAAAATAGAAGCGAATTGAAGAACAGAATCTTTGCGCTGTTGAAGAACTTCTTTGACAAGTATTTTGGAATCTGCGGATTCGAAGAAGATGAGGCTTCATCGCAGAAAAAAGCAGATAGCAATCTCATAAGTATGAAAGAAGCCGAAGAGATCATGCATGAAGCTGAAGAACTCAAAGATTTGCAGCTTTACAAAAATGTTGCCGAACCCCAAAAGAAGTACTCTGCAAAAAAATAGCTTGGCGGAAACCGTTACCGACCGGTCGCTGTCAGATAGGCGCAGATGGCGGTGTAGTAGCCCGTTACCGCTTCGGTGTAGCCGTCGCTTGCCTGCTGCCGTAGCGTCTCTGCTTCAAGCATGTTGCTGAGTGTTGCGGTACCGGCATTGTAGAATTCTCGCTGCATCCGCAAGTTTTCTTCGGCCTGGGAAACGGCATCGCGGCTGATTTCAATCTGCCTAAAGGATTCTTCGAGCGTATTCCACTTGGCATCGATATCCACCTTGATAAGGTTCTTGTTCTCGGCTTCGTCGATGGCCGCCTTTTGCGCCTTCAGGTCGTATTTTGCCGTTGAATAGCTGTTGCCCCACCAGTCCGAAATGGGGACTGTCACCGATGCAAACAAAATCCCGTTTACGGCATCGTCGTCCAGCAGATTCTGGTACAATAGGCTCGCACCAACCGCCACGGTGGGGAGGGTCTTTCCCCTTTCCATTGAACGTTCTTTTTCGGCGACTTCGCGATTTACTGCGAGCAGTTTGCTTTCGACCCTGCGTTCCACAGCCTCGTCGGCGGATATCCTGTATTCTTCGGGCGGGTGTATATTGTCGAGAGACGCCTCGGCCAAGTCGAAATCGCTGTCACCTAGGTTCATTTGCCGTGCCAGCATGAGCTTTGCGACCGATATGCCGTTTTCTACCTTGAGACGGTTGCTTTCCAGTTTTTTCTTTTCGAGGTCCACACGGAGCAGGTCGTTTTTGACGGCGACACCCGCCTCTACAGCAACTTGTACATCGGCCCGGATGGCATCTACCTGTTTTTCGGCCTCGGCGATGGTCTTCATCTTTTCCTTGAGCGAAACAATCAGCCAGTAGTAGGTTTCCGTATTCTTGCGGACTTCGGTTTCTGCAAGGTGTTCCTGCAATTTGGCAGCCTTTGTGCCGATTTTTGCCAGTTGGTTCCCGTTGTAGATTTGCCCGCCCGCAAATATGGGCTGCACCAGGGTCAAGTGGCCTACGATTCCCCTGTCAATCATTTTCATGTTGTAGGTGGTCGGTATTGCGGCAAGCATGGTAGGGTCAAGCCCCATTTGCATCATGGTCGGTGCAAATTGTTGGCCCATACCCTCTATTTCTGACGACATGTCGATCTTCTGCTTTACCAGATAGTCGTTTGCCATGAACGCGAAACCGCCTGCAAAGACCTTCGGAAAATATGCCGGAAAGGCGCTGCCTTCCGTTTCTTCTGCCATTTGCCGGTTCACCTTGGCGCTCTTGAGGGTCGCATTGTTCTCGCGAGCAATACGCAGGCAGTCGTCAAGCGTATAAATATCCGCCGCCAGCAAAGCAGAATGCAAGCCAAAAATAAAAGCCGCTATTTTAACATACAATTTATTCATAATTTTAAATCCAAATTCACTTCACACTACACACTATACTCCCCACATTACACACTTTTCCTCAGCCTCACCCGTACTCCGCTCACCTTCCAGTAGAGAACCGGCAATACCGTGAGAATAAGACACATGGTAATGAGTGTTCCAAAGCAAATTACCACGCCCATCGGCATCCATAGGGAACTCCCGCTCATAATCATCGGAATCACTCCCACCGAAGCTGCGGCCGAAGTCAAGAATATTGGACGCATACGCCTAAGTGCCGAGTTAAAAATTGCCGTCTGAGCGTCGCAATGTTCTTCGTGCTTGAGTTCTTCGGCATAGTCAATCATGATAATGCCGTTACGTACCATAATTCCAAGCAAACTCACAATGCCCAAAACGCATGTCACGCTAAAATCAAGATTCGCGATAGCCATGGACATTCCCGTACCAAATGCACAAAGCGAAAGTGAACCAACAAGCAAAACAGCTGTTGAAACTTTCTTGAAATGCCATAGCAGAATAAAGAAGATGATGATTACCGCAGCCGCCAACGAAGTGATAATACGCGGCATCTGTATATTCACAATCTCTCCCTCTCCACCAATTTCAACGCCGACATTTTCAGTCTTGGCAATTTCACGAACTTTCTGCAAATAATCCCTTGCCGCACTATTAGCACTTTTACCGTATGCAAGTTCTGCTGAAACCGTCACCACCGGAAACCCGTTACGACGCGTCCGTTCTCCGTCGTAGAAAGCGGGCTCTAAATCTGCAATTTGTCGCAGCGGAACATTTTCAAGCCCTCCAAATGTTGAAACCTTCTCGTTTGCCAGCGTTGCAACATCGGCACTATCGGCATTTGTCCCCTTCAACACCACGGGAATATTGCGATCGCCCTCCCATAGGCTCGCTACAGGAATGCCGCCGCTGTATCGTGCAGAAAGGAGCGACTGCGCAATCATCTGGTTTATGCCCAGTTTCGATGCTTCCTCTTTCAACTTGACTTCGACACTATTCAGTGGTTCCTTGAGGCTAGTGCGCACCATGTAGAAATCTGGAATGGAGCGCAGATAGTCTGCAATCTTATTGGCGGCTCGCTTAATCTCTACTTCAGATTCTCCTGTTAAACGATACTCAATCGGTGACATCGCATCGCTGTAGCTCAATTGCTTAAAGCGCACAAAGGCATCGGTAAAATGTTCCGCATACTTCTGGGCATATTCCTCAATAATCTCATCCGTTGCTTTGACGTCCTTCGTATTCACGATAAACTGCGCAAAATTCGTTCCACCGAATTGCGGAGCGTATGTCAAGTGGAATCGCGGCGAAGACATTCCCATGAAACAGGTTATGGACTTGATTCTCGTGTCGTGTTCGAGTATTCGCTTCATACTGTCGGCTACCGCAGAAGTTCTTTCAATGGATGTCCCTGTAGGCAAGAATATCTCGACAGAGAATTGGTTCCGCTGTGCAATCGGCAGCAACCGAATGGGGCGCTCCCAAATGGCGACAGCTCCGACAACAACGCACACGATGGCAATTACAACAATCGTTTTCGGGAATTTGAAACAGACCTTAAGAATCTTTTCATAAACGGCATTGGATACCGATTCAAAATTAAACTTGCACTGTTTACGCTTATGCGGTTTAAGGAACGCAAACTGCAAGTACGGCACCACCAAAACAGCCACCCCAAGGGAAACCATCAAGACAATCGTCATCGCCCACGGGAATGATTGCAAAAAATCATTGAACATTCCCTTCATAAAGACTAGGAACGGGAAGAATGTAATGCTGATGGCAAGTGTCGCCGAAAAGATGGACTTGAAAAAATGCGAAGCGCTATTTGCCGCAGCACGCCAACGGGGTACTCCTTCGGCAATCTTTTCCTGATAATCGTCCAGAATCACGATAGAATTATCGACAATCATTCCAAGTGTTAAAATCAAGACGGCCAATGTCACCGTATTCAGTTCAATGCCGAATACGTAGAAAATTCCAAGAGCGATAAAGATGCTCACGGGAATCGTTCCCGCTGCCACCAAGGCCACGCGGAAAGGCTGCAACAACATCACTACAATTACCACCGAAATAATGGCTATCAGCAATTCCTTGAGAAAGTCCCGAATACTCACGGCAACGACTTCCGTCTGGTCTGTCACACGCCTCATCTTGACTTCTTCGGGTAATTCATTTTCAAAATCGCGCAG
>NZ_JAZSAF010000077.1:0-34562 GCF_045601785.1 Fibrobacter sp.
AGGGAGCCGGAGCTTCCAGCTTAAAGTTTTCAGCCATGTTGTAACCAGCAAGAGCCTTGTAGTCACTAGACTTGAGCTTACCCTTCACAAAAGTGAAGGTAATCACACAGTTCTTACCGCAAGCCACTTCCTTGACGCCACCTTCATCTTTCAGGAGGAACTTGTCGGCAAGGCCTGCCTTTTCAGAAATGGAATTCTGGGCCTGGGGAGGAATGCCGGCAGCTTCGTACATGTAAGAAAGCTGCTTGAAACGGGCGTCGCGATCTCCTTCGATAGCCTTGACCGCAGCATTGAAAGCATCCTCGGTCTTCACAGTCGTAAGGGTTGCATAAACCAGCCGCCAAGCCATGCCGTACTGGTCCACGGACTGCCACTGTTCCTGAAGAACGCCATTGGATTTTTCGAGGTAAGCGCCCACCTGCTCGTTCACAGACTTCTGAGCCTGATCGTTATAGCCACCCTTGAGAACCATCATCAACGCAAACAGGCCGATAATGAGCACGATGTCTGCAATCAACAGAATTTTGAATTTCTTTTTGTCCATAAGTATCCTTTTGCAAGTTTTTGCATATAGAATTTACTTTCTAATTTACAAAAAACAAACAAACTTTTGAAATTTTTAGCGATTTTTACAGAAATATCCCCCTTTTTTAGTATATTACAGCCTATGAGCGATCAAAAAACAAAGGAAATGCTCCCGTCGCAAGTCATTTTTGAGAACTTGAAGGAACTGATTCGTGCCAAAAACACCGCGCACGAGTCCATGTTCAAATTCCACTGGAAAAAAATGTGGCCGTTTAGGCTATTCTGGCCGCAGGTGGACTTTGAGCGCATCGTGCGCCTCATGAGCGAAATTCGCAAGAACACCATCAACCAGAAGAACCTGGTGCTGCAGGCGAAATCCAAGGCGAAACCATTCGAAAAAACTTTCCTGGACGCCGTTCCCGCCTACCTTGACGCCCTTGACGTTTCTTGCCAGAAACTTTCGGCAGCGGCCCAGTGGAAGCAGGACATGCTCTACAAGCGCATCCACAAGGATGTCAAGCTGCGCCGCGACGTGGCGGAATGGAGCAACATCCTCAAGGACTACGAAAACGCCCAGGGAAACCTGGTTCGCGCAGGAGCCATTGTGCAGCTGGGGTGGGGCGAAGTGGTCCAGAATTTAAATACGTAGAAAGGAGATGCCCGCCTTCGCGGGCATGACATTTTCATGCCAGAAGTCAGCGTCATCATACCCGTTTACAATACCGAGCCGTTCCTTGGGGATTGCTTGGGCAGTGTGTTGGCACAGACTTTTACCGACTTTGAGGTGATTACCGTCGATGACGGTTCCACAGACAAAAGTGCCGCTATCATCGAAGGATTTGCAAAGAAAGATTCGCGCATCGTCCCCCTACAGCAAGAAAACAAGGGACCTTCCGAAGCCCGTAACACGGGAATTAAAGCCGCTCGCGGAAACTGGATTACATTTGTAGACAGCGACGACATGCTGGCACCCCATTTTCTACAAAAGCTATGGGACGCCGCAAAGCAAAACAACGCAAGCATTGCCTGCAGCGACAAGCAACTTTTCTGGAAAGAATCCGAAATTGACAACAGAATTGCAGTAACGTCACAAGTGATTGCACTCTCCCCCGAAAAAGCGTTGCAACGGGCTCTCTACCAAAAAGAAGGTCCCGATTATTCCGCTTGGAGCAAGCTCTACGATGCCCAAATCTGGCAAAGCCGCAGGTTCACTCCAGGAATCTATTTCGAAGACATGGACTGCATTCCGCAAGTACTCTTGGAAGCTAAAAAAATTGCATTCGTTCCCGAGCCGCTTTACCTGAACCGCAGACATGGCGGTAGCATTCTTGCAACCGCATATGACCACAGGAAAGCAGAACTGCTGAACATCGCCGAAAGAATCTGCACTCTTGTAGAAGGCAAGGGCTCAGAACTCCAGCGTGCAGCTCGCAGCAATCTTTTTAGCTCGAGCTGCAGTATCCTAATGCGCACACCCGACACCGACGAATTCAAGGACTTCCGCGACCGAGCCTGGAGGCACATCAAGGCTTTGCGCGCAGAGGCCCTGTTCAATTCCAACAGCCGCACACGCAACAAGGTGGCCGCCCTGATTTCTTTTGGAGGTCGCTCCTTCTTCGAAATGGCAGTTCGGAGGTTCGGATGATTCCCAAGAAGTTGCATTACTGTTGGTTTTCTGGCGAACCTTTCCCCGAAAGCATCCAGCGCTGCATTGACAGCTGGCACCAGTTTTTACCCGATTTCGAGTGGATCAAGTGGGACCTCGACAAGGCGCAAGCGCTTGATATCCCCTGGGTCAACAAGGCGCTCGCCCAGAAAAATTGGGCTTTCGCCGCCGACGCCGTCCGACTCTACGCCCTATATACCGAAGGCGGACTTTACCTGGACTCCGACGTTGAAATTCTGAAGTCCTTTGACGACCTGTTGACGCGCCCCTATCTCTTTGGCTACGAAAACGGTTCCAGGCGAATCGAGGCCGCAACGATGGGCTGCGAAGCAGGGTTCAGCCCGATGAAGGTCGCACTAGACTTCTACAGGACTCAGGAATTCAACTACTCCGAAAATATGGTAGACCAGATGGTGCTCCCGAACATTCTGCGCGAGTCGTTCAAGGATTTCAATGACCTGCAAATCATGCCCGAAAGCGTATTTTCGCCCAAGAGCTTTATCGACGGAAAAATTCGCAGCACCGCAAAAACCTACTGCATCCACCACTTCCGCAGCAGCTGGCGACCGGAATCGATCCGCAAGGGAATTGAACGCAGGCAGGCACTATTTGCAAGGTTCCCGCAGCCAATTGCCAAGGTGCTCGCATTACCGCTTGCACTATGGACAAACCTGCAGACACTCGGGGTCGCGGGCTGCTTGAAGAAAATTTTCAAAAAACTTTTTTAAGAATAGATTGCTTCGCCCACACGGGGCTCGCAACGACGCATTCTCATCGTTTTAGTAAAAAGCGCGGAATGAACAGCTTCGGGAAACGCTTGAGGAACGGCAGTGAGAAAGAGCAAAGTTCAGGCAACCTGCGCAGGGCTTCTTTCTTGTCGGCATAGCACAGCGCCGAAAACCAGTGCGACATCCAGATGCGGCGGGCTTTCTTGTAGAGCTTGTGCGAAGAGTACTTGTCCAAGACCTTGAGCGTATTTTCGTAGAGCCAGTCCTTATGCCCCGAAATGTTCGTTGAATGGGTGCGGTAATAGCAGCACACCGTATTCAGCACCGGCAGCGGTTCGTAGCGGTACAGGAACGAAAGCATCATCTGCAGGTCTTCGATGACGAATTCTTCGCTGTAGCCGCCCATGGCGCGGAAAGTTTCGCACTCGATCATCTCGGTGCAGCCGTGAAGCTCCTTCTTGCCGAGGAAAATGTCGGCGAAGGTCACCTCGGGAACCGCCGAAGTGTACCGCGGATCAGGGGCGCTGTCGAGATTTCCTTCGGCATCCATCCGAATTACCTGGCCAAAGCAGACGGGCTTGCTGCGGTTTGCCTCCATATAACTGCTCTGGATCTGCAGGCGGTCCGGCGGCATCACGTCATCGGAGGCGAGCGAACAGAAATACTTGCCCTTCGCCATCGAGAGCAGTTCGTTCATCGTCGGCACAAGCCCCTTGTTTTCGCGGTGCACATACTGGAAGCGGAATTCCTTCTGCAGGCGTTCCAGGATTTGCGGAGAACTGTCGGAGCTGCCGTCGTCAACGACGATGAGTTCAAACGAGACGCCTTTCTGAGACATCACGGAACGCACCGCCGCCTCAACAAACTTTTCATGATTGTAGCTAGCCAGCAGCACCGAAACAAGGGGCGCAAGTTCACGCTGTTCCGTTTCTTCGCCCTGGGCAAAGGCCTTCACATAGACGTTCTCGGTCATCTTTTCGGCAAACATGTTCGTTATGGAGTATTCCACTTGAGCCTCCGCACAACGACATAAAGCACCACCATGTACACGAAGTTTTCAAAGGCGTACGCCATCATGGGGCCGTTAAATTCAAACAGGCAGATACCGACATACGCCCCAGTGGCAAGCAGCAATTCCGAACCTATTTCAATCACCAGGAACTTGACCGTTTCGGCACGGGCGATGAGCACAAGCGCAAGCGCAAAGCCGCCCGCCCTGAAGAAATCTCCCACCAGCTGAATCGGCAAATAGTCAACCGCGCCCATGTACGCCGACGAAAAGAGCAGCTGAACCAAGAGACCGCGGCCCAAGTAAAGTGCCACCACCATGACTAGAGAAATACCCATGATGCGGAGCAGCAGCGGATGGAACATCTTAAAGAATTCACTGCGGGTCATTTGGGGCGACACTCGCGGCAACAAGATGACCGTCAAGATGGCCGACATCGCCATGAAGAGAAAATCGGATATTTTCCAGACGCTCTGCCAGATGCCCGCCGCATCGCCGCCGAAATGGGTACCGACAACCGTTCGGATGAAGGTGAGCACCAAAGGCGTTGCCACCATCGGGACAAGACCCATCATCACGTACGAGAACCACGGGCCGCGCGTATCGAGAGCAGTCTTCCAAATCTTACGCACGCTAAAACCGGCGCGGCTAGCCATCTGGATAGCAAAGATGGCTGCTACCACCGACTGGGTTGCAATAATAGAGAGCACCGAAAGATGCCCCGTATACAAGAAGAAAGCCACCCACAGCACCTGCCAAATGGATGCAACAATGTTGATGGTCGCCCACTTGCGGTTTTCGCCAAGGCCGTTCATGACCGCCGCCGTGATGGTGATGATGTTCATCGCAAAAATTCCGGGCAAGGCAAAAAGAATGGCCGCCTGTGCAAGGCGCGTCGGGATTCCCGGCAAAAGAACCTGCAGCGGAGCCGCAAAGCAGAACACCAGTGCAACCACAAATGTGAAAAGGCTTGCAAAAGTCGTCAGCCGAATGCCACCGCGCCAGATGCCAAGCAACTTTTCATGGTTGTCCTTATTTTGCGCAGTCAACGCAGTCCAACCGTTCTGCATCGCCAAAGAAGAGGTCGCCTGGCCAATCGTCATCAAGTTGAGGAACTGGCCTACACAGGCAAACATCGCCGGCGGCAAGAAGATGGCAAGCAGCTTGTTGATGGCAAAAGCGCGGAGCGCGTTGAACAGGGTGACTGCACTGGAGCCCGCAAAAAGTTTCGCAAATTTCAAATTGGAGGACATCGTTAGACTTCTTCTATAGATTGCTTCGCTACGCTCGCAATGACGTCAGACAAAAATGTTAATGGATTCAATGACATGGGCGACTTGTTCGTCGGTCATGCCGGGCCCCATCGGAATGCTGAGTTCCGTGCAGGCGAGCTCTTCGGCAATCGGAAGCGGGCCGTGGCGGAGTTCTCCACGCGAGAGCGCCCCCGCAAAAGCCTCTTGCAGGTGCGGCGGGATGGGGTAATGGATTAGCGAATCGATACCACGGTCCTTGAGGAACTTCTGTAATTCGTCGCGGCGTTCGCAGAACACCGGGAACACATGCCACACGTGCGACTGCGGATTCTCGGGAACATTTGTCAGGCGCACCAGCGGATTCTTTATTTCGGCGCAGTAGCGAGCGGCAATTTCTTGACGGCGGCTGTTCCACTCGTTGAGATGCGGAAGCTTTGCAAGCAAAATGGCCGCCTGAATTTCATCGAGGCGAGAATTCACGCCCACATACCGATTCACATACTTTTCAATGGAGCCGTAATTGGAAAGCGCCCTTATCACCTGGGCAAGCTCCAGGTCGTCGGTAACGACCGCACCCCCGTCGCCCATGGCGCCGAGGTTTTTCGTCGGGTAAAAGCTGTACGCCGCCGCATTAGATTGCTTCGCTTCGCTCGCAATGAGGTTTCTATCGTCTAAAACAGCTCCGTGAGCTTGGGCCGCATCTTCAAACACGAGCAGGTCCCTCGACTTCGCAAACTCACCTATCGCAGGCATGTCGGCTAGGCGACCGTACAGGTGAACCGCCAAAATGCCGCGGGTCTTTGTAGAACAGGCCGCTTCTAGACGAGATACATCCAGGTTGCAGGTATCGCGGTCGGGTTCCACCAGAACCGGAACAAGTCCCGCCGCACACACTGCAAGGACAGTCGCCACAAAGGTGTTCGCAGGAACAATAATTTCATCGCCTATGGCAAGGCGACCGAGAACGATTTCAGCACGGAGCATCAGCGTTAAGGCATCGAGTCCGTTACCGACACCGACACACGCGTTTGCGCCACAATAGGCCGCAAAGGATTCTTCAAAAGCCGTACAACGGGTACCACGGATATACCAGTTCGATTTGAGAACCGCATCGACAGACTCGCCCAGCGACGAGCCCAAATCACGTTCCACGTAATCTAGCGAATAAAAAGGGACCTGCAACATTATTTATGAAAATAGTAAATTAGAATTTAGCCTTTTCCCTAGAAGTTTTACTATTTTCTTGATATGTACGAAATATTGCCCTATAGCGCAAAAAAAGAATCCCGGTGGGACCACTTTGTCATGGAAGAATCCGTGAACGGGACTTTTCTGCAGACGCGCAAATTCCTGAACTACCACCCCGAAGGGCGCTTTGTAGACGCATCGTTCTTTGTGGAAAAAAGCGGCATTATTGTCGCGACGGTTCCCGGATGCAACATCGACGGCAAATTTATTTCGCACCAGGGATCCACCTTTGGCGGGCCCATCATCTCGAAAGACTTTTATTCAGGCGCAAAGATTCTTGAAATCATCGGGGCAATCGACCAACACCTGGTAGAAAACTTCAAAGGTTCGCGTCTAAAGCCCACTGCAGCCCTTTTTGCAACGGCTCCGACCGACCTGCTAGACTATGCACTGGAACACAAGGGCTACAGCCGGCACACGGAACTCAGCTGCTGGACACCCCTCTGCAAAGAGGCCGACCCACTTGAAAACTGTAAGCGGGAGTGTCGACACAACTTTAGGCAGTCCGAAAAGCTGAACCTGACCTACGGCGAAATCCCCGACGCAGAAATGGAAACATTCTACAGGTGCCTAGAGCTTTCCAAGGCGCGCCACAACACCAAGCCGGTGCACACGCTCTCGGAACTCCGCGAACTCAAGGAGAGATTCCCCGAAGAAATCCTGTTCCGGGGCATTTGGCAAGACGGCATATACCTTTCGGGCATGATGATCTTTGCATTTAAACAGGCGAAGGCGTTCCACTTCCAGTACCTCGCCCCAGACGATTCCCGACGCGAGACAAACGCGACGACGGCCCTTTTCGTGAACGCCATGCGGGAAGCCGCCCAGAAGGGATTCGTGAAATTCTCCTGGGGAATTTCAACCGAAGACGGCGGCGACTACCTAAACGAGAACCTTTACCGGTTCAAGGAAACATTCGGAGCGCTCCCCTGCGTGAACGCCCGTTACGAAAAAACTTTTTAAACCATGGGTAAAACGATGAAACTGCTCACTCAAATTTTATCTGTCCTGATGCTTTTTGCGGCATTTGCCGTCGCAGACACCACTCAGACCGTCAAGGACTCTGTCAGCGCCAGAGATGTTCCCAGCCAAGCCGCAAAGGACAGCCTAGAAAAGAAACATGCCGTATGGATCAAGTTGGAAGGCGACGTGGAACCGACCATGTTCGACTTCTGTGCACGCGCCATCGATGATGCCCTGAAAGAAAATCCGGACTACATCGTGTTCGAGATCAACACCTTCGGTGGACGGCTCGACGCGGCATTCGACCTGGTGGACACCATCATGGCCATCAAGGGACCAACGACCATCGCACTCGTGAAAAAGAAGGCTATCAGCGCAGGCTCGCTCATTGCACTTGCCTGTCAGAAGCTCTACATGCTCGAAGCGACCACCATCGGTGACTGCGCCCCCATTGTGCAGGGCGGCGACGGCACTCCGCAAATCATCGGCGAAAAGATTCAGTCCCCGCTGCGTGCGAAGTTCAGGAACCTGGCCCAAAGAAACGGCTACCCAGAACTTCTAAGTTCGGCATTTGTGACGCCGGAGCTTGAAATTCTGGAACTCACCGCCACTCTCGACAAGGGCAAGAAAACGGAACGCGACACGACGCTTATCATCGAAGGACTGAAATACGACGTCCTCGACAGCGCCGAAAAGAGCTTCTGGGGCACTCCCAAGATCCTTGTCAAGGAAGGCGAACTTTTGACCATGACCGACAAGGAAGCCATGGAACTCGGATTTTCGAAGGGAACCTTCAAGGACCGCGAAGATTTTGAGACGGCTCTTGCCATCGAAAGCAGAAGCGAAGTTGAGACGACTCTCGGAGAAGACATCGCATCGGCAATCGCTGCCATTTCGGGACTGCTCCTGATTCTTGGTTTCGGCGCGCTCTACATTGAATTCAAGACGCCGGGATTTGGGCTCTTCGGCATCATCGGCATCATCTTGATTGGCATCGTATTCCTCGGGCAGTTCGCACCGCAGCTCGACGGCTACATTCCGGCCATTCTGCTCGTTGCAGGCGTAGCGCTGTTCCTAGTCGAAATCTTTGTGATGCCAGGAACGTTCCTATTTGGAATCGGCGGCATCGTGTGCATGATTCTCGCCTTGGCACTTTCGTTCGAGCCCTCGGAGATGCCCGAATACGTTCCCGAAGCCATCGAGACGACCTTCGACGCGACTCCCTGGCTCTTGGGGCTGCTATACATGTTGTGTTGTGCAGCAATAGCGCTCGTGTTCCCGATCGCCGCAAGCAAGTACCTGATTCCGCTACTCCCCGAAGGATGGACTCCGATGCTCAAGACCGACCTTGAAACCGCGGCATCGCCGACCGAAGCCGTCGAAACAGTATCCATTGGCGACATTGGAACTGCAAAGACTTTCCTCCGTCCCGTCGGCCAGGCAAGCTTCGGTATGACAGACGGAAGCACCAAGCTTTTTGACGTGCAGACTCACGGCGAAATTATCGAAGCCGGCCAGAAGGTCAAGGTGGAATCCGTGCAGGAAGGCCACATCTGGGTTGTACTAGACGAATGATCCTTATAAAGCCAGACTTTTACGACAAATTCAAATGCACCGCTTCGCGGTGCAGCGACACCTGCTGCGTCGGCTGGGAAATCGACGTGGACAAGCCATCGCAAGAGGCATACCGCAAAGTGGCGGGGGCTTTCGGCGACAGGCTCCGCGAAAACATCGTCGACGGACATTTCAAGTTGCTCCCCCACGACCGTTGCCCTTTCCTAGACAAGGACAACCTCTGCGAAATCTACCAGCAGCTGGGCGAAGGGTCGCTCTGCGACATCTGCCGCGAACATCCGCGCTTTGTAGAAGTCTACGGAGACATCATGGAACGCGGACTCGGGCTCTGCTGCGAAGAAGCAACAAGGCTTCTGCTCGAAGGCGAAGGGGCGCTGCAGCTTGTTTCTGAAGAAATCGATGAACCCGAAGACGAACTCGGCGAGGACGACGAGGAAATCCGAAACGAGGTGCTCTACGAGCGCGAGCAAATTTTCAAGTTTCTGGCGGACGATTCGGCACCTTTAAGCGAAAAGCTCTACAACGCCTTCGGCTGTTCGAGCGAATACCCGTTTGCGCCGCTTGAAAATGCGGAAGCCTACCTGGAGCTCCTTGAAAAGACAGTCAGCTTCGGCCCCGCCTGGGACGAGGCGCTCGCACGAATCCAACTCCGCATCAAGGCTCCCTTAAAACCCAATGGGCGTGCGGCGCCCGTCACAGACCAAGGATTCTTTTCGGAAAACGAGAGCAGAAGGCTGCTCGCCTACCTGACCTACCGCCACTACGCCAAGTGTCTCTTCGAAGGTTTCGAACAGGGCAAGCGACTGTTCCCCGTATTCTTCTGGAATGTAGTGCGGTTCTTTACGAGGGAACTCGCCGGAACACTCGACGCAAACCCCGCCGATGAAGCGCAGTCAAAGCAAGTCAAGATCGATGCCATCAAGATTCTATCAAGGCAGCTGGAATACGCCGAGGAAAACATGGTGCTGCTGGAACGCGCGCTAGAAGGCGCAGAAGAATAGAACTTGCGGTACATTTGTATATTGTATCAAGTACAACCAAAAAGGACATCAACATGAAAAAGAGCTTCATCTTGGGACTTGTGGCCGCATTCACCTTTTTCGGCTGCGCACAGATTGACGAAACGGAACGCGGCGTCGTTCTCCAGTTCGGCAAGTACAGCGAGACGTTCGAGCCCGGCCTCAACTTCTACAACATCATCACCAAGGAAGTCGTCCGCATCCCGGTCAGCACACAGCTCGAAACCGTCAAGATTGAATCCGGCTCCAAGGACCTACAGACCGTCTACGTGGGCACGAACGTGAACTACCACGTTGATCCGCTGAATGTCGACAAGATTTACTCCAAGTACGGCACCCGCTATGTTTCTACGATTCTCCAGCCCAAGATCAAGGAAACCATCACAGGCATCACGCCACAGTACGTCCCCGAAGAGATGCTCCAGAAACGCGAAGAAATCCGCAGCCGCATGGAATCAGCACTCAAGGCCAAGCTCGATTCCGCGGGCGCGCATATCATCATCGACGGCTTCACCATCACCGAATTCCTGTTCAGTCGCGCATTCAACGAGGCCATCGAGGCCAAGCAGGTGCAGGAGCAGGAAGCCCTCAAGGAAAAGAACATCAAGATCAAGATGGACTACCAGAACGAACAGCGCGTCGCGAAAGCCAAGGCAGACTCCGCCGTGATTGCCCTCCAGATGGAAGCGCTCAAGAAGCAGAACGGCAAGGAATACCTGATGCTCAAGTGGATCGAGAAGTGGGACGGAAAGCTTCCGCAGGTGAACGGGAACGACAAGGTCATCCCGATGATCAACATGCAGTAAAACTACCGCTCGGTATCGAGCACATGTTTACGCCACTTCCCGCTTTTCCAGCGCCGCCAGAAAATTAGCGGCGCTGTTCCATATACGGCGACAACGGCAATCCAAGCAAAATGTGCCGGCAGGTGGAACATGTACGCGGCAACGTAGAGCGCCCCCGCAACACACCAGTTCATGATAGCGCAGGTAAACATCACCCACACGGTATCGCCCGCACCGCGAAGCGCACCCGCATAAATCACAAGCAAGACTTCCACGAAAATGTAGAAGGTCGCAATCCGCAGCATGAAAATGCTCATGGGCCGCGCCGCAGCGAAAATCGCCAGCGCCTCGGCAGAGGCTTCAGCCGCATCGGGCTTAAAGATGTCCGTGAGTATACCTGGCAAGAAGATAAAGAAAATGCCCATCAGCAAGGAATATCCCCAACCGAGCTTGAGTCCGGAATAAGTCGAACGCGATGCCGCGGCACCGTCACGGGCGCCCACGTAACGCCCCACAAGACTCGTAGACGCCACTTCAAGGCCCATCAGCGGAACGTAAGCCACCATGTCCCAGTTGAACATGACCGAAGACGCCGTGGCCGCCTCGGGCCCGAGCGCATGGAACATGAGAATCAATAGCTGGAACGCCGCCATGTTCAGGCACATTTCGACACCCGAAGGAATTCCCTTCTGCAGAAGTTCCTTGGTCAAGGGCCAGCTAAAAGCAAACGCATAACGGGTACGAAAACGCTTGTGGCAGCTCTTGCCGAAAAATTTCGCGAACAAGATCACCGTCGAGACCAGGTTCCCGATCAAGGTGCCATAAGCAGCACCCGCCACGCCCAAAGCAGGAATCGGGCCAAAGCCGTAAATCAAGAAGAAGTTGCAGACGACATTCACAATCATGCCGGCAAAGGCTGCCTTCATCACGATCTTGGTTTCGCCGATACCGCTAAAGAAACACGGAGCCGCATTGCGCACCAGGTTAATGATGCCGCCAAACATCAGAATGTTAAAGTAAGTCTTCTGGTACTGCAGTTGGTCTGCCGGCAAATGTTCCATTCCAAACACAAAATGGCCTAGCGGAATAGTCAAATACAGTAGCGGCACCGAAATCAGCGACAGGTAAACCGCCTGCATAAACACGCGACCACAATCCCAGCGTTTTTTGCCCCCCAGGCGCTGCGCCACCATCGCCGTCGTGTAGCTGATGGCACCGGTAAAGAACATGGTGAGCGCAAGTTGCACCGCCCCCGCTCCAAGGGCCGCATTCATTTCAGCAGGGCCAAGCTTCGAAAGGAACAGGCGATCGATAAATGTCATGATTGTGTCGAAAGACATCGACATGAGCATGGGAAGTGCCACTACGAGCACATCCTTTACATCACCGTTTTTCTTGAATTTAGACGGTCTGTAGAACTTATTGAGTATCGCGTCGACCATATTGGGCGACAAATATAGAAATTTTTACAATTTATGCAAGTTTCTATCGAGCAGCACTTTCAAGTTTCTTTTTTAAGGTTGAAAGGACTTCTTTCTTTTCGGTATCAGGGCGAACCTGGAGGCTACCTGTATACAGGGCATCGACAAGCCCGTTTGAAAGCGCTTCGGATGCCTTGCCCTGGTCGCCCAACTTTTTTACCTGGAGTTGGATTCCTTCGCTAGAAAGCGAAGCCGACACTTTTTTCAGCGTTGATTCATCTTCTGCGTTTACGACGCCCACCGTCACGGTCACTGCAGTCACTTCTTTTTTGAGGGTTGCATGCTTACGGGCGCAACAGTCAAATCGAGCCGCAGCAAAAGAACTTAATAAAGCACATAATAAAAGTATTTTCTTCATAGTCCACCCTAGAAATCAAACATAACTTCGACGCCAAAAATCAGAGAAGGATCGTTTTTATTGCCTTCGGACGGCCAATCTTTATCGTCAGGGATATCGGCAAGAACCATCGAGATAATATTTATTTTGTAACTGGGAACATTAAAGTAGAACCGTCCACCGACGCGCCACGATTGCAAATCTTCATCTTTTTCTAAAGTATTCGTATGGTATTCAAGAGGGATACCGATACTTAAGGATTCCAGCAAGGCTACGCTCGGTTCTACCGCTACAAAAAAGTATTCCGGACGAGTTGTCATTTCCAAGAATGTACGTTCCGGGTCATCGATAACCGCATAGAACAGAGAACCTATGATGCAAAATCTCGAAAATTCAAACGACGGTTCAGCCAAGAATACATGATTCGATACCGCATCATCGCTAGCCAAGAAGACCGAATGATAACCGTATAATCCATGCAAGGCAAAATGTTCCGACGAAAGCGAAATATCTAGCCCAGCATAAAGTTCATTAAAATCCTTTCGCTGATAGCTTTTGTAATCGGCATAAGGGCGAAATACCTGGCCTGCAATTTCAAAATCGTAAGCGGCATGAATTTCGTACGTAAGGCCTTCTTTGCAATCCATTCCCATGTATTCGCCGAACATATAGTGGTAATAGCAACTTTGGTCGTTACTTCCGCTACCAAAGCCGACATTGAGTTGCAAGCCATTCCACAAGAATTCAACGCCGCGAATAGACTTTTGCCTTATGCCCGCAGCATCGTCCCGAGGGTCGCCAAAATCATAATAATTTTTGAACAGACCTTCGAAATAATTTAAATCGCCAATACGAAAAGCCAAGCGTTCCGAAGGTGCATATTGAACATAGGCTCCGTTAAAAACGACAGTCGGGTGCACAGGATCCATGGTTGCGTCATCGCCCATATCCATGCCTTCCATCTCTTCCATTCCATCCATCGCCATTCCCATCGCTTCAATTTCGAGCCATGCAGACCAACGATCGTTAAAACGGACATCGAAATCCAAGTCCAGCATTGATTCATAACGATGCACGACGTTCGATTCATCAGTATTCCAGTCGGCATAAGCGTGAACCATAATCATTCCCGAAAGGTCCAGCTTAGGACGCTCAAAGGCAAGCGACAAGCCGACTAATAGAAGGACATATAGTAACATTCGTTTATTCATACAAATAAATTCTGGCACCCGTAACGCAACTTGTTACTTTTTCAAACTCTTAATAAATTCGTCGATATAACCTGTTACCGTTTTCACGTCTTCGGCAGAGCCCCAATGGGTATTGTGGTCGGCACCTTCGACTTCGTGGAACACAACACTTTTTGCTCCAGAAAGTCCCTTTTGCAAAGTCTTCTGAGATTCGCTGTCGAACAAGGCATCTTTAGTACCCCATATGATTTGAACATCGGTCTCAATCGAAGAAAGACGCTTGGTATTATCAATTTTCAATAGATTCTTGACCAGGTATTTCCACACATAGTAGGGAACTTGTTTCAGGTGTTCCAGATTGGCGGCCTGAAAATCCTTATCCGGATTCGTGCTGTAGCCCCACGCCTGAATAAAGCTCTCGGGGAGTTTCTGGGTCGAATCGTATGCATAAATGCCATCGAACGATTCATCGTCGGTACCGTTCACAAGCCAATCCAGCGTGGCATTTTTCTTGTCGACCGAAGCGCCCGAGCCAATCAAGGTGATTGAAGAAACAATTTCTGCGTTCGTGATGGATAATTCCTGAGCAATAAAGGCTCCAAGCGAATGTCCCACAATGTGAACTTTTTTCAGGCCAAGTTTTTCGACAAAGGCTGCTATATCGCTTGCAAGTTCAGCAACGGAATACGAAGATTCATCAATCGGCTTGTCAGTTTTTCCGTTGCCGCGGTATTCGGGTACATAAACGCGATAGCCTTTTTTGGCAAGCGACGGTGCCACCTGCGACCAAGAAACTCGACCATCGGTAAGTCCGTGAATCAATACGACCGGAGTTCCCTTTTCATCACCCGTCACTGTATAGGCCAAATGTATTCCCGTTGCAAGGTCAACCGATTTTTCTGTCCAGTCGACATTCTGGTATTCGGCAAAGCTCTTTGTCGTAAAGGTATTGTTCTTGCCCATAAAATGATGCCCGTTCACCTGAGCTTCATCTTCAAAGGCATAGACATCTGTATTGCTGCTCCCCACATGAACAACATCGGCACTTCCAGAAAAATCGACACGGCCAGAACGCTTGATGAGCAAATTTCCGGTCACCTTGACATTCTTTAGGACCGTTGCACCTGGCGTTGTCGTAGAAACCGTCAGCACACCATTGATTGTTGTATCTTGCAAGAAAATGAATCCATCTTGAATATCTTCATCTCCAAGCGTCAGGTCGCCGGCGCTAAGTTCTTCCATATGATGGCCATGGTGCTCTTCGTGGGAAGTTTCTTCTTCGTGAGATGTTTTTTCTTCGGGGGCGCTACTAGAATCATCAGAGCAGGCGGCAAAGAAAAGTGTAGAAGCAAGAATTGCTGCCGAGAATAAAGCAAAATTATTATGAATTGTCATTGAAGCCTCCGTTTGTATTGGTTTTAAATCGGGCTCAATATTAGATTTTACGGAGGTTTACGTCCAATACTATTTTTTCATGGCAATTGATAGCTCTTTTCTATAACAAGTTCATTTTATCGTGAGCAAACGGCTTACCTCAAATTCAAAGTCCAAGCAAGAAATTACTATATTTGACCCACTATGTTTTCACAGCTGACCGACTCTCTAGAATCTACCCTCAAGAACCTGCGCGGGCAGGGCAAGCTCACCGAAGAAAACGTCGCCGAATCGCTGCGCGAAGTGCGTCGTGCGTTCCTCGAAGCCGACGTAAACTTCAACGTGACCCGCGACTTCGTGAAGGCCGTCAAGGAAAAGGCCCTGGGCTCCGAAGTGCTTACCTCGGTGACCCCCGGCCAACAGATTGTGAAAATCATCCACGACGAACTCGTGGCCGTGATGGGCGGCGAAACAAAGGAAATCAACCTGTCGGGCCCCGCTCCGGTGGGCATCATGATGGCAGGCCTGCAAGGTTCGGGTAAGACGACCTTCGCCGGCAAAATTGCCCTCTGGATGCGTAGCAAGAAAAAGCGAAAGCCGCTCCTGGTGGCCGCCGACGTGTACCGCCCCGCCGCAATCAAGCAGCTGCAGGTGCTCGGCAAGTCCATCGGCATTCCCGTTTACGACGAAGGCCAGGGCAATCCGGTCGAAATCATCAAGCACGGTTACCAGTACGCGAAGGACAACGGTTTTGACTTAGTCATCTACGATACCGCAGGCCGCCTGCAAATTGACGAAGAGCTGATGCAGGAACTCGAAAAGGCGAAGGAAGCGGTCCACCCCGACGAAATCCTGTTCGTGGCAGATGCTATGATCGGTCAGGAAGCGGTGAACGTGGCTGAAACCTTCTGGCAGCGCCTTTCGTTTACCGGCGTTTGCCTTTCGAAGATGGATGGCGACACCCGCGGCGGTGCAGCGCTCAGCATCAAGAAGATGACGGGCGTGCCCATCTGCTTTATCGGTGTCGGCGAAAAACTTTCGGACATTGAACTGTTCCACCCCGACCGCATGGCGAGCCGAATACTTGGCATGGGCGATGTGGTGACACTCGTAGAACGCGCTCAGCAGGTCATCGACGAAAAAGATGCGAAGGACCTGAAGAAGAAAATTCTCAACAACACCTTCGACCTGAACGACTTCTTGAACCAGCTGCGTACCATCAAGAAGCTCGGCCGCATCAAGGACATTCTAAGCCTGATTCCGGGCCTGAACAAGCTCCCTATCGACCAGATTGACGAAAAGGAACTGGTTTACGTGGAAGCGGTACTCAGCTCCATGACGCCCAAGGAAAGAAAGAAGCCCGACATTCTGGACGGCAGCCGCAAGGCACGCGTGGCAAAGGGTTCCGGCACCGAAATCGGTCGTGTGAACGCCGTGCTCAAGCAGTACGAGACCATGAAGGAAATGTTCAAGAAAGTTGGCGACATGGCACGCAAGCAGAACAATGGCGGTGCCGTGGGTTCCAACTACACGCCGCCTAAAGACAAGAAGAAAAAGAAGAAAAAATAAAAACGAAGCCCGCCAGTCAACGAACCGCGCGGGCTTTTGCTTTAATAAATCGCTTTAGTGATTCTCAAGCTTGCTTAAATCTGTAGAAAGCATTTTCCAGAGGCGGGACGCGAAAGGTTCCGCCCATTCTTTTTCGGGAGCCACGCGGCTCGTGGTCGCAGCGGTAAATTCAGAATACACCAGGAACACGAGTTCTCCGTAGCGAGCATCCCACAGCGTCCAGAGTATCTGCCAAGTGTAGCCACCGCTCTTGCCGAGGTCTGTGTCCATGCGCACATTCAATACGACGGGAATCGATACGTAGCGCAGTTCGTAGCGGCTCGCGAGCGCATTCAGCAAGTTCTTGAAATCCTTCGAAAGTTCGCGAGAAATATCCTGTTCTATCCCGTCGCGTTCCAGCCACGGGCTCATGTCGCTAAGTTTTTTGCCATCAGCAAAGACAGATTCCAGTAGCATGAAAGACAAGCTGTCGAGATACGAAGAATCCGCATCAGGGAGACGCATGCCCGGGAGCATGAGCTCGCGGCGCATCTTGGGGAATGCCTTGACCATCAGGGAATCTTCGACGCGGGCCAGGTCGAAGTCGAGAGCGTCGGCGCTGTAGCTGTGGCAGAACTTGCATTTTTCGGGGCGGTCGGCCTTGACCGAAAGCGCCGGGAACACGCCCCACACCGCCGAAGAATCCATGCGGCTATAGGCCTTCTTGTTCCACTCGCGATAAGACTTTTCGTCGCTAATTTTCAGTTCGATATCGCCGCGGGTGCCGCATTCCTGGCAGGGAGCATCTTTCATGCTCGCATCGCCCGAAGCATCGTCGCCACCCTGGCTACCGGCACAGCCTGCAAGCAATAAAAAAATCATGCAGAAAAAACATGCTAAAGCAAATGTGATTTTATTTACCTTCATTTTTCATCACTCATTTTTCATTGCTCATTAATTTACACCTGCCTCGGTTTGCCCGTCCAGCCAAGCTTTTCGCGGAGAGCACCGACAAAACCCGTATGGCGCATGCGGATAAAAGTCGTCACCAACTTGCTTTCGGCAAGGGTCACCACATCACCCGGCTTGAGCACCACCGTGGTGCGGCCATCGAAGACCAAATCCAGCGGACGGTCGACCGCAGATTTCATCTCAAGCTTCTTGGACGAAAGCGACAGCACCAGCGGACGCACCGAAAGGCTCCCCGGCGCCACTGGAGTCAGCACCACCGCAGGAGTCGCGGGGTGAATGATCGGGCCACCTGCTGCAAGATTGTAGGCAGTGGAACCTGTCGGCGTCGACACGAGCAAGGAATCCGCCCAGTAGTCCGTCAGGGCAGTTCCGTTATATGCCACGGTCACATTCACCATGCGCTCGGGCGCGTGCGCACGAACATGGACTTCGTTCAGCACGGTCTGTTTGGCGACCTGTTTCTTGCCGTGGTACACCACCGCTTCGATCATCATGCGCTCGCGGGTCGAAAAGTCGCCCGCAAGTAAACTATCCAAAGTCTGAGTAAGACCTTCCACACGGCTTTCCGCCAGGAATCCGACTCGACCCGCGTTCACGCCCAGGATGGGCGTGTCGTGCCCGAGCGCCATGTGCGCCGCCGAAAGCACCGTGCCGTCGCCGCCGATGGCCAAGAGCAAGTCCGACTTGCAAAGCGCATTTTCCTTGACAATCTTGATAGGCTTGCGCACCAAATCCTTCAGATTGTTCAACACGCAGAACGTCACCTGCGGATGTTCGTCCGCCCACGTAGAAATCATGTCGAGGGCAAGAGCTAGGTCCGGATTCTTGTCCTTCCAGCCCACGATGCCAATCGTCCGAAAACGGATATCGCCTTTTTTCATATTAGCTTTCCTCCGGTTTCGCTGTCGCCTGTTCAAGCAGCTGTTTCAACTTCTGCAAGACGCCCGGGTATGTCGATTCCACCAATTCGGAATTCGCCACCGGCTCGTCGTTTCCAAGCGCAACCGAAAGCACCGACAGGGCAAGGCCGTTCTGCGGCACATCTCCCCCGTCGAAGTCACTTCCGTTCACAATCGTTTCAAGTCCGCGAATCACTAGGCCATCGTCGTAGACGCCCACTTCGGCGCCCGTCTTTCGCAAGTTCTCGGCGAGCGATTCGTTGATGGGGCGCATTTCCTTGCGGAGCTCCTTGGGAATTCGCAGAATAGTTTCACCTTCGGCAAAGCAGGCGGCCACCGCCAAGAACGGATATTCCTCGATTCCCGTCGCAATGGTATCTTCAGAAAAACGCCTACCCTGCAGGCGCTTGCCCGATGCAAGCGGATACACCATCACGTCACCATAGACATCGCCGAACCTTTCGCGGCGGCTCACCGTCTCGAAGTTTCCACCCATGCGTTTCAGGCATGTGAGAGCTCCCGCACGGGAGCTGTTCAAATCCACATTCTTAAGCGCGACTTCAGTATTCTTCGGAATACCCGCAATTGTCGTCAAGAGCACCAGCGCCATCGCCTCGGTGGTATCGCCCGGAACATAGTAGTCGCGGCCCGTAATCACCTGGGTTTCCGAGATTTCGGTAAACTGCGTGCGTTCAATCTTCTGCCCGCGCGCCATCATCATGCGGCGTTCCAGCTCCGTAAGCTGTTCCATACCGCGCGACTCGTACTTGAGCGAGACGCCAAAGTACATGAGCATCTTGGTCCACTGGTCGTGAACCGAGCCCTTTTCTTCAAACGACAAGTATTCGCCGCGGATCAGCGTCCGCAACAGCAGGCGGTTGCGCATCACCGTCGAGATGTTCCCGAGAGAATCCTTCTTAATTGCAGGTTCTTCGGCGGCAAAAGTGAAGGTGAATTTCGCCGGTTCATCGGTGAGGGGTTTCACCTTGAAATACTTCTGCAAAAGTTCCTTGGCGTTTTCCACCTTCGCAATGCCCGATTCATCATTTTCAGCGGCGAAGGTATAAATCAGTTCCACATCCTTGGAGGCTAGCGTCCAGAGCATCACAGAGCGAGCTTCGCTCAAATCCATCGGGAGCATGTTCGGGAGCGCATACTGGAAGCCCTTGCCTTCAAGCACCAGCTGGTGTCCTTGCTGCACATAGGAAAGCCCGAATTCCTTGAGAGCTTCAGCAAAAGGTTCTACACCGGCGGCAAAGGAAAAATCTTCAAAAACGGTGCGGCCGTTCACGAGCAGCGCCATCACCAGCGCAAGCTCCATGCGTTCGCGGTCGGGGTTCAACACAAAATCCATCAGCGTTCCTTTACGTCGTAGCCAAGCTGATTCAAAATCTGCATGGCGCGGCGGGCCTCGTCGGGGGTCTTGAAAGCAAGCAGAAGCGTGCCCGCAATATTTTCGCGGACCTTCATCAGTTCTATGTCGCGAATGTTCAATTCGCTTTCGGCAAGCGGCGAGAGCACCTGCAGCAATGCGCCCGGCACATCCTTAAGCGGTACCGTAATTTCGGAAAAGGCTGCAGCGGCGTTGCGACCGGGAGCAAACAGGCTCGCACGGCCCTCGTTACCGGCCCTGAACACCGTTTCCAAGTCTCTGGAACGGTCATCGGCAGCGGGGCGACCATCGCTTACCACCTGCAAGTTTTCCATCGCGGCAATCGTCTTGTCGAGACCCGCACGCACGTCCTTAAGCGCCAGCACCGTCTGGTCGCGGTTGGTGACCGCAATGTCGTGCCACATGTTCCAACCAGAGGCGGCAATGCGCGTCATGTCCCTAAAGGCGCGACCCGCATAATGCTGGTAATTGGGCTTCACCAGGCGTTCGGGCATGCTCGCTGCAAGCGTCGAAGAAAGCATCTGCGGCATGTGGGACACCCAACCCATGGTGCGGTCGTGGTGTTCCGGCGGAAAAACAACCGCATTGGCACCCACGAAAGAAATCAAGTCCAAGAGCGGCTTGTAGGCCGATTCGTCCACGTCTTCGGGCGGGCAAACGAACCAATAGGCATTTTCAAAAATCGAAGGGTCGTTGTATTCGAGCGTGCGCTTTTCGGAGCCTGCCATCGGGTGGCTACCCACGAACACGAACGGCTTGGGGAGCTTGGAACCTGCCTTGCAGATTTCCACCTTGGTGCTCCCGATGTCGCTCACCAGAATCTGCTTTTCTGCAGGAAGTGTCGACAGGTCCATCTGCGACAAGTTCTCGATAGTCTTTAAAATATGCAGAATCGGGGCGCAAAGCAAAATCATATCGGAGCCGTTCACCCAGTCCTTGATGTCATCGTAGCCAAAGCATTCGTCGGCAAGGCCGAGTTCCTTGGCACGAACAAGCGTAGCGGGGCTGCTCACCGCACGCACCACCGTAGGCAATTTCGCCTGCTTGATAGCGGCGGCAACGGAGCTTGCCAAAAGTCCAAAGCCAACGAAGGTGATTCGCATCATTCCTCCACCTTCCGGGTTTCCTGCATAATGACCTGGAAAATATTCTTGATCGATTCCGGCGTGAGCGGGCCCTTTGTCAAGGAAGACACCTTTTCGAGAACCGCCTGTTCGCGCGTCGCGTCAAAGACCGGAAGCCCCAGCTGTTTCTTGAGCTTACCAATCTCCGTGGCGTAAGTCGCCCTCTTGTTCAAAAGGGCGATCAGTTCATCATTCAGTTCGTCAATACGCTTACGCCAGTCTTCAATATTCATAGTAATGAATTTAGAAAAAAGGCTCGAGGGTGTCGCTTAAAACTCCACCTTGTATTCTTCAAATGCGTCCTTATTCGCCCTTAAATTCGGACCATCCCAGTCAAAGAGCGGAGCCCCCCAGGCGCCACTCAGCGTAGGCTCCCAGAAGAAAGCCCCTATCCAGCGATCCAGCCCGCGAACCATTTCATTCGTACGCCTGCGCGAACCATCAAAACTGTAGTGGTCTTTTGTATCGCCGCCGTTGTATTCCGCAACGATAAATTCCAGGTCGGGGTAAGAAGACGAAAGCGATTTGAACAAATTAATCCAATTGTCCGGAGGGCCGTCATCGTACGCGGTATACGCCGAAAAACCCATCACATCAGCAGGGACCTTTTGATTCTTGAAGATTTCAGTCATCCACCAGTTGACAGTATTCGGCTTGCGGATGCTTTCAATGTGGAGCACCGTCTTGATGTCTTGCGACACCGCCTTGACGGCACGGATTCCCGCCTTGAAGTACTTGCCTGCATTGGCCTTGCCGGCACTTGTACTCATATCGCCACCTACACTTGCTGGCGCCTTGTCGACGCCATCTCCCCAGCAGTTCGTGCTGCTGTTCGGCACATGCATTAGTATTCCGGGAGTCGTCTCGTTGCCAATTTGCACCATCGTGGGAGTAGCCCCCACCTGCTTCAGCGCCGAAAGCAAATCGTAGGTATAGTAGTACACGGAATCCGCCATTGCATCGGAACTTGTCACGCTGCGCCAGCGGCTAGGAATAATCTGCTTGCCCGGATCGGCCCAGTTGTCGCTGTAATGAATGTCGAGCAAGAAGGCCATGCCTGCGGCCTTGATTTTTTGAGCGTAGGCAACAATGTGGTCCTTGTCGGCGTAGGCTTCGGCATCGTGCTCGCAACCCGCCGCCGCATAGCCGTACTGCGCCTTCGGACTCACAAATGTCTTTAGGCGAATGGCGTTGAAGCCGTGGCCTTTCAGGAGAGTGAAGATGTCCTTTTCAGAACCGTCGACATCGTAGAACTTGGTTCCCCAGCGTTCGTATTCCTGCACCGTCGAGATGTCTGCACCGGTATAGAAGCTGAAATCGAGCGATGTTTCCAACGCAGAAGACCGCGGCGGATGCGAGTCGGAAGATTGTGGCGGCATTTCGCCGGACAATGGCGGTTCGTTTGCCGAAGAAAGCGAAGGGCCAAAGCGGAACGAACTTGAACTCGGGTAAAAATCCTCCAAATAGGAAGACGACGAGAACGGAAGCCAAAGCGAAGACGAACTTTCGTAAACGGCGCCCGTTTCCGCGCCTGACGAATCCAAGGTATCGGAACCAGAAAGCGAATCTAAATTCACATTCGGCAGAGTGTCCACGGCAAGGCCGTCTACCGTCGACGAGTCCGCCACTGCCGCGGCATCTTGTTCCGGAGAATTGCTAGAATCGTCGCCACAGGCGCACAAGGCAACGGCTGCAAACGACAGCAATGCAAATTTACCCTTTAAAAATCCCATACCCTAAATCTACACAAAATGACCCGAAATCGCAACAAAGGAATTCTTTACAGAAGGCTTTACGCGGCGGATACAACGCGCCGCATACAGCAAAAGGCCCCGCAAAGCGGAGCCTTTCGCTAAATTCAACAGACAGGGCTAAGCCCAATGCCGTAAAATTACTTGACCTGGAAGTAGTAGGTCTGGAGGGTCTTGCCGTCCTGGGCGAGCTGAAGAATCTGCTTGCCCTTCGGGAGCGTACCCGTAACCTGGAACAGGTTTTCGGCCTTGTATTCCACGTTCAGAGTCGTGCCCTTGGCCTTGTCCACAAAGAGACCGGTCTTTTCGTCGGCGCCAAAGCCCTGGCAGTCGGAATGGTCAGCCACCTTGCCTTCCACAGCCGGGTAGGAGGTCACGACCAGCGGAGAAGTCACGGAGCTTGCATTCACGTAGAACACGTTGAGTGCAGCGTCCACTGCCAACGGAGCCGGGAGGTTAGAAACCTTGGCTGCGCCCTTGTCGGCCTTCTTCTTTTTCTTCTTGTCCTTCTTGCCCGGAACCTTGGCGGCATCGGTAGCAATCGGCATGGTCAAACGGTAACCGGCAACGGATTCGCTGCAGCTTGTAGAATAGACAACCCACTGGTTATCAATCTTTTCGGGGCCTTCGGTCGTACCGCTCTTGTAGAGACCCGGCTTGATCTGGTCGCTGTATTCGTACAAGGTAACGGTCAGGTTCGGGTTCTTTTCGTCGGTCGTAATCTTCTGCTGGCCAAGGATGTACTTGGAGCGACGGGCCTTGATCAGGTATTCGCCAACGGGCACCTTTTCGAACTTGAACTTACCCTGCTGGAGGTCGGCCTTGTAGGGGTACTTCGGGTTCTGGGTACCGAAAATGGTAGAGTCCATCCAGACGGTGGGCATTTCGATTGCCTTGCCGGTAAACGGATCAAGGACTACACCGTCGATCGTGCCAGTCTTTTCGCAACCGGTCATAGCCATGGCGACGAGGGCGGCTGCGCCAATAAAGAGATGCTTCTTCATAAGATAAGAGTCCTTTTTTGAGAAAAAGGCTCCCTTGGTTTTGCAGGGAGCCCTTCGTTTTTTGAAATTATTCGGCGTCTTCGGCCTTGGCAGGGGCGGCCTTGCGGGTCTTGCGCTTTGCGCCCGTGATGTTGCCAGCGAAACGCTTGTTGAAGCGGTCGATACGGCCAGCCGTATCCACGCGATGCTGCTTGCCCGTCCAGAACGGATGGGTATCAGCCGTAATTTCCAAGGAAATTACGCTATATTCAACACCATCGATAGTCTTCTTTTCGGCGGAAGACTTCGTGGAGCGGGTGATGTATTCTTTACCCGTATTCGCATCGACGAACACGACCGGTTGATAGTTAGGGTGGATACCTTCTTTCATTTTTAAACTTCCTATTGAAGTAGTTGATTTTGAGAGCCAAAATTTAGAAAAAAACGCCATTTTGGCAAGGGAATTAGGTATTTTTAGGAGCATGAATAGAATCTTTATGGCGTTTTTAACGGCCATTTCGGCCTTTTTGACGGCCTGCGGGAACGAGACCCCCGTGGCAAAAGTCATCGTCACCGACCAGAAAATGCCCCTGACCGAGTGGCCCGACAGCGCTTACATCGCCGGTCTGGACTCCATCTTGGCCCTGGAACCCATCAAGAAGGGTGCCGAGAACGAAGCCAAGATAAGCATGAACACCTTCGAGGCCCCCGTCTTCAAACTTCCGGGGTCGGTCACCGGCAAAAAGGACCCCGCACCAAAGGCGAACCACGCAGGGAAGTCCGCAGAGAACAGACAAGCTAACGCCGCAAGGACGGCCGACACAAGCGCCGAAGCATTCGCCGACAAGTTCAGCACCGCCCTTTCCAAGCTGCAGTCCGACCCCAGCAACGCAGGGCTCTACAAGACCGTCGAAGCGAAAGACGGCGACGACCTGTTCAAGCTCCTGAAGCGCACCTACGGTGCAGGCGTGCAGAACCTGCCGCGTTTCTATATTCTTTCGACGCTGCAATCCGTGAACCCCGGCGTCATGCTGGAGCACCTGAACGCAGGCGACAAGGTCCGCGTTCCTAGAATCTAAATTCCAATGACTAACGCAAATTCCATGGAAAAGCCGCCGCTGTGGACGCGGAATTTCGTGACGGTCGCCGCCGCAAATTTTCTCCTGTTCTTCAGTTTCTACCAGCTCTTGCCGATTCTGCCGCTCTACATCATCGAAAAGTTCGAGACAGACAACGCGACGGCGGGCATCATCATCAGCCTCTACACCATCGGCGCACTCGCCTGCAGGCCCTTCGCCGGGTTCCTAGTCGACACCCTCAGCCGTAAGCCGCTGTACTTCTGGACGTTCTTCGCGTTTACCGCCTGCTTCGTGGGCTACAAGGCGGTGAGCATCATCTTCATCCTCGCGATCGTGCGGTTCCTGCACGGGCTGTTCTTTGGCATTTCGAGCACCGCAAGCAACACCGTCGCCATTGATGCACTCCCCGCCTGCCGACGCGGCGAAGGTATCGGCTACTTTGGCATCAGCGTGAATCTCGCCTTTGCCACAGGCCCCATGACAGGCATGTTCCTGTACGAAGCTTTCGGCGACACCATCGTCTTCGTCATTTCGATTATCCTCTGCGTCATCGGGCTCATCCTGGTGCAGACGCTGAACATCGCCCCCAAAGAAAAGAAGCCGCACGCACCGCTTTCGCTCGACCGCTTCTTCCTCACGCGCGCCATTCCCCAGTTCGTGAACTTCATCTTCGTCGGGTTCGCCTACGGCCCTGTCACCAACTACATTGCGCTCTACGCGAACGAACTCGGTATAGGCGGTTCCGGCTGGTTCTATGCGCTCATTGCCGCAGGGCTCATCTTGAACCGAGTCATGACAGGCAGGCTCATCGACAGAGGCTACCTGATACACCTGGTGGGCACCGGCATGACGCTGAACGTAGTCGCCTACTTCATTCTTGCCTTTTCACACTCGCCCGCGACCTTCTTCATTTCAGCATTCCTGATCGGTACAAGCCTTGGGCTCATTTTCCCCGGTTACCAGACCATGTGCGTGAACCTTGCCCGCCACGACCAGCGCGGCACCGCGAACAGCACCTACCTCTCTGGCTGGGACATCGGCATTGGAACAGGAATCCTGGTGGGAGGCTCCATGGCGGGCTACTTCGGGATGCACCGGCAGGTATTTTTTGCCTGCGCCGTGGCACTCATCGTGGCCGACGTCCTGTACTTTGCGTGGACCGCAAGGCACTATCTGAAAAATAAGCTGGAAGGCTAGATCCCCGACCAAGTCGGGGATGACACGAACTGCGCTAGGAGCGCTTGTCTTCGGACATCATCCGGTCGGCTTCGGCAACGCTAGCCTTGAAGTTCGAGGTCCGGCCATCCCAAAGGGCGTATCCCAGACTCACCTTCAGTGCAAAGTTCAGCGACGAATACCGATTCGAGACTTCTTCCTTTACGCAATCCTTGACGACTCGGATTGCAATTCCCGGCATTTCGGTCGGGACAATCATCAAAAATTCATCGCCTCCGTAACGGCACAGGAACACCGTCTTTCCCAAGCTGTCGCAAGCATTCTTGAGCGCCTTGGAAACAAGCTCTAGGGCTCGGTCGCCTTCAACGTGCCCGTAGATGTCGTTAATCTGCTTGAACTGGTCCACATCGACCATAATCACATAGTGGTCCTTTGTGTCGCGCGGCATCTGCAGGTAGCGCTGTAGCTGGTTTCTGTTGTTGAGTTCCGTCAGGGGATCGGTGGAAATCAGCTGGTTCTGTAGCGTCAAGTAGATGAACAAAAGAATCATCGTGCACCAGAAACAGAATATGGGTGTCGTGAGGGCAAAGAACACCTGCGCGGAAGCGGCAATAATGCTACCCGGAGTGTAGCTTGCCACAATCAGGTAAATTTTCAGGTTCTTCCGGTTCTCCGGCCTGAATCCGCGGGCGACTCCACGAATCGTCACCGTCATGATGTAGATGAACGGAAGGAACATCTGGACCAGGTAGAAGTATGTTTTGGGTTCCAGGTTTTCGTCCAGCCAAAATTTCGGAGCGACGACAAACGACGCAAGCAATAGCACCGCTTCCACGTAAATCGGAATTTTCAGTTTCATCCGGAGACGCCGAATCTGGGCACGAGTCATTTCGGGGCGCGTGCTTATTTCGGCAAAAATAAAGCAGCTGTAGAACAGGAACGCATCGATAATCGCGTTTGAATAGTTTACCGCGAGAACGCTAAAGGTGGTTTTAGGGATGATCCCGTCGCTGACTAGCGCCCAGATGGAATCGCTTGTAAAATACAGGATGTGCCACAGGACCAGGTTGTAATACAGATTGAATTTCAGCTCAGGGGTCGGAAGTTTCTTGATGCTATATAAAAGAAGCAACAGGATGCATACACATCCAAGACTTGCCTGCGCATAAAAAACAAAATCACTCATTTCCTTACAACTCTCGCAAGAAAAATAGCAAAAATGCCCCATCCAATTGCTAAATTACATAATATGAAGCCCTGGAAACTGCTCAATACGGAATATTTGGTGAATGCCCCGTGGCTGAAGGTCGCTAAGGAAACCTGCGAACTGCCCAACGGCAAGGTGATAGACGACTTTTACACGCTGTGGCAACCCGACTGGGTGCTGATTCTTGCCCGCACCGACGAAGGCAAATGGGTCATGACGGAACAGTACCGCCACGGCACCGGAAAGATTGCGCTCGAGTTCCCCGCCGGAATCATCGACAAGGGCGAAACCCCCGAACAGGCCGCGATAAGGGAATTGCAGGAAGAAGTGGCATTCCGGGGCTACGCCGAAAAGGTCATCTACCTGGGAGCCTACCCTGTGAACCCGGACAGGCACCGCGGCAAGTTCCATGTCGTATTTATCGACGGCGTACAAAAAGGCGGCAGCACCCACTTCGACAGCACCGAAGAAATCGAAAGCCTGCTATTGAGCGACGAAGAATTACAGCAAAAAATGGCCGACGGCAGCTTCAATCACCCGCTGCAGATGGCAGGATACCTTAAGTGGAACCTGTGCTCTCGAAAGTAGCCTGAAAATTTCTGTGCAAGTCCTTGTCGCCGTACTTGTCTTTAGCACCGGATTTTAAATCTTCGGCAGAATAGCCGCTTGTAATGCGATGCAGTAACACGCTGCGGGCCGATTCGTCGTAACTGAAATGGATGCGGAAAGTTCGGTAAGCCAGCACGCCCGTTTTCGCAACTTCGTCTACGGTCAAGCGGCGGCGGGAACTGTCGAAAACATCCTTAGAGAAATTCCCGCGCGAAAGCTGCACCTGCGCAAAGCTCTCCAAATCGAATGCGCTATGTTCCGCAATCCAGCGGTTTTGCGCGGCAAACTCCTCGGACATTTCAATAGCCCATACATCGCCCACCTGTTCTTCGACCCAGCCCGCCTTGGCATCAGGGAAAGCGTCCGCCATCGGGATGTAGGGTTTGATGTCGAGCACCGGAGTGCCATTCAGCAGATCGGCTTCGTCTACATACAAAGTAAGTCCTTCGATCTTCAATAGACGCACACAGCTAAGACCTATCGGATTCGGGCGGTAAGGGCTTCTGCTTGCAAAAGTTCCCACACGATCCTTCCCCTTGGGCGGCACCGGCGGACGCGTCGTCGGGCGCCAACCCTCGTTTTCGTGGAACTGGAAAATCACCCAGATGCGTTCGAAGCCCTCCAGGTCGCGAAGAGCCGTCTCGAAGTTATTCCCCGGCTTAAGCTCGATACGGCCCGGATGCCCCGCAAAGAGCCGCCCCTGACGCGGAGCATCGTACTTGTAAACGGCATCGCCATAAAAAACGCCTATCGGGGTCACTTCCATACCTCAAAAGTAGAAACAAAACTCCGATACACTTACTACACTGTCAAAGAAAAACGACATTTCAAGCAGCCGCAGTCCCAATTTTGATTATATTTTTAGATTGAATAAAACCAAAGAGGTCAAAAATGAACTTTAAAGCCAAAACAAGCTTAACCCTCTCTGCAGCAGCGCTCCTTTTCCTGTGCGCCTGCGGCGATGATTCCAGCAAGTCGTCCGCTCCCGACGATACCGACATCACGCCCACCGATTCGACTACCAACAACAACACACCGGGCGACAACAAGACGGAAGTCCCGAGCGATTCCTCGGCCACTCCTGCCGATTCTAGCGCAACCCCAGCTGATTCCGCCGCCACTCCGGCAGATTCCAACACAACCGTCGACCCGTCCACGCTCCCTGCCGAAGGCCCGATTACGCTCCCCACTGGCAAGGGACTTCTTCTCGACGACTTTGAAGACGGCGACGGAGAAAGCCTTACCGGCAACTACTGGTACACCTATTCCGATGCTGACAACAGCGGTGCCTCCACGATCGTTCCTGAACCAAAAAAGGACTTCCTGCCGGCAGCCGTCAACAATGGTTCCAACTACGCCATGAAAATTGTCTACACCTTGGACAAGGGCGACTATGAATATGACCCGTATGTGGGCTGGGGCGTCCAAATCGACGAAGACGACGAGAACGCAAAGTATGGCGGCATCACCTACTGGTACAAGGGCGGTGCGCATGAAGTCCACATTGAAATTTCCGACGTCAAGAACTACGACCAATACCTGGCCAAGGTGAAAAAAGCCACTACCTGGACCCAGGTCACCATCCGCTTCAAGGACCTTGTCCAGGGCTGGAGCCAAGGTAAAGACGCCGTTCCGTTCAACCCGGCCCACATTACAGCCGTAAGCTTCCAGGCAAAGGGCAGCGGAAGCACCATTACTACGGACTCTCTATATATAGACAACATCTACCTGCAAGACACAAGCGAAGTCGAAAAAGACAAGGAAGACATGTCCATCAACGACCCTGTCATTCCCGAAATTTCGTTCACCGAAGCCGAGATTACGGTTACAAACCCGTTGCAGGCCAAGGCGATGAAGTACCTTAACAAGGGCATCAACTTCACCAACTGGCTTGAAGACGCAAAGGGTAAGTTCAAGAAGTTCGTCTTTGACGAAGAAGACATCAAGCTCATGGCCGAAAGCGGCATCAAGAGCCTTCGTCTCCCGATTGACCTAGACCTGTACGCCACCAATCGCGACGCATTCGTCAAGGACTCCAAGGATTCCGTCGTTCTCAAATTCGATGACGACACCCTGTTCATGGTCCTCGATTCCTTTGTGGAATGGACCGGCAAATATGGCATGTCGCTGGTGATTGACTACCATGAATACGACAACGGCTACAACGCAACCACAGCCGTAAACGACAAGTATATCAAGATGATGGCGGAGACCTGGAAGCATGTAGCGGCCCACTACGCAGAAAACACCCGCGAAGACATCTTCTTCGAACTCCTGAACGAGCCCGACATGAAATACGGCGCAGTCAAGGCAGAAACTTGGACTGTTGCCGCCCAGGCAATGATTGACTCCATCCGCAGTGTCGACAAGACGCACACAATCCTCTTTGGCGATGCCGAATGGTATTCCATCAAACTGCTCACTCAGCGCACCCCGTTCACCGACAACAACATCGTCTACGTGATTCACAACTACGAACCGTTCGTATTCACCCACCAGGGCGGTTCCTGGACCGACTACGCCACCATCAAGAACATTCCGTTCCCCTACGATCCGGCCAAGTGGTCCAAGGTTTCGGGTGACTTCGGTGTCGTCAAGGGATCTCCGACTAGCGTGAAAAATGCCGTAAGAAACTACTACAAGAACGGCAGCAAGGAAGCCATCATGAAGCAGATGCTCAAAGCAAAGAAGTGGGCTGCCGAAAACAACGTGCCAGTCATCATCAACGAATTCGGTGCACTCAACCTTACTTCTACGGCAGAATCCCGCCTGAACTACCTGACCGCCGTGCGCGAAATCTGCGACACGCTCCAGATTCCCTGGACACATTGGGGCTACACCGGCGGATTCTCGCTGTTCGAAGGCGACCTCAAGGGTACCAAGCTCATCGACGGTGTGGCCGAAGCGCCTAAACTTGGCGAATAGACATAAGCGTTTAGCTCCTTAATAAATGTCGAAGGCCGCCCCCAACAGGGCGGCCTTTGCTGTATTGCGACAGGAGAGTTTTGTATATTGTAGTCACTTATGCGTGCTTCTGTCTTGAGTCTTTTGTTTTTATGTGTTGGCGCCACTTTCGCCAACGGTTTTTACGGCAACAACAGCGACATCAAGTGGAAGGCCGCAAGCACCACGCATTTCAACTTCATCTATCCGGCAGAATACACGGCGCACGCCTCGAAGGTTTCCGCCTACGCCGAAGCCGTCTACGATTCGGTCGTGAGCCGCTACCACCACGACCTGCCCGGCCGCGTGAACGCGACGCTCAACAACGCGCTCTACAGCAACGGCAACGCCATCCCCAGCGAAAATTCCATCAACCTGTGGCTCACCAACTGGGACTTCAAAATCCGCAGCAGCCACGGCTGGCTTTCGGACGTGGTGACGCACGAATTCAGCCACCTGGTGAGCATCGAGAACGCAAGCAAGTTCAAGCCGAGCGTCTACGGGCTGCAGGTGAGCTACACCGACTACTACAACGAACGGATTACGCAGGACTTTGCGACCATGATCCCGTTCACGCTGCAGCCGCTGTGGTTTGCCGAAGGTACCGCCCAGTACGAATCTAGCCGCATGGGTTTTGACGCCTGGGACAGCCACCGCGACATGCTACTCCGCGTTGCGGCCCTGAACGATTCGCTTCTCACGCTTCCTTACATGCACGATTTTTCGGACAATTCGCTGTTTGCAGAACTCGGCCCCTACACGCAGGGTTTTTCGCTGGTGCGCTACATCAGCGAAACCTACGGCGAAGGCGCCATGCCGAAAATTTGGCACGAGATGTCCAAATTCCACCGCATGACGCTCGATGGCGCCATCAAGAAGGTCCTCGGAATCGGCGAGCAGGAACTCTACGACAAGTGGAAAAACGCGATTACCGAAAAATACAAGGCGCAGCGCGACAGCCTCGGTGCCCTCGTCGAAGGCACCAAGATGACCGAAGGCTCCTTCTGGCAGGACTTCCCCGTGGTCGCAGGCAAGCACCTTTACGGCGTATCGAACTTCGGCGGACTCTGGTTCGACGGCGGGCTCTTCAAGATGCCGCTGGAATCTGATTCCACCGACACCGCGAAGGCCGATACCACCGAAAAGATTGACGGTGTCGAAATCGGCGAAATCGCCATCGAGAACGAAACCGAGACCATCGACATCGGCGAATACGCCAAGCACGGCTTCAAGATCAAGAAAGGCTGGCTCGACAAGGGTATCGCCGTCCACGAGGACAGCGCCCAGGGTCCTATCCTCGCCTATGTCAGCTACCAGAACCGCGACAAGGACGGACACGCCCACTTTGACATCGCCGTGAGCGACACCAACAAGAAATCCTTCACCGTGACCTACCTCGCCGACGCCGTCTACCCCGACATCGACCTCCAGGGCACAGCGATTATCTTCGCCATGCGCGAGCCCTACAGCACGCGCTTCAAGCTCGCAAAAATTCCCTACCCCAAGGACCTAAGCGACTACACTTCCGAAGACCCCGTCGACATTTTCGTTCCCGATTCCAAATTCGACTACTACAACATCTATAGTCCTAAATTCAGCCCCGACGGCAAGCGCATCGCATTTGGATTCTTCGACAACGCCATCCGCGGCATTGCCGTGATCGATAGCGACGGAAAAAACTTAAAAATCGTCTCTACCGAAGGCTTCGACGAGCGCGACGTGAACTGGCTCGACAACAACAAGATCGTATTCGCGAGCAACCGGAACGGAATCTTCAACCTGATCGAGAAGGACCTTTCGACCGGAGCCGAGACTCCGCTCACAAACGTGGTCGGCGGTGCGTTCACCCCTGCCCTCGCAGGCGACACGCTCTACTTCACCGAATACGACAAGGACGGTTTCTCGCTCTACAAGATGCCCTACTCGACCGTCCCGATGATCGACGATACCACGGTCACTGTGACGGAGCGCGACAGCACCATCCAAGTCACCGACACCACATGGAAGTGCTCCGACAGCAGCGCCACGGCGAGCGACTCCATTCCAGGAAATGCCGAAAGCCTTGATTCCTGTGTCAAGGAACCCGCTGTCGCCCTCCGCGACTCCATCATCAAAATTTCCGACACCACGCGCACTGTCACGCAGAAGCCCGCCCCCGCAGCGATCACTCTTCACGGAACACTCCCGCCGCGCATCGTAAAGCCGATTGAACTGAACGATGTCGAATTTGCGGGCATCGAGCAGGACTACAAGCCCATTCCCATCATTCCGCTGTTTGTCCCGATGCTTGTGTTCAGCGAAAACGCCCCCGACCTGACCGTGTTTGGCGAAGGCAAGCTCAAGGTGAAAGCGGGCCTTGCCGCCATCCTTTCGGACCCGCTCAAGAAGAACCTGGTTCAGATAGGCTTCTTGCTTGAACTCGGTGCCGGTTTCGACTACATCAACGGCGACGGACTTAACCCGAAACAGGAAAAGGAATTCTTCGTCTCCTGGGACAACAGGAGCACGCCCATCGACCTTTCGCTCAGCTATACCTACGCCAACTACACCAGCAAAGACACCGTGCGCTACGAAGATGTGCGCGCCAATGGCGGCGACAGCCTAGGCATCAGTCACTACGCCGTCCCAATGCAGGCGATTGTCGGTTCGGCAGGCTACAGTATCTTCAAGAGCATTGACACCTTGCAAGTTGCGGTGGGCTACGACTGGGCAAACTTCAACCTTTACGAAGACAACTTCGACTGGACCTACCAGAAACGCATCAGCGCTCTCGTGTCATTAGGGCTCTACGGCGACCACGCCGAAGGCTCCGAAATCACAGGACAAGGCAACGGGCTTCGCCTGTTCCTGCAATCATCCAGTTCCGACCTGTACCGCCCGGGGACATTCGCCGAAAGCTTTACCGTCAACGCGAGCGGCAAGATCACCCCCAAGTACCGCAACTTTCACATCAACGAAGCCGGCATCAACCTCTACGGAAGCATCCAGAGTCCACTCACCGGCGCCCGCCTTGCGGCCGGCGGAAAAATCGCAGGCGTGTACAAGTGGAGTACCGACGCCAAACAGGACACGCTCGATTCCTACTACTACGATGCCCTGTTCCTGGAAGGCTACCCTTACCTGCGCAGCTCCGAAAGCTACACGCTGGCCGGCACCAGGACCGCCATCGCAGAGCTCCACTACCTGTTCCCCGTCTACGACGATTGGCGCAAGAGCGCCTGGATCTTTGAGACCCGCAGCTTCTATGTAGACCTGTTCGCGCAAATGGGCGCCGCCTGGAACACCAAGTGGTTCGACAGCGACAAGCTCACCGACCACCGCTTCTGGGACCGCTCCGTAGGCCTCACCTTCCGCATGGGCAACCGGATTTTCTACGGGACCCCATTCGACATCTCGCTTACGCTCGCCCGCGGCCTAAGCCGCATCGGCGAAGACGACAACTTGCACGGCGGCCATAAGCTTACCCCCATCGACGTTCCGCTGATACCCGAAAGTATTGCCCCGACGAGAATCAAGTTCTCCATCGGAATGGGGTTCATAAATTCTTGGCAATAGCCAAGAATTTATAGCTGCATCTACGGCTCGGTCCTATATTTAAAAAGGACGAAAATCACCCCTTCATTAGTCTATTTTTAGAAATGGGTAGGAGATGGGCAACCCGGCGGCTCGGTAGCGCCCGACGCAGTGCATGACATTGGGACCCATCTCCTTCAACCCAGGACCCC
>NZ_JAZSAF010000078.1:0-4213 GCF_045601785.1 Fibrobacter sp.
GCAGACCGTTGCCGCCCTCCCGCACATCACCACCGGCACCTACAGCCAGATGCTCGAGGAACTGGAAGCGGGCGAAGTGGCCGCCGAATACGAGAGCCTCAAGGCCCGCGCGAAGGCCATGGACGCGAAGTTCAACGAAGCCATCGAAGTCGTGAAGGCCGCGAACAACAACGAGTTCACCGACCTCTGCAGCCGCCACTTGTACGCTGTGAGCCTAAAGCGGCTCATATTAATGAACCGTGTAGGCGAGAGTGAGGCGTGAGCCGAACGGTCTTATAAGGCCGCCAACTGCGTGATGAGCCAGTTGCTCCTCCGCGACGCCACCAAGGCACCGGAACTGTTCGAAAAGAGCATGAAGGTGTACCTGAACATCGCCGAAAGAGCCTGTGCTGAGCCTGTCGAAGCAAAGTCGCCAAGCACTACAACTTTGTGAAGAGCGTGAACGTGGACGCGATGGAGAGCTACAAACAGGCTTAAGCCTCGCTAACGCGAAAAATATACAACACCTCGGATGTAACAATCCGAGGTGTTTTTAGTTATCTTTTTACTATGCCTGAGCAATCCCTAGCGGACTTACTGAAATATAAATTTTGGAATGACTTGCAAGAAATTTCAAAGTCATTATGTGAAAAGCATCACCTAAAATATAATCCAAATGACGAGCAACCCATACGCCGTTGGATATCTTATGTAGCAAGACTTATTGAGCCCAAAGAGCGATTTACATTTTTTAGCAAAGGATTCTGGACTCGCATTCCCAAAGAATGCATTCCGGCAATTCATTTACTGGCAGACAAATTTGAATACGGAGAGAACGTCAATCCATATCAATCAAAAACGATTAAACTAAATAACCTTTCCGAAAAGAAGGGACGTCGAACAGATTTACTTTGGGCCGATTGGAACATTCATCACTTTCACTTGCCGACATCAAATCCTCTTGACAAAGACGGTTTTTCTTCAAGATCTGAATACTTGCTATTCACCTATGTGGGAAATGACTATGTGTGTTTTCTAGATGTAAAACATCATAAAGACGACGATTGCTTTTCAAATCCATTTTTTATCCAACAAATCGTCGAATCTTGGCCTCAATTAGCAGAAAGCAAAAGAATTAAAGGAATCTCTATTGGAGATAAACTAAACGCAAAAGAAATCGCAGAATTTCGAAAAAATGGTCTCATGACACCGATTTCACTAAACGGGAATGTTTACATGATGGGGCAAGGAATTTCAACTGCGGGAACTCCAACTAATGATATTGTTCTCTATGATATGTTGCTTTCCGAAATCGAATTATTATCCAAAGATCTCACCGCGTTTCTAAACCGAAGAAGCGTTCAAGCCTCACCCAAAAACTTCTCACTAGAGATAAAAGAAGATGGTTTGAACTTATTTTTCTCTAAAGATGGTTCTTTCAGCAATATAAAGAAATTCCATCTAGAACACATCAATCGATTTTTCAATCAACTTTGGCTATTAAAGCCTACTTCACTTCAACAAACCTAGCTTGATTTTCTATTCGTATGAAGTAAGAACACGCACGCGGAGCTACGATATTAAAGTCCGTTGGCTCGATGTGGTCCTTCTGCAAAACGCAACCTTGTATATCAAATACAGCCAAATAATTGATCTGCTTTATAACAGTTCCTAATTTTGGCGACAATCCAACAAATTTGCATTCCTACAATTCAATTGCTGGTTAAAAGTTATTCTTCAGAATCCTTGACACAACGAATGGAGAAGGCTAAACTCTTATAGTAGCAGCCCAAACTCGCAGTTTCGGTGCGGTAGTGCAAATATAAGTAGTAGGCATTGTCGTCATCGCCCGCAGAGGCACTCCAAAAATAGGCGTTGGAGCCATCTGTGTTGAAATCGCCATCGTAGTCTCTGCTGCCAGCGGGCAGCGCAGAGAATCCGGCGGCATCCGTACCGTTCCCGTTGCTATACCAGCCACTCAGCGACTTGAGCACCTTACCTGCAGCAGCGAGACCGCCTACCGCCGTAAACAAGTCACTCCATTCTATTTGCGTGGGCAAATGCCAGCCCGTAGGGCAGATGCCCTGCACCTTTGCAGGCAGGGTACAGGTCTTGCCAGAACCGCAATTCTGCGGGTCATCCGCATCATTCGCCAACTTCACCGAGTCGATTGTCGCGGCCCAAGTGTAAAGGCGACCCGCCACACCGCAATTTGCGGCCACATTGTTGTAGCACCAACTTTTTCCCTTGAGACTTACTGTTGTTGTGCTGTCGGCGTAATTAAGGTTTTCCGCCATCCAAGTCTGGTCGCCAATCACTACCGTCTTGTACTTTTTGCCGTCGCGGGAGTCCGTCATGGCACCATAAGTAATTTCGGGATTCAGACGAGCCACCTTCGGCACATTCCAACTCCAGCCACCCATCAGGCCCACCCAACCTCTCTCCGTGCAATAATACTTGTTAGTGCTGGTTACCACGCCTTCAATAGTCTTGCCCACTTCTTTGCTAGTACACTTTTCTCCGTAGGTGTCGAGGTCTATTTCCTGGGCGGTCCGCCAGTCAGAATTCTCGCATACGTAATAGACATCATCAGTTGAACTCTTACCAATTTCGCCCATACGGTTGGCGGTGCACCCCATCAATTTGAGGGTGGTATCGTTATGGGTAGCCGTCACCCACTTGTCCAAAGCTAGATCATACTTGTAAATTTTTCCCGTCAACAATCCCTCCCAAAGCTCGCCGTCAGCACCACCACTACTTTTCTCAGACTTGTAAAAATCCTTCTCTGCATCGCTAGCTTCGACCCAAGTACTACTCTTGCAAATGAAACGGTCATTTGTACCGTAGGTCGTACTGAGTTCATTCTTTGTGGCTATGACATCGCCTTCGCGAGCCTTGTCGCAATCGCCAAGTTTGTAGTTTTTATACCAAAAATTACGCACATATTTTTCAAAGTCGGGCACCGTTCCCAAATTCCAGTTTTTGATATTGCTACGAATACTGTCAAGGCCGCCTGAAACATCTTTCAATTGCGCCCAATCAGCAATCTTTGCCTTGGTCGCCTCATCATCCCATTGGCCATCTTTTTCAATATCAGTTGCAAACTTGGTCAGAAGTTCGGTCAGGTCCGCTTCGCTCAGATCACGGAGCATGAGAACGCTAAAGGCAAGGAGTGCCGCATTTCCGTCGCTCTTACTGAAAATATCCAAATCTTCGGAATTTGCGAATTCACCTTGGATTCCAAACGCATTAAAAATTTCGGTTTCGGCTTGTTTCTTTGCAGAAAGCACATTGATTCCCATACCGACCAAGTATAAGGCTCGTTCGTATTCAAGATGCGTGAGCAAGTTAACATTAACGCTCTTGCGCTCGGAGAGATCCGCAAGCGCATTCAAGGTAATTGTGCCGCTGGATTTTTTTCCAGTGATTTCGTTACGGAAATACCCATTCGCTTCAAAGAGAGCATACTGACTAGCAAGCGTCACGCTCGACACGACGAACTTGCCGTCATCACTTGCAATTTTCCCCATAAAGCTTTTGCCCGTCTGCACATAGTTTTCGCCATCCAATTCATAAAGTTTTATCGCGGAACCAGTCACAAAAGGTCCTTTTTGTAACACACCGCTAATGGACTTATTTTTGACAGCAACCACCGGAAGTGTGTCATATGCAGTAGAATCCTGTTTAAATTCAACACTGCTGGAGGACTTTATCTTGTCACTACTCGAAGATGATTTATTCTTGCCGATTGATGAAACCTTATCGGAATATTCTTCAACCCAGTCAGCGTTCTCACAGACATAGGCAATCTTTTCATCTTTCACATAAGCGGTTACTCCTTCTCGCTTACTGCTGCACGTAGGAAGGTCATCGAAAGTCGCTAAAACCAAATCGAAGTCGGAAGCTGTTGCATTCTCCGGGCCACTGGAACTGCTATCGTCACCACAAGCGACGACTAAAATCACGAGAGATAGTGCGGCTATGTTGCCAATTTTATTCCAAACCATAACAGCCTCCATAGTTTTAAACTTCTGGAGTTCGCCCCGTTCTGCAAAAGAACTTCGCCAAATTTTGTAAGGGTACAAAAAGGCGCAGATCGTTGCATTTACCTAAGTGGGGCTCTCGACTGCCTCTGAACGATAAACACAAACGACCCACGCCCCGAAAGGGCTGTTGCTCTTTGGCTATACGACCAAAGACCAGCTAAAAAGCTGGTACAGCAAACCGAAGCATA
>NZ_JAZSAF010000079.1:0-42319 GCF_045601785.1 Fibrobacter sp.
CCCCGATGCGTGACAACGTAGCGCAGTATGCCGAAAAGCCGGAAGAAATGGTCAAGTACCTGATGCATCCGACTCCGCAGCACCCTGATGAATGGCCGGCCATGGAAATCACTCCGCTGACCGAAGAACAGGCGAAAATGATGACGGCCTGGCTCCTGTACATTCTCAAGAATCCAGATGACCCGGGGAGGCCGAAGTAGGTGTGAGCGATGAGGTCGCTACGCTCTGAGCTATGAGAAGAGAGAAGGAAAAGAAATCAAGGTTATTTAAGTGGGCGGCAGTTTGTTTTGCCGTCGTATTCTCGTTCTTCTTGGCGGATTTCTTGATGGGGGAGCCGAGTGCTCCGCAGCACGCTTCGGGCCCGATTCCTTTTGACCACGCGTTGCACGGCGATTCCATCGGTTTGGATTGCGCCGCCTGCCATACGGGCGCTCGCGCCTCGGCGAATGCCTACATGCCTTCGAAAGCGGACTGCATGGATTGCCACAGGCTTCCGCTGACAGAAAATCCGGGAATCGAAACGCTGGATTCCATGTTAGCCAAAGCTGATGACCGCCCCTGGTCGCACAAGCGGATTTTGCCGGAACATGTGGTGTTCCATCACGGCGTGCATGCGGCTGCAGGCGTTGCTTGCAGCGACTGCCACGGTTCAAACCATATGCAGAACCGTTACGGCGGCGAAAGATTCGACATGCAGAGTTGCTTAAGGTGCCATCGCGGGCAGACTTTCAAAGAAAAAGGCTTTAAACCGGCGGCCACGTACTGCGCCGCTTGCCACCGCTAGTGTGGTAAGGTATCTTATGGGAATGGATCGTCGCGAATTCATCAAGAGTTGCTCGCTGGTGGCCGTCATGGGGTTGCTGTATGGATGCCGTAAGTCGGCGGTCCTCGGCGATATCGCGTCGCAGCTCTCGGTGCCCGAACTCAAGCGTTTTGAAGACGAAGTCAAGCTCGCCATGTCTCAGGCGAAAAAATCCCTCGACCTCGTGAAAATTTCGACTCCGGGTGCACTCAAGATTCCGGGAGCATCGGCTCTCAATCGATTTGGCATGGTCATCGACCTGGATGCTTGCGACGGTTGCGGCAAGTGTATTCTCGCCTGTAACATCGAAAACAACGTGCCACTGGTGACTCCCGAAGATGCATCTCGGGGCCGTTTCATGCACTGGGTGGAACTCCGCGGAAACGCCCCCTTCATGTGTGCCCATTGCGGCAATGCCCCCTGCGAACGCGTCTGCCCGACCGGGGCCGCCAATCACACCCCCGACGGGCTCAGCGCCATGATGTACAAGCGCTGCACCGGCAGCCGTTTCTGCGGCGCGAACTGCCCCGCACAGGCCCGCAAGTTCAACTTTAACGACGCCCAGAAGCTCGGACTTGCCCGCCAGTTCAACAAAGAAGTTCCGCTCCGCGATAAGGGCGTCATGGAAAAATGTAGCCTTTGCCTGCAGCGCCTGCAGAACGACCGTCTCGCCTTCAAGACGAAGCTCTCGGTAGCGGCAACCCTCGAAGATGCCGAGTGGCGTGGCCGCGGAGTCAAGACCGCCTGCGCCGAAGCATGCCCCCACAAGGCAATCGTCTTTGGAAACTGGCTCGACGAAAAGTCGCCGCTGGTCCAGCAGACCAAGGACCGCATCCTGTACGCGCCGCGAGAACTGGCAGACCTTGATCCTTCCGTGGTATTTATGCGGGGGAGTCGTTGATGTTTCGTTACCTGATGCTTGCGGGGCTTGCGCTCTTCTTGCCGGGGCTATATGCCCTGGGTGACTCGCTGTATCAGGGGCCTTCGGCTTGGATGGTGGATTCCCAGACTTTCTGGGGCACGCCCATTAGCCTATTCGTTTTCTGGATTGGGCTTGCCCATGCCGGAACGCTCCTGTCGGCCATTTTCCTTGCGCTCGGAATCAAGCTGGACCGCCGCACCGCCCTGATTGCGGAACTTTCGACACTCGTGAGCCTCGTGTTTGCAGGAATTTTCCCGCTCATGCACTTGGGCGTTGTCGAAAACTTCTACATGGTGGCTCCCTTCCTCGATGCCCGCGGCAACTTTGCCAACGTGCGCTCGCCCCTGGTGTGGGATTTCTGCTGCATTGCAGTCTATGCGTTCCTTTCGCTCTTCTTCTTTACGATTCACCTGAAATCCCGCGAAATTCCAGTACTGGAGCGCTACCGAAAGCCCCTGGCGTGGCTGCTCTTTCCGCTGGTGCTCTGGGTTCATACCATTGTGAGTCTCGATTTTGCGGCGACATTTGTACCGCAGTGGCGTGGAGCCTTCTTCCCGCTCTATTTTATTGCCGGCGCGATTCTTTCGGGGCTTGCTCTTGTAAACCTGCTGCTCTATTCCGAGGGCTACCGAGTGCGACTTTTGGAACGGCTCATGCTCGCCGGCTCATGGGTTATGGTCGGCTTCTGGTTCTGGGAATTCTTGACCAAGGGGATTTTCTGCACATCGGCATTCATCTTTGCGGGGGTGCTTCCGCAGCTGAGAGTTGTCTCGTTTATCCGCGAACACCGCACAGGCCGCATACTCCTTTCAATTTCTGTTCTGCTTGGGCTTTTCCTGGAACGCTATTTTCTCGTTTCTCCGATGCAGGGAATGCCCGGTCAAGTCCCCTTTGGCTGGGTTGATGCAGGCCTTGTCGCCTTTTCGGTAGGAGGCTTCATGCTGCTCTTCTTTGGAATGCGCCAACATTTGTCGCGCTCCATGGAAAGTGAAGGAACCTACTTCGGCGAAGTCGATGGCAGCGAGATGGCGATGGTCGAAGAGGCCGCCCGCGAATCGTCGGAGCTTTCTCGCGAAAAGAAGCGAGGCATCGACCTGTCCTATATACAGCCGTGGTCTTCCGATGAATACAAGGTGCTGCGCCTGCCCCTTCTGGTCGGGTTCGCGGCGGCTCTAGTCTTTTCGCTGTGGGTGAGTGCGCAGCTGCCCTTTGCGGCTAGCCCCTACGAGAACATCGAAGTCGCGTTCGCAAATATCGTTCCGCTGTTTTATCCTATCGCGGCATTAATCGCGGCGGGGGTGCTGTTCTTGGCGATTCTGCACCATTTGAGGCAATCTCCAGACTCTGCGCATGTGACGTTTGCGCGTCGCATTAGCACAATTTTTGCGGCAATTCTTGTCGTTTTTGCGGCTGTCGCGGGTACCTTCTACGCGGGCGGAGCTTCAAGAGCTTCGGCAGAATCAGTCGAAGCGTCTCCCTTGAATGTTGAAAATCCGATTGAAAAGTACATCAGGGAAATGTCAAACGAATCCGCGGAGGCATCCGTAGATACATCCGCGAATGTATCCGCAGAGTCGTTACCCGCCACCATGGACAGCGCCGAAATAGAATTCATATGGAATGCACGCTGCGCTAAATGCCACGGGGTAGACGGGCGCTTCAACGAAAAATTTGTCCGAGAGTATTATCCGGTACCGCAAAAACTTGATGCAGCGCGCATAGACAGCCTGGGGCTCGATTCCCTCGAAAAAGTTGTCCTGGATGGCCGAGTCAACATGAGCGCCTATCGTGGTCGCCTGACCGAAGCAGAAGTCCGCGGGCTCGTCGCTTACATGCGGCACCTGGCAGGCGATTTAAACAGCAGTTCCGCAGGCGATTCAGCCGCAGTTGATTCCAGTGCGGTAGATTCCGCCGCAGCAGGGGAGGCTCCATGACACCACTCGTCAATGCACTCGCCTGTCTCGTGGCTCTTGGGGTGGCATCGCTCCTGTGGAAGCCCAAATCGTCCTTCTACCGCAATGCGGCTCTGTTGGCTGGTTTCTTGCTGTTCTCCTGCCTGTACACCTACCTTGGCAGCGAAACCTTCGATCTGAAATACCTCGAACCGCAGTTGGAACATTACCCGTTGCGCATGCTCATGCTCTGTCTTTGCCTTTCGACAACATCGCTTACGCTCTACCGCAGGCGCTATCTGGTACTTGCACAGGGACTCTGGTGTTGGGTTGAACTCTTTGGCGGCATTGCGCTCTATTACCGTGGCTTCGATGTGGCATGGATTCGCATCGCGGCCCTCGCCGGAATTACCCTGGGCAGTACCTTCCTTTCGAGAATATCAAAGGAAATGGAATTCTGCCTGATGGTCTTCTGGATCGCCATCTGGGTGTTTTTTTAGTTGACAGTAGGAAGTTGTCCGTAAACAGGATGCGAGATTGGTTTTATAGGGAAATTTCCTTGAGATGATCTGCGGTCAGTTTCGACAGTGCGGTCGCCTTGTCGCGCTTGAACTTGAGTTCCTTCGTGTTGAACCAGAGCGGAATCGTACCTGGATGCCGTAGGCTGAATCCGAGAAGGCTTGCTACATTCAGATTCTTGTAGATGATTTGCCATTCGGGGCGGATACTTGCCGCAGCCAGAAGGTAATCCCCGTTAATAAGGCTCGGCACCTTATCGTCCAAAGAGTTCTTGGCTTGTGCTACCAGGTACGGGACGTTGAACATTTTTCCGCCTGCGTGGGCCATACGGAGCGAATAATCCTGCAGCCGAAATTCCGGAGGGAGACTTTGATCGAACAAGCCTGTTCGTTGGACAATTCGACTAGAGAAGACGCCTATCAATGGGTTGGGTGCAGCGACAAATCGCATTTTTTCATTTTCAGAAATGGTGGCGAATCCCTTGGCTCCGTTCAGCAGCTGTCCTCCGTAAAAATGTCCGTTGAATTTGAGTCTGGGCGCAAAGGCGTCCACCATCGGAAATCCTTCGATCACTTCGGCCAGATTATTCAGGAAGTCGCGGTCAATGGATGCAGACGGGTGCGCAAGGACGACCCATTCCGCATCGATTTTTTGCAGCGGCCTGTTCCAATCGCTGCTGTGCTGCCAGCCGAGAGCGTTGTCTTCGAATTCCGGTTTCCATTGGTTGAAGTTTGGATTTTCTTCTTCGAAAACGAATACGTCAAACTGCCGCATTGCCATGCCGCCACTAGAAGTTGATGCGTAGGCCCAGTCGGTGCTCGTGTCCCATCCCTTCCGCTAGGTAAGAGAAGCTGTAGTCGAGTGCAAACAGATCCATGGCGTAGCCAAGACCCGCACTCAACATGTGGGCGTTGTTCGTTTCGTCGGGGCGGTCTTTCGATGCCAGAAGTTCCTTCACATCGCGTGTAATGTCGAGCCATGTGCGCTGAAAACCAACACGGGCAAACAGGCTGGAACCAATGGCATATTCTCCGCCCAAGCTTAAGAACGATTCCTGGTACCTCGGAAAGTCAGTATTCGCAAAGACGGTCAAGCGGGGGAGAAGATTCGGCCTGAAAAATCCTGCAATGGCAAAAGTCTGCGACATCGGGTAGTACTCGTCATCGCCGTCATCGGTGTAGTCGCGCAGAAGGCAGCCGAAATCGCGGCCCATTAGCGAGAAACCGAAGCGTTTGCTTTCAGCCTGCCAGGCAATGCCCCAGTCAAATGCAGCGCCCAGGGCGGTGCGGTCTCCGGAGTCGTCGGTCAATTTATCTGATGCGAACTTGAGAGTCGTTCCGAACCTGAAGTGCTTGAGCGGAATCGTTGCGGTGACTGTCGCGAGCTGGCTAAAAGGTTCGTAGTCTTTGCCCGTCGATTCGCCGTATTCGTCGTAGCCTTCGATGGAACCATAGGAAAGCCAGTTGTAAGACGTCTGGAAAATGAACTTTCCAAGTTGCGCCGTGTAGAACAGGCTGCCTTGATTTTCTGCCATGTCACCTGTTTGCCAATGTGCGGCGGCAACATGACGCTTGCCTTCGGGCATGGTGACTGCAGCCGGGTTCAGCTGCGTAATGGTCGGGTCCGTCGAAATACCTGCGCCCGCCGATTTTTCAAGAGATGCATTACGCGGGCTGTCAAATGTGTTTATGAATGAAAAGACTTCTTGCCCAGCGTCGCCCTGAGTAAAGTAGGCGTGGCAGAGTGCAGGAATTGCAAACAGTGCCGCAGCCGCGGTGAAGAAGTGTTTCAAAATCATAGTTGAAATTTACAAATAATGCGACCGGGATAAGGAAAATTTGGACGAAAAAAGCCACATTTTTTTGAATAAAAGGGGCTTTCGCCTTTACAAATAAGCAAATCTTTAATATATTTGGGTGCGTTCGGGCTACTAGCTCAGTTGGTAGAGCAACGCCCTTTTAAGGCGTGGGTCGAAGGTTCGAGCCCTTCGTAGCTCAGGAAACCGGCTCCGAGTTAGATTCAATCTTTTTCGGAGCCGGTTTTTCCTTTTAAAAACGAACAATCGGGGTGTAGCTCAGCCTGGTAGAGCGTCTGCTTTGGGAGCAGAATGTCGTCAGTTCGAATCTGGTTACCCCGATATGAAAGTCGCACCCCAACGGGGTGCGATTTTCATATTTGTATAGTCATTCGAACTGATCAGTTCGACTAAAACCATCGAGAGCGAAGCGAACTCAGATGGTTTTAGGCCTTAACTTGAACGAAGTTCAAGTAAGCCCGAAGGGCAAAATACGAAACAAAGTGAGTATTTTGGCAATCTGGCTACCCCGATACAAAAAATGCGACCCCTTTGGGGGTCGCTTTTTGTATCGTGCTAACGCCAGATCGAACTGACCAGTTCGACAAAATTTGCCTATGCACGAACAGCGAGAGTGCGAAAGGCGAATTTTGCGCAATGCCGTTAAGGCATTGCCCGTAGGGTTCGCGCCGCTCGGCGAAGCCGAATAGCGGCAAGAACAATCTGGTTACCCCGATGAAAAAAGGACCCCTTTATGGGGTCCTTTTGCAATTTGGTTACACCAATTTCCTATCCGCAATCCACTTTCTTACGGCTTCTTCGGCGCGGGCCGCAAGAATTTCCTTCTTGTTCTTCTTTTTTAAGCCCTCGTGGTGGGGGAGCAGCCCAAAGTTGAAATTCATGGGCTGGAAGTCTTCGTTTTCTTCCACAAGGCGGTTCATGAGCGACCCAATGCAGCTTTCGTCGGGGAGCGGGTCGGCGTGTCCGTGCAGAATCGTCTGCGCCATGTTCCAGGCGGCGTACCAGCCGGTCGCCACCGCTTCGGTGTAGCCTTCGCTGCCGGTGATTTGCCCGGCGAACCAAGTCGGCGGAATGCCCTTGGCACATTCGAGATCCGGACGAAGGCGAAGCGTCTTGTCCAGGAACTTGGGTGATTCGATGAAGGTATTACGGTGCATGCAGCCGAGGCGTGCGAACTTCGCATTGCGCAAGGCCGGCACCATGGTGAAGATTTCTTTTTGCGTGCCCCACTTGAGGCGCGTCTGGAAACCCACCATGTTGAACAAAGTCTTCTGCTTGTTTTCAGCGCGGAGCTGGATGACTGCGTACCACAATTTCCCGTTGTTGCCTAGCCCAAGGCCAATCGGACGCATGGGACCGTGGCGGAGCGTCTCGTAACCGCGGCGGGCCATTTCTTCGACGGGGAGGCAGCCTTCGAACAGTTCGTTTTTTTCGAACGGACGCGGCTCGGTGCTTTCGGCTTCGCAGAGCTTGCGTACAAACTCGGCGTAGGTTTCCTTGTCCAAGGGGCAGTTGATAAAGTCTGCCGTTTCGCCTTTTTCCCAGCGGTTCATGTAGAAGGCATGGTCAAAGTCGATGCTGTCCGTTTCGACAACCGGAGCGATGGCGTCAAAGAAGTGCAGACGGTTGCTGCCGAGGCGCTTGAATATGTCGTCGGCAAGGGCGTCGCTGGCCAAAGGGCCTGCTGCCACTAAGGTAGGGCAGTCGCCTTCAAGGCTTGTGACTTCTTCGCGATGGAGTGTAATGTTCGGCGATTCAGCAATCTTTTTTTCGACCGATTCGCTGAAGATATCGCGGTTCACGGTGAGCGAGTCGCCTGCGGGCACAGCCGCTTCGCGTGCGGAATCTAGCAAGAAGCTCCCGAGCATCGTGAGTTCCTGCTTCAGGAGCCCATGGGCAGATGTAATGCCCAAAGCCTTAAAGCTGTTGGAACAAACTAATTGCGCGAGATGGCCGTCTTTGTGCGCAGGTGTATTTTTTACCGGGCGCATTTCGTACAAATCGACCTTAAAACTGCGGCTCGCCAGTTGCAAAGCCGCCTCGCAGCCAGCAAGGCCGCCACCAATTACACGTACACGTTGAGGCTTTGAGGTCGGGGCTTCGCCCCTTTGAGTAATGAGGTCGCTCATTTCATTCGCTTTGAGGGATTTGGGGTTACGAGGTATGAGGTCGTGCCTATGGCACTTTGAGGTTTTGAGAAATTGTTGTCTGTGGCTCAGAGGGCGTTAGCCCGTGCTCATACCTCAAAGGGCGCGTAGCGACCAACCTCACACCTAGTTTGCAATCATCTTCCGGTAGCTTTTTGCATTCCCGATCCAGAGCTTCACGAGCAGTTCTTCGAGCGAAGCCGAGGTCACAAATTCAGGGTCTGCGTCTTGGATCTCGTCGGAGATCATGTTCGCCTGGGTCGGGTTCAGCATCCCGTAATACAGAGCTTCCATGAGTTGTGACAAGAATTCCGGTGACACACGTGCCACGTATTCCATGTCGTTGAGCGGCGGAAGCTGGCTCTTATCGGGGCTGAACTGGTCCAGGTTGTCCATGGTCCACAAATCGGCGGCCTTACCCATATCGGCGGTCAAGGCGACATTCTTGATGGCGGAACGGTACTCGTTCCACTCCTTTGCTGTCGTCTTGCCGGCCTTGCGAATCTTTTTCAGAAAGCCAAGGACCGTGTAGTAGAGATCCTTTTCCCTCTGATTGATTTCTTTTTGCGACGTGGGCATCATAGGCAAATCTCAGAGATCATTAGTGGCGGAAGTGCCTCATGCCAGTGAACACCATGGCCACGCCAAGCTTGTCGCAAGCTTCGATGGAGAGGTTGTCCTTCTTGGAACCACCCGGTTGCACGATGTACTGGACGCCGGCCTTGGCAGCGGCTTCCACGTTGTCCGGGAACGGGAAGAAGGCGTCGGAGCCCATCACGACTTCGCTGAACACCTTCTTTTCCAGAGCCTTGAGTCCGGCCTTGTCGATGCACTTGCCCTTTTCGTTGAAGAACTTCTGGGCTGCCTTCATGCGGGCGACGTTGTCACGTACGCGGGGCTGGCAGAGGCGGAGGTTAGAGTCGATGCGGTTCGGCTGGCCGGGGCCAAGACCGATGACCTGGAAGTAGCCGCGGGCGTATTCGTAACCCATGACGATGGCGTTAGACTTGGTATGCTTGGTCACGAGCCAGGTAAAGCGGGCGAGGGCTTCCTTGTTCTTTGCGAACTTCTTCTTGGTGACGCACTCGAACTTTTCGTAAACGTCGACGTCGCGGTCCTGAACCAGCATGCCTCCGATCACGTGCTTGTACACCTTGCAGTGGGTTGCCTTCTTGATCTTGCCCACTTCAAGGAGACGAATGTCCTTGGACTTGTTCTTCAAAAATTCGAGAGCGTCCTTGTCGAATGCCGGAGCGAGAAGAATTTCGACGAACTTACCCTTCAGGAATTCGGCGGTCTTCAGGTCCACCTTGCGGGTCACGGCAATCACGGAACCGAAGGCCGACACCGGGTCACCTGCCCAGGCTGCTTCCATGGCGTTGCGCAGTGTCTTGCCGGTAGCGAGTCCGCACGGGTTCATGTGCTTCACGATAACGACCGCATTGTCGTCGCTGAATTCGCGGGCCATTTCCAGGGCTGCGTCGGCATCCACGATGTTGTTGTAAGAAAGTTCCTTACCCCAGAGCTGCTTTGCGGTGGCGAGGCTTGCTTCGGTGCAGGTCGGGTCGCGGTAGAACACTGCGGACTGGTGGGAGTTTTCACCGTAGCGCATCGGCACGGGGTCAACGAATTTCAAGACGAGTTCTTCGGACATAGAATTTCCTTTGATGTTTTACTAAATACAATATAAAAAACAATGTGTAATGTGTAGTGTGTAGTGTGAGATTAATCATTTCACATCCCACATTCCACATCTCACATTTTAAAACAGGCTCGGGGGAGGATTGTTGTCGTCTAACCCAGCCAAATTGCGGTCGGCATCGGACATCTCGTTCGGCGTAAAGTTGTCGAGCGGATCTTCAGGCTCTACAATCAAATTATAATAGACGTTGTTCTTCAGTTCGTCCTCGATATAGAAGAGCGTTCCGCCCATGGCAGAACCGCAACCGGCACATGCGCCCTGGTAGCGGATTTTTAGGCGGTTGTCTTCGGTCAAGTCGAGAATTTCCACGTCGCCGCCATCGCCCTGGAGCATGCCGCGTACGGACTGGTGCAACCAAGCTTCAATTTTCTCTATTTTTTGCACCTTGGTCATGGCGTTCCATTCGGCGTCCGCCTCGGCGCGGCCTTCGGCAGTCTGCGTGCGGTACTTGATGCGTTCCATCTTCTCACGGACCAAAATGGCGGTTCCCTTTTTTTCGGGGTAGGCTTCCAGGATTCGCTTGATTAGCGTGTTCATCTGCTTGATTTCGGGGGCGTTTTCAGCGATGGCACGAACGTCGGGGGTGTCACGGAGCTCAAGCTCAAGGCTTTCGGCGGTAATGGCGCATGCTTCGTCGACAGTCACCATCTGAATCTTCTTGCAGAAGGTATCGGCAAGGGCCGTAAACACAGGGCCGCCGTAGGTGAAGAATCTTGTTTCCAGAATCTTGTCGCAGTCGGGGTCTATCATCAGGTAGACTTTCAGACTCGCTTCCTTTACATCCACGAGCGCCAGTCCCTTCTCGTCGGCTTCAATCTGGAAAATCGCCCCTCTGTACTTGGGGGATTTGGCTATTTCCTGCAGTTTTTGCGAAAGATTCGCACACAATTCTTCACTCATGTGTTCAAATTTAGCAATTTAAAGACTATTTGTGCCAAAAATCACAATATTGATGACAAATAGAACATTTTATAGAAAAAAACATTGAAATTTCCGTCATAAAAAGATATCTTTAATGTAAACAAATTTAAAGGAGTTCGTTATGAATATGAAAAAATTGGGTATTGCCCTTTCCCTGACTGCTGCTTTCGGCCTGATGGCTTGCGATGATTCCAGCAGTGCGTCCTCTGAAAACAAAGATAACGGCGCAAACCCGACTTGCTCGGTTTCCTCCGATAAAAATTCGGTAACGACAACGATGACCAAGGATGGAATGACCGCCACGATGGTCGCAAAAATTGAAGATGGTTATGTTGTATCGACAACGACTTTTACGAATACTCCCAAGGCTGAAATAGACGAAGCTTGCGCAGACGAAAAAGCAGACGAAGAAAACGTCGAAGTCACCTGCAAAGACAATGTCATTACCACAAAGATGGAAGCCGATGGAATCACGCTTTCGACGATCAAGGCCGGTGCGGATTATGGCTGCAAGGCCGCAGAGTCTGGCAAGTTCGACCTTGACGATGATGACGCCAAGCAGGAACAACAGAACCAGTCTGAAGAACAACAGAACCAGTCTGAAGAAAAACAGGACCAGGGCGAAAAGGCTCCGGTAGATGATAATCAGGGTAACGAACCTGCTGACGATGGCGAACCGAACGAAGGTGTTTCGTCTGACGACGAAAAACAGGGCGGCAACGTTCTTCCGGGCCTTGAAGACCTGGATCTTGGTGAAGTCGGCACCGATTGCAGCGAAGAAGGGGCAACGAAAAACGGTAACGTGATGGGTATGGATATGCCGCTCGTCTGCACCGATGGTTCCTGGATTGTCGATGAAGATGCAGCTGAAGAAATGTTTTCTTGTACTGCAGAAGAAGAAGGCTCCAAGAAGCAGATGGATGTTGCCGGCGTGACCATGGACATGGTCTGCGAAGATGGTGAATGGGTTGCCGATCAGTCTTGCTCCGAAGAAGGCGCTACCAAGACCATGGAAGTCATGGGCTTAAGTGTGGATATGGTCTGCCACGATGGCGAATGGGTCTCCGACGATTCCTGCACTGAAGAAGGTGCCACCAAGGAAATGATGGGCATGCCGATGGTTTGTGAAAATGGCGAATGGACCCTGAACATGAGTTTCTAAAGGAAAAACATCTTTAAAAGCTAAATTCCTCTAAAAATTACAGCAAAAAGCCCTGACAATCAACTGTCGGGGCTTTTTTTGTATACAAGAAATGCCCCGGTTTGACCGGGGCATTTTCTTGTTATTAGTGAAGCGCGACGCTCGTCTTGCTATGCTATGCGTTGCGCTCTTCGAGCGCAAGCCTTTCGGCTCGGCCATAGAAAAATGCAAGCATTTTTCTGCGGCACTCGCCTTGCTAGGCTTTTATGATGGTATCCTTGGCGAGCACTACAATTCCGGATTCGGTCACGTGGAAGAGCTTCTTGTCGCGTTCCAAGTCGTAGCCAATCTGGAAGCCTGCAGGAATATGCAGGCCCTTCTCGATGATGGCGCGGCGCACCTTGGCACCCGGGCCAATGGTCACGTTCGGGAAGAGTATAGATTCTTCGACCAGGGCATCTTTCTGGATAGAAACGCCGGGGGAGAGGATGCTCTTAACCACGGTACCGCCGCCAATAATGCAGCCCGAAGACACGATGGAGTCGATGGCTGCACCCTGATGGGAATCGGCGTCGCCCGCAAAGAACCTTGCTGGGGGCTGGTTCCAGTTGAAGGTTCGGATGGGCCAGTAGTTGTTGTAAAGGTCGAACGGCGGGTTTTCGGAGCAAAGGTCCATGTTCGCTTCGAAGAAGGCGTCGAGCGTACCCACGTCGCGCCAGTAACCCTTGGTGCTGGCCTGTTCGCCGCGCACGATGTTCGTGTTGAAGTCGTACACGTAAACGGGGTAGTCCTTGTATAGGCTCGGAATGATGTGCTTGCCGAAGTCGGTAGCGCCGTTTTCGGCACCCTTCAAAAGTTCGCGCACCAGGAACTTGCTCGTAAAAATGTAGTTGCCCATGCTGGCGAGGCAGTAGCCGGGGTTGCCGGGCATTTCTTTGGGGTTCTTGGGCTTTTCTTCGAAACCGATCATGCGGTTGTCGGCGTCAACTTCGATAATGCCGAATTCAGAGGCTTCGGAAACCGGCACCGGAATGGCGGCAATGGTCAAAAGGGCGGCGCGGCTCAAGTGGAAATCAATCATCTGGTTGATGTCCATCTTGTAAATGTGGTCGCCACCGAAAATCGCAACGAGATCCGGGCGCTCGTCCGTAATCAGGTTGATGTTCTGGAAAATGGCGTCGGCAGTGCCCTTGTACCAGTCGTCGCCAGTGCGCATCTGTGCAGGAACCAAGTCCACGTACTGGTCCAAACTGGCATTCAAATTCCAGGCGGCAGAAATGTGCTTGTTCAAGGAATCGCTCTTGAACTGGGTCAAAACCTTGATTTTAAAGATGCCGGAGTTGATGAAGTTGTTGAGCACAAAGTCGATAATGCGGTAGGTTCCGCCGAAATGCACTGCCGGTTTCGCGCGGTCGCGGGTGAGGGGCTGCAGGCGGCTTCCTTGGCCGCCCGCCATGATCATGCAAAGAATGTTTTTCTGGTGTTCTCTAGAATAGGACCAACTCATATTAAAATCACCTCAAATTCGGGGCAAAACGCTCCGTTCGTGTATACAAGCCTAATTTATGTAATTTTCGGCAAAAATGAAAAGTTTTTTACAAAAAAATGAAAAAAAATCGATTTTTTATGCGTTTGTTCGTATAGAACGGACTGCGTGTGGCGGATGGATGGGGTGATTTAGCTCAAATTTTTAGAAAATACCCTGCAATTCAGTTTTTATTTTTTGTAAATTTTACCGCGTTCGAAATTATCGAAACTTAACGTTAAACCAAACAGGAGCTCATAATGAGTCTTACCCTTAACGATATCAAGCACCCGAAGATCAGTACTTGGGTGAATGAAATGATTGCCATGTGCGAACCGGACAACGTCGTTGTCGTTGACGGCTCCAAGGAAGAATACGATGCCCTTATGCAGAAGTGCGTCAAGGCTGGCCTCGCCACGAAGCTCGCCAAGAAGGAAAACTGCTACCTGTTCCGTTCTCTCCCGTCTGACGTGGCCCGCGTCGAATCCCGTACCTTCATTTCCTCTGTGAAGGAAGAAGATGCAGGTCCGACCAACCACTGGATCGACCCGTCTGAACTCAAGCAGACGATGCGTAAGCTCTATAAGGGTTGTATGCACGGCCGTACCATGTACGTGATTCCGTTCTGCATGGGCCCGCTCGGCTCCCCGATTTCCAAGAACGGTATCGAAGTCACGGACTCCGAATACGTTGTTCTCAATATGGACATCATGACTCGCGCTGGCAAGAAGGTTCTCGATATCTTCAATGCTGACCCGAACGCTGACTTCGTTCCGTGCCTCCACTCCGTTGGTAAGCCGCTCCGCGAATGCGAAAGCGACAACGGCATCTGGCCCTGCGCTGACGTTGAATACAAGTACATCACTCAGTTCCCCGAAGAACGCCTCATTTGGTCCTACGGTTCGGGCTACGGTGGAAACGCTCTTCTCGGTAAGAAGTGCTTCGCTCTCCGTATCGCTACCGTTCTCGCTCGCGACGAAGGCTGGCTCGCTGAACACATGCTCATCCTCAAGCTCACCAACCCGAAGGGCGAAGTCAAGTACGTGACTGGCGCATTCCCGTCTGCTTGCGGTAAGACGAACCTCGCCATGCTCATCCCGACTATCCCGGGCTGGAAGGTCGAAACCATCGGTGACGACATTGCATGGATGAAGTTTGGTAAGGATGGCCGTCTCTACGCTATCAACCCGGAAGCCGGCTTCTTCGGCGTTGCCCCGGGCACCTCTGCAGAATCCAACAAGAACGCTCTTATCTCTGCAGAAAAGAACACCATTTACACCAACTGCGCCCTCACTGAAGACGGCGACGTGTGGTGGGAAGGCATCGGCTACCCGGCACAGGGCAAGCTCGTTGACTGGAAGGGCAAGACCCGTGACGCTCTCCCGAAGGACAAGGCTCCTAAGGGCGAAGAAATGGCTCACCCGAACGCTCGCTTCACCGCTCCGGCCAAGCAGTGCCCCTGCATTGCCAAGGAATGGGAAGATCCTGCTGGCGTGCCTATCGACGCTATCCTCTTCGGTGGCCGTCGTCCGTCCACTATTCCTCTGGTTCACCAGTCCCTCAGCTGGAACCACGGCGTGTTCCTCGGCTCCATCGTGGGTTCCGAAATCACCGCTGCCTCTACGATTGACGCCTCTCAGGTCGGTAAGATCCGTCGCGACCCGTTCGCCATCCTCCCGTTCTGCGGCTACAACATGGGCGACTACTTCAAGCACTGGATCGAAATCGGTCAGAAGTCCACTGAAGACAAGCTCCCGAAGATCTTCTACGTGAACTGGTTCCGTAAGGATGCCGACAACGAAAAGCTTCCGGGTGGCTTCATGTGGCCGGGTTACGGTGACAACAGCCGCGTGCTCGCTTGGATCTTCGACCGCTGCAACGGTGTTGACAACGCTGTCGAAACCGCCATCGGTTACATGCCGAAGGAAGGCGCCATCAATACTGATGGTCTCGCTGACTACTATAAGGAAACCCTCCCGCAGATTCTCAAGGTTGACGTGGAAGGCTGGAAGAAGGAACTCGCCGACGTTAAGGAAAACCACTATCCGAAGTTCGGCAAGCACCTCCCGAAGGAACTCTCCGAAATCATCGACATGATCCAGGATCGCCTCAATAAGGCATAATAAGGCGAGTGAAGCGGGAACAAACTCGTTTGTTCCCATTTCCGAGCCGATATGCCTGCGCTCGTAGAGCGCAACGCTTAATAAGCCTTATCTTTCCTAACGGAAATCCTTTGATTAAAAGCGACCGGCTTTATGCCGGCCGTTTTTTTATAGCGTGAAATTTGGTTAAAAAGACAATATTGTTAGGCGTTGTGAAAACAAATGTGTCGGCCTGGGAAGGGGAGGGTGCAGGGAGGGGACCGGACGGCCTTCGCAACTCTGAGCATGGTCCCCTCCCGCATAAAAGAAAAAACTCTTGTATCTATCTTTATTTTTTTTAGAAAAAATTGTCGCACCGCGACAATTTTTAGTTATATTCCAAGTTGGAATAGTCCAACAGATGAAAATCTGTGGAATTAGAAGAAGGTGAGTTATGAATCGATACGATCTAGTGCTTTTGGGGCTTATCCTCGAAAAAGAGCGCAGTGGCTATGACATTATCACGGAAGTTCGCAAGCGCGAGCTGGACCGCTGGGCAAACCTGAGTACGTCCACCATCTACAACCGTCTCGCGACGCTTGAAAAGCATGGTGACATCAAGGGCAGCAGCAAGCGCGATTCCAACCGTCCGGAACGAGTCGTGTTCACCATTACCGATTCGGGCAGGGAAACTCTCCGCAAAGAAATCCTGAAGCACCTGACGGGTTTCAACGACGACCCCAGAACGCTTGGCTTTGCATTCCTGTATGGAGCAGACAATAAAGAACTCATCCGTTCTCTCGAAGTCCATGAACGGCGTCTAGTACAGGAAATCGAGACGCTTGAAAAGATGATTGCTGAAGAACCGCGCCCCACGCTCTATGCCGAAGGCCCGTTCCTGAACTGCATGAGCCGCGACCATATTCTTGTTGAACTCAAGTATGTGCGCGCCGCTATTGGCATTTTGCGTGATCCCGTGCGCAACAAGAAACTCGACGGCTACTTCTACATCAACTTCGGAAACCGAGATTTTGAGAATTTCAACCAGAAGAAAGAGGTGTGAGGTCGCTCCCGATGGTCGCTTTGAGCGATGAGGTCGGCACTTCGTGCCTTTGAGCTTTATAGGACTTTACTAAATTTGCATCAAAAGTTGTATTAGGTGACGGTGTATTTTTGCAATAGCTCGTACCTCATCACCTCATACCCCAAAACCTTTTAACAACCCCCTCTCACGGAGATACAATGGCTACAAAACAGACCAAGAAGAGCGCCCCGAAGGCCAAGAAGGTTACAGCTAAGGCTGCAGCTAAGTACGGCTACTTTGACGACGCCAAGAAAGAATACGTGCTCACCACGCCGGCAACCCCGATTAAGTGGTGCAACTATGTTGGTACTTTGAACTTTGGTGGTATCGTCGATACTACTGGCGGTACCCTCGTTTGCAAGGGCGACCCGGCCCTGAACCGTATCACCAAGTACATCGCCCAGATGCCTTGCTCTGACTTTAAGGCCAGCACCATCTATATCCGCGTGAAGAACGCCAAGGGCTACACCGTGTTCTCTCCGTTCGTGGTTCCGACTCTCACCAAGATGAAGAAGTGGGAATGCCACGTGGGTCTTTCTTACATGCGCTGGATCGCCGAATGCGAAGGCCTCCGTACGCAAGTGACGATTTTCGTTCCGACTGGCTCCAACACTCTCCTCCAGGACATCCAGGTCACGAACCTCGACAAGGCTTCCAAGGAAGTGGACATTATCCCGGTTTATGAATTCAGCCACTTCGAAGCTGAAAAGCAGCTCACGAACGCCGACTGGGTCCCGCAGACCATGACCCTCAAGGGCCACTGGGAAAAGGACGGCCACGTGGTGCTCGAACAGTACGCTTACATGAAGCGTGACTTCGCCGTGAACTATGTGACTGCAAACTGCAAGGTCGGTAGCTTTGATGGCGACCGCCGCGTGTTCCTCGGTGCAAACGAAATGGGTTCCTGGGCAGCGCCTCTCAGCCTCGCCAACAAAGAACTTTCCAACAGCGAATGCGATCGTGGCGACAACATTGCCGCTCTCATGATTCACGCTGGCAAGATTGCCGCCGGCAAGACCTTCCGCACCTGCACCCAGCTCGGTCAGGAACAGAGCCTGAAGGTTGCCTCTAAGGCTATCAAGAAGTACCGCGACTTGAAGAACGTCGACAAGGCTTTCGACGAACTCGCCAAGTTCTGGGAAAAATACCTCTCTACGATCCAGGTGCAGACTCCGGATGCCGCGTTCAACTCCATGGTGAACGTCCACAACCCGCGTCAGTGCCACACCACCAAGAACTGGAGCCGCTACCTGTCCTTGTATCAGCTGGGCTACGGCACCAGCCGCGGTATCGGTTACCGTGACTCCAGCCAGGACCTCATGGGCGTGATGAGCCACATGCCGGAAGAAGCATTGGAACTCGCCTTGAACCTGCTCTCTGTGCAGCGTCCGGAAGGTAACGCCATGCACCAGTACGCTCCGCTTGCCCTTGCCGAAGACAACGGCAACGAAGCTAACGCCGGTGACTCCCGCGAAAAGAAGGGTGTGCTCGACGAAAACGGCAACCCGGCTTATGCTGACTGGTACGGCGACGACCACCTGTGGATCGTTCTCACTATTGCAAACTACCTCAAGGAAACCGGCAAGATGGACCTCCTCAAGAAGGAAGTTCCGTTCTACGAAGCCGGCAAGAAGCGCGCTCAGCGTGAAAAGGGCACTGTGCTCGAACACCTCAAGCGTTCTCTCAACTTTACCCGTACTCACCTCGGTAAGCACGGCCTTCCGCTCCTCGGCTTTGCCGACTGGAACGACTGCATGAACCTCCCGCTTGGTGCAGAATCCTCCTTCAACACGGGCCTCTATGCTAAGGCTCTCCTTGAAATGATGGACATCTGCGAAGCTCTCGGCGACACCAAGTCTGTCGAAATGTACAAGGGCTGGTACGAAGACGTGAAGAAGGCCTTCAATGACAGCGCTTGGGACGGCAAGTGGTGGGTCCGCTGGTTCGACAAGCAGGGCAACGCCTACGGCACCAACAAGGCCAAGTACGGCAAGATTTACTGCAACAGCCAGTCCTGGTCTGTGATTTCTGGCATTGCTACTGGCGACCGTGCTGTGATGGGCATGGACAGCCTGAACAAGCTCCTCAACACCGCCAACGGCGTGAAGAGCTCTACTCCGGGCTACCGTGGCTTCGACCCGAACGTGGGTGGCATTTCTACCTATCCTCCTGGAGCCAAGGAAAACGGCGGTATCTTCCTCCACACGAACCCGTGGGTGATGATTGCCGAAACGATTCTCGGCCGTGGCGACAAGGCCTTCCAGTATTACAGCCAAATTAACCCGGCTGCCAAGAACACCAAGCTCGACGAGTTCGAATCTGAACCGTATTGCTATCCGCAGAACATCCTCGGTGACGAACACAAGCAGTTCGGTATGGGCCGTAATGCATGGCTCTCCGGCACTAGCTCCTGGACTTACCAGGCTGCAACGCAGTTCATCATCGGTGTCCGCGCAAGCTTCAAGGGCCTCATCGTGAATCCCTGCATCCCGAGCTCTTGGGATGGCTTCAAGGTGACCCGCAAGTTCCGCGGCGCTACCTACGAAATCGAAGTGAAGAACCCGAAGCACGTGTGCAAGGGTGTCGCCGAGATGATCGTCGATGGCAAGAAGATTGACGCTGACGTGGCCCCGATCTTTACGAAGGGTGTGCACAAGGTGACTGTTACCTTGGGTTAATTCCTAAAGTGTCATCCTGAGCGTAGCAACGAAGTTGCGAAGTCGAAGGATCTAGATCTGAAATAAAAGTCCGCCTCTCACGAGGCGGATTTTTTATTTTTGTGCGCATGAAGAATCTCAATACGACGCTTTATTTTATTACGGATAGCACGACTGTACCCGAAGATCGCTTTTTGCCGGTGGTGGAGGCTGCTTGCAAGGGTGGCGCGACGATTGTTCAGTTGCGCGAAAAGGATCGTTCTACCCGCGAGTATTTGCAACTGGCCGAGGCGGTGCATGCGATTACGGCTCGTTACGGGATTCCCCTGATTATCGATGACCGCGTGGATGTGGCGCTTGCGATTGGTGCCGAGGGCGTTCATGTGGGGCAGAGCGATATGCCGGTGCGTTTAGCCCGCAAGCTCATGGGCGAGAGCGCGATTGTGGGAGCGACCGCGAAAACGGTGCCGCAGGCGCTTGAAGCTTATGAGCAAGGCGCGGACTACTTGGGTTGTGGAGCCATTTACCCAACGACAACCCACGTGAAAACGGTGATTACACCGGTCGAAACCTTGAAAGAAGTGGTGAAGGCGGTGCCGATTCCGGTGAATGCCATTGGCGGGCTCAACAAGGACAACATCTTTGTACTGAAGGACTCGGGCATTGCGGGCATTTGCGCGGTGTCGGCGATTATGAAAGCGACTGATCCCGAGACCGCGACCCGCGAACTTAAGGAAGCTTTCCTTAAGTTAAATTAGTGGTGGATTGCTTCGTCGCTGCGCTTCTCGCAATGACGTTGCCTATTTGCTGCCGCGGAGTTTTTGTCCGTCTATAAGCGGGGCGCCCGGCTTCAGGTTGTTGATGCGGCAGAGCGATTCGATGGAAATGTTAAACCAGTTGGCGACATCCCCTTGGGAGTCGCCTTTTTTAACGATGTAGTAGTTGTTGTCGCGGAGCTTCGCTTGGATTTTTCGATGTGCTGCCTTCGCTTTTTTCATCGAGAATTTGCTTACGCCGGGGCGAAGCGTCCAATGCGGGAAATCGATGACGGTGCAGGGGTCGATATTCACTTCGCCGTAACGGATTTCAAAGTGAAGGTGCGCCGCCGAGGAACGCCCCGAATTGCCAGCAAGTCCCACGATGTCGCCGGGGAACACCTTGTCACCGACTTTGAGTCTACGCTTGGAAAGGTGCGCATAGAGCGTCTCGATACCGTTCGGGTGCTTGATAAGTACATAGTTTCCATAGCCGCCCTTGTTATAGCGGGACATGGTGACTTCGCCGGGGTAGGCTGCCACGACGGGTTCGTCCTTGATGACGTTCACGTCGACGCCGCGGTGCAGGCGGTGGCTGCGAATACCGTAAGGAGAGCCAACTAGCGCTTCGTGGGTAATCGGCAAAAGCATGTCCGAGAAATCGAAATAATCTCCGCTTGCATCTATTTCGGGTTCCTTTTTCTCTTTCTTATTTTTTGACTCTGCCTGCGGAACTTTTTTGTGAACCTGTTCACTAGGCTTCGGTTCAGTCTTTTTTGCTTCCGCTTTTTTAGGCTCAGCTACTTTAGGCTCCACCGTCTTGACTTCGGGAGATTTTTTCTCGGTAGGCTTCGGTTCCTTGGGCTCGTCTACCTTCGGCACAGGGAGCGGAGTCGATTTCTTATAAGGAATATTTTTGTTCTTCTTCGATTCGGTAAATTCGTATTCGACACCTTCCTTGTCAAGAAGGAGCGCCTTGGTGAATGCCTTCGGGTCGTCTGCGTCAATCAGCACTTTTTTGGGCTTCTTCGCCTTTTTGTCGTTCTTCGATGCCTTCGCCTTGCTTTTCGATGCAGATTTCGTCGTCTGCTGCGATTCCTTGGAAGAATTCTTTGACTTTGCTTCAACGGGAGCGCTCAAGTAGAAAACGGCCACTGCAATGGTGACCAGGAAGCGAGTCCACTTGTGAAATCCCGAAAGCGTCATGAATTTTTACTTGAGAAATGCGAAAAACACCGCTGCTATAATCAGCGCGAAAGCCACGATGTGGTTCCAGTGCAGCGCCTCGTTGTTGAAAACCGTTGTCGCAATGACGGTGAACACCGTTAGCGAAATGGCTTCCTGGATGATTTTAAGCTGCATCAGGGTGAAGGGGCCTCCGTTGATGCGGCTACCGATAACGTTTGCCGGAACGGCGATGCAGTATTCAAAAAAGGCGATTCCCCAAGAGGCCACGATTACGAGAAATAGCGGCCAGTCGGTGCTGATGTGCATTTCCTTGAGTTTAAGGTTCCCGTACCAGGCGAAAGTCATGAATACATTGGAACAGCAAAGGAGAAGAATGGTGAAAATGCCGGCTTTCATGATGTAGTAGACAGTAGGAAGTAGACTGTAGTTGGTGGTTAGTGATTCGCTCGCAAACGGTAGGGCTTTCCTGTGCTCATTTGGTAGGCGAGGCGGGCGCGGACTTGTTCCAGGTACTGGATGTACTTTTCGCTTTGGTAGTCGCGGTAAGTCCAATCGAAGGCGTGGAAATGTCCGTCCTGAAAGTACAGCGTGGGTTCTACGAAAATGCCGCGTTGCATGTATACGCGCTGACGCTGGTCCTTGGTGGTCGCCAAGAAGAATTGTCCGAGCGTCATGTAGCCGGGGTCCAGGTTCACAGGGCGAAGCCCGGGCGTGCCGTTCTGCTTGGCGATTTCGAGTTCGATGTCGTTGCTCCAGAGCTTGATATCGACAATGGTTTCGCGGTCGACCAGAGTCTCGTAGCTGAAAAAGGCGCGCACGGGGGCGTTTCCGATTTCGTCGACGTAGTAGTTGGTGAAGGTGAACGGAAACGGCGGGAGCGTAAGCTCCTCTTCGCCAAAGCGGCTGCGGAGCGTTTCGCGCACAGATTCGACGGCTTGAGCGTCCTTTGCGAGAATGCCCACGATGATCTTGACTTTTGCCGGTGTCCTTAGTTCACCCATGGGCGCTAATTTAGTAATTTTTGCCCATGCGTTTTTTACTTGTTTTTTGTATTCTCGTCACTATCGCTTCTGCCGAAGCTCCTCGAGTGGTTCCTGAAATTGTGGATTCCATTCCCCACGAAAAGACCCATTTTACGCAGGGACTCTTCTTTGACGGCAAGGAACTCATCGAAACGACGGGCTTGTATGGCAAATCGGGCTTGTACCGTCGCACTCTCGACGGCAAAATTTTGGATTCGGCACGACTTGCGGACAAGTTTTTTGGTGAAGGCTCCATTGCCGTGGGCGACGACATTTTCTACCTGACCTGGAAATCTCACAAGGCTTTCATCTACAGTCGCAGGCCTTTTGCATTCAAGGGAGAATTCAACATTCCTACCGAAGGCTGGGGACTTACCTACTGGAAAAATGCACTTCTCATGAGTAACGGCACAAGCGAACTTTTGCAGCTCGCCCTTGGTGGCTTCAATGTGGTTGGCGTCATTTCAGTGACCGATGCCGGCCATCCGGTAAAGCTCTTGAACGAGCTTGAAATCATGGGGGACACCCTGTATGCAAATATCTGGCAGACGGGTGCGATTGCAGTCATCTCGCTCCCGAGCGGGAAGGTGGTTCGCTACCTGGATCTTAGCCGAAAAGTTGCCGAAATCCAGCGTAAGTATCCCGACATCGACGTGCTGAACGGCATCGCCTACGACGGCAAGAACCTGTGGGTGACCGGCAAGAACTGGCCTTATATTTATAAGTTGAAATAGAAAAAGCTGATGCCGGATCTGGGTCCGGCATGACATTTTGCGACTAATTCCTGAAGGACCACACGATGCCGTAGGCGAAGCGCAGCCCCTCGGGTGTGTAGCCACTAGCCGGCATATAGATGCTGTGGTTGAAATTTTCGATGCGGGTGTAGAGCTCGAAGGTCAGAATCTGCATGCGGGCCTCGAAATCGAGCGCCAGGTACTTTTTCATGAATTCCAATTCCGGGTTGCCATCTTCGTTGATGGTGCAGTCGTAGCGTTCGCCGAACCACTGCCAGTCTACGCGCACGCTCACACCCAGGCGCTCGGAGACGAATCGGTTCTGCCAATGGATGCTGCCCTTGTAGTAGAGTTCCGGCGTATCGATGAGGTTGCGGCTGCGGTCAAGCGTCTGGCCGCGTTCCACGAAGAACTTCCAGTTGCCGAGCCTGAAGCCCAGTTGCAACAGCCAGTCGAGACTGCTGACATTGTCGATGTTTGTCCAGGTGTAGACTTCTTCGTAGGTGTTGGTGGTATCGACATGGCCCCATTTGACCCAGCGTGGCTTGATCAGGTTATCGACATTTTCGTAGCGGAGCCCAAGTCCGTAGAACACTTCGCGCTGCTGGTAGCCCAGGTTGAATGCATAGCGGTCGCGTTCTTCGTAGGCGAGATCTTTTCGGTGGAAGGCAAGGCGTCCCGTTTCGTCTATTTTCAGCTGTCCTACATCGGGGAACTTGTTGTCGTGCCTGAAACCCACATTGGCGCGCAGGTGGTAGGGGAGGAACGCAAGGAGGTCGGCGGAATAGGCGGGGGCGTAATCCACCTGGTTGCGTACGGAGCTGTTTCTCTGCATTCCCGTTTGGGTGCGGAACAGGACTCTGTTCCAGAGCGTATCGGAAAGCTGCAAGTAGCCTGTCTCGCGGTCCTGGAAGTAGGACTTGGTCGTGTCGCTTCCGTTGTAGGTATTGTCCGTGTTCAAAAATTCGTACTTGAACTTGAGCGACGGATTCAGGAACATGTGGTAGGTCGCGCCGAAACCTCCTAGAATGCTTTCGTAGGTGGTGGCGCGTAGCGTGTCGTGGTAAATGGTATCGCGTTGCGGGATTCCCAAGGTGTCCTCATATTCATGGACGCCCTTGAAAATGTGGGGGAGCGAGTCCTCTTCGATTTCGTGCTCGGTATAGGCGATATCCGTCGAAAGCGTCAAGTTCTTGATGGGATAGAGCTCAATTCCCGCACCGTAACCGACGGTGTGAATGTCGATGACGTATGGGTCGGTCTGGAACGTGCGAACAGCCTTGTCAAGCGTGTCAAGAAGGACTTGGTGGTTGGTGTTGTCGGCATTGTGCAGGCTCAGGTAGTTCATCTTGACGAACGCCTTGCCGAATCCGAACCGCCACGTGAGAATCGGCTGGATGTGCATGCTGTTCATCGCGATGTTTCGGCCAGCAAAGGGTATCTGCGTGGAGTCGCGGCCCAGGGAAAAATAGGGCGAATGCGTCACGTTCTGGTAGCTATATTCCTTGGAGTCGATGTCGGAATGGCTCGCCAGCCCAAATTCAAGCGAAACGGAATCGGTTACAAGTCTTCGAAAATCGAGACGGAGCGCATTGCCGCCGAAGGCAGGGCGTTCCCAGTTGAGGTCCGTTATGGGGGTGTCCACGGGGATTCCCTTGCGTTCTTCAAAGAGGATCCCGTTTTCACCGTTCAAGCCGAGAGCCGTAGCGTCATAGCCGAGGCGAGTCGTGAAAAGACCGGCGAGCTTGCTCGGGTAACGCGTCTGGATTGAGCCCATGCCCATGTGGTCGGGGTCCAGTTCCGGAGCGCCGAGGATTGATGTCCCGAGCACCCATTCGGATTTCTGTCCCGAAATGTCGTAGGTCCGCTGCATGAGTTCGCGGTGCGGAAGCACCCAACGGCCCGCATCGGTCTCACGCGCCGCAGGATCAATACCCCAGGGCGTCTTGTAGACGGAATCTTGAGCAGACGGTTTTGTGTACTGGTCTGGCTTTAGCGGTTCAGCAAATAGAGAAATTGCGAAGAAAAGAACAAAGAGCAAAGAACAATGAAAAAAGAAAAATGAACTTTTAGCATTCATTCCACCATTTTTAATTCTTAATTCTTCATTATTCATTGTTTTTTCCAAATCTCTAATTCCTCACACCTCATACCTCAAAGCGGCAAAGCCGCGACCTCATGCCCAACCACTGCTTACTGTCTACTTCCTACTCTCTTTAGTACCATTCCGCTCTCAACTTTTCGCGCCGTTCGCGGAGGGCGTTCACGACGGAGTAGGGCATCTTCATGCAGTTGGGAGGGTAGGTGCCCGCTTCGGTGTGGAAGTCGCTTCCGCCAGTCCCTACGAGTCCAAACCTCTGGGCCATTTCCTTGTATTTGCGGCCGACCGCACCCTTCTGTGCCGGGCTGTAGACTTCGATTCCCTGCACACCCCATTCGACCATGCTCTCGATAAACTCGTCGCTAAGCCCCGACTTGTAGGGGTGGGCGAGTACCGCGATACCACCGGCGTTTTCGATCAGCTTGATCGTCTGCTGGGGGTTCAGGCCCTTCTTTTCGACAAAGGCAACGCAGCCGTCCCCCAAATACTTGGTAAAGGCTTCCGAGAAGTTTGAGATGTATTCCTCGTCGACCATCGACATGGCGATGTGCGGGCGTCCGATAACCTTTCCCTTGCAGTAGGAAACCACCTTTTCGTAGGTGATGTCGATTCCGAGCGCGTTCAACTTCTTGATAATCGCCTTCGCACGAATGATGCGCTGTTTTGCGAAATCCTGCAGCTCCATATTGAGAGCGAGGTTCGTCGGGTCGCAGTAGTAGCCCAAGATGTGGATGTCCTTGCCTTCCCATACAGCAGAAATTTCGATACCCGGGATGATTTCGAGCCCGATTTCCTTGGCAGGTTCAACGGCCAGGTTGTAACTGTCTAGGTTGTCGTGGTCGGTAATGGAAATGCAGCGAAGTCCCTTTCGCTTGCACAGCGAGAGAAGCTCCTCGACCGAAAGTGTTCCGTCAGAAAGCTTGGTGTGCATATGCAGGTCTGCATAGCCGCCACTTTCGGTGATGATGGTGGAATACCCTTTCTGCATCACTTGACCCCGTAGTATTGGCAAATCAGGGCTGCCTCGCTCGACTTGTCGGGATGCAGGCTCAGGTTCAGGAAGGGGTAGCAGTTTTCGCTCACAAAACCGATGCGGCAATTCGCACCGGAAACTTTCGCAAGGTAAAGCCTAGGCAGGAATGCATCTCCTAGGTAAATGCAGACCTTCGCCCCGTAGGCGCGAATCTTCTGCTCCATGTCTTCGAAGGCGGATTCGCCGTAGCGGCATTCCAGGTCGCTGTAGTAGATCGCCGTCGCCCGTTTTGCGGAGATGACCGCGTGGAGCGATTCGTGGGCACAAAGGAGAACATTCTTGAAGAATGAATCGGGCATATTGTGCATGAACGATGCGGAGCGTTCCATGTCGCGAGCCAAAAAGATGATTGTCTTCGGGTTGCCCTTGAGTGCAGAGGGAAAGTCGAACGCACCGGAGTCTTCGCCTGCCTGTTTCAGAAACCAGCGGAATAAAGATTCCTTGCTGCTGAACCGCTTAAAAAAGTAGCGAAAACGATCTGTAAAATACGGTGACGGCTTCACGGGGACTCCAGTACAAATTCACCCTACAATATACTAAATTTAGGGCATGCCGAAACAGAAATTCTATGCGATAAAGAGCCCTGAAGAAAGTAAAATTGTAATGACCTGGGCCGAATGTGAAAAATTGACCCACGGCGTGAAGGGAGTGCTGTTTAAGTCGTTTGCAACCCGTGCCGAAGCGGAAGCCTGGATATCCGGAATCGAAGCTCCAGTTCCTGATGGTTTACGTGTTTTTGTAGACGGATCCTTTACACCCGACTTCCCGAAATCTGGCTGGGCGTTTGTCGTTACCGAAAACGACAAGGAAATTGCCCGCGGCGCAGGAATCACGGCATTCGACGCTGAAAGCCGAAACATCGATGGCGAAGTGATGGCCTCTTTCCAGGCGATGAAATGGCTCGATGCCCACGACAAGAGCGGCGTCATCTGCCACGACTACGAAGGTATTGCCCGCTGGGCAAAAGGGGAGTGGCAGGCCAAGAGCAATATTGCCAAGCGCTACGTGGCGGCGGCGCAGCCCTATTTGCACCGAGTGAAGTTCGAAAAGGTGGCGGCCCATACGGGCGTCAAGTGGAACGAGCTGGTCGACCAGCTGGCAAAAGACGCCATCGCCAAGAGCAAGAAGGCTAAGGCTTAGATCCTTGGTTTTTAAATCCAAGGATCTTCTTGGCGAACCTTTGAATCTTGGCGCGCAGGCGCTTGTCTTCTGCGCTGTGGTAGGGCGGGTAGAAGACTTTCATCGAGTCGAATCCGCCCTGTTCCATGATGTTCCTTTCGTGGCTAAATGTCTTGAAACCGTAAAATCCATGGTAATTCCCGGTGCCGCTCATGCCGACACCACCGAAGGGAACCGAGAGATTTTCAATCTGCAAGATGCAGTGGTTGACGCAGGTGGAGCCCGACGAAGTCCCAGACACGATTGCATCAATCTGTTTCTGTTTTTTCCCGAAGACATAGAGCGCAAGCGGCTTGGGCCTTGACTGAATGAAACGGACGGCATCGTCAAGCGACTCGTAGGCGACAACGGGGAGGATGGGACCGAAAATTTCCTCTTTCATGACGTCCATCTCGGCGGTGACATCCGTAAGGACCGTGGCGGGCGAGTAGCGGTTTTCGATGTCCTCTGCAGTAAAGTCTCCGCCAAAGAACAAGGTGGCGCCCCTGGAGACTGCTTCATCAACGAGCGCCCAGTGGCGTTTGACGGCATTGCGGTCGATGATGTGGACGAAATTTTTATTACGGCGGCGATCCGCGTCCGTTTCACCGTACATTTTCTGAATACTCTTCTGGATTGCAGCGGCAAGCGGCTGAACTAGATTCTGCGGGCAGAGGATATAGTCGGGTGCGATGCAAGTTTGACCTGCGTTTAGGCATTTTCCCCAGGCGATCTTTTTGGCGGCATCTTCGACTTTTGTATCGGGCAAGATGACGACCGGGGATTTTCCGCCAAGTTCCAGCGTGACTCCCGCGTGGATCTTGGCGGCAAGTTCTGCCACATGGGAACCCACCTTGGGGCTTCCGGTAAAGAATACATGATCGAAGGGGAGTTCCAAGAGGCGGTCACCGATTTCGGCGCCAGCCCCCTGCACGACAGCGACCTCACTTTTGTCAAAGACTTCGGCGACGAGTGACTCAAGAAACAGGCTTACGCGTGGAGTCTTGTGGCTAGGCTTTGCGATGACGACATTGCCTGCCGAAATCGCGGCGACAATGGGCGATATGAACAGCAAAAAAGGATAGTTCCAAGGGGACATGACTAGCACGCGCCCCTTGGGCTCAAAATGGCTGCGGCTCCGGTTCAAGGGAAAGACGAAGCTCCAGCTACCATCCTTATCTTCCATCCATTCCGGCAAGTGGTTGATCGCATAGTCGATTTCCTGGAGCGTCGGGAACACTTCGCTGAGCCACGCTTCGGTCCTAGGCTTATGGAAATCTTGCCAAACGGCATCGTAGAATTCTTGCTGACGCCTGACAATCACCTTGCGAAGCCGCAAGAGTTTTTCGGCGCGCTCCTTGGCAGAAGTCCTTGCAACTGCCCAGCGGTTCTTGCCCTGCAATTCGAAAATGTCTACAAGAGAATCCATATTTTTCATTTAAGCTTACATACTCCAAGATACTTTAATCTATGTCTTGTGGCAAATGCAGGATTCCCAAAGAACACAACTCCGGTGTTTACGGAAATCGTAAAACAACCTCAACAAGTTTTCACAAAATGTAATCGTAAAGCTTCTTTTTAGATTAAAGAACTGCGCGCTTTTACATTTTTTACCCATTTTTCAATAATTGACGCGGCTTTTTACAGGATTGGCACATTTTTTGCATATAACGGCGGGAAAAACAAAAATGTGAGAAAAGGAATTATATGAACGCACAAGCTCTTTACGACCCGAGAAACGAACACGACGCCTGCGGCGTCGGCCTGGTCGCAAATATCAATAATGTCGCCTCGCACCAGATTGTGCTGCAGGGCATTACTGTTCTTAAGAGACTCATGCACCGCGGTGCAGCAGGTGGAGACCCGGAAACTGGTGACGGTGCGGGTCTTTTGCTTTCGATGCCGCACAAGTTCTTCCGCAAGGTCTATGCCGATCTGCCGGCCCGTTATGGTGTCGCCATGGCATTCCTCGAAAATACAGTCGCTGCCGACGCATTTGACGCAAAGATCAAGGAAATTGCCGCATCCGAAGGCATTCAGCTTCTGAAAGTCCGCGAAGTCCCGGTCAATGCAGCTGCCATCGGTCGCACGGCACGCGAAACCTTGCCGCATATCCGCCAGTTCTTCTTCGACGGTTCTTCTTTTGAAAACGACAACGCCTTTGAAATCAAGCTGTATGTGCTTCGCCGCTTAATCGAAAAGGCGGTGCAGGACATTTATATCTGCAGCTGCTCCCAGCGTACGATTGTCTACAAGGGTCTTCTGCTCGCAAGCCAGATTGAAGATTTCTACGCCGACTTGAACGACCTCGATTTTGAATCACCGATAGCCCTGGTCCACCAGCGCTATTCGACCAACACTTTCCCGACCTGGAAGCTCGCACATCCGTTCCGCTACCTGGCACACAACGGTGAAATCAACACGCTTCGCGGCAACCTGAACAGCTTAAAGTCTCGCGAACCGCACCTCAAGAGCGATATCATCGGCGATGACCTTCAGAAGCTTTTGCCGCTGATTCCCTCGGGGCAGAGCGACTCCGCCTGCCTTGACAACATGTTTGAGCTCCTCGTTGCAGCGGGCCGTAGCCTCCCGCATGCAATGATGATGCTCATGCCGCAGGCCTGGGGCCAGAAGCATTACCTGGGCCGCGATGTCCGCGGATTCTTCGAATACGAATCCATGCTGATGGAACCGTGGGACGGCCCCGCCGCCGTCGCTTTTACCGACGGCGTGAACGCAGGCGCAATCCTCGATAGAAACGGTCTGAGACCGGCACGTTACACTTTATGTAAAGACGGTCTCTTCGTAATGGCATCTGAAACGGGCGTTCTCGACTTGAACGATGCCGATGTCGAAGAGAAGGGGAGACTGAAGCCCGGTGAAATCATCTATCTGGATATCGAAAACCACCGCATCTTGAAGAACGCCGAAATGAAGGCTTTGGTGGCAAGAGCCAAGCCTTACCGCCGCTGGGTCGCCGAAAACAAGATGAGCGTCCGCGGTTTGTTCAGCGAAATCAACCCGTCTGACGTCCCTGACGACCTGCTCGTGCAACAGAAACGCTTCGGCTACTCTGCCGAAGACCTGAAGATTATCCTCGAACCCATGGCAAAGAACGGTGCAGAACCCATCGGCTCCATGGGTAACGACGCCGCCCTCGCCGTACTTTCCGACAAGCCGCAGCCGCTGTTCAACTACTTTAAGCAGCTGTTCGCCCAGGTGACGAACCCGCCGATCGACCCGATCCGCGAAGAGCTCGTGATGAGCCTTACGACCTACATCGGCAACCACGGCAATATTCTCGAGGAAACTCCGGAACAGGCCCACCTGATCAAGATTCCGCGCCCGATCGTGACAGAAGACGAAATCCGCCACTTCGAAAACATTGGCGACAAGAGCTTCAAGGCGAAGGATTTGAAGATGCAGTTCCCGATGGGTGGCGACGGTGCCGTGCTCGAAGAAGCCTTGCAGAAGCTTTCGGGCGATGCCGTGCGCGCTGTCCAGGATGGCTTCAACATCATCGTGCTCACGGACAAGAACATCGACTGGGGCTATGTACCTATTCCTTCGCTGCTCGCTACCGCCAGCGTGAACCGCGCCCTCGTCGAAGCGGGCGTTCGCCCAGAAATCGGCCTGATCGTTCAGTCCGGCGAAGTCCGCGAAGTCATGCATTTCGCCCTGTTGCTCGGTTACGGCGCTACGGTCATCAACCCCTACCTTGCCTTCCAGAGCATTTCTGCCATGTGCCATTCCGGTGAACTTGGTGTAGACCCGGTGACAGCTGCCGCGAACTATGTCAAGGCCGTCGACAAGGGGCTTCTGAAGATTATGTCGAAGATGGGTATCTCTACGCTCCGCAGCTACCGCAGCGCCCAGATTTTTGAAGCGGTGGGCCTGAACCAGGAACTCATCGAAAAGTTCCTGCCGGGAACAGCAAGCCGCATCGAAGGTATCGGTCTCGAAGAAATCGCAAGGGAAGTTGACGCTCGCAACAATGTGTCGCTCCGTGATGCAAGCCCGATCCTCAAGGAAGGGGGCCAGTACAAGTACCGCAAGGAAGGCGAACGCCACCTGTGGACTCCGCAGTCCCTGGCAGCATTCCGTCAGGCCGTGCAGGGCAGCAATTACGACAAGTTTAAGGAATACTCGAGCCTAATCGACAACCAGTCCGAACGCCTTTGCACGCTGCGTGGTCTCTTCAAGTTCAAGGAAACGACTCCGATCGACATTTCCGAAGTCGAAAGCCGACAGTCGATCGTGCATCATTTTGTGGCAGGAGCCATGAGCCTAGGCTCCTTGAGCCCCGAAGCCCACGAGGCCATCGCTATTGCTATGAACAGAAACGGCGCCATGAGCAACTGCGGTGAAGGTGGAGAAGACCCCGATCGTAACACCCCTGCACCGAACGGCGATGTCCGCAGCAGCGCCATCCGCCAGGTAGCTTCGGGACGCTTTGGCGTCACGATTGACTACCTGCGCCACGCAAAGGACTTGCAGATCAAGATGGCGCAGGGAGCCAAGCCCGGCGAAGGCGGGCAGCTACCGGCTCACAAGGTGAACGAATTCGTGGCTCGTATCCGCCACAGCATTCCGAACGTTTCCCTGATTTCTCCGCCGCCGCACCATGACATTTACTCCATCGAAGACCTTGCGCAGCTGATTTACGACCTGCGCAACGCCAACCCGAAGGCACGTGTCTCCGTGAAGCTCGTATCCGAAGTGGGTGTCGGCACGGTTGCCGCCGGTGTGGCCAAGGCTCACGCCGACGTGGTGCTGATTTCTGGCCACGATGGCGGTACGGGAGCATCTCCGCTAACCTCCATCAAACATGCTGGTCTTCCGTGGGAACTCGGCATTGCCGAAGCGGAACAGACCCTGGTACTCAACGACCTTCGCGGCCGTGTCAAGCTCCAGGTCGATGGTCAGCTCAAGACGGGCCGTGACGTGGTGATTGCCGCCCTCCTCGGTGCCGAAGAATTCGGCTTTGCCACGAACCTGTTGGTAAGCCTCGGCTGTATCATGGACCGCAAGTGCCATACGAACCAGTGCCCCATGGGTCTTGCCACGCAGGACAGCGAACTGCGCAAGCACTTCAAGGGCAAGCCCGAATACGTGGAAAACTTCCTCTACTTCATCGCCGACGAAGTCCGCGAAATCCTGGCTCAGCTTGGTCTCAAGAGCCTCGACGAAGCCTGCGGTCGTTCCGACTTGCTCGACATGAACCGAGCGATTGAATTCTACAAGGCAAAGCGCCTCGACTTCAGCAAGATCTTCTCGTCTGTTGATGCTCACGACGGCAAGACGCATGTCAAGAAATTCGACACAGCCTATGTGAAGGATTCTCTCGAGAACTTCGACCGCAAGGAAATCCTCCCGTTCGTCAAGGAAACCCTCGAGAAGGGTTCTCCGGTGGAACTCTGCGCCATGATCCACAACGTGGACCGCACCGTGGGTACGGAACTTTCGGGCGAAGTCGACGAACGCTTCGGCGTGAAGGGTCTCCCCGAAGACACCATCAAGATCCACCTGCAGGGTGTCGCCGGTCAGAGCTTGGGCGCATTCCTTGCTCCGGGTGTCACGCTCGACCTCGAAGGCGAAGCCAACGACTTCATGGGCAAGGGCCTTTCTGGTGGTAAAATTGTCGTTCGTCCGTCTCACAACGCCACTTTCAAGGCAGAAGACAACGTCATCGCCGGTAACGTCATCGGTTACGGTGGCACATCTGGCAAGGTGTTCATCAACGGACTCGCCGGTGAACGCTTCGGTATCCGCAACTCGGGTATGCTCCTGGTCAGCGAAGGCGTTGGTGACCATGGTTGCGAATACATGACCGGTGGTCGCGTAGTGGTGCTCGGCCGCGTCGGCGTGAACTTCGCCGCCGGTATGACGGGCGGTTTCGCCTACGTCTACGACGAAACGGGCCACTTCGACCTGAGCTGTAATGTTGAATCGGTCGACCTTGAAAGCGTGCTGCCCGGAACCGACAGTGAATCGGAACTGCTCGGCATCATCCGCGAACACGTTGCCGCCACGAACAGTGTCAAGGGGCAGCACATCCTGGACAACTGGAACAGCGAACGTCCGAAGTTCGTGAAGGTGGTCCCCGTGGAATACAGACACGCACTTTTGGCACACCAGGCAAGCAAATAATCGGAAAGGACTGAATTATGACGCAAATCAATCGTATCGAAGATGTATACCGTCCAGTCGATGAACGCATCAAGGACACCAAGGAAGTCGAACGCAAGTTCTTCCCGACCGAAATCATGGCGCAGGCATCGCGCTGCTCCGATTGCGGCATTCCGTTCTGTCACGGTGCCGGATGTCCATTGGGAAACCTGGTTCCCGAATTCAACACGGCCGTCGCCGCAGGCGACATCCGCAAGGGCTACGACATTATCTCCAAAACGGCCTTCTTCCCGGAATTCACGGGCCGCGTCTGCCCGGCGCTCTGCGAATCGTGCTGCACGCGCAACCTGAACGACGACGCTGTCATGGTGCGCCAGGTCGAAAAGTTCATGATCGAGACCGCCTTCGAGGAAGGGTGGGTGAGTCTCCCCGCCGCAGAATCAAATGGCAGGACCGCGGCTGTCATCGGTTCTGGTCCTGCGGGGCTTTTCGCCGCTGAAGCACTGCGCCGCAAGGGATACGCCGTCACCGTTTACGAAAAGCGCGAAAAGGTCGGCGGGCTTCTGCGTTACGGCATCCCGAACTGGAAACTTGAAAAGCAGATCATCGACCGCCGCGTGGCGCTCCTCGAAGCCGCCGGCATCAAGTTTGTCTGCAGCACCGAAATCGGCAAGGACATTTCGGCCGAATACATCCACAAGAACTACGATGAAGTCGTTCTCGCCATCGGCACCCCGAACGCTCGCGACCTGAAGATTCCTGGCCGCGAAGCCGAAGGCATCTACCTGGCACTCGACTTCTTGCACGGCGCCGAAATGCCCGACGAGAAGAATCCAGAACGCTTCAGCGCGAAGGGCAAGAAGGTCCTGGTGATTGGCGGTGGCGATACCGGCAACGACTGCGTGGGCAAGTCGATCCGCGAAGGCTGCAAGAGCGTGCTCCAGGTGGAATTCATGCCAAAGCCCCCCGAGACCCGCTCTCCTTCGACGCCGTGGCCCGACTGGCCCTACATGCTGCGCACCAGCTACGCGCACCACGAAGGGGGCGAACGCCGCTGGAACGTCTCTTCCAAGCAGTTCATCGTCAAGGACGGCAAGGTCGCTGGAGTCGAGGCAGTCCGTGTCGAATGGGAAATGTCTCCGCTAGGTAAGCCGCTCAAGCCGACCGAAGTCCCGAACACGACCGAGATCATCGAAGCCGACCTTGTGGTGCTCGCGATGGGCTTTACCGGTGTTCCCGCCGATGGCATCGTGAACGATCTGGGGTTGCAGCTGACCCCAAGGACAGCCATCATTCCCGATCCGTCCCGCCACATTTACGCCGTGGGTGACTGTGCGAACGGAGCATCTCTCGTGGTTCGTGCCATGGCCGATGCCAAGCGGGTGGTCGGGAAGATTAAATAAGCAGGGGGAGTGGGGTTGCCCAAAATGGTAAAAAAGCACTTTTTTTAGGCGACCCCCTTGCCAACCCCATTTCGCTTTGGTATTTTTGCGATATGATGAACTTTGTGACATGTGCAACCCTGAACCGTCGTTGGTGGCGCGGACTCTGACATAGAGCCCGGTATTTGTCGCAAATCACCCAAGATTTTAAGCAAAGGCTTCCGGACTCACGGAGGTCTTTCTTTTTAAATTCTGAAAATCCTCCGGTAACAAAAAGCCTTTGCGGAACCCTAAACCAAGGAACGCAAAAGTTTAAACAGAATGGATATAGCCCTCGTTGCTCTTGAGATGTCAATTCATTAAACCTCAAAGCGAGCTTGCGAGCGACCTCATACCCCAAACCTTTTTAAAACCAGAGGATCAAAATGACAACGAACATTAGGCACATTACAGAACAGCCCAGCTACGAACCCCGCACCGATAGCATCTACGTGGCGCTTCCCGGTGAACGCTACACCCCGTTTTCGCTCGGCAAGAAACTAGGCGCAAAGGCCATCTTTGAATCGGCTAGCTTCTCACACGGCCGCAGCCGCTATTCCACCTTGATGGTGGACGAGGGCTTCCGCCTGCGCCAGAACGACAAGGACGTGAGCATCGTGGTCGACGGCAAGGAATCCACCTTCCTCAAGGAAGGTGAAGGCGACATTCTTGACGCGCTCCTGATGATCTCTGCCGAAAACACGGTGCCGCCTAACCAGATTCCCATTCCTTCTTCGGGCGTGGGCTATCTTGGCTACGAATTCTGCGCCCGCTGCGATACCATCCGCCTCGCGCCGCAGGTGGACGAACTCAACATTCCCGAAGCGGAATTCCTGGTGGGTCACATCTACATCGTATTCGATCACTTCACCGAAAAGCTTCACCTGTTCGCGTTGAACTACGAGGAACATCAGATCGACTTGAAGGCGGCTATCGAGAAGGTAAAGTCGCGCCTGGCCGACCTGGACTTCAGCTACCTTGCTCCCGAACCGCAGTACGGCAAGGGCATCACCATGACCGATCTGGAAAAGTCCCGCAAGGAATACACCGAAAAGGTCGCCGAGCTCCAGAAGCACATTGTCGCAGGCGATATCGTGCAGGCGGTCCCGTCTCGCCGCGTGCAGTTCGCAAGCGACATCGAAGCGCTCGACATCTACCGCAGGCTCCGCACCGTGAACCCGTCGCCCTACATGTTCTATCTCGACTACGGCACGCACCAGTTCATCGGCGCATCGCCCGAAAGCCTGGTGCGCGTTCGCGAAGGCATTGCGACGATTCACCCCATCGCCGGTACGCGCCGCCGCGGCAAGGACGAAGCCGAAGACGAGCAGCTCATGAACAACCTGAAGGGCGACCCCAAGGAACGCGCCGAGCACCTGATGCTCGTGGACTTGGCCCGCAACGACCTCGGTCGCGTCTGCGAAGCCGGCACCGTCGAAACCACCAAGTACATGGAATGCGAAAAGTTCAGCCACGTCATCCACCTGGTTTCCGATGTGCAGGGCCGCGTCTCCAAGAGCAAGAAGTCCATCGAAGTGCTGCGTTCCAGCTTCCCGGCAGGTACCGTCAGCGGAGCTCCTAAAATCAGCGCCATCGAAATCCTTTCCGGACTCGAAAAAGTCAAGCGCCGCTTCTATGCCGGTGCCGTGGGCTACATCGAAAGTGACGGCGACCTGGATTTCTGTATCGCTATCCGCTGCTGCCTGAAACAGGGCAAGACCATCAGCCTGCAGGCTGGCGGTGGTATCGTGGCCGCCTCTAACGCGGAGCGCGAATTCGAAGAAACCAACGAAAAGCTGGGCGCAATCCGCGCCGTTCTCGAAGGCGACATGTAATAGCTTCAAATTTAGTGCAAATTTGAAAGAACACGGATAATTCCGTGTTCTTTTTCTTTAGGAATTCACTTGCCGAAACCCTTACCACTCATCTCTCTCGGATGGAACTGCCGGTGTTCCTGCTTGATAAATTCCTTGTCGATATGCGTGTAGATCTGCGTGGTGCTGATGTCGGCGTGCCCCAGCAGCTCCTGCAGCACGCGCAAGTCCATGCCCGCTTCTAGGCAGTGTGTCGCAAAGCTGTGCCGGAACGTATGCGGCGAGACCTGCTTCGAGAGGTGCATCGTATGCTGCTGAACAATTTTCCAGGCCCCCATGCGGCTCATGGGTTTCCCCTTCATGTTCAAGATGATGTTGTCGGTCGTCGGGTGGGTGAGTGGGCGGCCAAGCTCGATCCAGTTTTTCAGATTTTCCTTTGCCTTACTGCCCAGCGGAACAAGCCGCTGCTTGTTGCCCTTGCCAATCGGCGTAAGCCACTCGTTATCCAAGTCCAGCTGCGAAAGCTTGATGCCAAGCGCCTCCGAAATGCGAAGACCCGCGCTGTACATGAGTTCTATCAGGGCTGTGTCGCGGAGCGCGTTCTTGCCCTTGGCGGCACTCTCAAAGACGCTGTCCACTTCTTCGCGGGTCAGGTATTCCGGCAGGTAGTGTCCTAGCTTCGGGCGTTCGAGCATCGATTCCGTGCTGAAATCGTATTCCCCTTGGCTCTGCATGTACTTGAGGAACCCGCGCAGGCTAGAAAAATGCCTTGCGATCGATGTGGGGGAGTAGTCTTGCTGCCCTGCGGTAAGCCGAAGAAACTCGTCAAGCCTTTCGGGTGTCAGCTCCTTGAGATCGATGCCGTTGTCGTCGAGCCACCCCGTAAAATGCCGCAAGTCCTCCTGGTAGCTCTGGATGGTGGCGGGTGAAAGGTTCCGCTCCACTCCTAAAAAAGCCAGGTAGGTGTCCATGCGGTTGATATTTGGGCTCATATAAAAGAATTTAGCATTTTTTATCAAAAAATCCCTTGACAAAAGCTTTTTTTAATTCTATAATTGAGCCCGTCCAAGCGACTATGGATGATTAGCTCAGTTGGTAGAGCAGCTGACTCTTAATCAGCGGGTCGCAGGTTCGACCCCTGCATCATCCACGAAGACCTCCCAAGAACGGGAGGTCTTTTTTAAACACCTTTACACGCTTTTGATTAATTTATTAGTCATTTTGTAAGCAATAGCATTGACATCTTGTAAGAAAATTCTATCTTTACAAAATATTACTTTGGACTTGTTAGAGGACTGGATATAAATGAAAATAGTTCTTCCCGTCGCCGGAAATGGTCTTCGTTTGCGCCCCTATACGGAGAATGTGCCCAAGTGCCTTCTCCCTGTAGCAGGCAAGACCATTATCGATTGGATCGTAGAAGATTCTCTCGGACTGAATCCTGTCGAAACCATTTTCATCACGGGCTACAAGGCCGACGCCGTGGACTCTTTCCTAAAAAAGCGTCCGTCCTGGGGTGCAACTCGCACCGTCATCCAGTCCAACCCCCAGGGTCTGGGCGAAGCCGTCAGCTTGGCGCTCCCGTTCGTCGACGATGACGAACCGCTTCTCATTATCCTGGGCGACACACTCTTTGAAGCCGACCTCTCGATCCTGAACAACATGGATGAGAACGTCCTGTACACCTACAAGGTTGAAGACCCGCGTCGTTTTGGCGTGGCCGTCACCGATTCTACTGGACGCATTTCCCGCCTGGTCGAAAAGCCGCAGGAATTTGTCTCGGACGAAGCCATCGTGGGCATCTACTACATCAAGGACTCCAGGGTTCTCAAGGAATCGCTCAAGTACCTGATGGATAACAACATTCGCACCAAAAACGAGTTCCAGCTCACGGACGCTCTCGAAATGATGATCGAGAAGGGCTGCAAGTTCCGTACGGCTCCGGTCCAAAAGTGGCTTGACTGTGGCCTTGCGGAAACGCTTCTTGAAACGAACGCCCGCGTTCTGAACCGCAACGACAACAGCGCGACAATCAACATCCCTGGTGTCAAGGTCATCGCCCCATGCTACATCGGCAAGAATGTAAAGATCAGCAACAGCACTATCGGCCCGAATGTGGCCGTGGGTGACGGATGCGTCATTGAGAACAGCACCATTGCCGATGCAGTCCTCTGGGACGGCGTCAAGGTCGAAAGCAAGACGCTGAACAATGTGATTGTCCACGAATAGCTAAACAGATTCTTAAAACGATTGGACGCTAAACCGAGCTGCTTGGTTCAGCGTTTTTATTTTTGGGGTAGGATATAAAAACGAAAAAGACCTTCTGGAAAGAAGGTCTTTTTTCGCGGGATAGACGAGGCTTGAACTCGCAACCTCCGGCGTGACAGGCCGGTGCTCTAACCAAAATTGAGCTACCACCCCAGTGGTTTTGTTTAGCTAGTTTCCTAACCGAACGAGCCAAATATAAAAAGGTTATTCGCTCTTGTCAAGGGATGTAGGCGAAAAAACTCATTTTTTTGAAAAAAAATGAGGTGTCCGCGGCTTTGCCTAGGCAAGTCTCGGCCCCAAGGGGTCACGCTTCGCAGGCTCGCTATCTCCCCTAAAGGGGACCGTAGCCACTAAGCTGTATAACTGCAAGTGGCTGGAGGCCTAACGCCGATGCAGGGAAGGACGGTGAAGCAGCTCTTAAAATATATTGAAATCAATGAACTTGTAAAAGCCCGCGTTTTTCGCTGCTTCAAATTCACCTTCGTCAAAGGACTTGTTTGCTAGACCTTCTCTAATGATTTTGATAAAGGTTTCCTTTAGCGGATCAAGATCGTTCTTTATAGTGTTGTAAACAACAAACGAGTCGAGACCCGCATGCGCGTGCTCTGCGATGCATGTGCCGCGAAGGCCTATCCCGAGGCCTTTAACATTACCGCCCAGGTATAAGAATATTGTTAGTCTAGCGCCGATTTTTTCATAGAACAATGCAAAGTCCGGAGGTGCCGCGAGCACATCCGGATTTTTTTTTTGACGATTTTTAGGGGATGGGCATATAAAAATGTTTTTTGTGACCGAATTATATGCCCTTTTGAGAAAATTTTTGCTTTTTGTGTTGCTGCTGAGGGCTGCTGGGGCATATAAATTGTGGTGAAGTGTGAAATTTATATGCCTTTCTCGCGTAAAACGCCTGAAATTGTTGTGTATAAAGTAATTATGGGGCATATAAAATGGTTGGCTTTGCGAGATTTATATGCCCCGACTAGAAAATTTCTATGATTTGGGGTGTATGAAGGCTAAAATATTTCAAATTGTTGGGGCGTTGGTCGTAGCCATTTTCCCTTTGGGACTCGCGTTGCTTGGTATCGCATCTTGTGACTTAAAGAAAGGGTATGTCTTTCAGGACAAATATGAAAAATTGTGGATTCCCTATAATCTGCATGTCGAAATGCATGAAAACAGGTTGTCCCGTTTTGCCTTGATTAAGGATACTCGCGGTAAGGCGATTCTTTATTTTAAGAATGAATATAAGACCCCGCATTCGCATCTTTTTTCGGGCAAGGATGCCCTGTCATCGGATTACAAGTTGGTAGGGGAGCTGGATACGCTAGATGAGCATGGATTAAAGAAAATAAAGGTGCTGGCCGCAAGAAATTACTCAAGGGATTTTAAGATTGTTACAACTCGGTATGCGGAATTTCATTACTATCCAGATTCTGTTGACGAAGAAATTTGCAACAAGATAATTTTCTCGATAAAAGATGTGTCCGTGAGTAAATAGTGAGGTTGGAAAAATGAAGGAAATTCTTGTTCTTCTTTCCCTTATTTGTTTGCTTTCGTGCTCAAAAACAGAGTCTGTGCAAGGGAAAGAGCAAACAAAGATGTTCAGGACCTCCTTCCTAGAAATAGAGATTCCCCAGTCTTATAGCGTTGATTCTGCAGACCATTGGGATAAGGGGCGCTCCTATTTTCTGAATAATAAAAGGGGAGAAACCGTAATGACAATCCGTAGTGGCTTGAATTCGGTTTACGCCTTAAATCAACGTACGATTTACTCGACCGAAGAGTTTAGTGTCAATAATAAAATTGATACGAATGTGTATTGGGAAGGCAAAAACTATAAGGAAAGAATAGTTGTGCTACAGTCGAATCGTCTTGAAAAAGTGGTTATTCGCGATGAACCTGTGGTACATAATTTCCCCATCATGTTTGAATTTATCTGTTTCCTTGATTATCTAGATTCTCAAACATGCGATGACATTGTCAATTCCGCAAAAAGAATGCAAGAGTAATTTTGGGTAATAAAAAAACACCCCGCCACTTTTTAAGTGACGGGGCGTTCTAATTTTCCTCAAAGGCCGTTAGGCCTCACTCATGCCTCAGAGCGAGCATCGCGAGCGAGCTCATACCCCAAAGGCACGGAGTGCCGACCTCATACCTCTTACAGGCTGATCAGCCCTTCGGTATCCTTAGACATGGCGTCATAGAATGCGTAGCGGGCGTCCACTTCCTTCTGGAGGTCGTCGGCGAGCTTCTTGGCCACTTCCGGATTGTTACGGGTGAGCTGCTTGTAGCGGTTTTCGGTGTAGATGTATTCTGCAACCGGAATCGTCGGCTTCTTGGAGTCGAGGATAAGCGGAGCCTTTCCTTCGGCGGCGAGAGCCGGGTTGTAACGGAGCAGAGTCCAGTAACCGGAATCCACGGCCATCTTCTGGTGCTGAAGCTGGCTGTTGAGATCGAAACCGTGGTTGATGCAGGGGCAGTAGCAGATGATCAGAGACGGACCATTGTGTGCTTCCGCTTCCTGGAGAACCTTCAGGGCCTGAGCGTCGTTTGCGCCGAGGGCAATGCGACCGACGTAAACGTTCTTGTAGCTCATGGCGATAAGGCCGAGGTCCTTCTTGCCAGCGCGCTTACCAGCGGCAGCGAAGAGGGCGACTGCGCCACGGTTCGTGGCCTTGGAAGCCTGTCCACCGGTGTTGGAGTACACTTCGGTATCGAGGACGCAGATGTTCACGTTTTCACCGGTTGCCATCACGTGGTCGAGACCACCGTAACCGATGTCGTATGCCCAACCGTCACAGTATGAAGACCGTTCGCGCTAGACTCTTGTAGGGCATTCCGGTCGGCGCTCACTCTCGCCTCCGACGACTCGTTATGACGAGTCGCCTACGGCTCACAGAAGATCCACACGGACTTCTTCACGAGGTAATCGGCGAATTCGTCGCGGAGGCTGACGGATGCGTCGTCGGTAGCACCGGCAAGCGCTGCCTTCAGGGCGGCGACGTTTTCACGCTGGGCCTTGATGCCGGCTTCATCGGACTGGTCCTGGGTCGTGAGCTTTTCCTTGAGTTCGGCAGGAACGTTCACGGCTTCGAGGAGGCTCAGAGCCTGCTTGGCATGCTTCGTGATAGCGAGGCGCATACCGAGACCGAATTCAGCGTTGTCTTCGAAGAGGGAGTTGGCCCAAGCCGGACCGCGGCCTTCCTTGTTCTTTGCCCACGGAGTGGTCGGGAGGTTACCGCCGTAAATGGAAGAGCAACCCGTAGCGTTGGCGACAACCATGCGGTCGCCGAAGAGCTGAGAAACGAGACGCACGTAAGCGGTTTCGCCGCAGCCTGCGCAGCTTCCGGAGAATTCGAACAGAGGTTCGAGGAGCATGGCCTGCTTGACGAGGTTCTTGTTGACCTTGGTGCGGTCGAATTCCGGGAGATCGACGAAGAAGTCCCAGCACTTGCCTTCCTGAACCTTGATGGGTTCCTGCGGCACC
>NZ_JAZSAF010000080.1:0-24442 GCF_045601785.1 Fibrobacter sp.
GCAAAATCCTTTGGTTATTTGTTATGCAGGTGGTCAGACCGCGTGGCAAATTTAATCAAAGGATTTCTGCTTTCCACAAGGATGTAAAGCCGTAGGCTCTTTGGAACCACCCGCCTAGCGGGTGGTTTTCTGTATACAAAAAGCGTCCAGGTTAAAACCCTGGGCGTTTTTTTTTCGTCAGCAAAAATAAAATGTTTGCACCTCAACATAAAATATGGTATATTCAAGAAAGATTATATTGCTTTTCTTTATAAATTCAAAAAAATGATTTTACGTGGTAATGAGAAATCCCTAGAATTTCATTTAGACCTTTCAGTTTTTGAGAGAGCCTTAATTGAAACATTTAACGAGCATCAACCCCAGCCTATTAGGGCTGTTGAAAAAACGCTAAAGAAAATTCTTTATGAAGAAGTCACAAGGAATTGCAAATCATTTGATAATTTTATTTCTGCTTCAATTACAATTCATGAGTTCTATAACAAAATCAATCACAGTTTGGCCTATCTATCAAAACATGGATTAACTTTTTGGTACACAGTCATTGAAACAAAATGGAAAAAGCCCTCTGATTTTTTGATAATAAACGCAAATGTCAAAGGCATTAAATTGGGATTTTCCCAATACGCAGATGGGAAAAAAGTTTATCAAAACAATTATGCCTATGACAAAAAGAAACACATCATCATAAAAACTCAACTTAATGAAATAATCATAACTTCCGAAGTATTCTCACGTGTGCTATCAGCAACGAAAGAAAAGCAAAATTATTTAATTTACACTGGATTCGAATATTTTCAAGACATCAATTATACATTCGTTTTGCCGCACTATTACAGAAACGTAGACAACAAACTTTTTGTATGTGCTTGTACAAAAAAAGCATTTGAAGAAAGTCAGGTCACCGGATTTAAACGTCCAAAACCAACTTTTGAAGAAAACATTTGCCATTTCTGCATGTCAAAATCACTTGACAGAAACGCTCTAATAGAACTTTATGGCGGAGAATTTTTAACAGTTAATGGGCCTTTTGTCACGAAACTGGTTGCGGATGGTTATAAGCACCGCACAGCTCTTGCAGAATTTTCACGAATTTTCAAAACAAGTAAGTGGAAGAACGAAGCTGAATTGTATGCTATAACAAAAATTCTATTTCCTTCATTTACAATTATACGAGAACATAACCCCAAAGAACTGAAAGGTTTAAGGATTGATATTTTTATTCAAGAACTTAATCTCGCGATAGAATATCAAGGACAACAGCATTTCGAACCAGTAAAAGCATTTGGTGGAGAAGAAGCCTTTAAAAAACTAAAGGAACGAGACGCTTTAAAAAAACAGCTTTGCAAAGAGTTAGGTATCGAACTAAAATATTTCACATACAAAGAAAAACTCTCTATTGAGTTAGTAGAATCAAAATTGAAAAAGTTTTTATCATTCTGTAAAAAATCAGATATCATTTTCCCGACTCCGGGAAAATGATAAAAAAATCACCAGAACAAATTCATGTAGTTTCGAGAGCATTCGCAAGCCTACGGACCATTTTGCTATCAAACGCGCCCCCTCCCCGTTCCATAATCAGCCTAATTCCCATTTTCCTGTTTTTTAAGAACCAAAGGCTTGTAAACCAGCACAAATAATGGTATATTCAAGGACAAAATCTTATAAAGGCTCATATAAGCCGAGTAAAAAAATATGGCCCAAATAAAGGACTCAACATGAAAAGTAAAATAACAATTATCATTGCCATACTTGCAATGTTCGCAAACGCCCAATTCTTCACGAATGCATTGGCGAATAAAATCAAGCAGGATCAACAACAGACATCGGACACTGCTAAAGTCGAGTCCCAAACTATTAAACTAGATTTCGAAAAAGAACAAGAGGAACTAATCAACCTTTGCCGTTCAACGTGGTATAAAATCCACGAAAAATACACAAGCCCAACGAAATACCAAATTCGCATCCTTACGGAACATTACGCCGGAGAATACAACGCACCATATTGCCTAAACATGTATAACGAACTTGCTAACGAATGGGGTACTTCAGAGGAAAAATAAAAAATTCAACCCATGCACCCCTCACCTATCGACAACATTCTCGTAGAAAAGGCGAAGCGCCAAATGCACTTGCGCAATGGCGAGTACATCGTCAAGACGTACAGGATTTCGTTGGGCAAGAATCCTGTGGGAGCGAAAGTCAAATCCGGCGACAACAAGACACCCGAAGGCGAATACACCATCGTGCTTCACAACCCCAAAAGCAAGTTCCATTTATCGCTCCGAATTTCGTACCCGAACGCGGAGCAAATCGAGGCCGCAAAAGAAGGCAATTACGAGCCCGGCGGCAACATCATGATTCACGGCTCCCCGAACAAGGTTCCCGCATTCCTCTTTAAATTCTGGCACAAGTGGAAGGACTGGACCGCCGGTTGTATCGCCGTCACCAACGACGAAATCGAAGAAATCTACGACGCCGTCAAGGACGGAACTCCGATAACCATCAAGCCTTAAACAGCCCTACACCATCTCGGCTTTGAGTTTGGCAGCAAGTTCAATCACAGCATCATCGACAAGAGTCTGGTAGTGCCCGCCAAAGCGGTCCGTGAAAGCCTTGATGACATCGACAGCTCCAGAGTGCAGACGAATCGTATAAGGTTTCTTTGCTGAGGCCCTAAACTTGTAGGAGGCATTAGCCAACGACGCGAGTTCTCTTTTGCGTTCTTCGGTAATCTGAGGCTTGCCGGCATGGTTCGCCTCGAAATCGGCAAGGATTTCTTGTTCCTCTTCGTCCAGATTGAACTTTTTCGCATGTTTTTTAAAAGACAACATTATTTACCTCCATATTTTCTCTGCGCGACTCTGCTCGGCACAATAGTCTTAAGCCAAATGTCTCCATCAGGTTCAGGCTTGTAAGGAACAACATAACAGTAGCCTTCAATCCTAACAACCATAATTCTCTGCCCTGGATACTTCTCCTGATTCGGGTGTTCGTAATCATCCAGGACCTCTTTGTTCCGCATAATTTCTTCGATTTGTTCGAAGGAAACATGTCTCGTCACCTTCAACAATTCATTTTTCTCAGAATTCCATCCAGCCACGAATTCTACCTCTTAATATAATTACTGTACACACATTTGTCAATACATTTGTAAATCATTAGGCTTTTTCGAGCGATTTTCACTATTTCCTAAAGCCCTTCGGGTTAGGAATAGGCAGTTTGACACCTTCGGACGGCCACCCCCAACAATCACCCTCTTTGCGCTTCTTTTCCGGCATGTGGCGTTCGGGATCGGCAGAACCCCGCAGGACATTTTTTGCCTTACGACGAAACTCTCGATTCGCCATTTTCTGAAATTCAACATCCTTTGCCATTTTCACAAACGGTTTCTTGTAACTGCGACTCATATTATAGCCTCCGTTGTTATGGTCGCAAGCTGCGACCGATTGATTTTTAGAGGCGTTCTTTCGCAAAGGGCCGGAAAACCCAAATAACAAAGAACGCATCTCGCCTTTCCTTAGACGAGATGCGTTCGGGGATGCTGTAATTGTACCTAAGTTTTAATTATTTGGCAAGGGGCGTGCAAAAATTTTACATTGTGTTATCTGTCGCAGACCACAAATAATCAAGTTCAACAGCGAGTTCTAAAAAACTACATTTCAAGCCATGTTCCCCACCCCCATCGACAACATTCTCGTAGAAGAGGCGAAGCGCCAAATGCACTTGCGAAGCGGCGAGAATATCGTCAAGACGTACAGGATTTCGCTTGGTAAAAATCCTAGCCGTAAATGAAGCCCAAAACGATAGCAACAGCGACTAGCACCACAATCTGCTTGAGAATATAAATATTATTCGCATTCATGCCGTTAAAATACAAATATCGGCATTCAAAAAGCACTTTGTAAGCTACGAATAATTTTACAGATGTATACATGTGACGAGCGTTACACTTTGTTTTTCCGGGAACAATTTGCAAGCTGTCACCTGATATTATGTTGGAAAACGGCGACGCCTAGATAAAAATCAGTCCGAAAATACCCACGGCCCACACGTACCAGGCAAAGTGCTGGAACTTGCCCTTCTGCAAGAAGGTCATGAGCCACTTGAGGGCGATGATGCCGAAAATGAACGACACGACCATGCCCACCAAAAGTTCCGGGGTAAAGCCTCCAGCATCGGCACACTTCATTGCCTTTTCCGGGTCGAGGAGAGCCTTTTCCGGAGTCATGGTTTGGCACTTGATCCACTTGATGCAGTCGAGGAGAGCCGCTCCGCCCACGGCAGGAATGCTCATGAGAAAGCTAAATTCACCTGCGTACTTGCGGTTCACGCCCATAAACATCATGGCACTGATGGTGGAACCGCTGCGGCTAATGCCCGGAATGCAAGCAATACCCTGAACTACGCCGGTCACAAGAGCACGCCACCAGTTCATCTTGACGCCCTCGTTATCCGGATGCTTGGCTCCAGTCGCACCCCACTGGGACGTGAAAAGCAAAATGCCGGTAAAAAGTTCGGCTATGCACACGGCACGAGGGTTCTCAAACAGGCCCTCGAGCAAGTCCTTGAAACCTAGACCGATCATCGCCGTCGGGATACTTGCCAGAACAATGTACCCCGCCTCGCGCAGCTGTTCGGGATTGCGGCGGAGGCACCCCACGATGATGTCGGTAATCTTCTTGTGGAAAACCACAAAAATCGAAAGGAGGGTGCCGGCATGAAGCATGATGTCGAAGAACATGCCCGCATCGTTCATGCCAAGAAGTTCGTGTCCGATCACAAGGTGGCCGGAGCTAGAAATAGGGAGAAATTCGGCAAGACCCTGCAACAGGCCCAAGATAATAGATTCAATCATGCCGAAAATATAAAAAAAAACAAGATAGTCTACAGCTGGGAATATTCCAACTTGGAGTAAGATTTTTACATAAAATGACAAGAAAATGTAAGTTCTTATATATTTTCGTTAAAGAACGCGTTGTTTGGTAAGATGTATTGATGAGAACCTCCTTTGCAGCCATATTTATATTGCTGATCGTTCTTTTAGGGCTTTTCGGAACGATTTCACGACGGTCAAACAAGACTGTCGCAAAGATTGTTTCGTATGTGCAATTTTGCTTTATCATCCCCATTACCGGAAACCTGATTCTTCTCCTTACGCAGAATGAACTTCTGGCAAGGATTGGAATCCACATCTACTCCATCGGGATGAATCTCGTTGCGTTCACCTTATTCAGGTTTACACTGTCCTATTGCAACATTCCTGTTGAAAAACACCGTAAAAAATGCTACGCCATTTACACGGTTCTCGCATTGGACATGGTCCAGTACCTCATTAGCATCTACCTTGGGTACGCCATCGATTTGGACACGATCATGGTTGACGGCACCCCCTACTATAGGCCAATACCTTACCTTGGGCAGTACCTACACCGCATCATCGCCTACACTGCATGCATCACGTCGATGGTGATTTTCCTTGTAAAGGCAATACGAGTCCCCCGCATTTACGCCGAAAAATACTATGTCATCTTCTTTACCATGTTCTTTACAGGTTCCTTGCAAACCTACTACATTTTGTCGAAAGCGCCCGTAGATTTTTCAATGCTTGCCCTGGCCATTTGTGCCGTTCTCATCTTCTATTTTTCACTGTTCTTTAGGCCATTCAGGCTTCTAGACAGAATGCTCGCCAACATCGCGTCAAAAAATTCCGACGCCATATTCTTCTTCGACGCAAACAACCGCTGTATCTGGATTAACAGCAACGCCCAAAAGCTGATCAACTGCAAACACGACGATCTCGAAAATGTCCACAATCAACTTTCGGCCATGTTCAAAGACTGGGGCGAAAATGCCGAAGAATGGTCTTCGAAGCAAATATCCGGTTCAGGAAAAGAAACCCGATTCTACACGCTTGAAAAGCAAGTCGTCAAAGGATCCAACGACAAAAAAGTCGGTTCATTTCTAACCATCCAGGACAACACCGAAAACGTACTCAAGCACCAGCGCGAGATTTACGACGCCACACACGACAAGCTTACAGGACTTTACACCAAGGAATACCTATTTAGCGAAATAAGAAAATGTCTCTCAGAAAAACAAGGACCATCTTACTGTATTGCCTACCTGGACATCCGGAATTTCAAGATGGTCAATGACATCTACGGAAAAGACGCCGGAGACAAGATACTCATCCGAGTTGCCGAATGGATCAAGGAAAATTCAAACGGAAACTGGATTTTCGGCAGACTCTCTGGGGATGCATTCGGAGTTTGTTTCTCCGCAGAAAGCGTAAAGCTTCCCAACGTGGAAAGGCGGCTAAGAAAATTTGTAATTTCGAACGGCAACATTGACCACCACATTTTGATGCATGTGGGCATATACAATGTAATCGATCCGGATATGGATATTTCCATCATGTTCGACCGGGCGCACTTAGCCCTGACAACAATCAAGAACGAATACAACAAGCACATCGCCATCTACAACGACAACATGCGAGACCAACTCATCTGGGATCAAAAGATTTCGGCTGAATTGGAAAATGCCATTGAAAAAAGGGAAATCGTTCCCTATCTGCAACCCATCGTCAACAAAGAGGGATCGATTATCGGAGCAGAAGCCCTTGTCCGTTGGAACCACCCCGAAGAAGGATTCCTTACGCCATTCAAGTTCATTCCCGTTTTCGAAAAGAACGGCATGATCGCCGTTGTGGACAAGTACATTTGGCGATGCGCCTGTGAGACGCTTTCTTCCTGGAATGGCGAAAAGTCGAACTTGTTCATTTCCATCAACATATCGCCCAAAGACTTTTACTTCATGGATGTCTTCGCAGAAATCAACGCGCTTGTCGAAGAGTTCAAGATTCCACCCTCAAGGCTACGCATCGAAATCACCGAGAGCGTAATGATGACGGATGCCGAAAGCCGTTTGGCGATCTTGAACAAGTTCCGCAGGACAGGCTTCATTGTTGAAATGGATGACTTCGGCAGCGGATACTCTTCGCTAAACCAGCTCAAGGACATGCCCTTTGATGTGCTGAAAATCGACATGAAGTTCCTGAGCAAAGCTCAGGACGACCCCAAGGCCGCAACTATCCTACGCAACGTGCTCAGGCTTTCAAACGACCTTGGACTCATATCCCTGAGCGAGGGTGTCGAAACCGAAGCTCAGTACAGGATCCTATTGGATATGGGATGCCACCTTTTCCAAGGATTCTACTTCGCCAAGCCCAAGCTCATCAAGGATTTTGAAGAGATGCTTCAAAGCAAAAAATAACGAAAAGCCCTGCACAGCGTGCAGGGCTTAACCATTTCATCTCAATACAGTTTAGGCGCCCAGGCGATTATTGACAATATTCCAGTCCACAATCTGCCAGAGTCCCTTGAGGTAGTCAGGGCGACGGTTGCGGTAATCGATGTAGTAGGCATGTTCCCACACATCGAAGGTGAGGAGCGGCTTGAGTCCCTTGGTGAGCGGGTTCTGGGCATTACCTTCCTGCGTAATCACGAGCTTGCCTGAAGCATCGGCAGAGAGCCATACCCAACCGGAACCGAAGAGGCCAGCACCCTTTGCCTGGAATTCTTCCTGGAACTTTTCAAAGGAGCCGAATTCGCGGACAATCGCTTCGGCAATTTTACCCGTCGGGATATTCCCTGCTGACGGTGCCTTGAACTGCATAAAGTACATATAGTGGTTCAGGAACTGGCCTGCGTTATTGAATACTCCCCCATCGGCAGTCTTTACGATGTCTTCGAGGGACTTGCCTTCGAAGGCACTGCCCGGAAGGGCCGCGTTCAGGTTATTCAGGTAGGTCTGCAAATGCTTGCCATAGTGGAACTCGATGGTTTCTGCGCTAAGAACAGGGGCTAAGTCCGCCGCCGCATACGGGAGCGCGGGCATTTCAAATTTTCCGTTGACAGGTTGAGTCATTGTGTCTCCTTGGTTAAATACTACTCTCTATAAATTCTTTCCTAAATGTACCGTTTCCGAGCAGAATGTCGATGGGCAACTTCTTGAACTCATATTCGTAAGGTGGCTGTTTCCAGGCGAAATCGTTGGGGTACTCATTGAAAATGTACTGCAAAAGCTTTACCGCCATGTCAAAGCTGCGGAACTTGTCGCGGTCGAGCACATGAATCTGCGCACCGCCGCAAATCTGCCCCGCACCTTTGTGGAAGGTTGGCTGAAAATAGTTTTCGCGGAAGTACACGCCGGGCAATTTCAATCCGTTCATGTACTTGCAAAGCTTGACTGCATCGATGAACGGAGCACCGAAAATTTCGAAGGGGCGGGTTGTGCCGCGGCCTTCGCTCACGTTGGTCGCCTCAAACAGGCACATGCCGGGGTAAACAATGGCTGTATCGAGGGTCGGCATGTTCGGGCTCGGCAGAATCCACGGGAGTCCCGTCTGGTCGTACCACATCTTTTTGTCGTAGCCTTCCATGCCGAGCACGTAGAGTTCGCACTTGGGGAAGCGTTCTTCCTTGAACTGCACCGCAAGTTCGCCGATGGTCTTAGCATGACGCGTGCGGATGCTGTGCAGGCCCACGAAACTCGTGTAGTTGAGGTCAAGCACAGGACCTTCTTCGTCTACACAATTGATGGGGTTCGGGCGGTCCACCACAATCACGGGGATGCCCGCCTTTTCGCAGGCTTTCATACAAAGGAACAAAGTCCAGATGAACGTATAGTAGCGTGCACCGACATCCTGGAGGTCCACCAGGAGTGCGTCGACATGGCTGAGCATCTCGGGGGTGGGTTCACGGTGTTCGCCATACAGGCTATAAACGGGGATTCCCAGTTCGGGGTCGGTGTAGCCTTCCCATTCGATCATGTTGTCCTGTGTGTGCCCCTTGATACCGTGTTGCGGACCAAACAGAGCAGAGAGCTTAAAGAGCTTGCCGTCAAATTCCTTGAGCAAGTCGAGCGTATAGTGCAAGTCCGGGAGAACCGAAGCCGGATGAAGGACTGCGCCCAGGCGCTTGCCCCTGAGGGCTTGGGGAAAAACTTTTTCAAATCTTGAAAGTGCGAGAGTTACCATAAAAAACGTGAAATTTGATGTGTGAAATCTGAAGTTAAACTTTACCCTTTATGAAAATATAAATAAAAGGGACTTGACTGGGCCAAGATGCGAAAAAAATGTCAAACATTGTTTGCAAAATGTGATTTTTTCATAAAATGGCACAAAATGACACTTGAATTTTTTTATTTTTACCAATAGAACAAAAAAAACAAATAGGATATATTATGGCATATTTGAATAAAGTGATGCTTATCGGCAATATCGGCAAGGACCCTGTCATCAGCGCAAGCGCAGCAGGTCGCAAGCGTGTATCGTTCTCCTTGGCCACCAGCCGCCGCTATCGCGATAACAACGGTGAACAGAAGGAACAGACAGATTGGCACAACATCGTCGGCTGGGGAAAGATCGCCGACACGATGGAATCTCTCGGTGTCCACAAGGGCATGACGCTCTATGTTGAAGGTTCCCTCACCAACCGCAGCTGGACTGACCAGAATGGCCAGAAGCGCTACAGCACCGAAGTCAACCTGGACACCTTCCAACTTCTGACCCCGCGCGGCCAGAATGGTAGCAACTACCAGGGGGGCAACTCCTACAACCAATCCAACAACTTTAACCAGGCAAGCGCTCCCGCCTACGACGCTCCGGCAGCCCCGGATGTCGCTGACGACGACCTGCCCTTCTAAAAAATGAACCAACAAATTGCTGATATCGCCCTGATGATGGTGCTTCCGTTAGGAATCACCTTTACGGCGATTCTCATGACGGCCGCAGCCGAGACGCGCACCCAGAAAATGGCAGGCGCGTTTTTGTCGTTCCTTATTGTAGTCATGGACTGCATCTTCTACTTCGCGAAGAATTCGTTCATTGCCTACAACTGCGACGGTGGTCTCCTGCTTTCGTTTGCAAGCTTGTTCTTCTTTGCCATTATCGGCATGGTTCGCAGCGACGACCTTGCAAGCAAATTCGGCAACGGATTCTTTGCTTTCTTTATGCTTTCCGCTTTCATGGGTATCGCCTATTGGGATCGTCCGACTTTCATTCCGACTTCGGACTACTCCCCCTCCGAGATTGCCGCGATGAATGCCCAGTACCAGGACTACATCGCATCGTTCTCCGATAGCGATGCAGGATCGGCACAAGGCAAGGCCAGAGTGAGAGCGGTCGCAGTACCCGCCAATGGCGGTCAAAAAGCAAGGGATGATGGCTCCCTGAGCAGGCTTGAAAGCTACCTGGTCGATGCAGAAACGGCTATCAAGCGCATGACGGACATCACCAATTCCATCGACGACTTCGACCCCCTGCCTTCGAACGTCTCGGAGTCGGAACGCGAAAAGCGTAGCAGCCAGGCGCTTGCCATCAACAACAATGCCGTGGCTTTAAACAAGAAGGTTCTCGGGCTCTTCCATCCGCATGAATCGAGCGAAGCGCATGCCGACTTGATCCAGGCAAGTGAATGCGTCCGCCTTGCCGCTTACGCACTCTACAACTACACGCTCCAGGAAAATCCGGAGCAGCAGCTGATCCTTTACCGCCAGTCGCGAGACCAGATTGGACAAATGAAGATCTATCTCAAGCGCTTCTGGAACGGCATCGAAGTTTTACAATCAAACAATCAACTACAAAACGAAAAATAAAGGTTAATTATGATTCGCAACGTTGCCATCATGGGCGCAACCGGCGCCGTGGGCCAAGAAATCCTCTCCATCCTCGAGGAACGCAACTTCCCGCTGCAGAGCCTGAAGCTCCTCGCCTCCGAGCGCAGCGCGGGCAAGGAATTCAAGTTCAAGGGCGAAACCCTCAAGTGCGAAGTCCTGAACAAGGATTCCTTCAAGGGTGTTGACCTAGTGCTCAGCTCCGCCGGTGCCGCGATTTCCCAGGAATTCGCCCCCATCGCCGTCGAGAACGGCGCCGTGGTCGTCGACAACACGAGCTTCTTCCGCATGGACCCGAAGGTCCCGCTGGTCGTGCCCGAAGTGAACCCCGAAGACATCAAGCTCTACAAGGCTGAGAACGGCGGTAAGGGCATCATCGCGAACCCGAACTGCACGACCATCATGATGGTTGTCGTCTTGAACCCGATCGAGAAGATTTCCCACATCAAGAAGATTCACATTTCCTCTTACCAGAGCGCGAGCGGCGCAGGTGCCATCGCCATGGAAGAACTGAAGCAGCAGTACAAGGACATTCTCGAAACCGGTACGACGACGCACATCAACAAGTTCCCGTTCCAGCTCGCCTACAACGTGATTCCGCAGATCGACAAGATGACGGAAAATGACTACACGAAGGAAGAAATGAAGATGTTCAACGAAACGCGCAAGATTATGCACTCCGATGTGCGTACCAGCGCCACTTGCGTGCGCGTGAGCTCGCTGCGTTCTCACTCCGAATCCGTGTGGTTCGAGACCGAGCGCCCGGTTTCTGTCGAAGAAATCCGCAATGCCTTGAAGAACGCTCCGGGCGTGACCCTCAAGGACGACCCGCAGAACTACGTGTACCCGATGCCGCTCGAAAGCGCTGGCAAGGACAACGTGTTCGTTGGCCGTATCCGTAAGGACCTCGCCGACGAGAACAGCAACACGCTGTGGCTCACCGGTGACCAAATCCGCAAGGGTGCCGCTCTCAACGCCGTGCAGATTGGGGAGATGCTCTAAAGGCGAGAGTCGCGCCCATGCTTGCATGGGCATGACCGAGCCGCCGAGCATCGGACTCCGAAGGAGTCCAAATTCTCGCTAAGGGTGTGTAATTCGAAAGATTGCGCGACTGCGCAACTTTCGCTTTAGCGAAAAACATTTAAAAAACCGTCCCGCAAAGGACGGCTTTTTTCATAGGATGACGCCAATCGTTATTTACCCAGTTGATCCGGATTCAGGCACTTGAGTTCGTCCACAACAAACAGGCCATCCTTGCGGATGAGCTTGTCGTCGAACCAGATTTCGCCGCCACCGTATTCCGGACGCATGATGAGCACCAGGTCCCAGTGGATGGCGCTGATGTTGCCGTTCGGGGCTTCTTCGTAGCAACGGCCCGGCGTGAAATGGATGGATCCCGCAATCTTTTCGTCGAACAGAATGTCGCACATGGGAGAGTTCACGAACGGGTTGAAGCCGATAGCGAACTCGCCCACGTAGCGGCCACCTTCGTCGGTATCAAAGAGCGCATTCAGGGCCACGTTGTCGCCGGATTCGCAGGTGGCGTTCACAATCTTGCCGTCCTTGAATTCGAGGCGGATATTGCTGAAGTACTTGCCATCGTAAAGCGTCGGCGTGTTGTAATGAATGACTCCGTTCACGCTGTTGCGCACCGGCGCGGTATAGACTTCGCCATCGGGGATGTTCATGTTGCCGCAACACGGAATCGCCGGAATATCCTTGATGCTGAAGGTCAAATCGGTGCCGTTTGCCACAAGGCGCACCTTGTCGGTACGGTTCATGAGGTCTACGAGGTTCTGAGCAGCCTTGGCCATTTTCGGATAGTCGGCAAGGCATGCTTCGAAGTAAAAGTCTTCGAACGCCTCGGAGCTCATCTTGGCACCCTGCGCCATGGAGGGGTTCGGCCAGCGCAACACGCACCAGCGAGTCTTATCAACGCGATAGTTCAGCACGGGTTCCGTAATCTTGCGGTAGTTCATCATCTGTTTGCCATCGATATCGCAGTTTTCAAGGGCGTTTTCGGCGCCGCGAATGGCGATGTAGGCTTGCATCTTCTGCATTTCGGCCATAGCGAGATCAGCCTGCAACTGCATCTGTTCGATTGTTGCCGACTTGATCATTTCGCGACGGACTCGGCCGCGATAGTTGTGAACAAAAGCATTTCCGCCTACTCTAGCAACAGCCTTCACGAGTTCGGTCGAGACTTCATCGGGAGTGTCAGTCGTTTCGATAAGGATGTTCTCGCCTGCCTTAAGGGCAATGGCGTTGTTAATCAGATTTTCTGCAAGTTTCGTAATACGAGGATCAGTCATTACAAATCTCCTTTTGACATTTATAAAATAGCAAATTAATGAACAGACGGCTTTTTTTGTTAAATTTTAGAATAAGAAGTAAAGACGACCTAAAAAAAGGAGTAAAAATGGTTCTAGCCGTCTTCGTTTTATACCTGCTGATGATGCTCGGTATCGGATTCTACTTTTCCAAGAAGGCGAACAGCCTGAACGCCTACTACCTCGGCAACCGCGGCATGAACAAGTGGGTCGTTGCCATGTCCGCCCAAGCCTCCGACATGAGCGGCTGGCTTTTGATGGGCCTCCCGGGCGCTATCTTCGTGAGCGGTTTTTCCGAAGCGTGGATTGGCATCGGCCTCGTCATCGGCACATACCTCAACTGGAAAATCGTGGGCCGCAGGCTCCGCAAGTACAGCCACTTCTGCGGCGACTCCATCACGCTCCCCGATTTTTTTGCGAACCGTTTCCGCGACAACAAGGGAATCATCCGCGTTATCGCCTCGATTTTCATTCTCGCGTTCTTCCTGTTCTACACCGTGTCAGGCTTTGTGGCTAGCGCAAAACTCTTCGGCACCATCTTCGGCATGAACTACACCACGGGCCTTATCATCGGTGCGGTCGTCGTGGTGAGTTACACCTTCATGGGCGGATTTTTCGCTGTGTGCTGGACCGACTTTATCCAGGCGACCATGATGCTCATCGCCGTCATCGCCATTCCCTCGATTATCATGGCAGGTTCGGGCGGTTTTGCAGCCACCATGGATGCGGTGAACGCGCAGAACCCCTACCTGATGAGCCTGTTCACCAACGCCACCACCGGCAAGTCCATCGGGCTTATCGCCCTGATTTCTAGCCTCGCGTGGGGCCTCGGCTATTTTGGCATGCCGCACATCCTGGTACGCTTCATGAGCATCAAGAACGCCGAAGACATCAAGTTCTCCCGCCGCGTCGCCATGACCTGGGTCACCATCTGCCTGGGCGCCGTCATCATGATTGCCCTCCTTGGCCGCTACTATGTAGAAGCCCACGGCATCAAGGTGGACGATCCCGAACGCATCTTCATGATCCTGTGCCAGACGCTCTGCCACCCGGCTGTCGCCGCCATTCTCATGGCCGCAATACTCGCCGCCATCATGAGTACAGCCGACTCCCAGCTGCTTGTTTCCGCTTCTGCCTTCAGTAACGACCTTTACAAGCACCTGTTCCGCAAGAATGCGAGCAACAAAGAAGTCATGTGGGTGAGCCGCGGCGTCGTGGTGCTCATTACGGTTATCGCGGTCATCGTCGCCATGCAGGGGGCGCCCGGCGCCGACGGCGCTAAACAGGGCAAGAGCTTCTTGGATGTGGTGATGAGCCTCGTGAGCTTTGCCTGGGGCGGTTTCGGCGCCACCTTCGGCCCGATTATGCTCCTTGCCCTGTTCTGGAAGCGTACCACCCTCCCCGGCGCCATCGCCGGCATGCTGGTGGGCGGCATCACCACCTTCGTGTGGAAGTTCTACCTCTCCGGATTCTCCGCCGAAATCTTCCAGATTTACGAACTCGTGCCCGGCTTCGTGCTTAGCTTTGCGACCATCGTGATCGTAAGCCTCTGCACCAAGGCCCCCAGCAAGGAAATCCAAGAGGAGTTTGAACAAGTTGATAAAACAAGACTAAGCGATATGAAACTTTAATTCAGGAGGACAAATGCGTAAGGCGAGTAGCCCCAAGGCGAATATTGCAGGGCCGCTTGCGGAACTATAACAGAGCCGTATTGCATGAAGCAATGCATCAAAGTTGCGTCAATACTTGTATTGGCATGACAACGCCTAACATTTAAAAGGACCTGCAAACAAGCGGGTCCGTTCACTTTACGGACTAAATTGCATCTAGATAGCCTTTAGTCCGTAATTTTCGGCATAATTCGTTTAGTTTATACACAATTTTACGGACCAAACAGCGTCAAGTGCGCTTCTAGTCCGTAATATTCGACAAAAACCGTTTAGTTTATACACATTTTTACAGACTAAACCGCGTCAAGAGGACTATTAGTCCGTAGTCCTCGCCTCAAAGGGTTGCATTTTGCCCACAATGCGCCCCCCCCCCACACACACTGCTATTATATATCCCGCTGGAGCGATATTAATAAGAAAGCCTCGCCGGGGGGTGGTCCGTCAGGACAAAAAAAGAAACCCCGCCGCTTGGGCAGGGTTCCTAAAAGGTTTCTTAGCGGAAGTGCGGAAATCTAAGTGGCGTCCGCACGACTAACGCTATCTAGAAATCTTACTTGGCGATCACGCGGGCCATTTCGCAAACCTTGTTGCTGTAGCCCCATTCGTTATCGTACCAGGACACAACCTTAACGAAGGTCGGGTCGAGCTGGATACCGGCCTTGGCGTCGAAGATGGAGGTCTTCGGGCAGTTGCGGAAGTCGGTAGAAACAACGGCTTCGTCGGTGTAACCGAGGATGCCCTTGAGTTCGCCTTCAGAGGCTTCCTTCATGGCAGCGCAGATTTCTTCGTAAGTGCAAGCCTTCTTGAGTTCGACAGTCAGGTCAACAACGGACACGTCGGAAGTCGGCACGCGCATAGACATACCGGTGAGCTTGCCGTTGAGCTGCGGGAGAACCTTACCCACGGCCTTAGCAGCACCCGTAGAAGACGGGATGATGTTTTCGAGGATGCCACGGCCACCGCGCCAGTCCTTCTTGGACGGGCCGTCAACGGTCTTCTGAGTAGCAGTTGCAGCGTGAACGGTGGTCATGAGGCCACGGACGATGCCGAACTTTTCATCGAGAACCTTGGAAATCGGGGCAAGGCAGTTGGTGGTGCAGGAAGCGTTGGAGATGATCTTCTGGCCAGCGTAGGTCTTGTCGTTCACGCCGTACACGAACATCGGAGTAGCGTCCTTAGACGGAGCAGACATGATCACCTTCTTGGCACCAGCCTTGAGGTGAGCAGAAGCGAGTTCTTCGGTCAGGAAGAAGCCGGTGGATTCCACAACGACGTCAACATCGAGGGCACCCCAAGTGATTGCGGACGGATCCTTTTCGGCGAAGATCTGAATCTTGTTGCCATCGACGATGAGGAAGTTGCCTTCCACCTTAATGTCGTGGTTGAAAGCGCCGTGGACGGAGTCATACTTCAGCATGTAAGCGAGGTAGTCAGCGTCGAGAAGGTCGTTGATACCGACAACAGTAATGTCCTTGGAGAAGTTTTCCACAGCAGCGCGGAAGACCATGCGGCCGATACGACCGAAACCATTGATACCGAGTTTGAGAGCCATTATTGGATCCTTTTGTTTGTTTGTTGAAATAGCTTCACCCCACTTTTTAGGGCAGGATGGTGCGTTGTTGGGCCTAAATTTACAAAAAATAAATCCGTTTGTGTAGTAATATTTGCGAAAAAAACACCCCGAACCGGCTATAGCGGTTTAAAGGGAACCCCAAAAAGTTCCCAAAGTCCTATTTTGGAGAATCTCGGGATACACGGACACGGTGTTTACAGCAAGCACGCGACCTCAACGCCAGCCATGAATGTTAAAAAAAGATTTTATATATTAAAGTCATGAACTTCTCGGATTCAAGATTCACGACGATTGCGCACCGCAATTTGTGGGGGCAGTGGACATTCGTGTTCGAGAAATCTAAGTTGTGCAGCCTGCGATATTCTGGAGAAGGCGTGCCGAGTGCGGTCCAGGCCTGCGCCTATGCAGAACCCGATGCAGTCCACGAGCAGTCTTCGACGGTGGCTCGCGCCTACCGCAAGGCCGTACAGCAGCTTAATTTGTATTTGGCAGGCAAACTCCGCGAATTTTCGCTCCCGCTCAAGGTGTACGGCACCGATTTCCAGATGAAAGTCTGGGAGGCCATCGCCGAGATTCCCTACGGAGAAACGCGGACTTACCAGCAGGTGGCCGAAGCAGTTGGAGAACCCCGCGCCACGCGTGCCGTGGGCGCTGCCCTCCGCGCGAACCCGCTACAGATTATCCTCCCCTGCCATCGCGTGGTGGGCAAGGGCGGAAGCCTGGTCGGCTACGCCCTAGGGCTCGACCTCAAGCGGCGTCTCCTCGTTATCGAAGGCGCCATTCCGCAGGAACTGCTGCTGGAGTAAATTTCAATCAGCCTTATTCAGCTTCGCGCTGCAAAATTTCAACCTGATCTTTCGCCCACGACTCATAATCGTCCGATTCTATGTGAAACCGAGCCTGTTCCATCAAATGCAGGTAGAATCGCAAATTGTGGATCGTCGAAAGCGTCCACCCGAGAGGTTCCTTCGACTTGAACAGGTGGCGCAAGTAGCCACGGCTATAATGTCTGCAACAATAGCAGTCGCATTCCGGATCCAGCGGACGCTCATCGTCTGCAAACTTAGCATTCTTGTAACGAAGCACTCCCCTGCTCGTATAGACTAGTCCGTCCTGGGCATTCTTTGCCGGCAAAATGCAGTCGAACATGTCAACGCCGCGAGCAATGAGCGAAAGAAGGTTCCAGGGGGTTCCCACCCCCATCACATAGCGGGCGCGGTCCTCGGGCAGGTAGTCAGTGCAAAAATCAGCAATTTCGTACATCAGTTCCACGGGTTCACCGACCGAAAGGCCGCCCATGGCATAGCCATCTGGAGCAAGCTCCTTGAGCGCATCGATGGATTTTTTGCGCAATTCCTTGTGCATGCCGCCCTGAACAATGCCAAAGAAATATTGCGGATACCCATGAATCGGCGGATTGGCTTCAAGCCATTCCATAGCGCGCTGCGTCCAGCGCAGCGTGTAGTCAAGTGAATGTGAAGCCTCATCGACCGTGCTCGGATACGGAGTACATTCGTCAAAAGCCATGATGACGTCCGCCCCAATTTCACGCTGGGCCTTCATCACCGATTCCGGCGTAAACTTGTGGCGGGAACCATCCAACAAGCTCTTGAACTCGACGCCGTTTTCCGTAATGCGCCTAAAATCCTTGAGGCTCCATACCTGAAAGCCTCCGCTATCGGTAAGCATCGGGCCGTTCCAACCCATGAACTTCTGCACGCCTCCCATTTTCGCAATCAGTTCCGTTCCCGGCCGCAGGTAAAGGTGGTAGGTATTGGCGAGAATGATCTGCGCCTTGATTTCGCGCAAATCCCGCACCGAAAGTCCCTTGACACTCGCCAGAGTGCCCACCGGCATAAAAATCGGCGTTTCAACCACACCGTGCGACGTCCGGAGCCTGCCCCGGCGGGCTTTGCCGTGACAGCTTGTTTTCAGAAGTTCAAAAGGATTGCTACTCACGAATAAAAATCTAGAAATTTGCAGTTTTTTACAAAAGAAAGGCGCCCCGGTTTTCCGAAGCGCTTTAAACTCTGGGTTTATTTGCCCGTCGTCGAGGGTTTCGTTTTTTTGCGTTGCGGGAGCAGTCGAATGAATTTTTTACCGCTGTGGACCGGGAGCTGCTTTGCACCCTCGCCAGCAGGCGACACGCGGACCTCCCCCGCCAGTTCCGTCTGCCCCGTAAATAGGTTATGATTGATAGCCATACTTTTCAATTTACTAAAAAAATTATTTTTGTCAATAACACAGGTCCTTTTTTCGCGCCCAAAGGCAATTCTTGGCTAAGTCTTAAACGATAGATTACTATATTTCACGCCGTTATTATTGGCTTTACGCCCGCAAAAAAGGAATTAGTATGAGAAATTCGCTCAAGCTTGATGGTCCGGTCAAGACTTACCTCGACGAAAACGAACTCCCGAAGGCATGGTACAACGTGCGTGCCGACATGAAGAAGAAGCCCGCGCCGCTCCTGAACCCGGGTACCGGCAAGCCGGTGACCTTCGAAGACCTGCAGCCCGTGTTCTGCGACGAGCTCATCAAGCAGGAACTCGACAACGATACCGCCTACTTCGAAATTCCCGAAGATATTCTCACTTTCTACAAGATGTACCGCCCCTCCCCGCTCGTCCGCGCCTACTTCCTGGAACAGGCGCTCGGCACTCCGGCGCACATCTACTACAAGTTCGAAGGCAACAACACCAGCGGAAGCCACAAGCTGAACTCCGCCATTGCGCAGGCCTACTACGCCAAGAAGCAGGGCCTCAAGGGTGTCACCACCGAAACGGGTGCTGGCCAGTGGGGCACCGCCCTTTCGATGTCCACCGCCTTCTTCGGACTGGACTGCCAGGTCTACATGGTGAAGGTCTCCTACGAACAGAAGCCGTTCCGCCGCGAAGTCATGCGCACCTACGGTGCTAGCGTCACCCCGTCGCCTTCCATGACCACCGACATCGGCAAGAAGATCAACGCCGAATTCCCGGGCACCACGGGTAGCCTCGGCTGCGCTATTTCCGAAGCCGTGGAAGCCGCCGTGAAGCAGCCGGGTTACCGCTACGTTCTCGGTTCCGTGCTGAACCAGGTGTTGCTGCACCAGTCCGTCATCGGTCTCGAAACGAAGGCCGCTCTCGACAAGCTCGGCGTGAAGGCCGACCTCATCATCGGTTGCGCCGGCGGTGGTTCCAACCTCGGTGGCCTTATCAGCCCGTTCGTCGGCGAAAAGCTCCGTGGCGAAGCCGACTACGACATTCTCGCCATCGAACCGGCAAGCTGCCCGAGCTTTACCCGCGGCAAGTACGCCTACGACTTCTGCGATACCGGCAAGGTCTGCCCGCTGGCCAAGATGTACACGCTGGGTTCTAGCTTCATCCCGTCCGCGAACCACGCCGGCGGCCTGCGCTACCACGGCATGAGCACCATCCTCTCTGAACTCTACGACCAGAAGCTCATCCGCGCCGCCTCCGTGGAACAGACCAAGGTGTTCGAAGCCGCCAAGCTCTTTGCCCAGACCGAAGGCATCCTCCCGGCTCCGGAATCCAGCCACGCCATCCGCGCGACCATCGATGAAGCGCTCAAGTGCAAGGAATCCGGAGAGGCGAAGAACATCGTGTTCGGCCTCACCGGCACGGGCTACTTCGACATGGTGGCCTACCAGAAGTTCAACGACGGTGAAATGAGCGACTACATCCCGACGGATGAAGACATCGCGAAGAGCCTCGCCCAGCTCCCGAAGGTGGAAGGCTAGCTAAAACGTCATTGCGAGGGACGCAGTGACGAAGCAATCTATCCTTAAATAAATTAGCCCCGGATTAAATCCGAGGCTTTTTCTGTAATTCTATTGTCCCTGAGGGACGCTGACCGAGTCGACATTTGCAGCCGAATCTGCTTTTACATCAGGTTCAGGAACCACTTTGTTTTTCACGCAGCGGAGCGAAATCGCGTTTTTATCAAAATCTTCCTCTGCCTTAAAGTCATCCTTGTTGTTGACTACATACCAATATACAGCTCCCATTCCCCCGCCGCCTTCGGCGGCCCAGAAGTAGGTACTCGTTCCAAGTTCAGCAAACTCTCCATCGTTGCCAAAGCGAATCCCAGATGGGAGCGCATTGAATCCGCTCGCATTGTTGTTTTTTGCAAGATCCCCCTGAGCCCATCCATCTCGACTCTTGAGTGCGGCAGCCAAGCCTTTACGTTTGTTTATCGCAAACTCGCCAAGACGCGTCCATTCGTCTTTACGCGGAATGTGCCAACCATCGGGGCAGATTCCCTGATGTTCTTCGATGACCGCCCCCTGCGAAACGCTATCGAGAGAATTCTCAATAAAATCTTCCGGAAGACGCATTGCCACTGTCCATGGATAAAGACGTCCATAATTTCGACAACGGATATCCTTGTCTTCGTAACAGAAACTCCCAGGAGCTGCAAAACGAAGATTTTCGGCCATCCAGAAATCATCCCCGACGGCAACTGTCTTATATCGGTTTTCGTCTCTCTTGTCATAAATTGATGTACTGTCATAGATTTCATCATCGTCTGGCGGATTCAACAGACAGCGCACCGCAAGGGCTCGATTCTTCGCACTGGAATCCATCACAAAGTCGTCATCGTCGTAAGAGAGAGTCCATGCCAAGGCTCGCGCCGAATCTGCCTCGGTTCCTGACCAGAATCCGGTAAACATACCAAGACCGCTAAAACTGGCGGAATCGAGAGAATCCCGGACACCAGCCGCCAAGGCAGAAAACCCAAAGCCATCTTCGCCCAATAGGGCCAGTTCGCTTTCTTGCCAACCTTCGCGATCACGCAGGTTCGTGCCGACGCCCACCGCATCGTCAATATCCTTCAGATAGGTGCCAAGCCTGTAAAAATCAAGAGCCGTCGGAATATGCCAACCATTCGGACAGATGCCTCTGGGACGCTGCTTTGAGATCGAATCCTTTGCATAGGCATTGGCATAACGGTCGTCAATCTTCATTGCCGAAGTCCAAGTGTACAGGCGACCGTATTTCTCGCAATATTCTTCCTTGTTTTCGTAGCAATAGCTACCAGGCACTTTCTCGTTCAAATTCTTGACCATCCATACCTGGTCTCCAATATGGACGGTCGGTACATCTTTGTTCTGTACCTTGACCACCTGCGGAATGATTTTCGGTGGAGGCAGAGGCGGTTCCTTGATTTCATAGAGGCGGTCCTCGACGCAGCGGACGGAGACTCCATCGTCTTTCCCGGCGTACACCTTGTCAAAGCTCCTAGAATCGTACATGAGGCTCCAGTAATACGCTCCACCATCATCAATTTCCGTAGAAGACCAGAACTGAGCCGAATGACGCAAATCCATGAAGCCGCTATACTTCTGCTTTTCGCCAGCCGGAATTGCATTAAAGCCGAACTCGTCGGAACCAGCAGGCAAGCGGAGTTCACGTTCCCAGTAATCCGGCGACTTCAAGCTGATACCCACGCCGTCACTTTTCCCTTTCTTGCCGACATAATATTTCAGCTTCTTCCAATCCTTGTTGGTGGGAACATGCCACCCCATAGGGCAAACATCGTGAACACGCTGCTTCAATTTCTTGATGGAATGCCAGTTGTAATAATCGACCAAGCTCATCGCCATGGACCAGTCGTAAAGCCTGCCATAAGTGTCGCAGTTGTAATCCCTTTTGTCGTAGCACCAGCTGCCCTTAATTTTGAATCGCAGATTCTCCGCAAACCAGCGCTGATCCCCTATCAGAACCGTCTTATAGACACGGCCATCTCGCTTATCCTTGAAATCAGGCATAGGATTCACATGTGCAAGCACCGACCCGCACAAAAGAAACACTAATACAGCCGCAAAGAATCTCATTATCGCCTCTCCCCTTCCAATATATACTCAAATACAGACAAAAGACAAGCCAACGTGGACTTTTCATACAAAAAAGCCCCCGGTATTTAACCGGAAGGCGAAAGTTTCTTTTATTACCTTAATGCAATTACTCTTGCCAGCGATACCCTTGACGCATCATGCAGTTCGACACAAACTCTGAATCATCCACATGGTCCTTACCCTTCTCATATTTGCATTGAGCAAGAGCATTGTCCCTATCAAAATCAGAGACACCATCCTTATGCCAACCAGCTGAGGCACAAGAGGTTAAGCCTACGCAAAAGGTCGCACCAACCAAAAGACTTAGCAATAATTTCATAGAAACTCCTGTTTTTTCTCAAATGTAAAAAAACATATACATTGTCAAGGGTAGAACTAATAAAAAAAGCCCCCGGCTCTTGCGAGACCGAGAACTTTTTAAAGGTGATTCCGGCACGGAGGCCGGAATGACAGCCTTGATTACACCGCGCCCTGCCACTTCATGGCATCGGCAACCTTGAGGAAGCCGGCGATGTTTGCACCCATCACGAGGTTGCCCTTCTGGCCGTACTTGACAGCGGCAGAGGAAGCAGCGGCGTAGATGCTCTTCATGATGCCTTCGAGCTTCTTGTCCACTTCTTCGAAGGTCCAAGAGAGACGTTCGGAGTTCTGGGACATTTCGAGACCCGATGTTGCCACGCCACCAGCGTTAGCAGCCTTGGCAGGTCCAAAGAGAACGCCAGCCTTCTGGAAGGCTTCGATAGCTTCCGGAGTAGACGGCATGTTTGCACCTTCGGCAACGGCCTTCACGCCGTTAGCGATAAGGGCCTTGGCACCTTCGAGGTCGAGTTCGTTCTGAGTTGCGCACGGAAGAGCGATGTCGCACTTGACCGTCCAAACACCCTTAGAACCTTCGTGGTATTCAGAACCCGGAACCAGCTTGGCGTATTCGCTGATGCGGGCGCGCTTCACGTTCTTGAGGTCGAGAACGATGTCGAGGTTGATGCCGTTCGGGTCGTAGATGTAGCCGTTGGAGTCGGACATGGTCACGACCTTGCCACCGAGCTGAGTAGCCTTCTGGCATGCGAACTGGGCAACGTTACCGGAACCGGAAATCACGACGGTCTTGCCTTCGAAGGAGTCGTTAGCGAGGTCCTTGAGCATTTCGCGGGTGAAATAGCAGAGGCCGTAACCGGTAGCTTCGGTACGAGCGAGAGAACCACCGTAGGAGAGGCCCTTACCAGTGAGAACGCCCACAAATTCGTTGCGGATGCGCTTGTACTGACCGAACATGTAACCGATTTCGCGAGCGCCAGTACCCTGGTCACCAGCCGGAACGTCCGTGTCGGCACCGACGTGCTTGCAGAGCTCAGTCATGAAGGACTGGCAGAAGCGCATCACTTCGTTGTCGCTCTTGCCCTTCGGGTCGAAGTCGGAACCGCCCTTGCCGCCACCCATGGGGAGCGTGGTCAAGCTGTTCTTGAAGATCTGTTCGAAGCCGAGGAACTTGAGCATGGAAAGCGTCACTTCGTTACGGAGACGGATACCGCCCTTGTACGGGCCGATGGCGGAGTTGAACTGCACGCGGTAGCCACGGTTCACCTGAACGTTACCCTTGTCATCGAGCCAAGGCACGCGGAAGGTGATCACGCGTTCCGGTTCGACGAGGCGGTCGATCACGCCGTTGGTTTCCCAGGACTTGTCCTGTTCGAGGACGGGGTCGAGGGATTCGAGGAATTCACGGACAGCCTGATGGAAGAGGGCCTGGTCCGGGTCACGGGCGACGACCTTGTCATAGACTTTCTGAAGGTAAGCATTCTTGATTGCCATTTTATATATCTCCGTTGAGAGTTTAGATTGTTAATGTTTTTAACGTCTATAAAGATAGCAAAGGGGCATGACAAATAGTGAAAAACGGGCAAAAATCTTCAAAAACTTACATTTTTGTAAGTTATTTTTTTATCAGTTTCACAAATCGCCTTTTTTCGTTAAATTTAAAGGCACACAAAGCATAAAACTTACATTTTTGTAAGTCTAACATTCTTCAAATCAAAAGTAACCAAAATTTTACAAATTGCATCTAAAAATGATTTTCACATTATGAAAAAGGAACCCACCCGCACAGCGGGTGGTTCTTCATATACGGGCCCTGCCCTAGGTTACTAGCGACGCGTTCGACGCGTTGCGCAGTCTGACACCTGCGTGCGGTCCTTACCGGCGAGCCCGTAAACGGGCTACATCTTTCCGAGCATGGTCAGTTGTTCGCCGTATTCATCCTCTTTCAATTGATTTTGGATATACGACGCAATCTTCGCAGTATTCTTTCCGACCGAATCAACATAGTACCCCTTGCACC